>NZ_QPIJ01000119.1 GCF_003336665.1 Vreelandella rituensis | reverse complement strand
GCAAACGCCGACTCGCACACCGCGAACTCCGGTCACGCTCTCCACACTTTGGCAACAAAGCGCGTGAGAGTGATGGGAATCCGCGATTCTATTCTTTGAATGAATCGTCGGAGGGTTCAAGACTGGCGTTAAAACAGTCGTATGATAGCCTTTGGATCCACTTGCCAATCACGAGTTCGCCATGACGTCTTCGCCCGCTTCTCCTCGACCTCGGCTGGTATTCGCCCATGCCAATGGTTTTCCCGGCCTGAGTTATCGCAGCCTGCTGGCTCCTCTGGCCGAGCAATTCGATCTGCACCCGGTGGATCGTCTCGGGCACCATCCTCAATTTCCGGTCAACCACAATTGGGCCAATCTGGTGGATGAGTTATTGGCTCACCTGCCCGAGACGCAGGCACCGGTGCTGGGGGTAGGGCACTCGCTGGGGGGGACCCTGATGGCCATGGCTGCGCAAAAACAACCTCAGCGCTTCATGGGCGTCATCATGCTCGACCCGCCCTTGATGCTGGGGGTGGACGCCTGGGTCATGAAAGCCGCCAAACGTTTCGGTTTCATTGATCGGATCACGCCCGCAGGCAAAACCCAAGGGCGGCGTACGCTATGGCCGAGTCGCGAGACCATGGCGATTTCATTGCGCCGAAGGGGGCTGTTTCGCCGCTTTACGCCCGAAGCACTTCACGACTACATTGAAGCAGGAACCCGAGTGTTGGATGACGGCAGAGCCGAGCTGACATTTGACCCAGCGGTCGAAATCGAGATCTTTCGTCATTTGCCGGATCATCTATCGCGATTGCCCGAGCGTGCGGCGGTGCCGCTACATGTGATTGCCGGTGATGAGTCGGACTTGTTGACCCCCGCGCGCATTCGGCGGTTACGCCGACGTGGCGTGGCGCTCAGTATGGTGCCGGGTACTCATATGTTTCCGTTGGAGCATCCAGAAGAAACTCGACAGGCGTTGCTCAAGGCTTGGGAGCGTTTGAAAATTAGAAATTAAGGAGACAAATCATGTATCTTTCCGCGCAACTCAGCTATTACCCCCTGACCGACGATTTCAAACCCATCGTGAGCGAAATCGTCAAACGCCTGGAGCAAAGCGGCCTCGAGGTCTATCCCAACCGCATGAGCACGCAGGTATTCGGTGAGTTTGATGAGGTGATGCGAGTGGTTTCTGACACCATGAAATGGGCCTATGAAACCCATGGCAAGGCGGCGTTCACGGCCAATTTCATCGAAGGCGACCGCCGGCCAGGAAAGTGAAAGCCATTGACCTCCTCGCCGTCTAAAGGGCGGCGATTCTCGGTTACACCTTCCAGATTCAGTTTTTGACCCTCATTCCCCGTCGATAGTGAAATAGTGCGTCCATCCGCCTTCAAAGAGGTGCGCTAAGGTTTCCTGAGCGTCGAGGCTGGCGGAAGCCACTTCAATATGACAGTAAAGCTTTGTTTCGCCGGGGCGGCGCAGACCGTTCCAGCGCTGCAGGGCGGCTTTAAGCTGCGCGCACAGCAGCCTGATTTCTCCTAGGGTGGCATCCATTAACAACGCCGCGACCGTATCGTTGCCATAACGACCGACCACCTCGGCTTGAGAAGCGATCTTCGCCATGGTCTTACCCAACTGCTCAAGCAGTTGATGGCTCTCGTTACTACCAACTTCGCCGCCATCTTCATCACCATGAAGCTGACCGATTCGCGCCATGTTGAGGATGCGTATTCTGATCAACACGGCATTGATGTCGTGACGTCGACATAAGGCGAGGGTGTTCGTGGCTCGGGGGGTAAACGCCAGCTCGTCCAGGCACCCGGTAATATTATCCGTTGGGTATTGGGTGCCAAGGGAAAACTCTTGTTCGACCAACCGCGCAATGTCTGAAAGTAGTTGCTTCTCGCGGGGCAGAAGCTGGCGTGGCTCCGCTTCTATCAGGCAGAGCGTGCCAATCCTCTCGCCTGTTGCCAAGTGCAATGGCTGGCCTGCATAGAAACGAACATACGGCGGGCCGGTCACAAAGGGGTTGTCGCGAAAACGCTCATCCAGGCGGGTATCGGGCACTTCCATGAGTTCATCGCTCTGAATCGTCCAGGAGCAGAAGGCGATATGCCGTGGCGTTTCCCGAAGGCTTACCCCCTGGCTTGACTTGAACCATTGACGGTCTCGATCCACCATCGATACCAATACAATAGGCACCTCGAACAGGCGGTGCGCCAGACGCGTCAGGCGATCGAATCGCTCTTCGGGCAAGGTGTCCAACAGGCCAGTGGCATGCAAGGCTGCGAGACGCCGTTCTTCCGTGTGGTTTGAAAGATGCGAGATAATAGGCAATGGCTTCCCCAAGGAAGAATCAGGCATCAAGAACTCCATGGCATTTCGCAGTTGTTTCTATGGTCTGTCCGGCAGTCGCCAGTCGATTCTTTTATCCGTAGGGATAATGTCGGATAAAAAACTTGTTGTTTTCTTTAGCTGTTTTCTTTAACCGGCAAGCTGTCTTAGGCTGTCTTGCACTTCCTCAAGAATATGGCAGGCATTTTTCTTCTGGGTGACGAACTCTTTTAGCAAGACATGTAATTCCAAGGTGCTGCATGTTTTTACCAGAAGTTCATGAAATTGATGTGAATGATATGCTGCAGCTAAGGCATGGTTCAGTGCCTGATAAGCCATATCTTCATTGACCACAAAAAAATGTTGCCTGCGCATGTCAGGGGGGATAACACCATGCACCTCGCATTTTTCCAGGCCAACGCCTAGCTGAAGGTGTTCGGCAGTCTGCGCGAGACTGGCCAGTCGTTGCTCGCATTCGAGCCCAAGCATCGCCATCAGTTGACTGATGGCCGGGTTGAGAGGAAGAAAGCTCAACTCAAACCCGCGGTAGCGGTGGCGCTCCTGGATTTCATGGTCTCTGGCCAGCAGGAATTGCTCTTCTGGCAAACAGGTGCGAAGAGGTTTCTGGGTGCTGGTGCTCTGAATTTCCCTAGATGCGGTTTTTACGCTTTTTATTGAATTTATTAGCATTTATCGACTCCTTCGTAATGCTTAGAACTTTGGGCAAACTCTAGTTTCCCTAAGGTAGGGAGAGGATGCCTGGAAAACGTTGATGCAAGTTATAACAATGGTTCGGACAGTTTCATGACGCAATAGCGCCGTAATGGCACATCTCATCAAAGTCGGGACGGGATTTTATGTCATTGAAGTCCAGACCCAAGTAGGAAGAAAAGCGTTCCAGCAGG
>NZ_QPIJ01000118.1 GCF_003336665.1 Vreelandella rituensis | reverse complement strand
CTCCCTGACCACCTGTGTCGGTTTGGGGTACGGTCGCACATGATCTGAAGCTTAGAGGCTTTTCCTGGAAGCGTGGCATCAGTGACTTCCTGACCGTGGTCAGTTCATCTCGTGTCTCGGCCTTAAGGATCCGGATTTGCCTAGACCCTCAGCCTACTCACTTTCACCAGGACAACCAACGCCTGGCCCACCTAGCCTTCTCCGTCCCCCCATCGCAATCATGTCCGGTACGGGAATATTGACCCGTTTCCCATCGACTACGCCTTTCGGCCTCGCCTTAGGGGCCGACTCACTCTGCTCCGATTAGCGTCGAACAGAAACCCTTGGTCTTCCGGCGAGGGCGTTTTTCACGCCCTTTATCGTTACTCATGTCAGCATTCGCACTCGTGATACCTCCAGCAGACTTCTCAATCCACCTTCATCGGCGTACACGACGCTCCTCTACCGCGTGTTCCTAAGAACACACCCGTAGCTTCGGTACCTGGTTTAGCCCCGTTACATCTTCCGCGCAGGCCGACTCGACTAGTGAGCTATTACGCTTTCTTTAAAGGATGGCTGCTTCTAAGCCAACCTCCTAGCTGTCTGAGCCTTCCCACATCGTTTCCCACTTAACCAGGATTTGGGGACCTTAGCTGACGGTCTGGGTTGTTTCCCTTTTCACAACGGACGTTAGCACCCGCTGTGTGTCTCCCACGCTGCACTCACCGGTATTCGGAGTTTGCCTCGGGTTGGTAAGTCGGGATGACCCCCTAGCCGAAACAGTGCTCTACCCCCGGTGGTGATACATGAGGCGCTACCTAAATAGCTTTCGAGGAGAACCAGCTATCTCCGGGCTTGATTAGCCTTTCACTCCGATCCACAAGTCATCCAAATCTTTTTCAACAGATCCTGGTTCGGGCCTCCAGTTGATGTTACTCAACCTTCACCCTGCTCATGGATAGATCGCCCGGTTTCGGGTCTATTTCCAGCGACTAGCGCGCCCAGTTAAGACTCGGTTTCCCTACGGCTCCCCTATACGGTTAACCTCGCCACTGAAAATAAGTCGCTGACCCATTATACAAAAGGTACGCCGTCACCCAACAAGTGGGCTCCGACTGCTTGTACGCACACGGTTTCAGGATCTATTTCACTCCCCTCTCCGGGGTTCTTTTCGCCTTTCCCTCACGGTACTGGTTCACTATCGGTCAGCCAGGAGTATTTAGCCTTGGAGGATGGTCCCCCCATGTTCAGTCAAGGTTTCTCGTGCCCCGACCTACTCGATTTCACGTGATCAGATTTTCGACTACGGGGCTATCACCCGCTACGGCCGTGCTTCCCAGCACGTTCGCCTAATCAGTCACACGCTTAAGGGCTGGTCCCCGTTCGCTCGCCGCTACTAGGGGAATCTCGGTTGATTTCTTTTCCTCAGGGTACTTAGATGTTTCAGTTCCCCTGGTTCGCCTCGTACACCTATGTATTCAGTGCACGATACTCATCTTGTGATGAGTGGGTTTCCCCATTCAGAAATGCCCGGGTCACAGGTTGTTTGCCACCTCGCCGAGCCTTATCGCAGGCTGCCACGTCTTTCGTCGCCTCTGGCTGCCTAGGCATCCACCGTGTGCGCTTCATTGCTTGACCCTATAACCCGAAGGAGTCTGGGTCGCAATGACAACATGCAGAAAACTTGCGTCTTCTGCGTTCATCAGCATGATATACATTGTTAAAGAGCGACTGTTCAATGAACAGTGATAAGCACTGATTGTCTCGAGTGCTTATCACTGGTCACGGACGGTAATTCACGGCAGGTGCGTTGGTGGAGCCAAGCGGGATCGAACCGCTGACCTCCTGCGTGCAAGGCAGGCGCTCTCCCAGCTGAGCTATGGCCCCATCGTGCGACACCTTTTCTCCACAAATTTCTGTGAGACAAGGCAAAGTGCGACGACGTATAGCCTGCTATACGAGAAGCATTTTAACGCAGCATCACAGGAATTTGGTGGGTCTGGGCAGACTTGAACTGCCGACCTCACCCTTNCTCGCCGAGCCTTATCGCAGGCTGCCACGTCTTTCATCGCCTCTGGCTGCCTAGGCATCCACCGTGTGCGCTTCATTGCTTGACCCTATAACCCGAAGGAGTCTGGGTCGCAATGACAACATACAAAAGACTTGCGTCTTCTGCGTTCATCAGCATGATATACATTGTTAAAGAGCGACTGCTGATAAGCAGTGACAACGCATCTGGCGTTAACCGCCCAGGTGGTTTGTCACTGCTTACTCTCAGTCTCTTGATCAGATAATTCATTGTGAGCGCTTGTCGCGAGGATGCGTTGTCGTTTAAGGAGGTGATCCAGCCGCAGGTTCCCCTACGGCTACCTTGTTACGACTTCACCCCAGTCATGAACCACACCGTGGTGATCGCCCTCTTGCGTTAGGCTAACCACTTCTGGTGCAGTCCACTCCCATGGTGTGACGGGCGGTGTGTACAAGGCCCGGGAACGTATTCACCGTGACATTCTGATTCACGATTACTAGCGATTCCGACTTCACGGAGTCGAGTTGCAGACTCCGATCCGGACTGAGACCGGCTTTCTGGGATTCGCTGACTCTCGCGAGCTCGCAACCCTTTGTACCGGCCATTGTAGCACGTGTGTAGCCCTACCCGTAAGGGCCATGATGACTTGACGTCGTCCCCACCTTCCTCCGGTTTGTCACCGGCAGTCTCCTTAGAGTTCCCGGCATGACCCGCTGGCAAATAAGGACAAGGGTTGCGCTCGTTACGGGACTTAACCCAACATTTCACAACACGAGCTGACGACAGCCATGCAGCACCTGTCTCTGCGCTCCCGAAGGCACACCAGAATCTCTTCCGGCTTCGCAGGATGTCAAGGGTAGGTAAGGTTCTTCGCGTTGCATCGAATTAAACCACATGCTCCACCGCTTGTGCGGGCCCCCGTCAATTCATTTGAGTTTTAACCTTGCGGCCGTACTCCCCAGGCGGTCGACTTATCGCGTTAACTTCGCCACAAAGTGCTCAAGGCACCCAACGGCTGGTCGACATCGTTTACGGCGTGGACTACCAGGGTATCTAATCCTGTTTGCTACCCACGCTTTCGCACCTCAGCGTCAGTGTCAGTCCAGAAGGCCGCCTTCGCCACTGGTATTCCTCCCGATCTCTACGCATTTCACCGCTACACCGGGAATTCTACCTTCCTCTCCTGCACTCTAGCCTGACAGTTCCGGATGCAGTTCCCAGGTTGAGCCCAGGGCTTTCACAACCGGCTT
>NZ_QPIJ01000117.1 GCF_003336665.1 Vreelandella rituensis | reverse complement strand
TTCAGACCGGCGATAGGGTCAGGGCGGTGGTGCCCAGCGGCAAGAAGGCCGGGACACATACAGGTCGCGTGGCCATCCGCAAGACCGGCAGTTTCAATATTCAGACCGAACAGGGCGCGGTTCAGGGTATCTCCTGGCGCCACTGCACCCTGCTGCAACGCGGTGATGGCTACGGCTACCACCAGATACCCACGACTCAACACTAAAGGAGGCGCGGACAGGGAACCCCGAGTCGTGCTGCGCACGACGCGCTATCCCTCCCGGCGCTAAAGCAACCGGGTTTCCCGCGCAAAACGATGACACAAGGGCACAATCTTCGGGTTTTCTAGGGCAACAGGTCAGGGAGCGCTACGACTGCCTCTCGAGGCATAGGCTTGGCGAAGAGGTAGCCTTGCAGCAGATCACAGTTACGGCGGATCAGATCCTGCTGCTGCTCTCGCTCTTCAATACCCTCGGCGACCACCACCAAATCCATGTGGTGCGCCATGGTGATAATCCCCTGCACTATGGCGGCATTGCTGCGGTTGGTAGTGATATCCTTGATGAAAGCCCGGTCCAGCTTGACCTTATGAATGGGTAGATCGCGCAGGTAACTCAGGCTTGAGAAGCCGGTACCGAAGTCGTCGAGAGCCACCTTGATGCCTATTGTCTTGAGCTGGTTGATCAATTCGATGGCCTGCTCGGCCCCGTCCAACAGCACACTCTCGGTCACCTCAAATTCCAGTAGTTCTGGGGGCAGGTCTGTGTCGGCCAGCGCCTGTTGGACGTCCTCCAAGAAGCCTTCACGCCGAAACTGCAATGATGAGATGTTGATGGCCACCGGCACCACTCGCTCGCCTGCAGCGTAGGTGGCTGCTGCATCTTGGCAGGCGCGGCGCAGCACCCAGCGCCCTATCGGGATGATCTGACCCGTTTGTTCAGCGAGCGGGATGAACTCCATCGGCGAAACCATGCCCTTCTCGGGATGATGCCAACGAATCAAGGCCTCCATACCGCGAATTCGCCCGCTCACCGCCTCCACAATGGGCTGGTAATACAACTCGAACTGATCATGACCCAGCGCGGTATGCAGATCGTGTCGCATTAATACCGATTTTTCGGTGATTCGCTGCACGTCGCCCTGATACAAGTGCCAGGTGTTGCGGCCTTGCTGCTTGGCCTCAGCCATGGCCAAGTCGGCGCGCTGCATCAGTTCATGGGGGTGTTCTACAGTGTCGTCGTTGCACGCAATGCCAATGCTGGCACTGATGTGCAAAGGCTTGTCCGCGACCAGGACGGGAGTTGACAACGTCTCCAGGACCCGCTCGGCAAAGACCTTGCCCGCCTGGATGCTCTCCAGGTTGGGAAGCAACAGTGCAAACTCATCGCTAGTCAGACGAGCCACCGTATCCCCTGGCGCAATCAGTTGTTGCAGGCGCTCTGCCACCGCGACCAGCAGCAAGTTGCCAATATGATGCCCTAGCCCATCATTGACCGCCTTGAAACCGTCCAGGTCGAGGTGCATGACCACCACTAGGCCTTCCTCCTGCTGGGTGCGTTCGAAGGTTTCGCACAGGTGCTTATCCAGCTGGGTGCGGTTAGGTAGGCCCGTCAACATGTCATGTGTTGCTTGATAGGCGAGCTGTGCCTTCTGTTCGCGATGCTGGGTGATATCTTGCTGGATGCCAATGTAATGGGTGCAACAGCCTTGGTCGTCGAACACCGGGCTGAGCGACAGCCGGTTCCAGAAGGTCGTGCCATCCCTGCGGTAGTTGAGGAGGATGATATTCACGCAGTCGCGTTTGACGATGGCCTGCTGGATGGCGGTAGCGGACGCTACGTCGGTGTCCGGCCCCTGCAGCAAACGGCAGTTGCGGCCCAGGACCTCCTCTGGCATGTAACCCGACAGGGTACAGAAGGCGTCATTGACATAGACCAGCGGCATGTCGGGCTTGCTGGCATCGGCCATGACTATCCCATTAGGCGTCGCCTGGATACCTCGCTCCAACAGGCGTCGCGCTTCCTCTGCTTGTTTGCGCGCCATGATATCTCGGCAGATGCCGTAGACCCCGACAACCTCGCCATCAATAGACACAGGGAAGTTCAGGATTTCCAGATAATAGGCGTGGCCATCGTGGTGCTTACCCATGGTCTCGTATTCACGCGAGCCACCTTGTCTGGCGACATCAAAACTGGCCTGGGTAAACTCACGGTAGTCGGGTTCAACGAACTCGCTGAAATGACGGCCAAGCAGCGCCTCTTCCGTATAGCCCGTGATGCGTGACAAGGCGGCATTACTACGTTGGAAGCGGCCTTCCAGGTCAAACTCGTAGACGCCGTCGGGGTGATTCACAAACAGCGAACGGTGCCATTCGGCCAAGGTGCGATGACTGGTGGTATCGCTATCACGCACGATGGCCAGCGCCACCAGCGCGGCGGCCTGGCGCAAACGACGCTGACTCGTTTCATCAGGGATGCGGGGCTTGCGATAATAGGTGCCGAAAGTTCCCAATAAATCACCTGTGGCCGTCATCACCGGACTAGACCAGCAGGCGCGCAGGCCTTCGATCTCTGCGGCATCGCGAAACGCTAACCAGCGAGCGTCAGTGCGAATATCCTCGGTTACCACAAGTTGTCGCTGATAGGCCGCGCAGCCAAAGGAGGCCGCGTTTGGGCCGATCGGTACGTCTTGCAGCAGGTTCTGATAGCGCTCGGAGAAGCGCTGACTGGGATAGAGGCTAAGAGACTGTTGGACGGGATTGAAGCGCATGAAGGCCACGATGGCATCGGGCAGCATGATCTCGATCCAGCGAGCAATGCCATTCAGTGTCTGGCCGAGGGGCGCCTGTTGAGCAATCAGCTCGTGCACCTCTTGCTGGGTCTCCATCAGCGAGAGTTCGTTGAACATTAAAGAATCACCATGCGATCCATCCTAGTTATTTGTTTGCTAACAATAGAGAGGATAGTGACCGAGTTGCCCGCCATGGGCAAGGTGAGCACTAACTATCGGTCTTAGGCATCTGGGTCAACTACCTCGCCCTAAAGGACGAGGCTTGTGAAAGCAAGCCCGGTTGACCAGGGAAAGCGGTAGCCAACCCGCTACGTTTGCAACAGGTCGTCAAGACCCACCGCCGAATGCTTCGCTCAGTTCGGCGCTCTGGAAGGTCAGGATCACGCTGGTGAAAGGTAAAGCGCCGAAGGTTCTGGTCGCTACCGCAAGGTAGGAGCCGGTTGCAGACATTCCCGAGGGGAGACAGGTTGGAAGACCTGCGTCACCAGGCCCGTA
>NZ_QPIJ01000116.1 GCF_003336665.1 Vreelandella rituensis | reverse complement strand
CCACAGGCATGACACTCCTTCGAGGTGTACGCCGGATTGATCTTGAGAAACGCCTTGTTTCGGGCATTGGCCTTGTATTTGATCAGGGTATAGATCTGCCCCAGGCCGACATTGTTCAGGCCACGGTTAAGCCCGGACTTGGCCCTTGCCCCATTTTTAAGAGTCTGGCGGCCTTGGGTTTTCTTCTTCGCCCGCCTGGTCATCGCCTTGAGTTTGAGGTCTTCCACACAGATGATCTCGCCTGACGTTTCCACGACGTTCCGCGACACGCGATGCGCGAAATTCCGGCGCAGTCGACGAATCTTGCCATGCAGGGTGGATATCTGGTTGGCGAGATGACGCTGATTGTTCGACGCGCAGCGCCTGGACTTATTGCCATTGCGACGTTTCTTGCCACTGGGGGCTGCCTGGAGCCGCTTGATCCGGTCGTTATGCCGCCGAAGCTGGCGCTTTTCTTCCGGGGTGTAGTCGAAGATCGTGCCATTGCAGGCCTGAAGGGGGCGGGCAACACCGCCGTCCAGTCCAGTGATATAACCCAGCAGCTTGTCGTCATCAAGGTACGCAACGTCGTTGAGTAGCGCCTCGTTGTCAGGGTAGGTCTGACCATCCTCCAGTGAGCCGGAGAACGTGAAGCTGCGCCCCTGACGGCTGATGATGAACTGCTTGCTCAGTGACGCGGGCGAATAAGGCACGGTGATAGAAAACAGCTTTGTGCGCTTCCTGGTTGCCGAGTCATAGATCGTCACCTGAGTCTTGTCGTTTGCGACAGGCTGAAGATCAAACAATTCCTTGGTGATGATACAGCTACGTTTCTTGTTTCGGCCTTTGACCTTGGGAAACCTGGAAATCCCTTTTCGGGCGGCTTCCGCATCGGCATAGGCCGAGCTGGCGGCGTTACGCAGGATTTGAACGGGTATGTCTTTCAGGAAGGCAACGTCAGGGTCTTGCTTGATCGGTGCGTACGCCTGGTTGATCTCGGTTCCTCGGCCTTGCGCCAGCAAGTCACGATACTCGCGCACCTTACAATTACGCAGCACATTCGCGGCGCCTATCCATTGAGCAAAGGTGATCGCCTGTCGCGAAGACAGGCGATCCGTGATGCTTAATGAAAAACCGCGCTGCGCCATAAGGGACCTGGTTGCATAAACAGGACAATGGTTCCAGGCTAGCGCCATCCCCCTAATGAGTCAAGGCTATGAGTGACGAGTACCCCTGGAGAACTTTCAGGTCATGCGTTTACCGACTTCACTTCCACCTTGTCTTTGTCCCGAAATATCGGTGTGATGTCTTCACCGAGTCGATGTTGATCCGTTTGGACGAGGTGTTGCGCGAAACCTCCGACCATCGCCACCTGCTGGTCATCTGCCCACCACAGAAAGCCCTGTCTCACTTTATCGGCAAGCTCAAAGGCAAGAGTGCTTACGTGATACGCAAGGAGTTTGCACAAGGCATCGCCGACAAACTCTGGGGCAGCCAGTTCTGGTCACCGTCCTACTGCGTCGTCAGTTGTGGGGGCGCACCGCTGGATATCGTGACGCAGTACATCACCGACCAGCAACGCCCCACCTCCGAGAAAGGTGAACAACAATCGCGGCGGCTACGCCGCCGATAGCGGCCTTCCCTGGCCGAGCCGGCTTGACTCGAAGCTAAAGCAACCGAGATTGCGCCGGGGTTGGTTCAAAGTTTGGCCAGTCGCCTTGTTCCCAGATGTACATGAGCCAGTTAACGCTCCCTATTCAGATCAAAAAATGAGCCGATTATGGGTCGTATTCGGCTCAGAGGCCAGCCGAGTCCTTCCAAGCTGCCCTTGGCCGGCTTTTCAATGCGCCGACCATTGTCTCAATCGCCGTGAGTGACCCTTTTATCGCCGATGATTGTCTAACTGCTACGTTATTGAAGGGTCGCCATAACGATTCTCTCGGGTAAGTTCGTCAGAAAACATCATGTCGTTCGTGAAAAGAGGACAACACAATGATCGAGTCACTGGAAGATCTCGAAGCGGTTAAAAAGTCATGTCAGTCGTTGGTCACGAAGAGTTCAAGACTTTCTGCCGGCGCAGCGATCATTCCGATACCTGGCGTAGATATAGGTTCAGACGTTGCCATATTGATGCGGTTAATTCCCGCAATTAATCAAAAATTCGGTTTGTCACCTGAACAAATCGACAGCCTCGATACCGAATCCAAGCTGTTTGTAATGACCGCCATTTCCAATACGGGAAGCAAGATGGCCGGGAAATACATCACCAAAAAACTGATCGTGTTGCTGCTAAACAAGACGGCAGGCAAGGTGGCGGCGAAAGGGGTTGCCAAGTTCGCTCCCTTTGTCGGCAGCGCCGTGGCAGGCGGCATCAGCTTCACCGCCATGAAGTACATGGGAAACAGCCATATCGAAGATTGTTACGACATTGCCTTGGCAACCCTGGAAAAGAAAAGGCTGGAATCCGTGATCGTGGTCGAGCCCGAGCAAAAATAGCGCCGCCCGCTCTGCCATTGAGAACGGACGCCACTTGAAACAGAGACTCAGCTGCTACTTTCGGCATTAAAATCAGTCCCGCCATCACCAGAGCCTTGATTACCAGACACCAGATGCGGTGTACTACCAAAAACTCTTGAACTAAGTAATTTGAATTAGGCATACAGTGGGTTCAGAGCTTAGTAGCACCATTAAGTTGTCCAGTTGATCGGTTCCATCTCAGTACCGGTAGAGTGGCGTTTGCGCGACGGTAGCTCCAAAGCGCTGCAGTTACTTCATGAATACAGGTTAATTTAAGAAAAATAGTAACTGTTCAGCTCACGCTGCCTGACTCCGTTCATCTCGGCGCATGAACGAGGGCATCTCACCCGCAAAGAGTTGCTCCAGTGCCGCGTGAGCCGACAGGCCCTGCTTGACGGACGTCGAGAGGAAGCTGCGCATCCGGCAGAAGATCTCCGCACCTTCCCACGAGCGGAAGCAGCCCGATATCTTCTGCTGGACCTTGGTCATCCGCAGGTCACGCTCACCCTGGTTGTTGGTAAAAGGCGCGGCCGAATCCTCAAGAAAACGCAGCACATCGTCCTCGCGTGCCTGGAGGCGTTCGAGCAGATTGCGTGCCTTGGTGCGCTTGGTGCGTCCTCGGGTTCCAGGCAGAGGTTTGGCCGGCGGTGGGCTCTCGACGTCGCCTTCCGCCAGGCAATGGCGATAGCGCTCTCGCCATCGTCGAACCGCGTCGGGAGAGAGCCTGCCTCCAGCGTCTTCAACGGCCTGGTTCATCGCCAGCAGCAGATCATGCAGGGTTTTGGCCCAGGCCTGCTGGTCGTTTTCCCAGACACCGATCAGTTCGCGAAGGTGATGGGCATTGCACAGGGCAT
>NZ_QPIJ01000115.1 GCF_003336665.1 Vreelandella rituensis | reverse complement strand
CGTTATCTACTACACAATATTTTCAATCCACAAAGTATACAAAGAGGCCTTTACTGTTAGCTTGGTACGCTGTAGAATTATTATCCATTACAGCTCTATAGCGTATATCTGATGATGAAAGTACAGAAGATAAGAATCAATCATGACACTCAAGACTTTTGGATAGTTCTTGATAGTGACTTTCTTCCTATCCCTCAAATAGATTCATACCTTAAGTACCTCCACTCAGTTGGGAAGTCACCTAACACTATTCGATCTTATGCTTACCACCTTAAAGAGTTCTGGTTGTTTTTGGGTAGCATGGATTACGAATGGAATCAGGTTACTCTGAGTGAGATGTCGCAGTTTATTAATTTTCTGAAGAGAGGCTCAGTGGATAATGTTGTGCCTTTATATCAGTCAGAATCAAAACGAACAGCCAAAACAATCAATGCCATCGTTACCGCCGTTTCATCGTTCTATGATTACAGTTCAAGGTTAAGTGATTCTAAAGACCCTAACGTAAAGAAGTTGGTTAAGGGCAAGAAAGCCAGTTACAAGCCATTTCTCCATCATATCAGCAAGTCAGAAGCATCAACCCAAAACGTCTTGAAGCTCAAAGAGCCTAAGCGTTTACCAGAGATATTGACGACCAAGAAAGTTAAGCAATTGTCTGGGGCTTGTAAGTCTCTTCGAGATAAGCTTCTTGTTTTAATGCTGTATGAGACGGGTATGCGGATTGGTGAGTGTCTTGGCTTAAGGCATGAAGATATCAAAAGCTGGGACAAGACAATTCACATTGTACCACGAGGCGATAACGCTAATGCGGCTAGGGCCAAAAGCAATGAACGTAGAGTGGTTGATATAAGCTCTGACCTGATAAAGCTATACACCGACTACGTGGTTAATGAGTTTGATGATATTGACTCAGACTATGTTTTTATCAATATCTGGGGGGCTGATGTTGGTAAGCCATTGGCGTATTCAACGGTCTATACCAAGTTCAAACGCCTATCTAAAAAGCTTGATATCCCCTTTACACCGCACATCTTCAGGCATACGCATGCTACTGAATTATTAAGAAGCGGTTGGGATGCATCGTATGTCCAAAAGCGCCTTGGTCATAAAGATATACAAACAACAATCAATACTTATGCACACCTTAATGAGAAGGATTTGAAGGAAGCGTTTAGTAAATTTAAACAGGAGACCAGTGGTGTCGAGTAATCTTAAGGTTGTGCCGATTACATTAAATAAAGAACCGCTTCCGAAACAAAAAATTGTCGTTCGTTGCGACTACAAAGGGCAAGGCTCAAAGGAAAACCATGAAAAGCTGGTTAATGCCCTTAATCAGATGATTCGAGAAGACTCCGAGATTACGGTGAAAGGTGTTTGTATTCGCGCTGGTATGCGAACTGGTTTCGACAACAACGTAAGGAAGTCCTACAAAGACCTTCACAGCATTATTCTGAAGCAAATAGATATCCAGACCAATGATCGTCGTAACACCGAACGCAGGGAACTTCTAAGCGCATTAGAGCGGCTTCGAAACAATACACCCATCAATACCGATCCAGTGCGACCTGGCGGCTACATAAGCATAAAGATGCTAATGCGTGAGTCTGGTGTTCATGAATCGACAATAAACCGATATCACAAAGACATCTGCAAAGAGTGTACGGAAAACAAGCGCATTAACACTGATGACGTGTGGTTCTTCGGTAGCGAGGATCTGACGCTACAAGGCGGCTCAGGGGCCATAAAGATTAGTTTTAGTGAGATCAGCCCCACATGGCTAAAGCGGTCAGCCAAAGATTTTATCAAGGCATGTCACGCCACCAAGTCTAGCGCGACACTGATTGCAAACGTGCATGCAATAAGGATGCTTGGTCAAGATATATGTGCGGCAGATGGCGAGTTAAGCCCGTCAGATATTGATCGCCCTTTTATCGAAAATATGCTCTACCGATGGTCAAACAAGAAACTCAAATGGAGTACACGAAAGCGAAGGCTTGCGTCTTTACGCCAGTACATAGAGTGGTGCGAAGATACGGGCTCTTTGGAATTTGGTTCCACAAGACTAATCACGGACTCCGACTATCCCAAGCCAGAAGAAAAGCTGCCAAGGTTCATACCTGAAACGGTGATGACTCAGCTTAATAAGCACATCGATTTGCTTCACCCTCACGTCATGCGGTTCTTTCTGGTACTGCAAGAAGTAGGCATGCGAATTGGTGAATGCTGCGCTTTACCATTTGATTGCATTTACCCCGATGACCAAGGCGATTATTTTATTAAATACTATCAGTTCAAGATGAAGAAAGACCATGTTGTTCCGATCAGTAAAGAGTTAACTGGGGTTATTCAGGAGCAGCAGCAAGCCGTAAGAGAAGAGCTTGGAGCACCAAAAGAGTTGCTGTTCCCAACACCAAAAATGCAGTTAGGAGGCAAGAGAGCTTACCCCAGAGCAGGATTGGCGTGGTCGAGGGGAACTCTGATAAAGAACCTTAATGCACTTGCTGACACCGAAAATATCCTGGGGCCGGACGGTAGCGTTTATCACTTTACCTATCACCAGTTCAGGCATACGACAGCTACGCGCATGATTAATAACGGCGTGCCACAGCATATCGTTCAGCGCTATTTGGGTCATGAAACGCCCACCATGACCAGCACCTATGCGCATATTATGGACGAGACCCTTAAGAAAGAGTTTGCAGCATTCCAAGGTAAAATGGTCGATATAAACGGAAAGATATACGAGCCTGAAGATATAGCTATTACACTGGTAGAAGGTTCAGATCCTGATGATATTGACGCACAATGGCTCAAGAAAAACATTGCTGTTCAAAGCCTTCCAAACGGCTTATGTTCGCTACCAGTCGTACAAGGGAGCTGCCCTCATGCGAACGCTTGTCTGAACTGCCCTAACTTTAGGACAGACCATCGATACCTGCCACAGCATCGTGACCAACTCGCAAAAACGGAAAAAATCATAGCGACCTGTAAAGCGAATGGCTGGCAGCGACAGCTTGAAATGAACGACTCTGTTAAGTCATCACTCGTTAAGATAATCGAACCTCTGGAGGTATCAGGCCATGACGCATAAGCGTAACACATCTGGCCTTGCTTCTTCGGCTGCAAGAAAGAAGGAAGCTACACTCAAAAAAACTGAATCAGCCATATCAGAACTTTTAAAGGCCAATGCTCCGATTAACTTTAATACCGTTGCAGAAAAGGCGGGAGTATCCAAGGCTTGGCTGTACAGGACTGATGCCGTAGCAGATCGTATTAAGCGACTCAGAGATCAGCAGGCAAGCAAAGAGCCGAAGGCATACAAAGAAGCACAACGCGCTTCAGAGGCCTCAAAATCAGCCTTAGTGACGACTCTTAAGGCAAGAGTTAAAGAACTTGAGAGTGAAAATCGCGAGCTGAAAAAACAGTTAGAGGTTGTATATGGAAAGCTTCATGATTCTTCTATATAGAATTGTCTACAAAGTATGAAGCTCCATGGATAAAGGCATTCACTCACCGACAGGGTTAGAGTGTTTAGATAG
>NZ_QPIJ01000114.1 GCF_003336665.1 Vreelandella rituensis | reverse complement strand
ACCCGAAACTGGGAGGTAACCGGTCCGGTGTCGCTCAACCCCGGGAAAGTGCAAGAAATCGAGCGTAATAAACAGGCTGCTTAAGCGCAGCTATTTGGACAACTGGGTTGAAAATCACCGCGCAGCCTATTCTCCAGATCTTGCAGTTCGGCTTTTACATTTTCATTTTTTTTGATCGCCTGGTCTGACAGGCCTGCAAGCTTTTTGATTTGCTGTCTATTCAGGATGCCCTTTGGGGAGTATACGATCTGGCGAAAATCATCATCGGACATGGACTTAACCCATTCTCGAAATCTTTCAAGATAGATTTGACCCTGCTCTTGTGGGCTCGCCATTACGCCTCCTGAGACTTGTTCAAAGCTGCATATAGCGTTGTGCGGGAAACGCCATATTCTTTTGCCAAATCGCTCTTAGAGACCCCCTTAGAGAGCTTCTGAGCAATTTCCGAAAGATCCTCATCAGATAACGATTTCCGCCGACCAATCTGCTTTCCGCGCTTCCTGGCAGCTTCTAGCCCTTCTTTCCGCCGCTGGCCGATAAGCGACCGTTCAAATTCGGCAAATGCGCCAAGCATGTGCAGCATCAACGACGCCATGGGATCATCTGTCTGCGGGGCGAACGTTAATCCCTCAGAGTAAAACTTGACGGTAACATCACGCTTTACTAGATCATCAACAATCGAGAGCAGGTCAGACATGTTGCGAGCGAGCCTGTCAATGCTGTGGACATGCAGAGTGTCGTGCTCTCTGAGATAATTGAGGCAGTGATTGAGCACTTCTCGTGAACCGGCATTTCTGCCAGACACTTTCTCTTCGAACACCTTGTCTAGCCGGACGCCATCAAGCTGACGGTCACTATTCTGACCGACCGTTGAGACGCGAATGTATCCAACGTGCTTTCCCGACATAAACTCCTCAAACCTCATACTGTTCATAAACAGAATAAGGTTTCTATACATCATGTCAAGAAATTAACAGGCAAGGTTTTTGGACACCAAGAAGGTTGGCATTTAGGAGCTTGGCCATGGTGTCCACAAAGTATAGCTTTATGAACGCTCAATTTATTTTTTCTGGAGCTGAAGCACTGGCTCCTCAAGCATCGATTGCGTTACTCCACGCATACCAGCGTTTGCCTGCCATATTAAGAATCGCGCATGCATCTCCCGAAGAGCATACATAAGCTTTTGGTTCTTCTCAGTCAGTTGTTCAATGCGCTCGTTCGCTTCACTAATATCGTCAATCCATCCTGGTTTTTCTTTCGGAGCCTTCAATGCGGCCTTGCGATTCTTCATCGCCATATCAACGGCAGGTAGCTTCATCAGAGACTGGCGGGCACGACTGATACCCAATTTTTCTTTGCATGCTTCAACGAGTAGAGGCCAAGTCAGCTTTGGCTCCGACCACTCTTCAATTAGCTTGATGATGCGCGCTTCGTCTTTCTTCGTTAAATGCCCCATTGCTATACCTCAATCTCGTCTAGCATTGCTGACAAATCATCTAATGACAGCAGTTGCTCATTTTGCGCTTCTATACCTTTGGCATCGATTAGCCCTGCCATTGCGGCGGCATTGTTTGTCAGCGTCCAACCATTATCGACGTTCCACACGATGTCGCCGTTTTCGAGTTCAGGGCTCTCCAGGGTTTGGATCAGCGCGTCACACTTATAAAGATCCATACCCACTTTTTTGGCCCATTCTGATGCCCCAAAAATATCGCGAGATTGCGCATCACGCGCTTTGTCGTAGCGGCGTTTAAGGTCCTTGCGTTCTTCTTTGAGGTTTGCGAGCTTCACATCATCACCCTTCACACAACCGAGCTTCCCGCAGGTCAAACAAGCCCCCATTTTCGGGCAGGGATCGGAGGCAAAGTTGTGTACACAGATCCCAACGTGTGTCTGATGAATGACTAGATCCTGATCCCCCTCATGGAGATCAGTCACATCACTGAGTCTTAAAGGTTGATTTGTTTTGACCTTTTCCAGCCGCTGAGCCGCGTTGCTATACTTCGTTTTTGGGTGATGGTGCGCAACCCTTTGGGTACGCTCCTCGACTGTCTCATGGTTGTAGACAGAGCCCATTGTCGTGCGCCCGGAAAATGCGTCAATCAGGAACTGTGACATGCCTGCTCTATTCATTTCTGTGTTCAGCTCGACGAAAAGAGTGCGTATTTACCTTAAAAGCTGGGTAACCATGGCGCTCAAATATGCTTCTTACGAACCTGTTTGATCTGACTGACAACTGGGCGACCATACGTGATTGGCTAGCAGCGATTTCCACGCCAAAACCTTTTGGCATGCTCGTGTTAACATTTTCAACAGGCAGTGCCCCTGTGCGCACAGTGAACAACGCATCACGGTACTTCACACGCGCTTTGCCTTCGGTGTAGGGCGTGGTGTAAGGAAAATGTTTAGATAGGTACTTTTCGCGCACCAAAATATTTAGCTTGCGTAACGTAATTACACACCTGTCGTTAAACTCGAAGCGCAGAATTCCCATCTTACCCTTCGCAAAGATTCGCTTTCCCTGACTAGTATCCCACCCGTCGCGTATCTCGCCCAATAACGACCTTGCGGCTGGGCTGATCGCCTTTCGCTTCTCAAAGTTCTGCAAATAGGCGAATCTGAAGCTAACTCGCGGGCTATGGTCTCCTCGGATCGAAATTTTGAGCGCTGCACACACTTCTGCGTAGGTAAGCGGATCATCAAGGTCCTTTTGTGGCAGCTCTTCGTGCGGTGGAAATTGATCGGGATAATCTTCCAGAAATGCCGCGTGAGCCCGACCTTCATCGGTGACCGATTTCAGCAACGCAATTGCACGCTCGACGACCGGCTCCATCTCAGGCTTAACCACGGGTTTCAGCATTGGCTTATTTATTTTTTCAGCGTACCAGCGCAAGAACATCCGTTGCTTGCCTCTAGTGTCCTCTTTGAACACGACGCAGTCCTGCTCAACATCTGCCAACTCACCAATACGGCTAGGCGTACTGAGCAAAAGAGCGCATGCCGATGTCACGACAATGTCTATTGAGCTGGTAAGATCGTTATTAAAAATCTCCCCCAGGGCTTTTATCACTTCAGGACTGGGAAGCTTATGCTCACGATCCGCTTTTAACTGTTTGAGCGTGCGACGGGGCTTCAGTTTAAGCGGAGAAGTCCAGCTAAAATTTGTCTTGAGCATTTTTTTGTCCCGCATCAGGGAGATGATTTTCTCAAGCTCCTTACCGACGCGGTATGCGGTATTGCCTACTTTCCAGTGAGTTTTCATGTGCTCACAGGCTCGGTTGCATATCGCCGCTGAAACCAGCGTCACATCACGCGTACCGGTCAACTCGAGCAGTGCGACCTCAAGGGCTCTCATAGCAGAGAGAGAGTCCTTTACGCTATTTTTTGTTTGATAGACACGGCGGTACACCAAGACTGCCTTGGCAAAGTCTGTGAAGGGGGGCTGCATCTTTACTGGGGCAATACGGGTCGATCCCAGAATCGTGAAAGCACAGCTTACAAAGCCGTGGAGATGCCAGCTCTCGTCTTCCCAAAGAATACTGGCGTGCACCCTATCAGGAATACCCTTTGGGAGGGTCGCTTTCGCCCACTCAAGAAACGCATTCAACTGCGCCTCCGCACTCAGGTGATTCTCCGCCTTAAAGTCGATGATGTTAGTCATGGAGCTATGGTGACTTCTGGTGTATGGGAGGAAGTAGGAAGGGTGGCGTATCCTGTTGATTGATCACGACCAAGATCTCAACCAACAAGAGTGGATACGCCATGACCGATTCTACCCTCCA
>NZ_QPIJ01000113.1 GCF_003336665.1 Vreelandella rituensis | reverse complement strand
TCGTATCGAGTGCTTCGCGAAGTGCCAATCCACCCGCATCGCTGGTGGTGGCATCGCCGCTTAGTTGAACATGAACAGAGCCGTTGCAGGTCGGTGACCAGGACGGTAATCTTTCACCCATGGCGAATGGTCCTCTTGCATCAGGTTCTTGCCGGAACGTACTGATTTTTGTAGAGGTTACCATTCGCTATCTTCGTTTTCAGGCCTGCGTCGTGAATAACCCGGGATCAAGCATCCTTTAGCTGCGATCGGTCCCCAGCGATAAGGCAGCACTGCTGACAGTCGCTTAACAAGCTGTCCGGAAAACTGCTGCCAGATCACGTTACATACGGCAGCGTTATCTCGACACTTAACCCACCCGTTTCTCTGTTGCGCATGTCGAGCGTGCCGTGATGGCGGTGGATAATGCGTTCGACGATGGAGAGCCCCAAGCCGGCACCGCCGTTGTTACTGTCTCGATAAAAGCGGGCCATGACCTGCTCACGCTTGTCGGGCGAGATACCGGGGCCTTCATCAGCCACGATGAGTGTAATGTGGTCCGTGTGTGTAGCAAGGCCGACGGTAATCGTGCCGCCGATGGGGGAGTGTTGCAGCGCGTTACTGACCAGGTTTTGCAATAGCGTTTCGATGGCGCCGGGTTCAGCCGTTATCCACCAAGAGGCCTCAGGGTCTGCATCGAGCTGTAACGTTTGGCGGTGCTGCGACGCTAGAGGCGCGAGCTTAGCGAGCGTTTCCTGCGCCTCGCGGAACAGGTGTAACGGTTGAGAGATGATGCTGTCCTCGTTGCCCGGCTCTAGGCGGGCGAGGGTGAGCAGTTGCGAGACCAGACGTGTGGTACGTAGGACCCCAGCACGCATTTCTATCAGTGCCGCTTCCCGATCCTCCGGCGTGTTCTGTTTTTCTAATGCGTTCTGTGCATGCAGGTCCATCACGGCCAAGGGAGTGCGTAATTCATGTGCTGCATCGGCAATGAAGCGCTTTTCCCGCTGGCGAAGGTCGCGAATACGCAGCATCAGACGATTCAGCGCCGCTACCATCGTATCCAGCTCGCACGGCAGCGGCGCGATGTCCAGAGGCTTTAGATCGTCGGGATTGCGATTGGCAATTTGTTCAGTGAGACGTAGCAGGGGGGCTAACCCCCACCCGATGGCGTACCAGAGCAACAGCGCTAAAATAGGTAAGCCGATCAGGTCAGGTATCAACGAACGAAAAGCAAAGGTTTGAATGAGCTCGCCACGCACATCGGCCCGCTCGGCCACGAGGATGCGCCGTCCTGGTTGTGTCAAGACCAGGCTGTACACCCGCCATTCGTCGTCATCGACTTGATGGTCGCTATAACCTGCCGTCTCGGCAAGGGGGCGGCTAGGCGCATTGAAGGAGCGTAATAGAAGCGTCTCCCCCTCCCAGAGCTGAAAGGCGAATTTACCTTCATAACCATGCCCGGGAATGGCGTCATCCTTGATGGCGGCGCGCTGTAGTGCCGTTTCCAAGCGCCGAAGCAGCGCATCGTTATCGTTAATAGTGGGTGTTGCCAAGAGTCCCTCAAGCAAGCGGGCGTTTTGCGCCAGGTGCGCATCGTAAAGCTCTTCGATCTCGTGCGTCGCGGACACGTAGCTGATGACACCAATCAGCATCATGCTGACTGTAAAGACCAGCAACGTCACGCTGAGTGTGCGGCGGCGGATGGAACTCATGGCGTTGAAGCCGGTGTGTCAGCGTCTAGCACGTAGCCGATACCCCGCACGGTACGGATAAGGGTAGGGAAAAACTTCTTGCGCAGATGATGGATATGCACCTCGATGGCATTGCTCTCGACCTCGTCTTCCCAGCCGTACACCAGTTGGGTGAGGGTCTCACGGGTAAAAACACGCCCTGGGTGGCTCATCATCTCGTATAAAAGCGTAAATTCTCGGCGAGATAGCGCCATCGTTTGCGCTTGGTAAGCAACTTGAAGCGTATCGGGGGAAAGCTCGATACCGCGACACGTCAGGACGCTGACGCCTTTACCGGCACTGCGTCGCAGCAAGGCACGCAGACGCGCCTTGAGTTCGGCCACTTCAAAGGGCTTGATGAGATAGTCATCGGCACCGGCGTCCAGGCCCGTGATGCGATCTTCGACGGCGTCGCGTGCAGTTAGTACAAGCACAGGGACGTGATTTTGGCGACGACGCGCCGCGCGCAACACGTCAATGCCATCGACGCCGGGCAGCCCGAGATCCAGGATGACGGCATCCAGCGGCTCGCGGCTCTCCAAGGTGGCTAATGCCTGATGGCCATCGCTTAAATGATCCACCGTGTACCGCTCTGGCTTTAGCGCCAAGCGGATGCCGGACGCCAGACTCAGGTCATCTTCTACCAGTAAGATACGCATGACGAAACAACGTCTCCTGAAACACAAGACGATAGGGGACTAGAGAACGTCGCTTGGGTGATTGCATCAACAACCTCTGCTGGGGTGGGTGACAACAATATCTGATCAGCATGACCTCGTGGGACAAATTTTTGTGAGCTCGCCACGTTCAGTACCGCAGTAACGGGTACGCCAAGTGCTGCGGCCATATGCATCGGCCCCGTATCCGGCGTGATTAAGCGAGGAAGCTGCCCCAGCGTTGCAGCAAAAGTGCGTAGCGGCATGCTGGGGGCAATATGGCCGTGGCGGCCGACATGATGTTGAAGTGCCGACTGCAACGAGGCCTCTTCCGGGCCGATGAGCAGGATAAAACGAATACCGCGGGCGTTGAGCGTATCGCATAGCGCTTGCCAGAAGGCCAATGGCAGACGTTTATTCAGGTGCCCACCCACGAAGACACCGACGTCAAATGGTTCGTGAGACAACTGCTCGAGCTGCACCTGTGCCTGTGCCTGCTCGGGTTCCGAGATCATCATCCACGGGCGTGATTCGCAGTCAAGCCCGAGAGAGTGCGCGATGGTGGCCGCCATGTCATAGGCATGCGTTTGACCTGATAGCACTCGGTAAACCTCATCATAGCGCCCCGCTAGACGCGCATTAGCTCCCAGGGTGCGCCGGGCGCCGACGGCTTTTAAACAAAGCCAACCCGTCAAGGACGTATCGGCCACCTGAATGGCCAGTTCATAGCGTCGCTGGCGTAGCGTTCGCCACAGCACAAACAGTTTCCAGGGGCGAACCAGCATGTCGCGGCTGAGCGCATGGCAGTGTGTCAACGGCATGCCCTCAAACAGTGACACGGTCGTATCGGTGGCCAAGTAATCGACCTCAATGTCAGGGCGCGCTTGCGCAAAGGCATCGATCAACCGCGCACTGATCAAGGCATTACCGATGCGGAAATTGGGGCGAACCAACAGTACGCGCTTAACGCCTTCCAAGGTAGCCGAGGACGCGGGGACGGGCTTCCATGAGGTGGCGAGACGGCGATAGACCCAAGCTTTAGCACGCTTTTCCAGCGTTTTGCCCAGGCGGCGCATGGTGGTGTGACGGCGTAAACGGGTGAGTACAGTCATGAAAGGACCACTCGTGTGAAACCAGAGAGTGGCCACTATCCAGGTGCTTTCTTAACAGGCCCTTAAGATTGCCTATTTATCTAAAAGCGTGTAATACCTCTTCCTGAGTCGCGTAGCGCGAAGGGATACAAGCGCGGCGTCCGAGAGGACGCCTTGTGTTCTTACGCAAATGATACTAAAATGTAAGCCATGAAAACCGAACGCGCCTACAAGTACCGATTCTACCCGACGCCCGAGCAGGAAATCCTGCTGGCGCGGACGTTTGGGTGCGTGCGGTTTGTCTGGAACGCAGTGCTGCGCTA
>NZ_QPIJ01000112.1 GCF_003336665.1 Vreelandella rituensis | reverse complement strand
CGAACACGGAGATCATCAAGCGCTACATCCAGAACCAGACCAGGCCGTCCTGACGGACGGCGCGCTATCCCTCCACGCCCAATGCGTGGCTTGGACGTGGAATTCCGCGCGAAATGTTAAAATTCCGACAGGGTAAACAGACAGCTCCACCCTTTTCCGCTAGGGTAGCGCCCCGCCTCAGTTGACGGTAGACGATAAGCCCATGCAAGAATTAATCAATGACATTGCGGCGACCATGGCGAAAGCAGAGGAGCGTGGCAAGGTCGCAGACTATATTCCCGAGCTCGGCCATGTTGACCCACAGCAGTTTGGCATTTCGCTAGCGACGGTGGATGGCAAGGTGTATTCAGCCGGTTGCGCGACCACGCCCTTCTCCATTCAGAGTATCTCGAAAGTATTTACGCTGACCATTGCGCTGGGTCAGATGGGCGATTGGTTATGGTCAAAAGTAGGCCGCGAACCTTCGGGTGACCCTTTCAACTCCATCGTTCAGCTTGAGCACGAAAGCGGCAAACCGCGTAACCCCTTTATCAATGCCGGTGCCATTGCGGTGGTCGATGCGATCATGATGGGCCACGAACCTAAAGAGACGCTGGGCGAGATTCTCAACTTTGTGCGCTATGTCGCCAATGACGACAGCATCTGTTTCGATCACGCCGTCGCCGCCTCAGAAATGGCCCACCGCGACCGCAATGCCTCTCTTGCGCATTTTATGAAGGCCTTTGGTCATCTAGACCACGATGTCGATAAAGTGCTGGGCATCTACTTCCATCAGTGCGCTATCGCGATGAGCTGTGAGCAACTTGCCCATGCCGGGCTTTTTTTGGCCTCGGATGGTATCAATAAACCCAGCGATATCCGGGTGGTCGCTCCCCAGCGGGCACGACGTATCAACTCGCTAATGATGATGTGCGGCCACTACGACGCCTCGGGAGAGTTCGCCTTTCGGGTTGGCCTGCCCGGCAAAAGTGGCGTAGGTGGCGGTATACTGGCCATCTCCCCAAGCCACGGTTCCATTGCCGTTTGGTCGCCTGGGTTGGATGCCTACGGCAACAGCCTGTTAGGCACCCAAGCACTTGAAATGTTTGTGCAGCGTACCGGGTGGTCGGTATTTGGGCATTAATGGCGAGCGTTTAAGAATTTGCCTCAAACTCTACCCGCTCATGTACCATGCGCTTTTACCATGTACCACCCAATTTATTTCAGTTCTCACCATCAGGCTACTATGTCCGTCAACGCACTCTATACCGACCTTTCTGGCTACTACGATTTGATGTGCGTAGACATCGACTACCAGACCCAAAGTAACGCCATTTGTCGGCTGCATCAGCTCTTTGGTAACGATGGCACCACCCACTTGGATTTAGCCTGTGGCACCGGCCCTCACGTGCGCCATTTTATTGATGCTGGCTACATAAGTAGCGGGCTGGATATCAACCAGCCGATGCTGGATATCGCCGCCACGCGCTGCCCAGAAGCGCACTTCTCGCTGCAAGACATGAGTCACTTCGAGGTTAGCGAACCCCTCGATTTAATCACCTGCTTTTTGTACTCCATCCACTACACCGATGGCATCGAAAAGCTCAAAGCGTGCATTACCAGCGCCCGCCGCGCCTTAACAACAGGTGGCGTTTTCTATTTTAATGCGGTCGATAAAGAAAAAATCGACAACGGCTTATTTGTTAAACATACCGCCAAGCAAGCAGACGAGGAGTTTACCTTCCACTCGGGCTGGCACTACAGCGGGCAGGGTGAAAAACAGTCGCTCAGGCTGAGTATTGAAAAAGCCAGCACAGACGCTACCCAGATATGGAACGACGAACACCCCATGGTAGCGGTCAGTTTTATGGAGTTAACCGCTCTGCTGACGCCTTACTTCGAGGTGCATGTGTTTGAGCACAACTACGAGACTATCACCCCTTGGGATAACGTCTCTGGAAATGCGATTTTTGTCTGCGTGAAACGTTAACAGCCACCTACTCTGCTGGGATTATTGGTTGAGTTAAGGCTCTATAAGGCAAGAGGATGCAAGCGCTTCCTCTTGCCTCTGCCGTTTGATAAACAGCGCTGCTGCGACTTTATCGGTTCAAGACTCTAAATCCGCTCCATTTTGATTGGGCCGTAACTGGCGTTGAATACCGAGCAAGAAATTTCGAAGTATTTGATCTTTACACTCTCGATAATTCTTATGACTTGGCTTACGGAAAAAAGCGCTTAATTCATGGTTGCTTAAAGGCAAGCCGACCAGCTCAAACACCTCTAAAATATCGTCCGCTTTTAAATTCAGCGCAATGCGCAGCTTCTGGAACACCATATTATTGTTCAGTTGCGCTTCAGGCGCAGGCTGGGGGCCTTCGCGCTTGCCACGCTTAAAGCTAATAAACCCATTCAGAAACGCCGCCAGCTCTTTATTTTTCATAGTGACAAAGGCGTCATCTTCATCCTTTTTCAGCCAGGCAGCCACCTGCTCCTGGGTGACGCTGACCTCTGCCAAGGCGAAGATGTCAATCATGGTGCTATCTTTTAAATCAAAGGTATAACGGATACGGCGAAAAATATCATTATTGGTCAAAATAAATCCCCTAGTCTTAGGTAAATTCAACACATTCAGCTTTCAGGTAACGCAAGCAGCCTAGCCTGTGGTTAGCTTTTCAAGCAGCTCATCTATTTCTTTTTTCAATTCGTCATCTTCAATTTTATTAGCACTGACCTTTGCATGTTGAAGGCTTTTGATAGCTGCGTCAGTTTGGTTCAATTCAATTTGCAACGTTGCCATGGAAAAACCAACGGATGACATATGATCTTTCGAATTCATGGCAATGGCTTTTTCTAATGCTTTTTCGTAAACCGCCAGAGCGTCTTCTAGTTCCTCTGTAAAGTCAGCCAGCGTTTCCCACTGCTCTGGGTGATCTTTATCAGTTTTTTCATTACTGGTGCAAATAATCTGCAACTCTGCGTAGAGCGCATTAAATGTTTCTCTATCATCTTGATCGGCGGCTTTCATTAGCTTTTCAGCCAAATCATAAACAGCCTTATATATATTCGTATTAATCATTAATAACTACCTTTTCTATAAAATAACTGGACAGACAATCTGCTTACCAATGGGCGTTGGAACGCAGCTGCCTTGCCATACTGGCCCCATTGTACCCGTTGGAGAGGGAGTTTCGGGCGGCAATTTGCGGCTTTTATGGTGGGGTGTTGGCGAGGCTTGTTTAGATCGGCTTCGCGAGTCCCACCCATGGACTGCTCGCGAACCTATTTGCCGAATACTGCCTGCGGCTCTTCATTATCGCTATGTAGCTGATTGCAGAGCATCGCGGTTTAAATTCCGCTCGGCCGGGATATCACTCAGATACTCGACAAACTCCACTTCGAACCCAGCCGGATCGACAAAATAGACATTTTTGCGAAACGGCTCTACAGCCCCGGGTTTGGCAATGGCATAACCCGCGTCAATCTGGCAACAACGGCATCGAGGTTATCGGTCACATAAGCAAAATGGGCCAGCCCAACGCTGTGGCCTTTCAAATCTGACGGATCCCCACGAATATTTTCAATAAAATCAGCGGGTAATGTTGAAAGAGCCTGCATGGGTCGGCATGTTGTTCATCGCCAAACAAACAATATGCCTAAGGAGACCCATGCAGGCCCCTCAATTCTTGCACAACTGGCTGACATCAGCACTCCCCTCTATTCATGCCAAACGCCTTCAGGCACTACTGGATACGGTCGGTGCCTTGCTGACGGAGCGTCGACTGGGGTTAACAGCGCTGGGGCGTGCCTTGCCAGGGCCCGCGACGCCTCGACACACCATCAAGCGCGTCGATCGGCTATTGGGTAACCGCCATTTGCACGAGGAGCGTCCCTTGTTTTATTGGCTTGTGGCCCACTTGTTGATCGGTCACACGATACGCCCTCT
>NZ_QPIJ01000111.1 GCF_003336665.1 Vreelandella rituensis | reverse complement strand
GTTTAAGATAAGGCGCCGCCAGCGTCTGCAGGGCTTTGTTGCTCTTTAACCGTCCCAGATAAGCGATATCGTGCGCGTCGAGGGCGCGTAGCGTTTCACCATCGGTAAAGCCTGCATCCAGACGCACACGGAACTGGTCCACGTCTCGATTCGTGCCTTCCATTAAGCGCTGAACGAGGTGAGGTATCCAGGTATCTGCGTTTTCTGCCGGGCCAGCATTCCCTTCTCGAAGTAAGCCGCCCACCATGTCGCCAGTTTCGGCGATGGAGGCGATAAGGGGTGAGTAAACCCGGGTGCCGACGTAGCCGTTATAGGCGCTGCCACCCTGGTGGCCAAAGACCTCGATGGGCAGGCCGTCGATATCGAGGGTCATCGGCGTATTAGCCGTATAAGGGGTGACATCCGGCAAACTGTTCAAGCGCCAGATCGCCAACCGCAATAAGCCTTCGTGCACGGTGTCGAGGTTGTTCGAATCACTCAAGCAGGTAATGAGCCGAGAGAGCGTTGCTTGCGACGGGCGTGCTTCTTCTAACGGCGCTAAGCTACGTGCATCGCTACATGCCAGCTGCCAGAGCGGGTCATGATTGAGCACGTCGGTATCGCTTAAGTCGCCCCATCCCATGGCCCGCTGAAGCACGACGGTGCGGAGCTGGCTGGCCAGCGAGTGGCGTACGCGTAAGGGATCTCGCGGATCGACCAGACGGTACGCCAGTGCATCAATCACCCCACTCGTATCGAGTGCTTCGCGAAGTACCAATCCACCCGCATCGCTGGTGGTGGCATCGCCGCTTAGTTGAACATGAACAGAGCCGTTGCAGGTCGGTGACCAGGACGGTAATCTTTCACCCATAGCGAATGGTCCTCTTGCATCAGGTTCTTGCCGGAACGTACTGATTTTTATAGAGGTTACCATTCGCTATCTTCGTTTTCAGGCCTGCGTCGTGAATAACCCGGGATGAAGGCCCATATTGGTATTGATGCGGTTACCGAACTTACCTACAGTATCGCGGCCAACGTGGCCGATGTCACCATGGCGGGCCATCTAGTCCGGGATAAAGACAATCGGGTATATGGTGACGCAGGTTACATCGTCATACAGAAGTACCTGGGCGAAACGAAAGATACCCAGGACTACCGGTGTTGTGTCACTGCAACGTCATCAAGGCGCAACTGTTCACCCTGTTTCTCCTCAGTAAGTTGGTGCTGGCTAGCCGATGCCAAGACCATGCTGACAGGGCCAATATGTCTCGAATATGGCCTGGCAGCGGCATAACCCGGCTGCCAGGCAAAATAGCCGACCTAAAATGGTCAAAAGAAGCCGCTGACGTGATGCTGTGAAGTGCTGACGCTTCAACGGCTCAGAGACGAATTGATTAGCGGTTCCTTAGGGCAAGAATGGAAATACTTAGAGTTAATTTCCAAAAATCCATGTTCAGAAATTCACCTTTATGACTCGGCCATCTCCTGAACACGCGACATTAGCTCGGGGTCTTGCTGGATAGCTTGACCGATAGTGTTGAAGGTATCGACATCTAGGCCGCTATCCTCTACAACTTCAACCATTTTCTCATTAGCTTCTGTATACACTGCTTGCTGCGCGGCTTCGTCTTCAGCAGTGTCGAGCTGTTCGGTATAATCCTGAGAAACCGTCGCGATTTCCTGAGACGCCTCAGCGAACTGCTTAAGCTGTGCATCAGAGAAATCTGCACTATTCATTTGCCTGGTTTCGGGGACACCTGAATCTTGTTGGGCGTGGGCAACAGAGATCATTACACCAACACTCAGTAGTACGGCGGCTAAGAACGCATACATTTTTTGCTGTTTCATACGTGCCTCATTTTCCTTAATATTTTCGTGATGGCGCATGTACCATGATTCAAATGTACTGGAACATGATCGATTGCAACCATACGTGTGACGCGAAGTGAAAATAACAGTTCCGCTATTTTTGTTACCAAACGTACACGGCGGCGCAAATGCCGTTGCGTGCCATCAAGCAAGTTGCATCCGCTTGCCGAATAGTAGCCCACCCCACTGCCAGCGGTTAACGATTAGATTCCAGCCGATGGAGCCCACCATACCCACCACTGCCAGCGCGAAGGCATACAATACCGGTGATAAGCGTTCACCCGCGCCTAGCGAGTCTACGAGGTTAAATAACATCGGATGGGTGAGATAGATGCCGAATGAGAACTCATTAAGACGCCTTACCAACGGCGGTGCTCGGCGGCCTTTCAAGCATTTCATCAGCCATAGCGTAAACAGCAGAAACAGCGGCACCACCCATACTTCCTTGGAGGAGTAGCTCAGCCAGCCGGGCAATGAGAGCAGCACGATTAGGCTCGTCATGGCAATTAACCAGCGGGGCTGCGCAAGTTTCACCATCCAATCCGGTCGCTTATCGAATGTGGCGCCATAATACTGTGCCAACACAAGGGCGAGGAAAAACAGGTAAAGCCAGCCTAACGGCGCGATCCAGTGCAGATAGCCGGGTGGTAACGTGCTTTTCCACTGCCAGTAGCCCCACCAACCCATGCTGATCAGACTACCAATCAAAAGCCATGGTGTGGCAGGCAACCAGCGAGCCAGGTCTAGACGTCCGTAAAGCCAGTAGAAAGCGTAGAATTGTGCGGCAATGATTAGAAAGTAACCATGCCATCCTGCAAACAGAATGTACTCCTGCAGGATTGCCCACAAACCTGCGTCGATACCTAGGGTGCGCAGCCGCATGAACTCGGCCACGGAGTAAGCGAGGCCATAGACTAAATAGGGCAGCATCACGTATTTCACCCGATTACCTAAAAAGCCGGCCGGGATATTGCGCCCATAACGGGCGGAGAATAGGAATATGGAGATAAAGATGAAGATCGGGGTGCCGAGGACGGTGGGAATACGTGCCAAATTGAGCGCCAATGTATCGACGTGCTGCTCTAGATGGTCAAGGAGATGAAAAGAGAAGACGGCCAGACAGCCGTAGGCACGCAGCCAGTAAACTTCCTCAATACGTTGCATGGCCTGGTTTCCTGTCGTCCTTGTGTAAGGGGAATATCACGTCTTTACGCGCTGTCGGACACTTCGGTACAGTACGAATTCCTTCAAGAATGGCATGTCCACTCATGCGAGAGCGACGAGGATTGGGTATGAAGGTCGCACCATGGTGCATAAAATCGCGCTTACTTGCCCTCCTTTTCTTGCTACTGGTGTCGGCGCTATTCGTGGCGAATCAGGCCCTGGCTAGTCAAGTAACTCATCACCGTTTCCACGCCGAAACGCTGGGACGCGATTATCCCTACACTCTTTATCTGCCTGATGGCTATCATGATTCAGGGCTCGACTATCCGGTAGTCTATCTACTTCACGGCTCTTTTGGCAGCGACCGCGACTGGGTAAGCCACGGAGCGCTCAAGCAAGTAGCCGACCGACTAATCCGCCGTGGCGATATTCCCCCCACGGTGTTTGTCATGCCTGGAAGTCGAAGCTGGTGGGTCGATGGTCATAACGAGGCGGCGCGCACGGCATTTTTGAATGATCTGATGCCGCATGTCGAAACGCTCTGGCGGGTTGTGCCCGAACGCGAGTGGCGCGGCATTGGTGGGCTCTCCGCTGGAGGGTACGGCAGCATCAATCTGGCACTTGAGAACCCCATGCTGTTCGCTGCCACCGTAGCGTTGAGTCCGGCCAGCTACTACCCGTTGCCGCCAAGCAACTCGACGGCGCGCAAGCATCCGGCTTTTCTTGGCGACGATAACCGCTTTGATGAAGGGCTCTGGAAAAACCTCAACTACACCACGCACTTGGACAACTACCTAAAGCAGGAGCTTGTAGTGCCGCTTTATTTGAGTGCGGGCAGCCGCGATGTCTACGACGCCCTAAGCCATGCGCGCCGTTTACAGGCCGCTCTAATGCCGCATCAACCCGGCCAAGTCCAGCTGGAAGTGTTTTCCGGCGGTCATACCTGGCGTATTTGGCGGGCAAGTCTCGCACCCGCCCTGAAGTTCATGTTTCGCCATCTGCAATCGCCTGTGCCGACCGTGTCGTCACCATAAGCATTGCACGAGTTATTGTCAAATCTGGTGTACGACGGTCAGGCGGCGTTCCTGTCTGACTGATCGATTACTTGCTCTCCGTCCTGGAACTTGACGTTGTTGATGACCAGTTCCAGTTTCTGGAAATG
>NZ_QPIJ01000110.1 GCF_003336665.1 Vreelandella rituensis | reverse complement strand
GCCAACCCTGCTGGCTGCCGATCCGGGCAGCAAGGAAACCGGGCTGGCGCTGATGCGGCTGGAAAACAACGCAACGGAAGAAAAGGCACCGGCAACCCGCCATGTGCTTTGCCTGTTTCAGCTGGTGCATCGGGGCTTCCAGATTCGCCAAGCCTTGGAGCAACGTGCCGGTTTTCGGCGTCGGCGTCGCAGCAAGAATCTGCGCCATCGCAAGCCACGCTTCGACAACCGGACGCGCAAGAAGGGCTGGCTGCCGCCCAGCTTGCAACACCGGGTCGATACCACCATGGCTTGGGTGGACAAGCTGTGCCGTTGGGCACCCGTGACTCACCTGAGCATGGAGCTGGTGCGATTCGATATGCAGAAGATGGAAAACCCAGAGATTTCCGGGGTCGAGTATCAGCAAGGCACGCTCCTGGGCTATGAGGTGCGTGAATACCTGCTCGAAAAATGGGGCCGGGAATGCGCCTACTGCGGTACCGGTGATACGCCCCTGGAGATCGAGCATGTGGTAGCGAAATCTCGGGACGGCTCTAGCCGGGTGGCCAACCTGACCATCGCCTGTCACGACTGCAACCAGGCCAAGGACAGCCAGTGGCTTGCTGATTTCTTTGCCACCAACAAGGGACTCAAGAAACGCCTCAAAGCCAATGGCTTGTCGGCGGAAGTCCGCCTTGAGTGCGTCCAGCGCCAGCTCAAATTACCGCTGCGGGATGCCACCGCTGTCAATGCCACCCGCTGGGCACTGTTCGGTGCAATGAAGTCCACTGGTCTACCCGTCGCCGTGGGCAGCGGCGGTCGCGCCCAGTACAACCGTCAGCGCCTGGGTATTCCCAAGACCCATGCGCTGGATGCGGCCTGTGTCGGCAAGTTCGACACCCTGAAAGGCTGGCGGGTACCCACCCTAGTCATCAAGGCCATGGGGCGCGGCAGTTATCAGCGCACGCGCCTCGACAAGTACGGCTTCCCACGGGGCTACCTGATGCGCCAAAAGCAAGTGCAGGGCTTTCAGACCGGCGATAGGGTCAGGGCGGTGGTGCCCAGCGGCAAGAAGGCCGGGACACATACAGGTCGCGTGGCCATCCGCAAGACCGGCAGTTTCAATATTCAGACCGAACAGGGCGCGGTCCAGGGGATTTTCTGGCGCTACTGCACCCTGCTGCAACGCGGTGATGGCTACGGCTATCACCCACTACCCACAATCCAATCATAAAGGAGGCGCGGACAGGGAACCCCGAGTCGTGCTGCGCACGACGCGCTATCCCTCCCGGCGCTAAAGCAACCGGGTTTCCCGCGCAAAATCTGATGAAGGTAGAACAGACTTCTTTGCCTGAGGTGGTGATACTAACGCCTAAGGTATTCGGCGACGCTCGGGGCTTTTTTATGGAAAGCTTCAATCAGCAAGCTTTCGAGCAGGCCACCGGCTGCAAGCGTGAGTTCGTCCAGGATAATCATTCCCGTTCACGCCAGGGCGTGCTGCGAGGCATTCACTATCAGTTGGAGCAACCTCAAGGCAAGCTGGTGCGTGTCACTCATGGCAGCGTTTGGGATGTGGCAGTGGATTTGCGCCGTAGCTCTCCGCATTTCGGCCAGTGGGTGGGGGTGGAGCTTTCCACCGAAAATAACCGCCAGTTGTGGGTGCCGGAAGGTTTCGGCCATGCCTTTGTCGTGCTTTCGGAAACGGCGGATTTTCTCTACAAGACGACCGATTACTACCATCCGCAATCCGAACATTGCATTCGCTTCGATGACCCTGAGCTGGGAATCGAATGGCCCGAGCTTCCGGTACCCGTCGCGCTTTCCGAAAAAGATAAAACCGGGGCAGCTCTTGGTGAGGCGGAAGTGTTCAGCTGAACTTCCTGGTAGACATGATGGATTGACCTGCCTGTAATGGCCAGAAATTAAGTCGATCACTTTTTGACCAGTTTTAGGTCTTGTTCCACTTCACCATCATTGCGAGCCTTCAGCCAAAAAAGTGGCGAGGACACATGAGGTTGCGTGGGGGTTGCTGCTTGAGAGGCTTCTTATGGGGGGGGCAGGGCATCATTTACGCCACGTTGCACAGGCGTTCGCATTTTTCTGTGCCTTGCGTCTCTGTAGTCTAAGAGCTGCATGTTTGCACATGCTCGATATCAAACAGACCGATACCTACCGAAAGTGGGAGCGTAAGCTCCGTGATCAGCGTGCCAAGGCGCTGATTGCAGCGCCTGTCTTTCGGTTGGCCAATGGCTTGCCGGGGGACGTGAAGCCAGTGGGGCAGGGTGTCAGTGAGCTACGCATCCATCATGGCCCTGGGTATCGTATCTATTTCAAGCAGCGTGGCGACGAGATCATCATCCTCCTGTGCGGCGGCGATAAAGACAGCCAGCAAAGCGATATCGACACGGCACAGCGTCTGGCAGCAGAGTGGGAGGCGTCATGAGCGACAAGATTTACGATTACGATCCGGCAGCAGCACTGGAGAGCGAGGAAGCCATTGCGGTATTTCTCGCCGATGCGCTGGAAACCGGCGATACCGCCTACATTGCCAAGGCGATGGGGGTAGTGGCCCGCGCCAAGGGCATGACGGAACTGGCCCGTGAGACGGGGCTTTCCCGTGAACAGCTTTATCGCTCCTTCAGTGAGCAAGGCAACCCTACCCTGAAAACAATGCTCACCGTGATGCGTGCCTTGGGCGTGGACTTGACGGCTCGCCCCCACGGAGACTCCGCTGCGTAATGCTCTCGTCGCCAACGCCGCGCACTACCTTGTACGGCGTTTTATGTCGCTACCTGATGTGTTTCCCTACCGTTACGGCACAAAACGGCTGTAATGGCCAGAAATTAAGTGGATCACTTTTTGACCAATTTTAGGTCTTATGATCACTAATAGCTGGCCAGTTTTCTCTGTGGCGGGTGTGCATTGCTCCAATAGGGTAGGTTAACCAGCAACTCACAGTGCACCTTGCCTGCTTTTGCTGAATGTCAGACACGGGGAAGCCTCGGTTACCAAAGCCGATAGAAGGGGGGTGTCTTTCGACAATCCGTTGAGCGTTATGCGGCCCAGCGGTAGCTGGAGTGCAAGCCACCCAGCCACTTCTTGCGTACCAGTTTCCTGGGCGCCTTGAAGAAGTCAGGATCGTTGGCAGCCGGGTGATGGTTCATGTCGGGCAAGATCGGTGGCTCTGCGTCGTTGGGCATGTGCGGCCTGGCCGTGTTGTAGTACTGGCGGAACTTGCCGAGCAAACGGTTTAGGTGGCGATCATTGAGTGGCTGAACGTAACGCAACAGCTCTTTATTGAGCGTGCGATGAAAACGCTCAATCACGGCGTTTTGCCATGGGCACTTGTAGGCGATGCGTATGGGCTTGATGTTCATGCCGGGGAGGGTCTGGGCAATGGGTAGCAGAATACTGTCTCGGTCCATTACCATCGCTTCTGGCAGGGTCTCCAAGTCCAGGAAGGCATTGAACAGTTGCTGAGCAACCCATTCCGACGGTGGGGTGGTAGGTGGCACGCGACCAGTGCAGGACGCGGCGGCCATGATCGATGACATTGAGATAGGAGTCAGCATGGCCGATACCACCCACAAACAGCATGATACTGGCTATAAAGAGTTATTCAGCTACCCGGAGTTCGTGCAACAGCTGATTGAAGGCTTCGCTCCGGCCGAAATGGCCGAGCTGATGGACTTCTCGACGCTCAAGAACCACAGCGGTAACTACATCACGCCGCTGTTCGAGGAGAAGTTCGAAGACGTGGTCTGGTCAGTGGAGGTCACTTGGCAGGGCGTCACCCAGCAGGTTTTCCTCTACATCCTGCTGGAGTTCCAGTCGTCAGTGGACCGCACCATGCCGATCCGACTGATGCACTACGTGGCCTGCTTCTACGATCATCTGCTCAAAAATGGAATGACGACGCCGCATAAGGGCTTGCCGCCGATCCTACCTATCGTGCTCTATAATGGTTCTGAGAATTGGACGGCCCGGCAAGATATTTACGATATGGTGTACCCTGAACCGCCCGCGTTCTTGCAGGTCTACCAGCCACATCTACGCTACTACCTGATTGATGAAGGGCGCTATACTGCTGAGCAATTAGGCTTGCGTCAGACACCGCTAAGTGGTAATGCCAGTCAGTTAAGCCTATTTTCAACAAGCTGATCATGAGACCTTTCCGTGTCAGGCAACTGATACGGAAAGGTCTCATGCATTTCAGCGACGCCATTGATGCCATCGCCAAGGCG
>NZ_QPIJ01000011.1 GCF_003336665.1 Vreelandella rituensis | reverse complement strand
CTTGCTTCTGCCGCATCAAATAGCCCCGTGGGAAGCCGTACTTGTCGAGGCGCGTGCGCTGGTAGCTGCCACGGCCCATGGCCTTGATGACTAGGGTGGGTACCCGCCAGCCTTTCAGGGTGTCGAACTTGCCGACACAGGCCGCATCCAGGGCATGGGTCTTGGGAATACCCAGCCGCTGACGGTTGTACTTGGTGCGACCACCACTGCCCACGGCGACCGGCAGGCCGGTGGTTTTCATGGCTCCGAACAGCGCCCAACGGGTGGCGTTGACGGCAGCGGCATCCCGCAGCGGTAATTTGAGCTGGCGCTGGACGCGCTCAAGGCGGACGTCCGCCGACAAGCCATTGGCTTTGAGGCGTTTCTTGAGTCCCTTGTTGGTGGCAAAGAAATCAGCAAGCCACTGGCTGTCCTTGGCCTGAGTGCAGTCGTGACAGGCGATGGTCAGGTTGGCCACCCGGCTAGAGCCGTTCCGAGATTTCGCTACCACATGCTCGATCTCCAGGGGCGTATCACCGGTACCGCAGTAGGCGCACTCTCTACCCCATTTTTCGAGCAGGTATTCGCGCACCTCATAGCCCAGGAGCGTGCCTTGTTGATACTCAATGCCGGAAATCTCGGGGTTTTCCATCTTCTGCAGATCGAAACGCACCAGCTCCATGCTCAGGTGAGTCACGGGTGCCCAACGGTACAGCTTGTCCACCCAGGCCATGGTTGTATCGACACGATGCTGCAAGCTGGGGGCCAGCCAGCCCTTGGGCTTGGTGCGGTTGTCGAAACGTGGTTGCCGATAGCGCAGGTTCTTGCTGCGACGCCGACGCCGAAAACCGGCACGTTGCTCCAAGGCTTGGCGAATCTGGAAGCCCCGATGCACCAACTGAAACAGGCAAAGCCCATGGCGGGTTGCCGGGGCTTGCTCGGCCGTCGCGTTGTCTTCCAGACGCATCAGCGCCAGGCCGGTTTCCTTGCTGCCCGGATCAATGCCCAGCAACGTCGGCTGCAAGGCGCAGTCACTCAGGCATCGATCACGCAGGCGGATCACGAAAGGCGTCAGGTTCACCACCACCGCCCGACCACGCTCCAGCAATAGCCGTGCGCGTTTTTCGCTACACGGCATCAACGGCTGCTTGTTCTTTCCCAATACAAACACCGCCATGCGATCTCCTTCTTAAATAGAACCCTTACGGGCCTGGTGACGCAGGTCTTCCAACCTGTCTCCCCTCGGGAATGTCTGCAACCGGCTCCTACCTTGCGGTAGCGACCAGAACCTTCGGCGCTTTACCTTTCGCCAGCATGATCCTGATCTTCCAGAGCGCCGAACTGAGCGAAGCATTCGGCGGTGGGTCTTGACGACCTATTGCAAACGTAGCGGGTTGGCTACCGCTTTCCCTGGTCAACCGGGCTTGTTGTCACAAGCCTCGTCCTTTAGGGCGAGGTAGTTGACTCAAAGTCTCGTTGCATGAGCGACCGGCTCTCCGTTAGGGAGCAGTCTCAGTTAGTCTGTTGCGTTTCAATGCTGTAAATTCTTTTTTTACTTACTGCCGCTGCCCTCGCTTGTTGAGGCGCTGCATCCAAGACGAGGTTAAAACGGCGCAAAGCTTTCTAGCAGGGGGTCTTCCGGTCCATAAATGTCAATGGCCCTAAGCTTGAGAATGACAGTTTTTCGCTCTGGAAGAGGGTGGCTTCCTCCAGTTCCCAGTGTTGCATGATCCGCTATGTGATACCCCAAAAAATTGGATATATAGATAGGAATCTGATGCTAAAGGCCCTTGATAGGTAGCATGAAATTTGACATCCTCCCCCACCTTCAGCGCTAGCGCGCTTGTGGAAGGGGATTCCCTGGTCGTTACCTCCCAGGTTCCTGCTTCGCTGTCCGTCGCCTCAATGCCTTGGCATTGCCGGTCTTACACAAACTCCACAGGCGTAACTTCCCGAGTGCCCCTCGGTAGTGCTTCAACTCTCGGCACCGGCTAACAGCGCGGTGCCGGCTTGCAGGATGTTGCGGGCCGCGTTGACGTCGCGGTCGATGCCTTGGGTGCCGCAGTCCGGACAGTCCCAGGTGCGAACATTGAGCGGCAAGGATTCGACGACAAACCCGCAGCCATGGCAGCGCTTGCTGCTGGGGTACCCACGGTCGATCTGGACGAACTGGCGCCCCGCCCAGGCGGCCTTGTAGTCGAGCTGGCGCACCAGCTCCCCCCAGCCCACATCGCTGATGGCTTTCGCCAGAGACCAGTTCTTGACCCTATTTTTCACCGCGAGGCTTTCAGCACAGATCACTTGGTTCTCGTTGACGATCTGCCGGGTGAGTTTATGAAGGTGGTCAAGCCGGGCATCGGCGATTTTCGCGTGGCGCCTGGCCACTTTCTGCTTGGCTTTCGCCCGATTGTTCGAGCCTTTTTGCTTACGGCTCAGTTGCCGTTGCGCCCGCGCCAGTTTGCGTGCGTGACGCACCGTATGGCGGGGGTTATTGACCCGTTTGCCGTCACTGATCACGAACAGGTCTTTCAGCCCGAGATCGATACCCACCATCTTGGGGGTAATGGACAGTGATTCGGCGTCCACTTTGCACAGGCAGCTAATGAAATAGCGACCGGCGCGGTCTTGGGACACGGTAACGGTGCTGGGGGCTGACGGAAGCTCGCGGCTCCAGCGGATGTTAAGCGGTGCCTTGCACTTGGCCAGTGCGATCTCGCCGTTACGATACGCAAACGCCGAACTGGCAAAGGTGGCGGACTGCCGCTGCTTCTTTGACTTGAATCGCGGGTATCGTGCGCGCTTGGCAAGGAAGTGCTTGAAGGCCGATTGTTGATGGCGCAGGCATTGCTGCAGGGGCACCGAACTGACCTCGGCCAGGAACGCGGTGTCAGGCTGCTTTTTCAGCTGGGTCAGGAAAGCGCTGGCGTCGTTGTAACCGATCTTTTCCTGACGTTGATAGAACGCATCGGTGCGATAGCGCAGCACTGCGTTCCAGACAAACCGCACGCACCCAAACGTCCGCGCCAGCAGGATTTCCTGCTCGGGCGTCGGGTAAAATCGGTACTTGTAGGCGCGTTCGGTTTTCATGGCTTACAGCTTAGTATCATTTGCGTAAAAACACAAGGCGTCCTCTCGGACGCCGCGCTTGCATCTCCTTCCTTCGCGCTACGCGACTCAGGAAGAGGTATTACGCGCTTTTAGATAAAATAACGATGGTGGCCCAAGTTGAAAGAGGGCCTTGACCAAATTCGGAGCGCGCCAGTTCAATAATGATAGCTTGAGTGCTTACGCGCTCCATTTCTTGTTTGTAGATACATGACTCATTTATATTTGCACTGGGAAAAAGATCGTACTCTTCCAATCATCAAGAGAGCGAAGTTTCTTGTCATGCTGCAGCTCGCTTGAATCAGTTTCATCAGCTCGGTTATTGCCCTGCTCGGCGGCAGAACTCTCGTGAAGAAACCGGCCAGTTCAATTAGTGGCGATAGTTTAAGTGCTTAGCTATTCTTCCAGAAGATCTTCGTATCTTTCATAGTCGAAAGACTCCATTTCACCAACTTCATCTGCATCATATTGCAAGGAATAAGCGGGGTAACCTGGAGCCCAGCCATACCCATAACCATAAAAGGGATAAGCGTAAGTTCCAGCACCATAATCTGAATCGGGCTCGACGATTACGGCTTGAACCTCGCCTTCACGCGAGAACAGCATGTTGTCGATATAACCATAGCCGATGGCTTCTCCAACCGTTGCATAGTCGTCAAGCAAGTCGGTGAGTTTCCAAATGCCCGGGCCAGTTTCAAGATCGTCCTCGACTTGCTGGGTCTGGCTGAGCTCTTGTTTGGTAATGTATTCGTCAGAAGCAAAGAGTCCGTATTCATCGGCATTGTCTTCTGTTACAGGGATCATTACTCCATCTTCGTGCAGCTCAACTTCTTCCCAGGGAACCAGGACATGCGTATCCCCAATATCCCAGAATCCTCCTACCTGGGCGATGATGGCAGCTATCTTATTGTCCTGTGTAATAAGCACATTTTCGACGCTGCCGATTTCTTCCTGATTGTCCCCAAAGACCTCGGCATCCATTAATCTGTCAGCTCTTATACCGCCAGCTTCGTAAATATCTTCATAATTCCAGTCACTTAATGGCCTTACCAAATCCTCCTGCGCTTGAGCTTGAAACCCCGCAGTGGTGGCGGTAATGGCGAGTGTGGTGACGCAGACATTGCGTTTGATTGACATGACAGAACTCCTTTCCTGTTAGCGTATTTGCAAGTTAGAAGAGAAGGTTCTGGCTGTAAAGGAAGTATATTTGGAGCTGCAGCGAATCGGTTCAGCTCATGAAAAGCAAGCCATCTCTAGACATGTTGTTGATACTTCTTGTGCCAAGAGCACTTAAGGAAACACTGCAGGCATCTCGTTACAGCTACCCGGGCAAACTACAATTTGATCTTTGTCCACCGTCTGACAGAGCCACCCGATGAAGCAGAGCGCGTTCGCCCTGATCTTCTTCATATGGCAAAGCCAGACCCATTTCCAACAGCTCATTGACTAGGCTGGGCGCGGCTGCTATCAACTTGGCTTTCTTGTGACCGTGCAGTGGCACACATCGCCATCGATACTGTCGATGCGAACAACAACTGGGCGATCCTCCGCCGGATCTTCGGTAAACAGAAGCCAGGTATTGGAATCGAGCGCCCGCACATATTCCCTGCCCACCTCAGGCTCCTTTACCTGATCCGTGCCAATCTTCGTGGTCATGCCAGCTTCAAGGCGACTTATATCTTGCATGGACTTCTCCTGTGTCAGAGCAAACAGAGTAGCAGTTGCCATCCTAAATGACGCGCCGAACAATTCCTATGGCTAGATGATGTGCTCGTCTATAGTCGTCAGCAGGCAAGGAAAAGCCGGTATGGAGCTTGCTGGTGCTGGTTATCAGCTCGTTTAGTTGTGCTGTGCTGCTTGGTAGGGGCGGCGGTACCGGATGCTGGCGTTGAGTCCAGAGCGTTTTCCGGATTGCCTGATCACCAGTCCATGGCTCTTTGGTGCGTGGGTCATGCCAACCTGCCGATTGTGGATACGGCAAAAAAGGTTATGGGAAGCAAGGCAAGAAAGAAGAGCAAAAATGTTGGGTCGGCTATGTCTAAAGTAGACCATCTTGAGACAATTTAGGAAGGAGGGGTAGCGCTAAGGCATTGAAAAATATCTTTTAATCATTGGTGCGGATGGGGAGACTCGAACTCCCACACCTTACGGCACTAGAACCTAAATCTAGCGTGTCTACCAATTCCACCACATCCGCACAACCGGAGTGAATTCTACTGGTTTTTAAAAAAAAGTCAATTTGAACCAACCCCGGCGCAATCTCGGTTGCTTTAGCTTCGAGTCAAGCCGGCTCGGCCAGGGAAGCCGGTGCCGAGCGAGTCGATGTGTGGGCAATCGCTCGAACACCCTTGCAGCAGGCCTGATACGATAGAGCAATTAGCACAGGATAGGCTGACGAATAATGTCTCAAGTAATTCACCCTTTTGGCGAGCTTTCGCCAGACTACGTCATGGCCGCTGCAGAGTCAGTGGGTATATGGCCGGAAAGAGAGCCGTTCGCACTGAACAGTTACGAAAATCGTGTGTTGCTGTTTCGTGACGAAAAGGGTCAGGGTTGGGTGATCAAGTTCTATCGACCTCAGCGCTGGAGTGATGCCTGTATCCAGGAAGAGCATGATTTTCTGCTGGAGTTGGCAGCGGCAGGGGTTTCGATAGCAGCTCCATGGCAAGATGAGCAAGGCCGTACCCTGCATCATTTTCGCTCGTTTCGATTTGCCTTGTTTGCCCAGAAAGTCGGCCAGGCACCGGAACTGGACAACCCCGCTCATCTCTATGCATTGGGGGAGCTCTTGGGAAGCTTGCACCAGGTATCTCGGCGCAAGCCTTTTCAGCACCGGCCGGTACTCGACCTGGATAGCCAGGTCATCGAGGCCCAGCAGCGTGTGCTTGCCAGTGACTGGCTGGGGCGTCATCAACGCCGTGCCTATGAAACCATTACCAATAATTTACATGGCGTGCTGAAGGATATTGCCTGGCCTACTGAGCAATTGATTCGTTGTCATGGCGATTGTCACCTGGGCAATATTCTCGGGCGGGATGAAGACTTTACTCTGGTGGATTTCGATGATTGCCTAATGGGTCCGGCCATACAGGACATATGGATGTTATTGCCTATCGGCAACCCGGCAGAGTGGCGCGCCCAATTGAGCGAAATGGCGGAAGGATATGAACAGGCCGGTGACTTTCCCCATGACCAACTGGCACTGATCGAGCCTTTGCGCAGTCTTCGCTTGATTCGTCACAGTGCCTGGCTGGTTTCACGCTGGTCTGATCCGGCTTTTCCGGCGGCGTTTCCCTGGCTGGCTGATAGCGGCTATTGGGATCAGCATATTCGCCAATTGGAGCAGCAACGGCTGGTGCTCGATCGACACCAGCCATGGTTGGCTTGAGACTTGAGCTTGGCTTAGCGGTTATTCAGCGTCTGGGTCATCGAGCGCTTCAGTGGCTGTATCAGGAGAGGGGCTGTCGGCGGGAATGGGGTTAGCCACGCCGGTGCCATCAGCTTGGCGACGTTCTTGATTGATTTTAGCGGAAACGTTTTCCTGTGCTTCGATCGTCACCTCCTCGGATAAATGCAGAAGAAAACCTTGGCCGGGTTTTAACGCACAGCCATCATCGCCACAGGGCAGGCCATAACTCCCGTCTTCTCCGTAGGCGGCAGCACTGATTTCTCCCGAGAAAATCTCACTCTCGCTGGAAGTCGTTTCGATGCAGGTGACGTCTTGTGTAGTGATACGCACCCGCTGGTCTTCAAAGCGTGCGTTTGCCACCAGAACGCAATAATCGGGAAGCGTATGAGACGTCCCGGCAACCTGCGCAGGATGCAGCAATATGTCGTTGTGTTCGGGCGTAGACGCGCTCAGGTTCAGAGTATCGATGACTTCAACACCAATCCGAGCATCGCTGGGTAATGTGAGTGTCGCCGCTGCGGCATTCAAGGGCAGGGCAAGCAGTGAAACGCTCAAAGCGGATAACCAGAGGGAGGGAGATATTGGCATCATGACGGACTCTCGATAGTGAAACCTGTATCTAAGCTGCACAAAAATCGAAAAATGCAGGCTCAGTGTATGCAAAATAATGATAGCACAGGGCAATACCATGGGGCTGCCATGGCGCGGCACTCTGCCACAGACGAGTGAGGTGCGTTAGAATAATCAGAAGAATACTATTTTATTGTACAGTAATAAATTAAGGTATAGTTATTGTACGATAAAAGAATAACTGGTGTCCGTCCGAGGCACTGCCTGACACAGCATTACCTATGCCGATTACAGTGAGCCGGGTTAAAGGGTTCATTGTGTCGTAGCGTAATCTCAAGAGGCCCGACATGACCGATGAACTTGCCGACCACTATCGCCATATCATTGCGGGGTTGGGAGAAAATCCTGACCGGGAGGGCTTGAGAGAGACCCCCAAGCGAGCTGCCAAGGCAATGCAGTTTCTCAATGCCGGTTATCATCAGTCACTCGAACAAATCGTCAATGGTGCGGTATTTGCCTCCCAGACCGATGAAATGGTGCTGGTAAAGGATATTGAGCTGTACTCGATGTGTGAGCACCATCTATTGCCCTTTATTGGAAAATGTCACATCGCTTACTTGCCCGATGGCAAGGTGCTGGGGCTCTCCAAGTTTGCGCGAATCGTGGACATGTTCGCTCGGCGCATGCAGATTCAAGAAAATCTTACCCGCGAGATCGCCGAGGCGGTTCAGCAAGTGACACAAGGAAGAGGGGTTGCTGTGGTCATCGAAGCGCGTCATTTATGCATGATGATGCGCGGTGTGGAAAAGCAGAACTCAAGCATGACCTCCTCGGTAATGCTGGGTGCTTTTCGTAATGACCAGGCAACGCGTCAGGAATTTCTCATGTTGGTGAATTGAGGGTGGAATAGGGTTGCGTGACGGGCCATGCTGTAAAGCAGAACTTGGTTCAACACCGGTTTTCGTCTTAGCATGAGAAGACCAATTCGCCGTTAGGCCCCAACCCGGCCAGGAGTTTTTCATGGAAGCCCTCAAGGAAACACAGCTATATTGCCCTTTTGCCTATATAGACGGCAGTTGGGTAGCCGCTGACAGCGGCGAGCAGATCAACGTGCTTAACCCGGCCACCGGTGAGCAGGTGGGTGATGTTCCTCGTTTGGGCCGGGCGGAAACCGAACGTGCCATTGCCGCAGCGGATGCCGCCCTGCCTGCCTGGAAGGGGTTGACTGCGCAAGAACGTGGCGACATGTTGCTCAAGTGGCATGACCTGATGCTTGAGCACCAGCAGGATCTTGCCATGTTGATGACCTTTGAGCAGGGCAAGCCTCTCAAGGAGGCAGCGGGTGAGATTGCCTATGCGGCCAGTTTCCTGCGCTGGTTTGCCGAAGAAGGCCGGCGCGTTTATGGGGAAACCGTGCCGGCGTCCAATCCCAACCAGCGCATTGTGGTGACCAAGCAAGCGGTAGGAGTGGTGGGGGCGATCACTCCTTGGAACTTCCCGGCGGCGATGATAACGCGCAAAGCAGGCGCTGCCTTGGCGGCGGGTTGCACCATTGTGGTCAAACCTGCCAGCCAGACCCCGTTTTCCGCTACCGCGCTTGCGTATCTTGCTGAACGGGCAGGTATCCCACGCGGCGTGTTCAATGTGGTTCCGGGCAAGGCGAGTGAAATAGCCCAGGCATTGACCGAATCGCCACTGGTTCGCAAGATCACTTTCACCGGCTCTACTGAAGTCGGTCGTAAATTGATGGCCCAGGCGTCACAGCATATCCAGAAAATTTCGCTGGAACTGGGCGGCAATGCGCCTTTTATCGTTTTTGAAGATGCCGACCTGGATGCCGCAGTGGAAGGCGCCATGGCGGCTAAATTCCGTAATGCAGGGCAAACCTGCGTCTGTACCAATCGCTTTCTGGTGCAGTCGAGCGTTGTGAATGCATTTTGTGAGAAGCTCGCTGTCGCCATGAACAGCGAATTGAAAGTCGGTGACGGCACGCAGTCTGGTGTCAACATCGGCCCGCTGATCGACGAAGACGGCGTGAAGAAGGTCAGTGAGCACGTTCAGGACGCAGTCGATCGCGGGGCCGAGCTGTTGCTGGGTGGTCACCCACATCCCTTGGGCGGGAATTTCTTCACCCCTACACTGGTCAGTTTCGCCACTTCCGACATGAAAGTGGCCAAGGAAGAAACCTTCGGTCCCTTGGCGGCGGTTTTTCCTTTCGATGACGAAGAAGCGGCCGTGGAAATGGCCAACGATACTGAGTTTGGTTTGGCCTCGTATTTTTACTCTCGGGATATGGCGCGCGTATGGCGTGTGGCGGAAGCGCTTGAGTACGGCATGGTGGGTATCAATACCGGCTTGATTTCCAATGCGGCGGCGCCTTTCGGTGGGGTCAAGGCATCCGGCTTGGGTCGTGAAGGCGGCCATCAGGGGCTGGAAGAATATCTGGAAACCAAATACATGTGCATCGATCTGGGCTAGCCAAAGGTTGTCATTGAAAAACCTTGCCCATAAAAAACCTCCCGTCGCGTGTTCGACGGGAGGTTTTTTTAGGTCTGCTTACTTGAGTTGCGAAAATAGCTTAACGGCAAAAATCGCTTATCAATGGCGGAAATGACGCATTCCAGTGAACACCATGGCAATGCCCGCTTCGTTGGCGGCGTCGATGACTTCCTGGTCACGCATGGAACCCCCCGGCTGGATGACCGCTGTAATGCCGGCGGCGGCGGCGGCATCGATGCCGTCGCGGAAGGGGAAGAACGCATCGCTAGCCATCACGGAGCCGGGTACCGACAAGCCTTCGTCGGCTGCCTTGATGCCGGCGATCTTCGCGGAATAAACGCGACTCATCTGGCCGGCGCCGACACCGATGGTTTGGCCGTTCATGGCATAGACAATTGCATTGGACTTGACGAATTTGGCAACTCGCCAGGCAAATGCCAAGTCGCGGAGTTCCTGCTCGGTGGGTGCGCGCTGGCTGACCACGGTGAGTTCTTCCCGGGTGACCATGCCTGCATCACGTTCCTGTACCAGCAAACCGCCATTGACTCGCTTGAAATCCAGTCCGGCTTGTTGAGTGCCTGGCCAGTGAGCACTGACATCCAGCAAGCGAACGTTCTTCTTTTCCGCCACGATGCTTGCGGCTTCTTGCGAGACTCCCGGGGCAATGATCACTTCGACGAACTGGCGATCGACAATCGCTCGGGCTGTGTCGGCATCCAGTGGCACATTGAAAGCGATAATGCCACCAAAGGCACTGGTGGGGTCGGTGGCAAATGCCTTGTCATAGGCGTCCAGCGCCGTCTTGCCGACTGCAGCGCCACAAGGATTGGCATGCTTGACGATCACGCAAGCGGTGTCGTCGAACACCTTGACGCACTCAAACGCTGCATCGGTGTCCGCTACGTTATTGAACGACAAGGGCTTGCCTTGCAGGATTTGGGCGGTTGCCACGCTAGGTGCTTGAGCGTTTTCATCCACATAAAAAGCGGCGCGCTGGTGGGGGTTTTCACCGTAGCGCATGGTCTGCTTTTTATGTAACTGCATATTGAATGTGCGCGGAAAGCCTTCTTCACCTTCGGGGACCCGGCGGCCCAGGTAGTCTGCAATGGCGCCATCATAACCGGCGGTATGCTCGAAAGCCTTGACCGCCAGATCAAAACGCGTTGTATCGCTGACGCTGCCATCCAGAGCGGTAAGCTCGCCCAGTACGCGGGCATAGTCACTCGCATTTACCACAATCGTCGTGTAGGCATGATTCTTGGCACAGGCGCGGACCATGGTAGGACCGCCGATGTCGATGTTCTCGATGGCGTCTTCCAGGCTGCAGTCCGGCTTGGCCACAGTATCGGCGAAGGGATACAGGTTCACCACGACCATATCAATCGGGACGATATCGTTCTCGGCCATCACCGCATCGTCCTGGCCGCGACGAGCGAGAATGCCGCCGTGAATCTTGGGGTGCAGGGTTTTGACTCGGCCATCCATGATTTCGGGAAAACCGGTATGCTCGGAGACTTCCTTTACCGCAATACCTTCCTGTTGCAGTAAGCGGAAGGTGCCGCCGGTAGATAGCAGTTCAATGCCACGCTCGCTCAATCCGCGAGCGAAATCCACAATGCCGCTTTTGTCGGAGACGCTGATCAGGGCGCGGCGAACAGGAGAAGGGGTGATTTCAGCCATGCATGAAGGTGCTCGTGTGGGACGATGAAAGTAAAGCAAAGGCCTGGTTCGCGTCGACCTGCGGTCAGGGCGCTTCGCTGTCGATGAGTCCGTAATGTTTCAGCTTCTTGCGCAAGGTGCCGCGATTCAAGCCCAGTACGTTGGCGGCGCGAGTCTGGTTGCCTTGAGTGTGTTCCAGCACACAGGCCAGCAAGGGGGCTTCGACTTCCGCCATTACCATGGCGTAAAGGTCGCTTGCCTCGCTGCCGTCAAGATGTTCGAAGTAACGTCGCATGGACACTTCGACCGCTTCACGAAGAGGCTGAGGGCGTGGTGCAAGAGGGGAGGTCGCCATCATTTCCGGCGTATCACTGGAAGACGGCGCACTCGACAGAGCTTGGCGGTGTGTCATGCGGCATTGCTTCCTTTGGGTAATGGACGCGAACCGGGGTCCTCGGCCATGACGGTCTGAATCCAGTCAAGTTGCGCAAGGGGCGTGTCAATGGCATTGAAATGACGTTTGAGGTTGTGCTGCTGGGTGGAGCTAAATTGAGGGTCAGCCATCAGATACCAGCCTAGATGCTTGCGCGCGATACGCACACCCATATGGCTGCCGTAAAACGTATGCAGAGCGGTAATGTGCTCGCCCAGAACAGTGCGGCGTTCATGTACTGTGGGCGTTGCCAAATGATTACCATGGGCCAGAAAATATTCAATCTGGCGGAAAATCCAGGGGTTGCCTTGAGCGCCTCGTCCGACCATGACTGCATCGGCCTGGGTATAGGCCAGCACTTCGGCAGCTTTTTCGGGACTGTCGATATCGCCGTTGGCGAATACCGGGATCGATACCCGGGATTTGATGTCGGCGATGGTGTCATATTCGGCTTGCCCTGTGTAACGCTGCTGGCGATGCCGGCCATGGACGGCAAGCGCCTGTATGCCTGCCTGCTCGGCAAGACGCGCAATCACTACGCCGTTATTGCTCTGTTCGCACCAGCCCGTGCGAATTTTCAAGGTGACGGGAATATCCACGGAAGCAACCACCGCTTCAAGGATTTCGGCCACCAGAACTTCATCACGCAACAAGGCAGACCCCGCTGCCTTTTTGCAGACCTTCTTGGCCGGGCAGCCCATGTTGATGTCGATGATCTGGGCACCCTGAGCGGCATTGAGACGAGCGGCCTCGGCCAGCATGGCCGCATCGCCGCCGGCGATCTGGATGATGCGCGGCGAGGGTTCGCCTTGGTGATCCATGCGCAGGCGTGATTTGCGGGTATGCCAAAGGTTGGGGTCCGAGGTCACCATTTCCCCCACCACCAGCCCAGCCCCCAGGCGCCGACATAATTGACGAAACGGGCGGTCAGTGACACCGGCCATCGGCGCTAGAATAACCCGGTTGGGCAGCGCATAAGGGCCAATGGCGGGTAAGGCGGGGCTTGCAAGGCTCATGGCATTGGTGGCTATGTAATTGAAGGGCAGGTGGGTTTCAAGGAAACGTATGATACGCCGACTGGGCAGCAGGGTGAAGGCCGAACGTCTGCTCTGCTGTCCAGCAGTGGGGTTGCTTTAGCTTGACAGCCGCTTCAGTTCACAGCGGCGCGACGCCCGGTGAGGCGCACCCAGCCTTCGCGAATGGCGGGGTCGTCCATTATCAAGCCTTGGACCCTGTAGGCGGCGATCACCTCATCAGCCTGATGCGCCAGAATTCCGGAAAGTGCCAGGTAGCCGCCCGCTGCCACGTGGCCCGCAATCGTAGGGGCCAGTTGTACCAGCGGCCCTGCCAGGATATTCGCCAGCACGACCGGATAAACATCGCCGGATAGCTGTTCGGGGTAACACAGCGTCAAGCTGCTTTCCGGCAATGTATTGCGCAGGGCGTTATCGCGGCTGGCCTGAAGTGCTTGGGGGTCGATATCAGTGCCTTGGGCATGGGCGGCACCCAATTTCAGGGCGGCAATGGCCAGAATGCCCGAGCCACAGCCTACATCGAGCACCCGTTTGCCTTCGAGTTCGCCGTTGACGGCCAAGGCGTCCAGCCATTCCAGGCACAAGGCCGTCGTAGGGTGGGTGCCGGTGCCGAAGGCCAATCCGGGATCGAGCACCAGGTTGACCGCCTCGGCGTCGGGTGGTTCGTGCCAGCTGGGTACGATCCATAGACGCTGACCCATCCGTAGCGGCTGGAAGTCGGCCATCCACTCTCGCTCCCAGTCGCGGTCAGCGAGCAATTCATACTCGATTTCCGGACAGGGTTCTTGTGGCAGCTGTACGGACCAGGCGGCGTTCAGACGTTCAAGCATGCTGTCCACCGCTTCCAGGTCATCGTAAAGCGCGGTCAGGATGGTGTCCTGCCACAAGGGGGTGGTGCCCCGCTCGGGCTCGAATACCGGATCGTCATGAGCGTCCTGCAAGCTGATGGCGGTGGCGCCTTCGGCAAGCAACAACTCTTCCAGACGTTCGGCCTGCTCCGGCGCGACGTGGGCTTTCAACTGCAGCCAGGCCATGGGTGATCTCCCTATGAAACGAGCGATAAGACGGCGACGCTTGCCAGACTAGCTTTTATACGAAAAGCTAGGAGGCGAGCTTTTTTTCCAGGTAATGGATATTGACTCCGCCTTGGCGGAAGTAGCCGTCACGCACCAGATCCTTCTGCAAATCGATATTGGTCTTGATGCCTTCCACCAACAACTCGTCCAGCGCATTTCGCATACGGGTCAAGGCGATTTCGCGGCTCGCTCCCCAGGTGATCAGTTTGCCGATCAGTGAGTCGTAGTGGGGCGGTACCGTGTAACCGGTGTAAAGATGCGAGTCCATGCGCACACCCAGTCCGCCTGGGGCGTGATACAAGGTGACCTTGCCGGGAGACGGCATGAAGGTGCGGGCATCTTCGGCGTTGATACGACATTCGAAAGCGTGGCCGTTGAGCGTGATATCTTCCTGGCGATAGGAAAGTGGCTGGCCGGAAGCAATCAGTAACTGCTCCTTGACGATATCCACGCCGGTTACCATTTCGGTGACCGGGTGCTCGACCTGAACGCGAGTGTTCATTTCGATGAAGAAGAATTCACCGTCTTCGTAAAGGAACTCGAAGGTGCCGGCGCCACGATAATTGAGCGTGATACAGGCTTGGCGACAGGCTTCGAGCACCTTGGCGCGCGCCTCGGGGTCAATGCCGGGGGCGGGAGCTTCTTCGAGGACTTTCTGGTGACGACGCTGCAAGGAACAGTCACGATCATACAGATGGATAGCGTTGCCCTGGCCGTCGGCAAGCACCTGGACTTCCACGTGGCGCGGCTTTTCCAGGAATTTTTCCATGTATACCGTGCCGTCACCAAACGCCGAATGGGCTTCGGTACGGGTGACGTTGACCGCGGAAAGCAGGTGGGCTTCGGTATGCACCACCCGCATGCCGCGTCCACCACCACCGGCGGCGGCCTTGATGATGACGGGGTAGCCAATGCGTTGCGCGGTTTCCAGAGTGGCGCTTTCATCGTCACCCAAAGGGCCGTCGGATCCCGGCACCGTGGGTACACCGGCTTTTTTCATCGATTCGATGGCACTGACTTTATCGCCCATCAGGCGAATGGTGTCGGCGCGCGGTCCGATGAAAGTAAAGCCGGAGCGTTCCACCTGTTCGGCAAAGTTGGCATTTTCCGAAAGAAAGCCATAGCCGGGGTGAATGGCACTTGCGTCGGTCACTTCGGCAGCGCTGATTAGCGCCGGGATATTGAGATAGGATTGGGCCGAAGAGGCGGGGCCGATACAGACGGCCTCATCCGCTAGGCGAACATGCATCAACTCGCGGTCCGCCTTGGAATGTACCGCCACGGTCTTGATGCCCAATTCCTTACAGGCCCGCAGGATGCGCAGAGCAATCTCGCCACGATTGGCGATAAGTACCTTGTCCAGCATGGGAGAATCCACCCGTGTCAGAAATTAAAGATCAGGCAATCACGATCATCGGCTGATCGAATTCGACTGGCTCACCATCCTCGACCAGAATGGCTTCCACGACACCGTCGCGATCCACTTCGATCTGGTTCATCATTTTCATGGCTTCCACGATACAGACGGTGTCGCCTTTCTTGACGGTGTCGCCAACTTCGACGAACGATTTCGCGCCCGGGGCCGGACTACGGTAGAAGGTACCTACCATGGGTGAGTTGAGCGCTTCACCGCGATACTGCTGTTCAGCCGGCTCGGCATCTACAGGAGCGGGTGCGGCAGGCATGGGTGAAGTGGGTGCCGGATAATGAGCCATCGGCTGGGGTTGCCAGTTGGTGCCATTGGGGTGTCGGCTGATACGAACGGATTCTTCACCTTCCTGAATTTCGATTTCACTGATATTGGATTCTTCGAGTAACTCGATCAGTTTTTTGACTTTGCGAATATCCATCTCATTATCCCAGTTAGGTGGTAGCGAGGGTAGCTGCATGGGCTGAACAAGGCACGGCACATGATTACGTCATGTTGGAACGAGTTCGAAACTCGCAGTAAACCTGCATCAAATTTGAAGAGAAACCTGCAAGATGATGCACGTTACTTGGTAGTCCGCTTTAAAAGCCGCACTTTACCTTGAAATATGGCAGCCGAGTTTGCCGAAAAATGCCCATGATGTCCAGTCGTGCAAGAGCATCCCAGGCATGTGTTTTTGGCGTGCGTTTGGCGAGGTTCGAGCGCTGGGTCGCCCTGGCGAGCGATTTCAAGCTAGCTTGCCAGCCAGGTATTCAAATTATCCAGATGCTCGCTCAAGTGGTCGGCATTGACCTCTCCCTGAATCCGCGCATCACGAATTTCCTCGCCGGCATGAAAGAATAATAGGCTCGGGGGGCCGAAAAGACTGAAATGATCGAGTAATTCACGGCTGACGGGGTTTGTCTGGGTCACGTCCACATTGATTCGCACATAGCCCTCCATGGCTTGAGCAACCCTCGGGTCGGGATAGACATTGCGTTCCATCAGTTTGCAGGAAATACACCAGTCGGCAGTGAAGTGCACAAACGCAGGGCGGCCTTGCTGCTGCGCGCGTGCCAGTTCCTGTTCCAGAGCGTCGAGGCGTTCAACGGTGATGGGTTCAACAGTTGCCGTTGTGGTGTTTCCTGCTAGGCTGCCCGCCATCTGGCTGCCCAGAGGGCGTAATGGGTCATGGCCTCCCTGGGCGGCGCCGACAAGCAGCACGACACCCCAGGTCAGCAGCACAATGCCGAGCGCTTGGCGGACGCGCGGCCACCCTTGGGGTTGATTGAAGGTCAGAGCGCCCAGCGCCAGAGCCGTACCGATAGCCAGCGCCGCCCACAACAGCATGACCAGGGAAGCGGGAAGCAAGCGTTCCACCATCCATATCGCCACGCCCAGTAGCAGGATGCCGAAGGTGATCTTGATACCATTCATCCAGGCGCCGGAGCGCGGCAGGAAGGTGGCGCCGAAGGTGCCCACCAATAGCAACGGCACTCCCATGCCCAGGCCCAGCGCCAGCAGTACGCCACCGCCCATGAGGGCATCGCCGGTGCTGGAGATGAATACAAGAGTGCCGGCCAGCGGTGCGGTCACGCAAGGCGAGACCACCAGCACCGAAAGCGCGCCGGCGACGGCAAGCCCTGCAGGCCCGCTGCGCTGTGCACGATTCTGCCAAGCATCGATGCGCCCGGTCAGCCGGGGAGAAAGGCGCAGGTCAAACGCCCCGAACATGGCCAAGGCAAAGAGGCTGAACAAGACGCCGAAGGTGATCAGCACCGGTGCGGATTGCAGATGAGCCTGCAGATTGAGCCCGGCACCGAACAATCCCATCAAGACGCCGACCAGGGCGTAGGTAAAGGCCATCCCCAGTACGTAGCTTGCCGAAAGCACGAAAGCTCTGGGTCGCGAAGGATTCTGGCCGACAATGATCGAGGAAAGAATCGGGATCATGGGGAGTACGCAGGGAGTGAACGTCAACCCTAGCCCGGCGAGAAAGAACAGCCCCAACGCCAGCGGTAAGCTGGCGTCATGTATCAGCGCACTGAAACGACCGTCTTCACTTTGCGGGGGAGAAAAGCTGTTGCTGTCTCGACTCGGTGATGATGGCTCAACCGCAGAAGAAGACGATGCTTGGGGAGTCCAGTCGGTAAAGGCGGGGGGCGCACCGGTCTGAGCCGCTTGCAATGTGGTGCGTTCCGGCGGATAGCAGAGGCCGGCGTCCGCACAGCCCTGAAAGGTCAGTTGCAGCTCGAATGGCCCGGAGTGGCTGTCTTGAAGTGGTGTCTCGAAGACCAGCGTATCGCGGAAGACGTAGACATCGCCTAGAAATTCATCGGTGGTGAAGTTGCCTTCCGGTAACTGAGGCTCACCCAGCGTGACTGCTTTATCAAGACTTTCCACCGCGAACTGGTGTCGATAGAGGTAATACCCTTCGGCACTTTGCATGCCGACATACAGCGTCTCTCCGTCATGCCAGGCGCTAGGCTGAAATGCTTGCATCACCGGCAGGAAGTCATCTTCGCCACCGGACGAATTGAACCATTGAGCCTGTGCCAAAAGCGGAACAAAAAGCAGCAATAGGCAGATAAAACGTTTAACTATCGACACAGCGTTTCCTTAAACCAAAAACTTGACAGGGTGGCTAATTCTGGCATTGCTAGCTTGGGTACTTAAAGCGCAACGCTAATGCTCATTATTCGAGAGACGTACTTGCGAAACACATGAGCTCGAGAGGTTCCCTTCGATTGCAACAGAATACCTCAGCCAGGCGCAATACGCAGGCGATGCGCGCTCGTGTCGCGGCGCGTTTTCGCCATCTCTTTAACGCAAGAAAGCCGCCCGAGGGCGGCTTCCATAGCGACGTTCAGTCTCGAAAATAAGCTGAAGTCAGGCTTTTTCGTAAGCGATCACTGATTTTTCAATTGCCTTGCGTGCGGCATCAGCACCTTCCCAGGACTCGACCTTGACCCACTTGCCTTTTTCGAGGTCCTTGTAGTTCTCGAAGAAGTGAGCGATCTGCTGGCGCAGAAGCTCGGGAAGATCGGTGACTTCCTGAACGTCGTCGTAAAGACTGCTCAGTTTGGCGTGAGGTACGCATACCAGCTTGGCGTCTTCACCGGCTTCATCGGTCATGTTGAGAATGCCGATCGGACGAGCGCGAATGATGCAGCCGGGCTGCACGGGGTGGGGGGTTACCACCAGTGCATCCAGGGCATCGCCGTCATCGGCCAGGGTGTGAGGAATAAACCCATAGTTGGCCGGGTAGAACATGGGGGTGGCCATGAAGCGATCCACCAGCAGGGCACCCATGTCCTTGTCGATCTCGTACTTGATAGGCGAATGATGAGCCGGAATCTCAATCACCACGTAGACGTCATTGGGAAGTTCTTTACCGGCGGGAATATTATCGAAGTTCATCGTGAATTCCTTGCTGTTGCAGGGGCTCGAGGAGTGCGCGAGTCGGCGTTAATTGGCAGGGATTATACGAATATGGCTGCGGGATTACCAATGCGACATAGGTTGGGATGAATAAGCCGACAATAGATAGGATAGTGAATGGGGTTGAGAGCATCGTTTCCAGGCGGCGACGTGTATCATGACGCCCACTGTCAGGTGCAACCGCCGGTAAGTCAGGCGCATTCGCTGTTAAATTGAGGAGGATGACTTGGCACATGCCCAGTTATTGTTGAGTTACGGCCAGGCGTTCGTGGCACCGGAACGGCGTAAACATCGCAGTTCGATGTCGGTGCGTATGCCGGAACCGACCTTGTTGCGAGCCAAGGGGGCATGTGCGGTGATCAGCGATTCCGTGTCGCGCAATGTCATGGCCAAGCAAGCCGGCGATCTGAGTGTAAGAGGCTTTCTTGCCGATTATTTTTCCACTCCCGACCACTGGGAGGTCAAGACATCGGCCACCCGGGTGCTGCGGTCACTCAATAGCTGGTGTTACAGCCAGAGCCAGCATGTCAAGGAAGGCAGTTTCGTCTCCTCGCTTTCAGCATTGGTTTTCCGCGGACGTGAGGCACACCTGTTTCACATGGGGGATACATTGGTATTTCGCCTGCGCGGGGCTGAGTTCGAACAGCTATCGCGTGATCATGTGACTGACCTCGGCGGCTATCGTTACCCTTCGCGAGCGCTGGGCATGGACTGCAGCCTGGACATTGACTACAGCCGGATGCCGCTCAAACAGGGTGATATTTTCCTGTTCACCACTCAGGCGGTGCGCGGCACCTTGCTACCTTCCGACTATGTGCGTCTGATTCGACTGGATGCCAGTGACCTGGACGCTGCCTGTGAGCGCCTGGCGGATGAAGCCCGGACACGGGCCCAGGACCGTGGCTATGGCGGTGACCAATTCTGCTTCCAGTTGGTACGAATCGATGAGCTGCCCGAAGAGGAGGAAGATCATCCCGGGCGGTTGTATGGTGATCTGCCAATTCCGCCGGAACTATCGCCGGGGGAGCGCCTGGATGGGTTGGAAGTGGAGGAGGTGCTTTCGAGAACCGCCCAATCACGTGTCTACCGTGTGCGTGATGTCCATACAGGGCGTGAAATGGTGATGAAGGCCCCCAGTCCGGAGCTTTCGTTGCGCAATGCCTATCTGGAGCATTTTCTGTTGCAGCAATGGGTGGTGGAGCGAATCAACTCACCCTTTGTGGTGCGTGTCATGGAGCCTTCCCGCCCACGTCGCTATCTGTACTATCTGATGGCGCACGTGGAAGGTGAAACGTTGAGTCAATGGGCCGAGCGCCATCCTCAGGCGAGCTTGACCCAGCGTCTGGATATTGCCAATCAACTAGGGAAAGCCGTCAAGGCGTTGCATCATCGTGATGTGCTGCACCAACAGATTCATCCTGACAATGTGTTGATCGATAACCATGGGAAGGTGGTGCTGGCGGACTTCAGTGCCTGCCATTTTCGTGAAATGGACAATCAGCGCCAGTCGCGCGAGCTGCTCGGGCAAGTGGGTATCAACGAACATAGTGCACCGGAGTATGCGCTGGGTGACGGCTTGGGAAGGCGCAGCGACCAGTATGCCTTGGCGTCGACAACCTATTGGTTATTGACCGGTGAGCTGCCTTACGTCCTGACCCCCAATCGGTTGCGCAGCCATACCGACCTGGAGCAGCTGAGCTATCGCAGTGCGCGGAGTTTCAATCCCGAGGTTACGCAGGCCCTGGATGATGCGCTGCGCCGGGCCCTGGACCCGCAGCGGGCGCTGCGTTTTCGGCGGATGTCGGAGTTTCTACATGCCCTGCAGGTGTCGCTGGGGCGCAAGGAAGGTCATGAGGTTCAAAGCCGTGAGCCACGCCGCTTCTGGCAGGGGGTGGCCGGTATCCTATTATTGCTGTTGGTGCTTTCCTGGCTGCTGCGCTAGCCAGCCAGGAAAGTCTTAGTGCGGAAGTCTCGGTCCAAGGGTTAGAGCTTAAAGAGTTAGAGCGTGAAGGATTAGAGCGTAAAATCAGGCAGTTTTCGTTCCGCCAGGGTCAGTGAAAGACGAGCGACCTTGGGCAAGCCGTTTTCAAACGGCGGGAAGTCTTCGCCCTGGATCAAGGGCAGCAGATACTGACGGCAATCGGCAGTTATGCCGAAACCGTCTTCGGTGATAAACGAGGGCGGCATGAATTTTTCGCGGTTGGCGACTTCGGCCAGCGGCGTCGCAATGATATCCCACTGATAGGGCGATTCACTGATGCGCCGAATCGCCGGCATCATCGAGTTCTTGCCGGCCAACGCCAGTGCGACGGCTTCGCGGCCGACTGCATAGGCCTGCTCAACGTCGGTTTTTGACGCAAGGTGCCGTGCGGAGCGTTGCAGATAGTCGGCGACCGCCCAGTGGTATTTATACCCCAGGTCCTGTTTGATCATACCGGCAAGCGTTGGTGCCACGCCGCCCAGCTGACGATGGCCGAACGCATCGGTATTGCCGGCATCGGCAAGGAAGGTGCCGTCTTCGTAGCGGGCTCCTTCGGACACCACGATCACGCAGTAACCGTAGCGCTTGACGCTTTCATCCACCCGCGCCATCGCTTTTTTACGGTCGAATGCCACTTCCGGGAAGACGATCATGTGCGGCGGCTCGCCTTCCGCTTCACCGGCCAGCCCGCCCGCGGCGGCAATCCAGCCCGCATGACGACCCATCACTTCGAGCACGAATACCTTGGTCGAGGTGGCGCACATCGAGGCGATGTCGAGTGACGCCTCGCGCGTGGAGGTGGCGATATACTTGGCGACGCTACCGAAACCGGGGCTGTTATCGGTTACCGGCAGGTCGTTATCCACGGTCTTGGGCACATGAATGGCGGTTAACGGATAACCCATTTTTTCTGAGAGTTGAGAGACCTTCAGGCAGGTATCCGCGCTATCGCCGCCACCGTTATAAAAGAAATAACGAATGTCATGGGCCTTGAACACTTCGATCAGGCGTTCGTATTGGGTGCGATGGGTTTCAATGTCCTTGAGCTTGTAGCGACAGGACCCAAAAGCACCGCCCGGCGTATAGCGCAGGGCGGCGATTGCCTCATCGCTTTCCTGGTTGACGTCGATCAGGTCCTCGGTCAAGGCGCCGATAATCCCATTGTGGCCGGCGTAGACCTTGCCGATCTGGTCGGGCGCCTGGCGGCAGGCTTCAATGACACCGCAAGCAGTGGCGTTGATTACGGCGGTAACGCCGCCGGATTGGGCATAAAAGGCATTGTGCTGGGCCATGGGGACGTCTGATGCTCCTGAGACAGTAAAGACGGTAGTAGGGACGATGTTAATAAGTACAATTTTAATAAGGACGATGTTAACAAGGGCAATGTTAATAACGACAATGCCAGTAAAGGCAATCGAACCGATGCTGCACTGCAAGGCGAAAGGCCAAAACGCGGGAGTTTAGCGCAAAGCCTGGGTGCCTGCATCCGCTCAGTCGGTGTCTTCCATGCCCTGTTCACGTTGGGCCAGTTGCCATCCACCCAGATCCTTGTAGCGATTTACCATGGCGCAAAACAGCTCAGCGGTGCGTTCGGTATCGTAACGCGCTGAATGTGCTGCCTGGTTGTCGAACTCGATACCTGCTGCTCGGCAGGCACGCGCCAGTACGGTCTGGCCATAGACCAGTCCGGCCAGAGAAGCAGTGTCGAAACTCGAAAACGGATGAAATGGATTGCGCTTGATGCCGCAACGGTTCACCGCGGCATTCAGAAAGCCATGGTCAAAGGCGGCGTTATGGCCGACCAGAACCGCCCTTGTGCAGCCATGCGCCTTGAGTGCCTTGCGAACCGGGCGAAATATCTCTCCCAGGGCCTGAGCTTCGGTCAGCGCGACTTGGCGACGCAAGGGATCATCCAGGTTTATCCCGGTGAAATCGAGAGCCGACTGCTCCACATTGGCCCCCTCGAAGGGGTGAGTGTGGTAGGAGTAGGTGGCGTCGGGTAGCAGATTGCCTTCCGGATCCATGGTCAGCGTGACCGCGGCAATCTCCAGAATTGCATCCCCTTGGGCATTGAAACCGCCGGTTTCCAGGTCGATCACGACCGGCAAATAACTGCGAAAACGTTGGGCCATTAAGTCGCGGGCGATTGCCTCGCTCATGCAGCTCTCCTTGTGAGGCGGGGTAACGAGTCGGCGGATGATGAGTGGCGCGAATCCGCGCCTCGGTAATCGATTCTAGCAGCTTTGATGCAGGATCGTCGTCGGCGGTATTCGCTGAGCATTCAGAGCGCTATACTTGGGGTTTATCCCAATGTCCTGACACCGCTATCAGGGGTGTCAGTTTCCGGTGAACGAAGGAGCAAAGAATGTCCGATGTCAAGAAGGTAGTGCTGGCCTATTCAGGAGGTCTCGACACTTCCGTTATCGTCAAGTGGTTGCAAGAAACCTACAACTGCGAGGTGGTGACCTTTACTGCCGACATCGGCCAGGGGGAAGAAGTGGCACCGGCGCGCGCCAAGGCGGAAAAGCTGGGCGTCAAGGAAATCTACATCGAAGACCTGCGTGAAGAATTCGCGCGCGATTACGTCTTCCCGATGTTCCGGGCCAACACCATCTATGAAGGTGAGTACCTGCTGGGCACATCGATCGCCCGCCCGCTGATCGCCAAGCGCTTGATCGAAATCGCCAACGAGACCGGTGCCGACGCCATTTCTCACGGCGCCACCGGCAAGGGCAACGACCAGGTACGCTTCGAGTTGGGTGCCTATGCGCTCAAGCCCGGTGTCAAGGTAATCGCCCCCTGGCGCGAATGGGACCTGACGTCCCGCGAAAAGCTGATGGCCTACTGCGAGCAGCACGAAATCCCGGTGGATTTCTCCAGTGGCAAGAAAAAATCGCCGTATTCCATGGACGCCAACCTCCTGCACATTTCCTATGAGGGCGGCATTCTCGAAGATCCCTGGGCCGAAGCCGAGGAAGACATGTGGCGCTGGAGTGTCTCTCCGGAAACCGCGCCGGATCAGCCGACCTACGTTGAGCTGACGTTCGAAAAAGGCGATATCGTGGCGATTGACGGCACCGCCATGAAAGCCCACGAAGTACTCGAACACCTGAACAAGGTGGGTGGCGATAACGGCATCGGCCGGTTGGACATCGTCGAGAACCGTTACGTGGGCATGAAGTCGCGTGGTTGCTACGAAACACCGGGCGGTACCATCATGCTGCGCGCTCACCGCGCGATTGAATCCCTGACGCTCGACCGGGAAGAAGCGCACCTGAAAGACGAGCTGATGCCCAAGTACGCCGAAGTGATCTACAACGGCTACTGGTGGAGCCCGGAACGCCGGATGCTGCAAGCGGCGATCGATGAAACGCAGAAAAACGTTTCCGGCGTTGTCCGCATGAAACTCTACAAGGGCAATGCGATTCCGGTGGGCCGCAAGTCTGAGCAATCGCTGTTCGATGAGTCGATTGCCACCTTTGAAGACGATGCCGGTGCCTACGATCAGAAAGACGCAGAAGGCTTCATCAAGCTCAATGCGTTGCGCTTGCGTATCGCTGCCGGCAAGGGTCGCCTGCAAGACTGATCCGTTGCCTTGATGCCCGCATCGGCGGGGTTTCCCGCCGATGCAGCCGGCGACATGGAGGGTAGGATGCTGAAAAAACTTTTTTCCGGCTTGTTCAACGCCGAAAGCAAGGCGCGCGGTCCCGAAGCGGCCGAGCCGGTGGCGTACAAGGGCTACTTGATCGTCTCGCAGCCTGAAGAGCAAGGCGGGCAGTTTCGGGTCAGTGGCTGGATCCAATATCCACAGACAGAGGGTCATACGCTCGAACATCGATTTGAACGTTCCGACAGCCTTCCCGGACGCGAGGCCTGCGATGCCTTGATGGTGAGCAAGGCGCAGCGTTATATTGATGAAATCGGTGATGCGATGTTCGAGCCCGATCCCCGTCAGCAAGGCTCATCCCCTCAAGCAAGTTCCCCCGAAGGCAACTAAAACGTCCGCTAAGGAGTAGCGCATGCGTCTCATGCATCGGGCTTCCCCCTGGCGGGCGCTTTTCTCGGAGCATGGTCAACTCAACCGGCAGGCATTCATGGGGCCGCTGGAAAGCCTCTTTTCCACGCAATCGCTGTTGGACGTCAGGGAGCTTGCCGACGCTTACGCCTGGCAACCTCATCTGGTGGATGTTCTGGTACGTTATGAGTTGCCTGCCTGGCGGATCAGCCAGGTCATCAGTGATCATAATGACTGGATCTACCGCGAAGCCATTTCACTTTCTCTCAATGAAATGCAAGGACAGGGCTGGGGTTTGCCCCCGGTGTCGTTCTGTGTCTTGACCCTGGGCTCGGCTGCGCGTCACGAAAGCCTGCTGGGGCCGGACCAGGACAATGCCATGCTCATTGAGGATTATCCTGACTCACGTCACCTTGAAATCGATGGCTACTTTCAGGCGTTGGGTGAGCGTTTCACCCAACGGCTGGATGAGGCGGGAATTCCCCTGTGTCACGGCCATGTGATGGCGCGTTGGCCGATGTGGCGCAAACGTGTGCATGAATGGCACGAGCAGCTCGCCTTGTGGAGCAATGACAGGCGTGTCAAAAGGGTACAGCAGACCAATATCCTGCTGGATTTCTTTCCGGTATACGGAGAGCAACGCTTGGCAACTCGGCTAAGCGACAGTGTGATGACGCTATTGCCCGTGGCCAAGTTGTTCCTGGATGAAATGGCGGCGCTGCTCAATGAGCTACCTGTGGCGCTGGACAGGTTGGGGCGAATCAGTGCGAGTCACGATGCTCTGGCACCGCATGAAAATGCCCTGAATCTCAAGCGTCAGGGCTTGATGCCGCTGGTCAGTGCGGTGCGTTTACTGACTCTGGTGCATAGGTGTCGAGAGATATCCACCCACAAGCGCTTGATGGTGCTTGGCAACGAGCGCAATGCGCTTTCGTCCTCGCAGGTGAGCACCTTGCGGGCGGGGTTCGAGCGCTTGCAACAACTGCTTCTCAACCAGCAGCGTCGCAACCTTACGCTGGGGCAGATGGCGGATGGTTGGTTGGATATGTCGCAGCTGCGAGACGACCAACGGCATATGCTCAAGTACGATCTCCAGCAGATCAAGCGGCTGGTGAGTATGGCGCAGGAACAGGCACATAGCCGTTAGGTGGCGATTGGCTTTTCTGAAGATGCAGGCTCTTTTGGCGGCGCTTCGGGTAGCTCCATGATCAAGCTGGCGCCATCCAGTGAGGTGGCGTTTTCCACCCAGAGACGCCCCCCGAGTTGTGCCACGATACCTCGGCTGATCGGCAAGCCGAGACCGCTGCCTTTGGGCCTCCCGCGGGTTTTTTCTTCTTCGTGCTGCTGAATCTGGTGGAACTTCTCGAACACGCGTTCGCGCTCGTCTTCACTGATGCCGGGGCCGTTGTCTTCCACGCTCAGGCGATAGTGTTTCTTGTGGCGGTAAACCCTCAGCAACACTTCAGGGGCTGTGTCATCGGCGAACTTGCCGGCATTGTCGAGCAGATTGATGATGACCTGTTCGAGGCGATCCGGATCGCCGATGATCGGCGCCGGTTCCGCCTCCAATTGCATTTTCAGCGTGACCCCCCGGTTTTCCTGCAACCGCGCGATGGCATCCACGCTGTGGCGTGCCAGGTGCGCCAGATCCAGCGGTTGGGGGTTCAAGGTCAAGCGTCCACTCTCCAGTCGCGCCAGATCGAGAATCTCTTCTATCAGTCGTGACAGGCGCTGGCTTTCATGCACGATAACGCCTAGAAAATGACGTCTCTTCTCGTCGGGAAGGTTCTCGCCGTCACGCAGGATTTCGGCAAAGGCACGTATCGAGGTCAGTGGTGTGCGCAACTCATGGCTGACCATGGCCACGAACTCATCCTTCAGACGGTCGAGTTCCCGCAGACGCTCGTTGGCACCGCGCAATTCCTCACCGATACGCGCCAGTTCCTGGGATTTCTGCTCCAGGCGACGATTGTACTCGAGCGTTTGCGAGGTGGTGTCGAGAATGCTGAGAATCGATTCCAGGTCAAGGGCTTCTCCGCGTACCACCGAATTGATCAGCACACGGGCCGAAGCACTGCCCAGAGAGCCGGCCAAGGCCTGCTCGGCGCGAGTGATAAGCTCGGTGGAAGCCGGTTGCTCATTGTCGTCCAAGGTAGGGGAAAGCGATGTCGTGGTCTGATTGGTTGAAACGGCAAACACACGCCGGGTGGCGGGCATGCCCAGATAACGGCTCAGCAGCTCACGTAACTCGCCCTGAGTGGTCTTGCCATGCCACAGAGAGGTAGCCTGGAGGTTGGGGTTCATCGCCTCTGTGAACAGCGCCGCCTGGGTCTGTTCCAGAGGCGTCTGGCGAGTGAACAAGGAGACGCCGGCGAGCAGGCCGACGTTGGCCAACAGGCTCCAGAGCAGGGAATGGGTGTAAATATCCCAGCCTTCCAGGCCGAACAAGGCATAGGGCCGCAACCAGCCAATGCCCCAGGGACCCTGGTTGATCAAGCCGGCATCCAACCAGCCGGATTGAACGAAGCCGGGTATCAACAGGGTATAGGCCCATACCATGAAGCCGGCGATAAGCCCGAGTGTCGCCCCCTGATGGGTGGCGCCGCGCCAATAAAGACCGATAAGCAGCGCCGGAGCGAATTGCGCCACGCCGGCGAATGAAACCAATCCAATCGTCACCAGGCTATAGGCATCACCGATCAGGGCGTGATACAGATACCCCAGCAGCAAGATCAATACGATAGCCACCCGGCGTATGCCCAGCAGCCACCCGGCCAGCTCCCCTTTGGTACCCAGGTGTAGACGTTTTGAGCGCAGCAATAATGGCATGATCAGCTGGTTGCTGACCATGGTTGAAAGCGCAATGGTCTCGACGATCACCATGCCGGTAGCCGCCGAAAGCCCGCCGATAAATACCAGCAAAGGCAAGCCTTCGGAGCCTGTGGAAAGCGGCAGGGTGAGCACGAAACTGTCCGGGTCGCCGCTGAGACCGCCAAGCAGCAGTCCCGCCATGGCGATGGGGATCACGAACAGGTTGATTGCCAGTAGATAAAGCGGAAACAGCCAGCTGGCACGCTTCAAATGCTGTTCATCGACATTCTCCACCACCAGGACCTGGAATTGGCGTGGCAGGGTAAAAAATGCCAGAAACGCCAGCAGCAACATCCCGACCCAGCCGGTAGCACCCCCGGGAACCGATTCAAGGCTCATGGCCTGGGCCAGTTCCGGCGTGGCGGCAACCTGACTGAACAGCTCGCCGGGGCCTTCGAACATGACGAATACCACGAAGATGCCTACCGCCAGAAAGGCGATGAGTTTGACCAACGATTCCAGGGCAATGGCCGCGACCATGCCTTCATGACGCTCGCTGGCATCCAGATGCCGTGTTCCAAACAGGATGATGAATACTGCCAGCACCAAGGCTACCCAAAAGGACTTGTCCATCCAGAAGGCTTCATCGACAAGGCTGGTATCCGCAGAATCGGGATAATTGACCAGAACTGCATGACTGACGGTGATGGCCTTCAGCTGCAAGGCGATATAGGGCGTGATGGTGACCAGGGCGAACAAGGCGACCAGGGCACCCAGGCTTGAGCTTTTGCCATAACGCGCACTGATGAAATCGGCGATCGAGGTAATGCGTTGGCGAGCGGCGATACGCACCATCTTGCGTATCAGCAGCGGCGCCATCAGCATGGCGAGCGTAGGGCCGAGGTAAATCAGCAGAAAGCTGGGGCCGTGCTCGGCGGCGCGGCCGACACTGCCGTAAAACGTCCAGGCAGTGCAGTAAACCGCGATCGAAAGGGCGTAAACGGTGGGAGAGCCGATTAACGAGCGACCCTGTTCGGCGCGCCGGTCTCCCCAGGCCGCCACCACGAACAGCAATGCCAAATAGCCGAAGGCAACGCTTAAGATGACCGGATCAGTACGCATTTCAGTGCTTTGAACCGTCTTCCATCAACCAGGCGGTCAAACCGATAAGCGTGGCCCAGGCGATGAAAATGTACAGTGGCAACCAAGACAGCCCCGCAGCGGGCAGAGCGTCTATCACCAACAGCAACGGCGGGCAGAACAGCAGCAGGGCGAGGATGATCAGCGCGACAAGGCGCTCCTGAACGCGACGCGGTCGATGTTGAGGTGTGATGCTCATGAGGCGCTGGCGTCCTGCTTGTCGAAGGCGTTGGACTGAAGCGCAAGCAATTGCTCCAGGGTGTCGATGCCACGCGCTTCCAGACGGGGTAGCAAGGCCAGCCAAAGCTCAGCGGTAACTCGCGCATCGCCCAAGGCAGTGTGGCGCGTGCCGGGCGGAAATTCCAGGTCGTAACGCTGGGACAGACTGTCCAGGTCGTGTCCATCGATAGCCTCGTCGAGCGCGCGCGAAATCAGCAGGGTATCCAGGACCGGAATATCGAAATCGACGCCCTTCTGGCTGATGGCAAGCATGTCGAAGGCCGCATTATGCGCCAGTAGAACGGCCTCACCCACGTAATCGCGAAAGCGTGCCAGAACGATGTCCAGCGGTGGTGCCCCGGCGACATCGGCATCGGTGAGCCCGTGAATCGCGGTGCTGGCCGGCGGGATGGGACGCTTGGGATCGACTTTCTGGTCGAATACCTCGCTTGCCAGCAAGCGCGCATTGACCACCCGGCAGGCGCCCAGACTAATCACGCTATCGCCCCGGCGTAACTCCAGCCCGGTGGTTTCGGTATCGAAGGCGACGACTTCCAGGCTGCGCAGGCTACGGTTGGCCAAGGCTTCATCGGGATGCGGCAAGTCGGCAATACCGAAATCGTGAAATTCCGGGCGGGGTGGGGTTTGCTGCCGGGGGGCGCCGACGCGCTCGGTAGCCGGCAAGGGCAGGCGCAGCCGGGCGTACTCGCCACCCGGGTCGGCCAGGCTCCAGATATCGCTGGCATGTTGGCGCAGCACATCGCTGACCTTGGGATTGAGCGGCAGCGACGGTAAGTCTTGCTGACACCAGTTGGCCAATTCACGCTCGGGAATCGGTTTGCCTCGCCATATCAGGTCGAGATACACGCGTTTGTTGCCCAGGCAAACCTCCCCCTCGAACCCATTGTCCGGCAGATAGGCACTCAGATACTGCACCAGGGAATCCAGCAGCGCGATCAAGGCCGGGGCGTCACCGCGAAACCAGGACGGCATGCCGATCGGGGTGATCAAGCGATGCTCCGGGTCGAGGCGCTCATCGAGTGCCTGCCAGAAATCATTGGACCACATGGGCGTCAGGCGCTCGCCCTGCTGGTGCATCGCCTCGAGCAGCGCGCCCATTCGGGCAACGTTCTCGCCCAGGGTCTGGCTTTCTTCATCGATGACACTTTCCAGACGCTGACGCAGCGTGGTGCTTTGCGTGCCTTGCTCGCGTAGCTGAATCAAGGCATCGGCGGCACTGGTCAAGCTGGCGCTATGCCGGCGTAAGGGAGGCAGCATTTCGGCAAGCTCGGCGCGAATTCCCATTTCACGGGACCAGGCGGCGGTGGCATCGTTGAAGGTCAGCAGGGTTTCGCCATCACTGCCGGGAACCCGGCGCAGCACCACTCTCAACCAGCGTTCTTCACAGGGCGTCAACAATTCGCGTGGAGAACCGTCGGCGGGCAGCTGGCTGAGCACCTCCTGCAGGCTGGCTACCGGAAGAAGGGCTTCAAGACGCTTGCCTAACCCCAGGCTGGTATTGCCATCGAAAAAATCTTCAGCAGCCTGGTTGAAGAGCATCAGGCGGCGATGTTGGTCGCACAGCAATAACGGCGTGTCCAATACCTGAAGTAAGGTTTCCAGTTCCTGGCGAATCCGAGCGGCACTCCGGGCACCTTCGGTATGGGCCGTGGCTAAACGGCTACGATCCGCACGCCAGCTTTCTCTGACGCGACGTAAATCGGGACCCAGACTTTTCAGCCAGCCTTCCGGGGGGTATTCATCCCGGGCATCCGGATTGGCCACCAGCCGGGCCAGTTGCACCTGTAGGTGACGCAGGGGAGTGAACAGCATGCGTTCGAGCAACAAGCCCACCAGAAAAATCGTTCCGCCACCGGAAAAACTGCCCAGCCATAACGCGAGGCGGGTGAAGCCTTCGGGCTGTAGCTGGGCGTCGAGCCACATGGCGAAAACGGCGCCCCCAAAAATACTGACCCCGCTGAGAGCCAGCCACAGGCCGATCAGCTTCTGACGCTTGGGCAGGCCGCGGGAGGTCATTTATCCGTCTCGGCGAGTAGCGCCTTGACCTTGCTGACCAGCGCCTGGGTGGAAAAGGGCTTGGTGATGTAATCATCGGCACCCAGTGCCATGCCTTTTTCACGTTCGACCTCGCGACCGTGGGCAGTAAGCATGATGATGGGCAAGTGTGCTTTGTCGCTGTCTGCGCGAAGCTGCTCGAGCACATCGAAGCCGCTGATGCCGGGCAAGCTGATATCGAGCAGAATCAGATCCGGTATCGCGTCGTTGACGCATGCCAGGGCGCTTTCCCCATCTTCGGCGGTGACTACGTCAAACCCAGCCTGTTCCATCAGAAATTCCAGCGAGAGTACGATGTTGGGCTCATCGTCGACCACTAGCACTCTGGCCATTGAGGTTCTCCCGATCTTGTTCATTATTAGGATTTGGCTTTATTCAAAGAGTCTAGAGGCTGCGGGAATACCGGCCAAGACGACCTTGGCCGAATGAGCGCATCGGCTCATGGCTCGGGTTGTTTGGCCGGTCGCAACTTGGGTCCCAGCGGTCCGAGCCATAACCACACCTGCAAGACCACCAGTACCGGCAGCAGCCAGGCCGGCGCTCCGGTTACCGAGGCGAGAACATAGTGGATCATGAAAGCGGCGATACCCCCCAACAACCCGAGTACGGGAAACAGGAAGGGACGCTGGTAGCCGGGGCGCCGAGTCAGGCGGAACAGAGAGCCGGTAAAGGCACCGAAAGACGCAGCCAATAAAAGGGGGAGCCAGATATCTTGCATGAAAACCTCGAAAATGAATCACTAATCCCCAGCAGACTAGCGCCTTGACCCGGGGCGAGGCTCTACGACCTTCGGGCTAAACTGGCAATAAAAGTAACTTTTCAGGATTTAAAAATAAGATTTCGGGGAGGGGCAATCAAGCCAGCTCGGTCTTTTCCGGGTACTCGCAGAGGTCTTCGATGATGCAGCTGCCGCAACGTGGTTTGCGTGCGACACAGGTATAACGGCCGTGCAGAATCAGCCAATGGTGAGCGTCGTGGAGAAATTTCCTGGGTACGTGACGCAACAGTTTCCGCTCCACTTCCGTCACGTTCTTGCCCTTGGCGATGCCGGTACGGTTGGCGACGCGAAAGATATGCGTATCCACCGCAATGGTGGGTTCACCGAAAGCGGTATTGAGAATCACATTGGCCGTCTTGCGGCCAACGCCGGGCAGGGCTTCGAGGTCCTCTCGGCGCCGGGGTACTTCGCCAGCGTGCTTTTCGAGCAGAAGATGGCAGGTTTTCATCAGGTTGTTGGCCTTGGTGTTGTAAAGGCCGATGGTCTTGATGTGCTCTTTCAGTCCGTCGAGGCCTAGATCGACAATGCCCTGGGGGGTATTGGCCACGGGAAACAACTTAACCATGGCCTTGTTGACGCCCACATCCGTGGCTTGCGCGGAAAGCAATACGGCGACCAGCAACTCGAACGGGCTTGTCCATTTTAGCTCGGTGGTCGGGTTGGGGTTTTCCGCTTTCAGGCGCGCGAAAATCTCGTAGCGTTTCTCGGCATTCATAGGCTGACTCTTTGTTGGCTCTATTTGATCGTGCCGGTGACCCGCACGCGACGATCGGAGCGTTTGCTGGGCACGGCTTGGCGTCGCTTACGACCACGCTCGTCCAGAAGGTTCTTCCCGGCAATCAAAAGGCCGGTGACGAAGAAGGCGCCTGGCGGCAGGACGAAAAACAGGAACTGATAATCGGCGATCAGGGTGAGCTCCCAGCCGGTGGCCATGGGGCCGAACAGTAACGGCATGCCGCTGAACAGGGTGCCCTGGCCGAGTACTTCGCGTAAGGCACCGAGCACGACCAATACCACAGCGAACCCCAGCCCCATCATCAGGCCGTCGGTGGCTGCGGGCAGTACTGGGTTACGTGAAGCAAATGCATCGGCGCGCCCGAGAATCGCGCAGTTGGTCACGATCAGCGGAATGAAGATGCCCAGGATCTGGTAAAGCGCGTAGGTGTACGCTGCCATCAGCAATTCGGCGCAGGTCACGAAGGCGGCGATGATCATCACGAAGGCGGGTAGCCGTACCGAGGCGGGAACCTGGTGGCGAATCAGGGAGACTGTGGTGCTGGCGCCCACCAGCACCAGAAGCGTGGCCAACCCCAGCCCCAGGGCATTGACCACGCTATTGGTGACCGCCAGCAACGGGCACAACCCCAGCAGTTGCACCAGCGCCGGGTTGTTTGACCACAAGCCATTGCGGGCCAGGTCATTGAACTGGCTCATGGCGAGCTCTCCTCAACTGTATCCAGCAACTGATGTTCCTCGACATAGAGCAGTGCCTGATGCACCGCTGACACCACCGCACGCGGGGTGATGGTGGCGCCACTGAAACTGTCGAAAGCGCCACCGTCCTTGTCCACCGCCCAGCCGGAAGGCGCCAGGCTTTCCAGAGACAATCCATCGAAGCGGGTAATCCAGTCGCTCTTGCGTCGCTCTATCTTGTCACCCAGGCCGGGCGTTTCCTTATGATATGTCACCCGCACCCCGCTGATACGAGCGTTTTGATCGAGTCCCACCAGCAGATGAATTGCTCCGCTGTAGCCTTGGCGACTCACCGCCGGCAAGATCAGCGCCTGGTGGTTGCCCTGATGAGCCCGCCAGCCTTCTACGGTCTCGGCTTCCTTATGGCCCAGGGAGCTAGCCTCCGGCAGCCGAAAAGCGCCATCGAGCAGGGTATGTCCTTCAAGCTGTGCCAAGGGTTCCGGCAGCACCTCACGCAGCTGTCGATGCTGGAACGCAAGCTGGTTGGCCTCGATACGTTCAGCGGTGAGGGCCCGGGTGAGGCCGACACTCCCGGCGGTAATCAAGGCAAAACAGCCGAGTGCCAGAGCGCCTCTGAGCATCGCTTGAGCGATTGTCATGAACGATCCTCCGGCGGTGGCTGATAACCGCGTACAGGTGCAGGGTGGCCCATAGGGCGAGGGTCGCTGTAGTAATCCAGCAAGGGGACCGCCAGGTTCATCAACAGCACTGAAAATGCCACGGCATCCGGATAGGCGCCGTAAGTCCGCAGCAGGATTACCAATAGCCCTATGGCCGCGCCGTATATCAGCTTGCCCTTGCGGCTGGTGGCGGCGGAAACTGGGTCGGTCGCGATAAAGAACGCCCCGAGCATGGCGCCGCTGGTAAGAAGATGAAACGAAGGTGAGCCGTGATGGCTGGGGTCGCCTGCATAAAGCAAGGTGGAAAGCGCCAGCATACTGCCGAGCATGGCCAATGGAATATGCCAGCTGATGATGCGCTTGTAGAGCAGCAGCATGCCCCCCGCCAGCCAGGCCAGGGCGACATGCTGCCAGGCAAGCAGCGTACCCGACGGCAACGGATTGGCCGCCCAGAATTCACTGGCCATGAGCGCTTCGCCCTTGTGCTTGAAGGCATCCAGGGGTGTCGCCCCGCTCAATGCATCCAGTTCGGCGGCTGACATCATTCCCATGAATTGTCGTAGGGCAGTGGAGAAGTCTTCCCCCATGCCGGTGGGAGGCGACCATAAGGTCATCTGGGTGGGAAAAGACACCAGCAGCAGGGCGTAGCCGACCATTGCCGGGTTGAAAGGGTTATGTCCCAGGCCCCCGTAAAGGTGCTTGGCAACCACGATGGCCGCGATCATACCCACGCCAATCAACCACCAGGGGCTGGCGGGAGGCAAGGAGACGCCCAGCAGCACGCCGCTCAGCAGGGCACTATGGTCGTTCAAGGTCGGGCGAATGCTGCGCTTTCTCAGGCGTAGCATCAACGCTTCAAGCCCCATGCCCAGCAAACCGGCAAGAAGGATGTTGGTCAGCACGCCGATACCGAAATGCAAGGTCATGACGCCAATGCCCGGTAGCATCGCCAGTAATACCCAGCGCATCAGCCGGGTGGTATCCGGCGGCGTGGTGCGGCTGGCAAGGCCGGTGTCGGCGTGAGATGAGGCATGCATCATGCTCATGAAGTGCCCTTGTCGGTCTGGGGGATATCTGGAGCGGTTTCGGCACGTGCCGACGCCAGACGGGCCTCGGCGGCTTCAAGATTTTCACGGGCGGTGGCGACCTGGGTTTCCAGATCGCTGAGATCCTGATGAGGGTCCTGTTGGGCGGTACGCATCAGGACTTTTTCGGCTTTCTTGACTGCTGCCTTGGCGGCCGCCTGGGCAATTCGCAAGCCCTGCAAGTCGGCTTGCCCGGCGCTTGTGGAAGACGCAGGCGTTGCGCGGCGACCGGTGTTGCGGCGCGCTTCGCGCCGGGCCTGCTTTTCGGCTTCCTCGCGGGCTAGTCGTGCCTGGCGGAATTCGAAGCGGTGGCGTGCATGTTCTGCCTTGGCCGTTTCGAGTTGCTGATAGCGGATGCGTTGCTTGGCGTTGCGGTAGTCTTCGACCAGCGGAATGTGACTGGGGCAGACGTAGCTGCAGGCACCACATTCAATGCAGTCGAATAGATGGTAGCGGGACAGGCGTTCGTCCTGTTCGGCTCGGGCGTACCAATGCAGCTGCTGGGGAAGCAGCGCTGCCGGGCAGACCTCTTCACAGGCACCGCAGCGGATGCAGGGCTGCTCGGGCGGCGATGGCGGAAGTTCTTCTTGAGTGGCGGCAATCAGGCAGTTGGTGGCCTTGGTGACCGGCAGTTCAAGGCTTTCCAGGGTTGTCCCCATCATCGGGCCACCCTGAATCAGGCGAAACAGGCGTTTTTCCTCCAGCCCGGCGGTCTGGAGCAATGCCCCAATCGAGGTGCCCAGCCGGGCGGTCACATTAGCCGGTCGCGCAAGCGCTTCTCCGGTCAAGGTCAGGATACGCGACACCAGAGGCGTGCCATCGCGCACCGCCTGCAAGGCGGCCAGCAAGGTGCCTGGATTATGGCAAAGTACCCCCACATCCGCCGGCAATCCGCCGCTGGGCACTTCTCTGTCGAGGAGTTTCTTGATCAACTGGCGCTCGCCGCCGCTGGGGTAGCGAGTGGCGATGACCTTGAGTTCCACCGGCAGGGGAGTGCTATGGTTTAGCGCCTGGTTCAAGACGGCGACGGCTTCAGGCTTGTTGTCTTCGATACCGATAAGGATGCGCTCGGCGCCCGCCAGATGCGCCATCAGCTGGGCGCCTTCCAGTACCTCCAGCGCAAAGCTGCGCAGCGTCATGTCGTCGGCGGTGATGTAGGGCTCACACTCCGCGGCATTGACGATCAAGGTATCCAGCGCATGACGCTCACGTACACGGGCTTTTATCTGAGTGGGAAAGCCCGCGCCACCCAACCCCACCACGCCGCTTTCATCCAGCCGTTCGAGCAGACTTCGGGAGTCGGTAGTGCGCCAGTCAAGGACGGGCATGAGCAGCCATTCATCACAGCCGTCACCCACTATGGTTATTTGTGTGTCCGTAAGCTCGGCTACATGGCCGCTGATGCTGGCATGCAGGTCGGCGGAAATCATGCCGTCACGCCGGGCGATGCATTCACCGGTGCGCACGTATTGGCCAGGCTCGACACAGGCAAGGGCGGCATTGCCGCTGTGCTGTTTCAGCGGCAACACCACCCGTGCCGGAAGCGAAGCGGCACTCAGCGGTGCCGAGGTGGACAATGTCTTGCGCTCGGGGGGATGAATGCCGCCGGCGAAATCAAAGGCGCGTGCCATGGTTGGCTCCTTCGTGTTCCAGCGGCAGAACAGCTTCATGTTCCAGAGGCAGAATAACCACCGGTTGCCAGGCATCCAGCCGGGGGAGCATGTCGATACAATCCACCGGGCAGGGCTCGATACATAGATCGCAGCCGGTGCATTCAGCGGCAATAACCGTATGCATTTGTTTGGCGGCCCCCAGAATGGCATCCACCGGGCAAGCCTGAATGCATTTGGTGCAGCCGATGCATTCCTCTTCGCGGATAAAAGCTACCTTGGGAGTGTCCTGGGCGACGCCGTCCAGGGGTGTAGGCTCACGCCCCAATAAATCAGCCAAGGCCTGGATGGTGTCTTCGCCACCGGGCGGGCACTTGTTGATGTCATCGCCGGCACTGATCGCTTCGGCGTAAGGGCGACAGCCCGGGTAGCCGCATTGGCCGCACTGGGTCTGAGGAAGCAAGGCATCGATCTTCTTGACGACCGGGTCGCCCTGTACCTTGAAGCGTTCACCGACAAAGCCCAGCACGGCACCGAAAATTACCGCCATGCCGACCAATACGCTAATCGCGCTGATAAGGGTATTGTCAGTCAACCATTGGATCATGAGGTTTTCAGCCTTGTGCGAGTCCGGAAAAGCCCAGAAACGCCAGCGACATGAGGCTGGCGGTCACCATGGCGATTGCCGCACCGCGAAACGGCTTGGGTATGTCGGCATCGGCCAGGCGTTCGCGCATAGCGGCGAACAGCACCAGTACCAGAGAAAACCCCATGGCCGCGCCCAGACCGTAAAGGGTGGTGTGCAAGAAACTCAATTGACGATTGAGCGACAAAAGCGCCACACCTAGAACCGCACAGTTGGTGGTAATCAACGGCAGAAAAATCCCCAGCACCTGGTGCAGCATGGGGCTCAGCTTGCGTACCATGACCTCGGTGAATTGCACCACGGCGGCAATCACCACGATAAAGGCAATGGTGCGCAGGTATTCGACACCCAAGGGCACCAGTAATGCATGATAGACCACGTAGCTTGCCGCCGAGGCCAGGGTCAGCACAAAGGTGGTCGCCAAGGACATGCCCATGGCGGGTTCCAGCTTGCTGGAAACCCCCATGAAGGGGCACAGCCCTAGAAACTGGACCAGCACGAAATTGTTGACCAACGCCGTGCCGATAAGAATCAATAACAGTTCATTCATCAGCAGAGACAGCGGCGATTTCTGTGGGTATGGACGACACGTTCAGGTAACACGTTGCCCCGGTTCGGCGCCTGCGTCCGGCGATAGCAGGTAGATACCTTCGTCGTTGGCTGAAGCCAGCACCATGCCTTCCGATATGCCGAAGCGCATCTTGCGCGGTGCCAGGTTGGCCACCATGATCGTCAGGCGTCCTTCCAGAGCTTCCGGGGCGTAGGCGGAGCGAATGCCCGAGAACACCGTACGTGTCTCGCCGCCAAGGTCGAGGGTCAGTTTAAGCAGCTTGTCGGCACCTTCGACGTATTCAGCCTTGGCGATCCGCACGATACGCAAGTCGACCTTGCTGAAATCTTCAAAGCCTATCTCGGGGGCAATCGGCTCTTCAGCCAGCGGCCCCTTGGGGGCTGCCTTGAGTTTTTGTTCCACCACCAGATCCTCCTTCGAGGCTTCGATCATGGCGTCAATCCTGTCACGTTCCACCCGCGTCATCAGCGGTTTGAACTTCTTGATTTCATGGGCGAACAAGACGTCATGTCGGCTATGCCAGTCGAGGGTTTCCAGGTTGAGAAACTCGCGTGCCTGTTCGGCCATGGCCGGGACCACAGGCGCTAGATAGACCATTAATTGGCGGAAAAGGTTGATGCCTACCGAACAGATTTCCAATACTTCCTGTTCGTGGCCTGGCTGTTTGGCCAGCACCCAGGGTTCCTTTTCGGCAATGTAGGTATTGGCTTCGTCGGCGAGCTCCATCACTTTACGCATGGCGCGTCCGAAATCGCGGCTTTCGAAATCCTCGGCGATGACATCGCCGGCGGCAATGAAACGTGCCAGCATATCCGGTTGGGTGCAATGCGCCGAAAGCGTGCTATCACCGAGCTTCTTGACGAAGCCTGCGCAGCGGCTGGCGATGTTGACTACCTTGCCCACCAGGTCTGAATTTACCCGGGCGGCAAAATCGCTGAGGTTCAAGTCGAGGTCATCGACACCCGAGGTCAATTTGGCGGCAAAGTAATAGCGCAGATATTCCGGATTCAGGTGGTCGGCATAGGTAGCCGCCTTGATGAACGTCCCGCGAGACTTGGACATCTTGGCACCGTCCACGGTCACGAAACCATGGCAATTGACCGCCGTGGGGGTGCGGAAATCGGCACCATGCAGCATGGCCGGCCAGAACAATGCGTGAAAGTACACGATGTCCTTGCCGATGAAATGATAGATCTCGGCATCGGAGTCCGGTGCCCAATAACTATCGAAATCGATGCCTTCGCGGTCACAGAGGTTCTTGAAACTGGCCAGATAACCGATAGGGGCGTCCAGCCATACATAGAAGTACTTGCCCGGCGCATCGGGAATTTCGAAGCCGAAATAAGGGGCGTCCCGGGAAATGTCCCATTCATTGAAGCCGGACTCGAACCACTCCATCAGCTTGTTTCTGATCTGTGGCTGAACATGGCCGGCGTCGATCCAGCGCTGCAGGAACTCGACGAAATCCGGTAGCTTGAAGAAGTAATGAGTCGAGCTTCTGATTTCCGGCGTGGCACCGGAAATGGCCGAGACCGGGTTGATCAATTCGGCCGGGGTATACGTCGCGCCGCACGCTTCGCAGTTGTCGCCGTATTGATCCTCGGTACGGCATTTGGGGCAGGTGCCCTTGATGAAGCGATCCGCCAGAAACAGGCCTTTCTGGGGGTCGTACATCTGTTCGATGTCGCGAGTGGCGATATGACCCTTGTCGCGTAGCCGCGTGTAAATCAATTCGCTGAAATAACGGTTTTCGTCTGAATGCGTGGAATGGTAGTTGTCGAATGCCACCCCGAAGCGGGCGAAGTCTTCCTGATGATCCCGTGAAACACGCTCGATCAAGGCTTGTGAGGTGATGCCTTCCTGTTCCGCACGCAGCATGATGGCGGTGCCATGGGCGTCGTCGGCGCACACATAATGGCATTGCTGGCCGCGGCTTTTCTGGAAACGCACCCAGATATCGGTCTGGATGTATTCCAGCAAATGGCCAAGGTGGATGGCGCCGTTGGCATAGGGCAGGGCGCTGGTGACCAGTATCTTGCGCGTGGCGGTATTCGACATGGTGATTGACACTTCCGTTGGCATCAGACGGTAACAAGAAAAGGGGGCGAAGATTGTAGCGATCTTCGCCCGTGGTTGCATCCAGCCCCTCAAACCCCGGGTCGGCTCAGTACAGGCCTTGTTCTTCCTGAACCACTTCTTTTAACAATTCGAGATAAAGCTTATCCGCATCCGAATGCTCGGCCGGGTCTTCAGGAATATGCACGCTGGTGGTATCGGAAATATCATTGGCGATACGCGCCATGACTTCGGCGCTGCTGCCTTCTTCCGCTAAATGCTTGCGCGCGATGTCGAGCGACTGATCCAAGATCTTGGGGTCTTGGAGTAATTTGCGCACAAAGTCGCGTAGCTCATTGATAATACGAGTTTTCTGAATTTCAGATGCAGACATGACAATCTCCTTGTGGTCGCGGCCGGCGGTGAGACAAGGCAATGCCGGTGAATTCGCTGACCATAGCATTTTTTCTCACGGCCGACATGGCGAGGTTGCGCCTTGCCTGGCACCGGCCACTCAGAGGGCCAGGCGTCCAGCTTTATGTTTTACCGGATTTGCGTATTGCGCCAGCCACCAGGGGCGTAATTCCTCCGGCACCTCTGCTAGGCGTTGCTTGAAGCGTTCACGGTCGGCGGGAGTAATGGCGTTGCGCGCCACCAGTTCGGGGGCATCTCCCAGCGCTTCGAGTGCCAGGTAATGGCTGGGAAACAAACGATAGCCACCGATCACCTGACGGTCGATTTCCGCCGCGGCTTCATCCGGGGTGGCGATGTCGGCCCCGATGGGGCTACCGAAACGCAGCTGCACGCGACCTTTCGCGCCGGTAATGCCGGTCACGATCGAGCTGATGTCCTCGAATTCGCCCTTGGCATACTCGCCCTGCGTATGAATGGCGTGTAACTCCTGCGCCTTCTGCATATCGCAGGGATCGTATTCGTAGCTGATCGAGACCGGTACCAGTTTGAGTTCCTTGACGGCTTCACCGAAATCGACGTTACGGTCGGCGGTGCGCCTGGCCATGGTCAGCATCTTGATGATGGCCGGGTCGGTGCGGTCGATGCCGTTTTTGGCACGACCTTCGCGCTGGGCCATCCATATCGAGTGATTGTCTTCGAGGATCGAATGGCGGATATAGGACGAAAGCGTCTGATAAGCCGCCAGCATGGCGCGCTTGCCCCTTGCACTACGTGGCACGATGAAGCTCTTGTTCAAGCGCATCAGGTCGGTAACGTAGGGTTTTTTCAAGAGGTTATCACCGATGGCAATACGTACCGTGTCGCGATCCGCCTGATACAACGCATAGTTGACGAATGCCGGATCGAGGGCAATATCGCGATGATTGCCGATGAACAGATAGGCACTGCCAGGGTCGAGCTTGTCCAGCCCTTCGACCTGAAAGGCATCGGTGGTAGTGCGAATCATGCGGTCCATGTAATGCGCGATACGCATTTGAAAATCGCGCACCGTGGTCACGCCCTTGACCTCACGGCGTATGGCAATGCCTGCCAAGGTGCGGGCCAGGGGCGGTGCCCAGCGTGCCAGGCGAGGCAAGCGAAATTGCGTCAACGCATCGAGCAGTTCGGCATCGTGTGACAGGCGTGTGAGTACCTCGGCAACTTCGTGATCCATGTAAGGACGGACATCGGCCCATGGGTCTTGGGTGTCGGCGGTAGAAAGGGCATCAGGGGTATGAGTCATGCGATCCGTAGGCTGGTGCCAAAATAAGAGTTAGCGAAAAGGGCGTACAAGAAAAATATCAGTAAAAACGCTTTGTGCAGGAAACGACTTATGTAGAAAACCAGTCATGCAGGAAACCTATCATCAAGTAAAGCTATCGCGGCCTGTCTCGGCTTCGCCGCCGAGCCATTCGATCAAGCGGGTGATGTCATCCGATAGCGCCTGTGCCATCAGGATGAAATCCGTTTCCAGGCGTACCAGGGCGTCGTCACCGTCTTCGGCATGATCGGCTTCTTCGATCAAGGCGTCGCTGAAGCGCAGCGACTTGAGCGCCAGGTCGTCATGCAGAATGAATCGTAGCCGACCCGCCAGACTTACCGCCAGTTTACTGGCTTGGCGACCGCTTGCCAGCAGCTGCTGAATTTCATCGCTGTCCAGATCCACCTGACGGGCACGCAGCACACCGTCGTCGCCCTTGGCCTTGAGTTCGACCTGATCACCGAGTTCCAGGTCGCTGGGGCGGCTTTCCGGGTCGCCCAGCCAGGTGGTCATGGCGCGAATCGGCAATGCCTGGGTGGCGAGAGGCGTGACCTTGAGGGTACCCAGCGTTTCACGCAACAGGTCGAGCACATCTTCGGCCCGCGTACGGCTGCTGGCGTTGATACCGATCAGGTTGCGCCTTGTGTCCCACCATAAATCGATTTTCTGGCTGCGTATGAAAGCCTGCGGTAGCAATGTTTCGGTTACCTGCTCCTTGATGGCGGTCTTTTCCTTGCGCGTAAGCTTGCGGCCTTCGCGAGATTCGATGTCGCTGACCTGTTCCTCGACTTCTTCGCGCACCACCGACGCAGGCAGCAAGCGCTCCTGGCGTAAGGCACTGAGGAGTCGGTGGCCTTGAAGTTCATGCAGGTAATGGCCGCTTCCCAGTCGTCCCGCCGGAGCGCACCAGCCCAATCGACGTGCTTGTGTGCCGCCTAATGGCTGGCTGGCTTGTTCGGCAAGGGCTTGTTCCAGCGCCTCTGAGGGCATCTCCGGGGCGCCGTGCAAGCGATAAAGGTGCAAGTGCTTGAACCACATGGAGCATATCCTGTGCAAAGGGCTGCTCATTATGTCGAAAGCCGGCGATACGTACCAGTGCTGCGAATCGGTCAAGCATTGTTGCAGCTGTTTCAAACTTATGTTTGATTAAGGCTTGCGTTATTATTTATTCAACTGACTTATTACACTGGCCCAGCCAAGGAGGTTTCATGACAGTGCCCGTTTTAAACAAAAAGACCCAGACCCAGCTACGCGTGCGCGGCTATCACCTGGATGGCTATGGGCATGTCAACAACGCCCGCTACCTGGAGTTCATGGAGGAGGGGCGCTGGGCGTTTTTTGACGATCACCCGGCGTTGGTGAAGCAGTTCAAGCAGCAAGCGGCGGCGTTTGTGGTGGTCAATATCAATATCGATTATCGCCAGGCCGCCGTGGAAGGCGACGACTTGATCATCACCACTGGGATTGTCGACGTGGGTAAACGAAGTGCTGTCTGCCATCAGAAGATTTTCCGCGCTGATGGCACTCTGGTCACCGAAGCCAGTTTCACTTTCGTGTTGCTGGATTTACGCGCCAATAAAGCCTGTGCGATAGAGGGTGAAATAGGCGCGGTGCTGGAGGCCTTGACTGTAGCCGAATCGGCGTTAACGCCCTTCTGAGCCGCTCAGAGCGTTTTTGGCTGTATTTGTGTAGGTATGCTGCGGCTGCCCTTGCCGCCTGTGCAGTGGTATGATGCTCGGGTAATTGCGCGCCGTGCCCCGGCATCTTGTTGCGCTTTCAACTCTCGCAATGCAAATGCAGTGCAAAGGATCTGACTTTCATGGGTGACATCGCCAGAGAAATCCTGCCCGTCAATATCGAAGACGAGCTTAAACAGTCGTATCTCGACTACGCGATGAGTGTCATTATCGGTCGCGCTCTTCCTGACGTGCGCGACGGCCTCAAGCCGGTTCATCGGCGTGTGCTGTTTGCCATGCATGAACTGAGTAATGACTGGAACAAACCGTACAAGAAATCGGCGCGTGTGGTCGGCGATGTCATCGGTAAATATCACCCCCATGGTGACAGTGCCGTTTATGACACCATCGTCCGCATGGCCCAGCATTTCTCGATGCGCCACGTTCTGGTCGACGGCCAAGGGAACTTCGGTTCGATAGACGGCGACAGTGCCGCCGCCATGCGTTACACCGAAGTGCGGATGTCCAAGTTGGCGCATGAACTACTCGCCGATCTGGAAAAAGATACCGTCGATTGGGTCGACAACTACGACGGTACCGAGCGTATCCCCGACGTCATGCCGACCAAAGTGCCCAATCTGTTGATTAACGGTTCTTCGGGGATCGCTGTGGGCATGGCGACCAATATTCCGCCGCACAATATGCGCGAAGTCATCGATGGCTGCCTGGCATTGATCGACGACTACACCTTGTCGATCGATGATTTGATGCATTACATCCCCGGCCCGGATTTTCCCACCGGCGCCATCATCAATGGTCGTGCGGGTATCATCGATGCCTACCACACCGGGCGTGGACGCATTTATGTGCGGGCCTGTCACACCATCGAGCACGACGATAAATCCGGCCGCGACCATATCATCATCAGCGAACTGCCTTATCAGGTGAACAAGGCGCGGTTGATCGAAAAGATCGCCGAACTGGTGAAAGACAAGAAAATCGAAGGCATTGCCGAATTGCGCGACGAATCCGACAAGGATGGCTTGCGCGTCGTGATCGAGGTCAAGCGCGGCGAGTCGGGCGAGGTCGTGGTCAATAACCTCTTCGCCCAGACCCAGCTGCAAAACGTGTTCGGCATCAATATGGTGGCGCTGGAAAACGGCCAGCCGCGCACGCTAAACCTCAAGCAGATGCTGGAAGCCTTTATTCGTCATCGCCGCGAGGTAGTGACCCGACGGACGCTGTTCGAACTCAGAAAAGCCCGTGAACGTGGCCATATCCTGGAAGGCCTGGCGGTGGCGATTTCCAATATCGACCAGGTCATCGAGCTGATCAAGGCATCGCCCAACGCCGCTGAAGCCCGTGAAAAGCTGCTGGCCAAGGATTGGCAGCCGGGGCAGGTTACCGGCATGCTGGAGCGCGCCGGGGCTACCTCCTGCAAGCCCGAAGAGCTGGAGGAAGGCTACGGCCTCAATCCTTCCGCGACGCAGTATCGGCTGTCTCAAGCCCAAGCCCAGGCGATTCTGGAATTACGCCTGCACCGTCTGACCGGGCTTGAAACCGAAAAGCTGCTGGATGAATACCTCTCCATCCTCGAGAAAATCGCCGAGCTGACGCTGATTCTGGCCTCGGCCGATCGTTTGATGGAAGTGATTCGCGAAGAGTTGCATGCGGTACGCGATCAGTTCGGTAACGATCGGCGCAGCGAGATCCAGTTCAGCCATCTGGACTTGAGCATGGAAGACCTGATTGCCGAGGAAGACATGGTGGTCACGGTGTCACGCTCGGGTTACGCCAAGACGCAGCCGATTTCCGACTATCAGGCCCAGCGCCGTGGCGGGCGCGGAAAATCCGCTACCGCCATGAAAGACGAGGACGTCATCGAACACCTGCTGGTGGCCTCGACGCATGACACCGTCCTGCTGTTTTCCAACCGTGGCAAGGTCTACTGGCTTAAGGTCTACGAGATGCCCAATGCCAGCCGTGGGTCACGCGGCAAGCCATTGGTCAATTTGCTGCCGCTGGATGAAGGCGAGGAGATCAACGCCATCCTGCCGGTGCGCGGCTACGACCCCGAGCATTACATCTTCTTCGCCACCGCCAAGGGTACCGTCAAGCGTACCAGCCTGGAGCAGTTCTCCCGGCCGCGTAGCGTGGGCCTGATCGCCATCGACCTGGAAGAAGACGATCGCCTGGTCGGCGCGGCGATCACCTCCGGTTCCGACCATGCCATGATGCTGTCTTCCAATGGCAAGGCGATTCGTTTCGAGGAAGGCAACGTTCGGGCCATGGGACGCACGGCGCGTGGCGTGAGGGGGATGCGCCTGGCCAAGGGCGCCGAGGTGATCAGCCTGATCATTCCCCAGAGCCAGCAGATCGATGTGGAAGAAGAGGCTGAAAGCGACACAGCCGTTGAATCCACAGGCGAAAGCAGCAATGCAGGTCAGATCTATATCCTGACTGCAAGCGAAAAAGGCTATGGCAAGCGCACCCGCCTGGAGGAATTTCCGCTGCGCGGACGCGGTGGCCAAGGCGTTATCGCGATGCAGACCAGCGAGCGCAACGGCCCATTGGTAGCGGCAATGCAGGTCTATCCCAGCGATGAAATGATGCTGATTACCGATCGTGGCACCCTGGTGCGCACCCGTGTGGAAGAGGTCTCGTCCACATCGCGTAATACTCAGGGTGTCATGCTGATTCGTCTGGGCGAAAACGAAAAGCTTGTGAAGACCGTGCGCATCGATGAACTGGAAGACGTGCCGCTGGAAACAGACGACGCCTTGGAAGCACCGCTAGTAGGGGAAGAACAGGTGCAAGAAGCGCCGCAGAGCCAAGAGCCGAACAGCGATTTACAGGACGATTCAGGGGAAGAGCAGTCTGATGACACGTCACTATAATTTCTGCGCCGGGCCGGCGGCGTTACCTCAGTCGGTACTCGAACGCGCCCAGAGCGAGCTGCTCGATTACCAGGGACGCGGACTTTCGGTAATGGAAATGAGCCATCGCAGTGATGAGTTCGTCGCCATTGCCGAAAAGACCGAGGCAGATCTGCGTGAATTGTTGCAGCTGCCTGATAACTATCGCGTTCTGTTCCTGCAAGGGGGTGCCAGCCTGCAATTTGCCATGTTGCCGATGAACCTCTTGGGGAATGGTGGCAGTGCCGATTTCATTCATACCGGCATCTGGGGCAAGAAGGCGATCGCCGAGGTCAAGCGACTGGGGTTCGATTACCATGTGGCCGCCAGCAGCGAGGCCAATGGCCAGACAGCCGTTCCTCGGCCTTCAGCGCTAAAATTAAGCGATCAGGCGGCTTATCTGCATTACACCGCCAATGAAACCATCGGTGGACTCGAATTCGATTACACCCCCGAGGCAGTTCGCCCGGACGGTGTCGAGGTGCCGCTGGTCTGTGACATGTCGTCGAGTATTCTTGCCGCTCCGCTGGATGTGTCGAAGTTCGGTATCATCTACGCCGGTGCACAGAAGAATATCGGCCCGGCGGGATTGACGCTGGTCATCGTGCGCGATGACCTGCTCGATCAAGCCTGCAAGGCCATTCCTTCCTTGTTCGACTACAAGGGGATGGCCGCAGGCGGTTCAATGGTCAATACGCCGCCTACCTATGCCTGGTACCTTGCCGGGCTAGTGTTCCAGTGGCTGAAAGACGATATCGGCGGGCTGGATGCCATGGGGGCTATCAATGCCCGCAAAGCCGCCAAGCTGTATGCCGCGATCGATACCAGCGGTCTTTATTCCAACCCCATCGTGGCGGCCAACCGCTCACGCATGAATATTCCGTTCGTGCTGGCGGACAGCCGTCTGGACGCGGATTTTCTGAGCGAAGCGAATGCTGCCGGGTTGCTGAACCTTAAAGGCCATCGCAGCGTGGGGGGGATGCGGGCCAGCTTGTACAATGCCGTGCCTGAAGACGCCGTGGATACGTTGACCGCCTTCATGGCGGATTTCGAACAAAGAAGGGGCTAACCACCATGTCTGACTCCCCCAATACTAATAACTCTCCCAGCACGGGCTCCCCCAGCAATCTTGACGAGTTGCGCGAGACGATCGACCAGCTGGATACGGATATTCTGCGCCTGATCAGTGAGCGAGCGGCCTGCGCCCAGCGTGTGGCCAAGGTGAAGCTGACCCACGACAAGGGCACGGTATTCTATCGTCCGGAACGTGAGGCCCAGGTACTCAGGCGGATCATGTCGCTGAACCCGGGGCCGCTGGACAGCGAGGAAATGGCACGTCTGTTCCGCGAAATCATGTCCGCCTGCCTGGCGTTGGAGCAGCCGATCAAGGTGTCTTATCTGGGGCCTGAAGGTACTTTTACCCAGCAGGCGGCGCTCAAGCACTTCGGGGAAAGTGCGGTCAGCCTGCCCATGGCGGCAATCGATGAAGTATTTCGTGAAGTCGAAGCCGGTGCGGTCAATTATGGCGTCGTGCCGGTCGAGAATTCCACGGAAGGGGTGGTGAATCACACCCTGGATTCGTTCATGGATTCCTCGATTCGCATCTGCGGCGAAGTCGTGCTGCGTATCCATCATCATCTGCTGGTGGCGGATACCACGCGCCGCGATAAAGTGTCGCGTATCTACTCGCACCCGCAGTCGTTTGCGCAATGTCGTAAATGGTTGGATGCCCACTTTCCCCATGCCGAGCGCGTGCCGGTTGCCTCCAATGCCGAAGCCGCCAAATTGGTCAAGACCGAATGGCACAGTGCCGCGATTGCCGGCGACATGGCCGCCAAGCTTTACGGCCTGACGCCATTGACGGAAAAGATTGAGGACCGCCCGGATAATTCCACGCGCTTCTTGATCATCGGTAACCAGGATGTGCCCCGTTCGGGTGACGACAAGACGTCTCTGGTCGTGGCCATGCGCAACCAGCCCGGTGCCCTGCATGACCTGCTTGAGCCTTTTCATCGCCATCAGATCGACTTGACGCGCCTTGAAACCCGCCCGTCGCGAAGCGGTGTCTGGAATTACGTCTTCTTCATCGACTTCAAAGGGCATCATGAAGATCCGCAAGTAGCGGCCATGCTCGAGGAAGTCAGGCTGCGGGCGGCCGAGGTCAAGGTGCTGGGTTCCTACCCTCAGGGTGTGCTGTGAGCCTGAAGGTAACTGAATCAAGGCTGTTGATTGTCGGCTTGGGCTTGATTGGAGGTTCGCTGGCTGCCGCGCTGCGTGAAGCGGGGTTCGGCCGCGAAGGCGCTCAGGGTGACGAAAGTACTCGGGGTGAAATAGTGGCCTGCGACCCGGATGCCGAGGAAATTGCCCGCGGTGTCGCCATGGGGCTGATCGATTCAGGCGATACCCGGCTCGGCCCGATGGTCAAGGATGCCTCCATGATCCTGTTGGCGGTCCCGGTATTGGCCATGGAAGGCGTGATGCGCGAACTGGCCGAGCATCTGGACAAGGCCGCGGCTGACGTGGTGATTACCGACGTGGGCAGCACCAAGGCGGCGATTCAGCAAGCCGCCGAGCGTGCTTTCGGCGGGCTGCCAAGCAATCTGGTGCTGGGCCATCCGATTGCCGGTTCGGAGAAAAGCGGCGTGGCAGCCTCCAATCCCCGGCTTTATCGAAACCACAAGGTCATCTTGACGCCTGCCGAGACCACGCGGCCCGATGCCGTGGCGCGGGTGCGGCGCTTGTGGGAAGCCTGTGGCGCCGATGTCCTGGAAATGGCCGTAGAGCGTCATGATCAGGTGCTGGCACGCACCAGCCATTTGCCGCATTTGCTGGCGTTCTCGCTGGTGGATAGTCTGGCGCGCCAAGACGAGCGCCTGGAAATCTTTCGTTACGCGGCGGGTGGTTTTCGAGACTTTACCCGTATCGCCGGCAGTGACCCGGTAATGTGGCGCGATATTTTCGTCGCCAACCGTGAGGCGGTATTGGCCTCGCTGGACGATTTCGAGGCAGGGTTGGCACGGCTGCGCCAGGCCGTGGAGAACTCGGATAGCGATGCCATGCTGGCGACGTTCGACCGGGCCAGCCACGCCCGGCATTATTTTGAATCGCTTTTGAACAAGACCAGTTATCAGGCGGAATACCACATGCAACCACAAGGCAAGCTGACCTATCGGGTAAGCCCCGGCGGGAATGCCCAGGGGCGTTTGCGCGTGCCCGGCGACAAGTCCATTTCACACCGCTCGATCATGCTCGGCGCTCTGGCCGAAGGGGTGACGGAGGTAAAAGGTTTTCTCGAAGGGGAGGATAGCCTGGCAACGCTCCAGGCATTCCGTGAGATGGGGGTGGCGATCGAAGGGCCCCACCAGGGCTGTGTGACTATTCATGGGGTGGGCATGCATGGTCTGAAAGCGCCTTCCGGGCCCTTGTACGTCGGTAACTCGGGTACCGCGATGCGCTTGTTTTCCGGCCTGTTGGCGGGCCAGGCATTCGATAGCGAGCTCACCGGGGACGACTCCCTGACCAAGCGGCCCATGAGCCGCGTGGCCGATCCGTTGCGCCTGATGGGCGCCCGGATTGAAACCGCCGAGGGCGGGCGTCCACCGCTCAAGATCAGCGGTGGCGCCAAGCTTGAAGGCATCGAATACGATATGCCCATGGCCAGTGCCCAGGTGAAATCCTGCCTGCTGCTGGCGGGGCTTTACGCCGAGGGCGAGACCCGCGTGCGCGAACCGGCGCCCACCCGCGATCACACCGAACGCATGCTCAACGGCTTCGGTTACCCCGTTTCGCGCCAGGGCGATACCTGCTGGCTCGAAGGCGGCAATAAACTGGTTGCCGGGCCGATCGACGTGCCTTCGGACATTTCCTCGGCGACCTTTTTCCTGGTGGCCGCGGCGATTACCCCAGGCTCGGATATCCTGCTGGAACATGTCGGCATCAACCCGACGCGTATCGGCGTGATCAATATTCTCAAGCTGATGGGCGCTGACCTGACCCTGGAGAATAGCCGTGAAGTGGGGGGAGAGCCGGTCGCCGAGATTCGTATCCGCTATGCACCGCTCAAGGGTATCGATATTCCGGTGGAGCAGGTGCCGCTGGCGATCGACGAATTTCCTGCACTGTTCATTGCCGCCGCCAATGCCGAGGGCACGACCCGCCTACGCGGTGCCGAAGAGCTGCGTGTCAAGGAATCGGACCGTATCCAGGCCATGGCTGACGGCCTTGCGGTGCTGGGGGTCGAGCACAGTGTGATGGAAGACGGCATTGATATCGTCGGCAACGGGGGCTCCGGCCCCAGCTATGGTGGCGGGCGCATCGACAGTCTGGGCGACCATCGTATCGCCATGGCCTTTTCCATCGCGGCGTTGCGCGCCAGTGAGGACATCGTGATCGATGACTGTGCCAATGTCGCTACGTCATTTCCCGGTTTCATCGCTCTGGCAGGCCGGATAGGCCTGAACGTGACGGAAGAAGGAGCCGTGGAGAAAGCAGCGGAGAAAACCGGGGAGACTGGCCATGAGTGACGCCGTCCCCGTGCTGACTGTCGACGGCCCAGGAGGCGCAGGCAAAGGCACCATCAGCGGTCTGGTCGCCGAACGTCTGGGTTGGCACCTGCTGGATAGCGGCGCCTTGTACCGTCTCACCGCCCAGGCAGCGACCAAGCATGATGTGGCGCTGGATGACGAACCGCAGCTCGAGCGCCTGGCGGCCGAGCTTGATGTGGCGTTTCCAGTAGAGAAGGGTCGCCCTCTGGTGCTCCTGGAAGGTGAAGACGTCACCCAAGTAATTCGCACGGAAGCGGTGGGGGAGCGCGCTTCTCAAATAGCGGCGCTGCCCGGGGTTCGCCAAGCCCTATTGCAGCGTCAGCGAGATTTTCGCAAGCCACCCGGCCTGGTGGCGGATGGGCGAGATATGGGAACGGTGGTGTTTCCCGAGGCTCCCCTGAAAATATTTTTGACCGCCAGTGCACAAGAACGTGCTCGGCGGCGGCATCTACAGTTGCAAGAATCCGGAGTGGGTGCTAGTCTTTCGAGTCTTTTAAAGGAGATTCAGGCGCGCGATGCACGCGACATGCAGCGCAGCGTGGCACCTCTCAAGCCGGCAGATGATGCCATTACGCTTGATACCACGCGCCTGAGTATACCGGAAGTGGTAGAACGGCTGACCGAACTGCTGGCCCAACGTGGCATTGCACAAGGCACCTGATTCTCCCTTGCGGCGCCTTTGGTGAGATGTCATGACGTGGCAGGGCACTACTATCACATCATCCGTGAGCCCGGTCAGGTCGAACCAGCGCTAACATCCCCGAAGGCAGAGCACATAGGCCCGCACTTGCTGGTGGTGCGGAGAAGGCATTAATGCCTCAACAACGTTGATCACGTAGGAACACCATGAGCGAAAGCTTTGCTGAACTGTTTGAACAGTCTCTTAACGACATCAACATGGAGCCGGGCGCCATCGTTTTGGCCCAGGTTGTGGACATTGACGGCGATTGGGTTACTGTCAATGCCGGTCTGAAATCCGAAGGCCAGATCCCCGCTTCACAATTCCGCGATGAAAATGGCGAGCTGAACATTGCCATCGGTGACGAAGTGCACGTTGCGCTGGAAGCCGTGGAAGATGGCTTCGGTGAAACGCGTTTGTCACGCGAAAAGGCCAAACGCGCCGAAGCGTGGAAGATTCTGGAAGCAGCCTTCGAGAAAGACGAAATCATCAAGGGCGTGATCAACGGCAAAGTCAAAGGTGGCTTTACTGTCGAAGTCGACTCTATTCGTGCTTTCCTGCCGGGCTCTCTGGTCGACGTGCGTCCGGTTCGCGACACTGCTCACCTGGAAAACAAAGAACTCGATTTCAAGGTCATCAAGCTCGATCCCAAGCGCAATAACGTGGTGGTTTCGCGTCGCGCCGTTCTCGAAGCAGAGAACAGTGCAGAACGTGAAGCGCTGCTGGCAACGCTTCAGGAAGGTCAGCAGATCAAGGGTATCGTCAAGAACCTCACCGACTACGGCGCGTTCGTGGATCTGGGTGGCGTTGACGGCCTGCTGCACATCACCGATATGGCCTGGAAGCGCATCAAGCATCCGTCCGAAATCGTGGCTGTCGGCGACGAGATCAATGTCAAGGTGCTCAAGTTCGATCGTGAACGCAATCGCGTATCACTGGGCTTGAAGCAGCTGGGCGAAGATCCGTGGGTCAACATCAAGGCACGTTACCCGGAAAGCACCAAGGTGCACGCCAAGGTCACCAATCTTACCGACTACGGCTGTTTCGCCGAGCTGGAAGAAGGTGTCGAAGGCTTGGTTCACGTCTCCGAGATGGACTGGACCAACAAGAACATCCATCCGTCGAAAGTCGTGCAAGTGGGCGATGATGTCGACGTCATGGTGTTGGATATCGACGAAGAGCGTCGTCGTATCTCCCTGGGTATCAAGCAGTGCACCGCTAATCCGTGGGAAACCTTCAACACCGATTACAACAAGGGCGACCGCGTTTCCGGTACCATCAAGTCGATCACCGACTTTGGTATCTTCATCGGTCTGGAAGGCGGTATCGACGGCCTGGTTCACCTGTCCGACATCTCCTGGACGGAAACCGGTGAAGAAGCCGTACGCCACTTCAAGAAGGGCGACGAAGCCGAAGCGGTTATCCTGTCCATCGATCCAGAGCGTGAGCGTATCTCTCTGGGTATCAAGCAGATGGACACAGACCCGGTTGCCGAATTCCTGGCAGTCAACGATAAAGGCAGTCTCGTGACTGGCCGTATCATTGAAGTTGATGCCAAGGAAGCGCAAGTGGAGCTGGCGACCGATGTCGTGGCGGTACTTAAGGCGTCTGAAATCAGTGCGGACCGTGTCGAAGACGCGCGTAACGTCCTGAACGAAGGCGACAGCGTTGAAGCCCGCATTATCGGAGTGGATCGTAAGAACCGTCAGATCAACCTGTCTATCAAGGCTAAAGATCAGGATGACACGCGTCAGAATCTGAAGAAGATGCGCGAGGAAGCACCGGAATCCGGTGGTCCGACCACTATCGGTGAGTTGATCAAGCAGCAGATGGGTCAAGATTGATTGGCTTGATTCGCCGCTGAGTCACTTGCTGTAGAAAGCGCCGCCTGAGAAGGCGGCGCTTTTTTTGCTGGGTCTGTTAACTGGGTTTTTAGGTTTTTTTCTTCTGAACTAGAGGCGATATGTCTATCTTGAATGAAGAAACATATTTTCGATTCCTGCATCCTCGCGTTGTATTTAAATAAACTATCAGCAAGTAAGAGAAAAACTTTTATTGAATTTAAGCTTAAGTGCTCATAAAAAATTAACTAGACTGTTGTCTATTGAAGCATTTACAGGAATAATAACAGCGCATCCACCGAGCTAAAGCATGTTTCTGAGTTTCCTGGCTGCTAGATAGTCGCTACTCCTATCTACCGACTGCTAGCCGCTGACTTATAAGCCCTGCTCCATTTTATCCAACTAAGGAACATTCTATGTCACTTTTGAATGAATATATCCAAAAAGAACAGCAACTAAAGCAGTTGCAGGAAGATCTTCAGCGCCTGGAAGGCGACCAGCGTCTGAAAGGCGAGCTCGAATTTAAAGATCGCCTCGAAGCGCTAATGGATGAGTTCGAGAAAAGTGCTGCTGACGTTATTGCGTTGCTGGACCCCAATGCTGAACGTACCGCTACCAAAGCGACTGGCGCTACCGGCACTGGTCGGCGTAAGCGTCGTCTCAAGATTTACAAGAATCCCCAGACCGGTGAAATCATTGAAACCCGCGGTGGTAATCACAAGGGGCTGCGCAGCTGGAAGGATCAATACGGTGATGAAACCGTGGAGTCCTGGTTGGTCCGCATGGAAGACTGAAAGCTGCTCTGCCTAGACACCCTACGCCAGTAAGGGTGTCGAGCCGGTGCCAAGGTATTTTTATGCCGGCGCAGTGGCTTGTTTTCAAGACCCATATTCCAGGTTCATGTTGACAGGTTCAGGCGCTTTGGCGTGTTCAGTCAATGCCGTCTAGTTTGTGTTCTTCCACCAAGGGAATTCTTAACTCAAGGTGGTTCGGGTACCAAAGAACCTGAGGTGGCTCCCCGCTGATTTGAAGAGGAGTCACCTTGCCCAGCACTAACTGGTAAATCACTTGATTAAGAACATGATGAAAATGCTCTATCTTCTGAAATACCGCTTTTGCGTAGTAATGTGAAACCAGATCAAGACGACGAAAAGGGATAGGTAAGGCCACGTCGGAAGCTGTTTGATCGCTGTTCAAGTACAAGCCGACATCTGTACGTGCAGCGGGGTTAGGGTAAGCACTGCCCATTAAGCCTTCCAGTTCGCCTACCTTGGCAGCCAGTGCATCCGGTAGAGCCACAATCGGTGTAGCAGTGGCGAGGCGAGACGTGAGGCACTCCAGATTGTCCGCATGTCGAGCGCTATTGCCGAGACCTTCTATTTGCTCCAAGGGTTGGTAGAAACGCATCATGACCGCTTGTCTTGCCGCGCACTTTTCGATTGAAGTGATCGCCTCAATAGGTGGTGTGTAGCCAATTGACGTGGCGGGTGCATAAAGCTCCTGGCTCAAGTTGCTTCGTAAAGCCTGGCGGAAAATGCGTGGGCTTACGCCGTACTGGCGATGAAATGCCCGGGAAAAAGACGAATGATTGGAGTAGCCGCAATAATGTGCAATTTGCGCTATATTTTTCTGAGTAAAGGCCAGCAGAACAGTAGCACGTTCAAGACGGCGCTTTTCCCGATAGGCGTTAGGTGATGTATGGAAGCATTGCCGAAACTGACGGCGCACCTGTGAGGGGGAATACCCTAGGTGTTCCGCTAATACGTCAATCCCCAGTGGCTTATCCAGAGTCTCTTGCAGCCAGATTTCAGCTCTTACCATGGCGTTGAACATTATCTAGCCTTCTTGTGCTGAGTCGTGCAGGCGAGGTGTGACACAAGCCTGCAGGGCACCTTCCCGGTGCCATTGATGCAATGCGTAGCTAAATCTCATCCAATGATGCGGCGGATGAACTCGGCGTGTTTTTCGTCAATTAATGTAGTGTTATGTTGTTAAGCTGCTTGCAAGCGGTTGAAAAATACGGTTTCCTTTCAAATAAAGAAATATACTGCCTTTATGCTGGTAATAAAGAATGAAGGCAAGTTTAGTTAGGCTGTATAAGCGTTTGAGCACAGTTTTGTTTTAATGGTCTTACGACAGGGTATTAATTAGACGTCAATGAAATATCAAAAAGCCCACAAAGTGCTGGATGAGCGCGACAAGCTGCGCCGATTTCGCGAACTCGATGATGCGTTCGGGGAAGCGCTACGCCAGCTCGACGATCCCAATAATTCGTTTAATATCCCGACCGGCCCCCCGGTGAGATCGCTCCAGTCGTTGGAGGATGACGATAAACAGCTAGAGGTCGAGAATCTTCAGGTGCAACGCGAAGCGCAGTTTCAGCAGCGTCTGGAGGCCTTGATGAGCGAATATCAACAGTCTGAAGAAAGCGTCAAGCAGTTGCTTGATACGTTGATTCGCTTCGGCTTATGGAAATGAAGGGCTATATGCTTGCTTGCCGGTAGCGATAAGCACGTAGGCTGGGCAGGAAGGCGTCGTCTTCGAGTTTTTCGTCACGACGACGGGCGCGGGTGCGCTGGGTCGGTGGATGAGCTGGAGGAGTGTTGTAATCCGGCAGGCGTTGTTCCGGCGCAGGTAGAAATAAAGGAAGTGCTACATTGAGTGCCCGACGGGTGTGACCGTCTTCCAGGGGCTCCACATAGAAGAGGTTGGCCCGCATCAACGGTGCCTGGGCCTGTACTTGGGCCAGTATTTCCTGGCTGGGTATCCCGGCAAGTTTACGCAACTGAATCTGTACATGAGGGGCTTGCGTATCCAGCTGAAGCAGCTTTGCCTCGGCTTCTTGAACGCTCAAGCGCTTGATGGAACGTCCGCTGGAATACCAGGCGAGCCTTACGCGGGCGACCGGGGCCTGGGCCACCGGCAACTGTCTCCAGCATTGCTTGAGATGCAGCTTGGCAAGCCCGCCACGGCGCAGCAGGGCATTAACGTGAGGATGACGCTGAGGTAACAGTGCCTTGGCTTCACTCAAGGCGTGTGGCGTCGTTTGCTTGATTTGCTGCAAGAGGTGACTGATTCTGGCTTTGGCCTGGTTAGCTTTGACGACTTCCTCGATCAATGGCGTATCTGCCGCTATCAAACCGATGTAATTGCGCGTTTCCCTGCCATCCTGGCCTTCTTCATGCCACATGTCCATCAATGCCCGCCTGAGCCAAGCGGCATCCGCAACGGGTTCGGCAAACGCCCAGGCGGGGCAGCCACTGCGCTCGAAGGTGGTGACCACTTGCTCCAGCTGCGCGAGTAACGCATCAAACGCCGCTTCCAGGTCGGCCAGAAGGCGGTAGCTGGCGGGATGCATCTCAGGCATGGGCGTGGCGCCTCGCTCAGTCGGTGGGTTCAGGACAGCGGTGCATCGCGGTCAGCCTGAGCCAGAAGTGTCTCGATATCCGCTTCATCCATGGCTGATTCGCCACCGATACGGTGGGACTCCTCCGCCCAGGCACCCAGATCCAACAGCTGGCAACGCTTGCTGCAAAAGGGCCGGTAGAGACTTTCCGCCTGCCAGGCAACTTTCTTGCCACACTCAGGACAGGCGACTTCAAAGGGTGTGTCGTTGGCGGGAATGGACATCAAGACTCCGGTGAAAAAACAAGCAAGTGAAATAATTCAGGGCCGGGACAGATTTCGGTAGCGCTGGTCGAGCTGAGCTACCTGTTCACGCATTTCTGTCTCACTGCCACTATTGTCGATCACATCGTCGGCTCTGGAAAGACGTTCCTGGCGCGATAGTTGTGCGGCAAGAATCGCCCGAACCTGAGACTCGCTGACATCATCGCGAGCCAGGGTGCGTTGCAGCTGTATTTCCTCGGGCACATCCACCACCACACTGCGATCCACCAAGGCATCCTGGCCGGACTCGAACAACAAGGGAGAGACCAGCATTACGTAAGCTGGCTGCGAGGCTTGAAGCCTCTCCAGGTGTTCCAGCAAGCGCTTGCGTACCTGGGGATGGGTGACCGACTCGAGCCACAGGCGCTGCTTGGGGTCGTTGAAGATGATTTCGCGCAGTTTGCGGCGATCGAGGCTGCCGTCTTCCTGTAGCACGGCTGTCCCGAAGCGCTCGGCAATCGATGCGAGTGCCGGCTCACCCGGCTGAACCACTTCCCGGGCGACGTCATCGGCATCCACCCAAGGCACCCCCAGCGATTCAAAGGCGCGTACCACGGTGGACTTTCCCGAGGCGATACCGCCTGTCAAACCGATAATCATCGAGCACTCCTGACTGTTTTTATCAGCGTCGTCCTTATCAGAGTCGTTCTTATCAACATCGTTCGCGTCAGCGCCGTCCTCAATTCAGTACTCCGACATAAACCGCCATCAACTCTTCACCGACCAGTAAAGCCACCCAGCCGGCCAAGGCCAGATAAGGGCCGAAGGGCATGGGTGCGCCACGCAAGCGGGGCAAGGCCAGTTGAACGATGATGCCGATGAGCGCGCCCAGGCCCGCCGAGAGCACCAATATCAGCGGCAGATAGGACCAGCCCAGCCAGGCACCCAGTGCCGCGAGCAACTTGAAGTCGCCATAGCCCATCCCTTCCTTGTCGGTAACCAGCTTGAACAGCCAGTAGAAGCTCCACAGCGCTAGATAGCCCGCGATGGCACCGATGACCGCCGAGCTCAGCATGAACGGCTGAAACGCTAACTGGTAGATGAACCCGGCCCACAGCAGGGGCAGGGTGAGAATGTCCGGCAGCAACTGAGTGCGAAAATCGATCACCGCCAGCACCAGTAACGTCATGCAGGCGGCATAGATGAACCCGCTTTCAAGCGTCACGCCGTGCAGCGCCACCACGGCAAGCGCCAGGAGGGCTCCGGCCAGCTCGACCAGCGGATACTGGATGCTGATCGGGGTGTTGCACTGGGCGCAGCGTCCTCGTCGTTTCAGCCAGCCCAGCAGGGGGATATTGTCGTGCCAGGCGATGGGTGCTTCGCAGCGCGGGCACATGGATTCCGGTGTCGCCAGATTGAAGGTGGCCTGTGGTTCCTCCTCGAGTGCCAAGGCGTCACGGGCCTGGGCGCGCCAATCCTTCATCAGCATGACCGGCAGGCGGGTTATCACCACATTTAAAAAGCTACCGAAACACAGGCCAAGCACCAGCACCAGGGGCCATAAAACAAGCGGAGGGTAATCCATCCATACGCCTTTTATGAGAAGTTCATTAGTTTATGAGAGATTCAATAGTGAAGCTTACATGACCGAGCCCATCTCGAAGATCGGCAGGTACATCGACACCACCACGCCGCCGACCAAGACGCCCAGCACCACGATGATCACTGGCTCCATCAGGGAGGTCAGGGCATCGACCTTGTTGTCGACTTCTTCTTCGTAGTAATCCGCCACCCGGTTGAGCATCGCGTCCAGCGAACCGGCTTCCTCGCCGATACTCACCATCTGTACCGCCAGGGCGGGGAACTGATTGGTCATGCGCATGGAGAAATGCAGCTGCTGGCCGGTGGCCACGTCATTGCGTATCTGCTGGACCGCGCGCTCATACACCTTGTTGCCGGTCGCGCCTGCCGAGGTGTCCAGGCCTTCCACCAGGGGCACGCCGGCGGCAAAGGTGGTCGCCAGGGTGCGCGAGAAGCGCGCAACGGCCGACTTGTCCAATATATCGCCGACCACCGGCAGGTGCAGCAATAGAAAGTGCATTCGGTATGCCAGGTTGGGTGAGCGCTTGACACCTTCGCGCAGCAACATTATCGCGGCGAACAGCGTGCCGAAGGCATGCAGCCAATAGGCTTGCGCCATCTCGGAAAGGTTGACCGTCATTTGCGTCAAGGCCGGCAACTCTGCCCCGAAGCTGGTGAACATGCTCTCGAATTCTGGCACCACCTTGATCAACAGCAACATGGTGACGCCGATGCCGATACTCATTACCGCCGTAGGGTACCAGAGCGCTTTCTTGACCCTGGACTTGAGCGACTCGACCTTTTCCTTATAGGTGGCCACGCGGTCGAGCATCTGGTCCAGCGCACCGGCCTGTTCGCCGGCCTCGACCAGATTGACGAACAAGCGGTCGAAATGTTTTGGATGACGGCGCAAGGCATCCGAAAAGCTCGACCCGCCGGAAACCTCGGTCATCATCTGCTGCACCAATGATGCCATGGCGGGTTTTTTCAGGCTTTCCGCGACCACTTCAAAGGCTTGCAGCAAAGGGATGCCCGCCCGAATCATGGTGGCCATCTGGCGGGCGAATACCATGACATCCTTGGGGTTGATGCTTCCACCGCCCCCCAGGCTGCCTTTCTTGCTTAGCTTGCGTACCGCGATGTTCTGGTTCTTGAGCTCGGCGCCGACTTCCGCCTTGGTACGCCCGATCATGACGCCGCTCAGCATGCGATTGGTCGGGCCCATGCCCGACCACTTCCAGCGATACAGCTTGATGGGTGCCGCGCGTTTGCGTTTGGCCATGGGTTACTCCTTGCTGACCCGATTGACTTCTTCCAGGCTGGTGATGCCCTGCATGACCTTCAAGAGCCCACTGCGGCGCAGGCTGGGGTAGCCTTCCTTGCGCGCCTGGGCGTCGATCTCCAGGGAGTTGGCATCTCGCATGACCAGTTGGCGCATGCTGTCGCTGATCGGCACCACTTCGTAAATCCCCACGCGGCCCTTGTAGCCCTGGGTGCATTGCTTGCAGCCCACCGCCTTGTAGATGGTGGCACTGGCAGTTTCCTTAGGGGTAAAGCCCTGTTTTTCCAAGGCTTCATGGGGAATTTCAATCGGCTCCTTGCAGTGCTTGCAGAGCTTGCGCGCCAGGCGCTGGGCGATGATCAAGCTCACCGCACTGGCGATATTGAACGAAGAAACCCCCATATTGGCCAGGCGTGTCAGGGTTTCCGCCGCCGAATTGGTGTGGACGGTGGACAGCACCAGGTGGCCGGTCTGGGCCGCCTTGACCGCAATCTCGGCGGTTTCGAGATCGCGAATTTCCCCCACCATGACCACATCCGGGTCCTGGCGTAGAAAGGCGCGCAGGGCGCTGGCGAAATCGAGCCCGATCTTGGGCAGCACATTGACCTGATTGACCCCGGTCACCTTGATCTCCACCGGGTCTTCCGCGGTACAGATGTTGCGCTCTATCTGGTTGAGGATATTGATGCCGGTATACAGCGAAACGGTCTTGCCGCTCCCCGTCGGGCCGGTGACCAGAATCATGCCCTGGGGTTGCTTGAGCGCGGTTTCGTAATAGCCACGCTGGGCATCGGTAAACCCCAGTTGCTCGATACCCAGCTGAGCGGCGGTGGGGTCGAGAATCCGCAATACCAGCTTTTCGCCATACACCGTGGGCAGGGAGTTGACGCGAAAATCCAGCGAACGGGTGCGGGAAAGCTTGAGCTTGATCGCGCCATCCTGAGGGAGGCGGCGTTCGGAAATATCCAGCCGCGCCATGATTTTCAGGCGCGCCGCAATCCGGTTGCGCATGGCGAAGGGCGGCCGGGCGACTTCGATCAACATGCCGTCTACCCGAAACCGCACCCGGTAATAGGTTTCGTAGGGCTCGAAATGAATGTCCGAGGCGCCCCGGCGGATGGCGTCCAGCAGGATCTTGTTGACGAACTTGACAATAGGGGCGTCGTCGTTGCCTTGCTGGGTTTCGTCCAGCGGCACTTCGCTGCCATCGGCATTTTGCACCACGTTCAGGGAGCTGACGGCGTCGTCCACGTCTTCCAGCTCGTCAAGCATATTGCGTTCATTCTGAGCCAGGTAGCTTTCCAGCGCCGTGGCCAACTGGTCCACCGGCGCCAGCACGCCTTCCACACTCAGGCCGGTGGCGAACTGAAGCTCATCCAGGTGGGTTAGCGTGGCCGGATACGGCACGGCCACGGTCAGGCGGTGCCCATGGCGCGCCAGCGGCAACACATTCAGGCTCTGTAATACCTTGGTGGGGTAATCCGCGGCGGGGGGCAGGGCGTCCAGGCGCACCGCGTTCAGGTCGATGACCGGCAGGCCGTACTCCCAGCCCGCCGCCACCGCCGCCGCAGCGGGGGCCACCTTGCCGCTTTCGATCAGGTACTGCAGCAGGGAGATATCCTGCTCGAGGGCGGCGGCTTCCGCCGTGACTGCCTGGGCATCGGTGAGCAACTCATGCTGGACCAGGCGCTGGGCAATACCGCGTAACCCGCCGCGCGCCGCCGCATGGCTGAGAGTGGATTCGTAGGAAGGATGGCTCATTCGGACCCTTGAAACACGTAAGCGTTTTGTGGGTATCTTGTACCACATTCAAGGGTGTCTCGACATTACGTAAGTGGTTTCTTGGCTTTACCAAAGACTGATTCGCGTCAGTCTGAAAGTATTAATCAATAGTAGTAGAAATGCTTGAGTATTGATAATGGGTAAGCTACTGTAACTCCCATGAATCTAATGTTGCATACGTCTGTCGCACAAGTCATGCAGCCTTGATTGTTTCCCCGCTCCAGGAGCTTTGCCATGCAGAACACGCAAACCAGAAAAACACGCTACAGCCGCCAGGGCGGTTTCACCCTGATCGAATTGCTAGTAGTAATCGCCATTATCGGGATTTTGGCGTCTGTTGCTGTGCCGCAGTATCAAAACTATACCCAGCGTGCTGAAGTATCTACAGCATACTCTACCCTTCAAGCTCTTCGTGGGGGGTACGATGTCGCTATCGTTGATGGTGTTCTTGGTACTGACACTGCCGCCGGCGAAGTCAATAACGCCGGAGCATTTTATACCTACCTTGGTTTTAATGAGGATGATCTAAAAGGAGCTGAACTGACCACGAGCGGCGCAGGCGCTTTCAGAGATCCTCAGACAGAAACATTTTTCCAAATAGAGTTTGAGAACTTTGATGGAGCGATTAAGCTAACGCGAGGTCAGTCAGACGGTTATTGGACGTGTTCTGCCGAAGATAGATTGAAACAGTCCCTGCTGCCTCGTGGATGTCGTGAATAAATATTTAAATTAGCAATTCTGTGGACAATTAAGGAGGCTATTGATGCCTCCTTTTTTATATTTTAGGTGAAAATCTAGGTATATTTGCTTATTCCTGTTTCCTCACTCTCTGCACAATAGCGGCTTATACTCAACGCTTCTGCAGCATTCAAGGAACCAGTGATGAAAATTAAAACCATCTTGATGAGTGGGGTCGTGTTTTCCGCCCTGGTGCTGAGTGCCTCTGTCACTGCTCAGCCGCCGGAACATGCCCAGGCCCATGGGGCGCGTGACAAGGGCAATGCTGGCGCTTCTGGTCATGAGCGTCATGAACAGGGCCCATCTGACGCTCGTTCTTCCGAGCGCTATTATTCCGAGTCCCGCACCTCAGCTCATGAAAGCGCTCATGAAAGCCGCCCGTATATCGATGAGCGCGAAGTACGCCGTATCCTCCAGCGGAATGACGTTCACCAAATGGACGGCTTGCCCCCGGGGATTCGCAAGAATCTGGAACGTGGCAAGCCGCTGCCGCCGGGCATCGCCAAGCGCTTTGATGGTAGGGTGGCGGAAGAATTACCCCAGTATCCCGGTTATGAATGGGAGCACGTCGGCACCGATGTGATCTTGATCGATGCCGCGACGCGGGTGGTGGTGGATATCCTCGCCAACGTCTTGCGCTGAACGAGGCTATTGACTGCTTTCTACCAGGAAGTCGTTTAGAAATACCATAAAGGTGTCCCAGGAACGCTGGTCGGCGCGTTCGTGATAGGCGTCGCTGCCGAAGACGCTGAAGGCGTGCGGCGCACCTGAGTAGACGCCGATCTCGTAGGTCACGTCCGCCGCTTCAAGTTCGTTGGCCAGCTGTGCCACGTCCTGCATGCTTATCATGCTGTCGGCACCGCCATGGGCAATCAGGATGGGCGGTGTGTCGCTTGCGTATTGCTGGCCCTCCGGGGTATCCAGCCCCCCGTGAAAGCTGGCGTAGCCCTGAATCCCTTCCGCTTCAACCCAGCGCGCGAATTCCAGCGCGGCGCTGCCGCCAAAGCAGTAGCCGATCACCACCGTGGCGTCATGCGCGCCCTGTGCACGCGCTTCTTCAAGCCCGGCGAGGATCAGCTGGCGCATGCGCTCACGGTCTTCGTACAGGCGGTTGGTGGCCGCCTGCTTGTCTTCCAGGGCTTGGGGGCGGTTGCCCTGGCCGAAAAGATCCACCGCAAAGGCATCGAAGCCCTGCTGGGCAAGCATGTCGGCACGCAAACGCTCGTAATCGTCGAGCCCATCCCAGTCGTGAATGATCAGCACACTGCCGCGGGAGTCACCTTCGGCCGGGGCGAAGTAGCCGGCGAATGTCTCCTCCTCGACGCTATAAGTGGTGTCTTCTCGGGTCGGTTCATATGCCTGGGCGGTGCCCACCAGAAAGAAGGCGGCGGCGAGTGGCGTCAAAAGTAGACGTGTGCTGTTCATGGGTATCTCCGTAAGTAGGGCTAATTCACGAAATCCGCATGCATTCCCGGTGCGAGCCGCCCGGTTAGTCGTTATCGTTTGAGATTGGGACAGAAAATCGCCCCTTGCAAGTATTTGCAAGGGGCACTGGCGTGGGGCAAGCTTGGGTGTTTTGCCACCGGATAAGGCAAAATACTAACCCGAGTGAACAACAGGGCAAGGAACCTCTGATGGCAGCATCACCCTCCGCGTTGGAAAGCAACAGCCGTGAACGTATCGAACAGCGTATTCTGACGTCCGCCGAGCAGGTGTTCGCACGGCATGGTTACCGGGGCGCCAGCCTTCAGGCTATCGCCGATGCCGTCGGGCTACCCAAGGCCAACGTCCTGTATTACATGGGTAGCAAGCAGGCCTTATACGTGCGGCTGTTGAATCGCATGATGAAGCGCTGGAATGCGGTGCTTGAGGATATCACCCCGGAAAGCGACCCCGGGGAGGTGTTGAGCCACTTCATTCGCACCAAGATGGTGCTCGGGCAGCGCTACCCGGAAGGCTCGAAACTGTTTGCCGCGGAAATTCTCGGCGGCGCGCCCTTTCTGGAAGACTACCTGAGCGGTGAGCTGAGAGACTGGGTGGAAAGCCGCGCCGCCATCATTCGCCAATGGGCCGAGCGCGGCAAGATGGATGCGGTGGAGCCGCGCTGGCTGATTTTCCTGATCTGGTCGGCCACCCAGCACTACACCGATTACAGCGCTCAAGTGCAGGGCATCACCGGTCGCAGCGCGCTATCCCAGCAGGATATCGATGAGATCACCGGCTTTCTGGTCCAGGTGATTCTCAAGGGTTGCGGGATCACGCCGCCGTCGGGTCAGGCTTTGATGATGTTTTCGGCAAGGCCAGGCTGATCAGCACCGTTGCCATGAGCATGGCGCTGGAAACCCAGAGTGTGGCGCCAAGCCCGGCGCTCATGTAGAGCCAGCCCGAGAGCAGCGTGCCGATCAGGCGGCCCATGGCGTTGGCCATGTAATAAAAGCCGACATCCATCGAGACGCCGTCGCTGCGCGCCAGCTTGACGATCAGAAAGCTGTGCAGGCTGGAATTGACCGCAAACACCGCCCCGAACAGCAACAGCCCGCCCAGCAGCACCGGCTGGGGTTGCCACTCCAGGCCGAGGGCGATCAGCGCCGGAATGGCAGCAAGTGCCGAGGCCCAGCCAATCGCCGCGCCGCGCCCGGCATGGCGGCCGGTAATGCGCGGGGCCAGGGCCTGCACCGCGCCGTAACCGATTACCCAGAGCGCCAAAAAGCCCCCCACCTGCCAATGTTCCCAGCCGAACTGCGTGGCCAGAAACACCGGCAGGGCGACCACGAACCACACATCCCGGGCGCCGAACAGAAACATCCGCGCGGCGGAAAGAATGTTGATTGCGCGGCTCTTGGAAAGTATCTCGCGAAACTTCGGCTTGGCCTTGGCACGCCCCAGATCGCCCTTGAGCTTGCTCAGGGAAAGCCCGAGTACCAGGATAAGCATGGCCGCCATGAGCGCAATCGCGCCTTGAAACCCCACCAGGGTGAGCAGCAAGCCACCCATGAAGAAGCCCACGCCTTTCAGGGCGTTCTTCGAGCCGGTGAGCACGGCAATCCAGCGATACAGCGCCTGATGACCTGCTTCGCCTTGCGGCACCAAGGTCTTGATGGCGCTCTTGGCGCTCATCTTGTTGAGGTCCTTGGCGATCCCCGAAAGCGCCTGGGCGGCCATTACCCAGGCCACGGTGAGCCAGGCCGCCGGCACCAGCAGCATGGCCAGGGCCAGGATCTGCATGCCCAGCCCCAGGTTCATGGTGCGGTTGAGCCCCAGCCGCGCCCCCAGCCAACCGCCCACCAGGTTGGTCACCACCCCGAAAAACTCGTAGAACACAAACAGCAACGCCACTTCCAGCGCCGAATAGCCCAGGCCGTAGAAATACAGCACCACCAGCATGCGCAGGGCGCCGTCGGTGAGCGTGAAGGCCCAGTAATTGCCGGTCACCACCAGGTATTGGCGGACTTCCTCGGGCAAATTGGCGAGACGCGCGGTGAGCGAGCCCTTCATCAACCCTCTCATCAGCAAAGGCCTACCTTGACCGCCAGTTCCAGGGTGCGACAGGCGTAGCCATATTCGTTGTCATACCAGGCGTAGAGCTTGACCTGCGTGCCGGCCACCACCATGGTCGAGAGGGCATCGATGATCGAGCTGCGCGTATCGGAGCGGTAATCGATCGAGACCAGCGGGCGCTCTTCATAACCCAGAATGCCGCGAAGCTCACCCTCGGCGGCCTCTTTCAACAGCGCATTGACTTCCTCTTCGCTGGTTTCGCGTTTGACTTCAAATACCATGTCGGTAAGCGAGGCATTGGCCAGGGGGGCGCGTACCGCATGCCCGTTGAGCTTGCCTTCAAGCTCGGGGAAGATGGCGGTGATCGCCTTGGCCGACCCGGTGGTGGTGGGAATCAGGCTCATGCCGCATGCCCGGGCCCGGCGCAAGTCCTTGTGCGGCGCATCGAGGATGGTCTGGGTATTGGTGATGTCATGAATGGTGGTCATGGAACCGTGGCGAATGCCGAGTTTTTCGTGGATTACCTTGACCACCGGTGCCAGGCAGTTGGTGGTGCAGCTGGCGGCGGTGACGATGCGATGCCGCTGGGGGTCGAACAGCCGATCGTTGACGCCCATCACCACATTGAGCACGCTGGCATCCTTCACCGGCGCACTGACCACCACGCGTTTTACCCCTTGATCCAAGTAGGCTTGCAGCTTGTCGGTGGTCTTCATCTTGCCGGAGGCTTCGATCACCACATCGCACCGCGACCAGTCGGTCTCGGCAATCTCGCGGTTGCCACTGAAGGCAATGCGCTTGCCGGCCACGTTCAGGGCGCTCTCGCTCGCCGTGATATCATCGCCGCCGCCAGTCCAGTGGCCGTGTACCGAGTCGAACTGCAGCAAGTGAGCGAACGTCGCGGCATCGCCACCGGGGTCGTTGATCTGAACGAACTCGATTTCCGGGTGGTTCCAGCCGGCGCGAAGCACCAGCCGCCCAATGCGACCAAACCCATTGATGCCGATGTTGATGGCCATGCTTGGCTCCTTGTCGTCGATGTGGTGAAGCTATATATGAGTTAGCGTATATGTGTAGAGGTGACATTATGATGACAGCTTCATGAGTTGTGAATTGCCAGCCACCGAGCTACCTATCGAATCACGCCTCGAGGCCGTCTGTGACGCCCTGGTCCGGCACAACCGCGCCTTGCTGGTGGCACAACCCGGTGCGGGCAAGACCACCCGGGTGCCGCTGGCACTATTGCAGCAATCCTGGTGCCAGGGTAGCAAGCTCCTGTTGCTGGAACCACGCCGGGTGGCCGCGCGCCTGGCCGCCGGGTTCATGGCCGACATGCTCGGGGAAGCGCTCGGTGAAACCGTGGGCTATCGCATGCGCGGTGAAAGCCGAGTGGGGCCGAACACCCGCCTGGAGGTGGTCACCCAAGGTGTGCTGACGCGGATGCTGCAGGATGACCCCATGCTCGAAGGTGTGGCGGGCATCCTGTTCGATGAATTTCACGAACGCAGCCTGGAAGCGGACCTGGGCCTGGCGCTGACGCTGGATGTGCAGCAAGGCCTGCGCGAGGATCTGCGCTTGCTGGTGATGTCGGCGACCCTGGATGTCGAGGCGCTACGCCAGGTGCTGGGGGCGGATACCCCGCTGATCGATTGCCCGGGGCGCCAGTACCCGGTGAGTACGCATTACCGCCCGCTGAATCAGCGCAAGGAGCTAGCCGCCCAGCAAGCGGAGGTGGTGGAGGAAGCCTTGGCCACCAGCGGCGGCGATGTCCTGGTGATTCTGCCGGGCGTTGCGGAAATCCATCGTCTGGAACGTGAACTTCACCGCCGCCGAGCTGACTTGCCTATCAAGCCGCTGCACGGCCGTTTGCCCTTGAGTGAACAGCATGACGCCCTGGTGCCGATGGCCGGGCAGCGGGTGGTGCTGGCTACCGCCATTGCCGAGTCCAGCGTGACGGTAAACGGCGTGAAAGCGGTGGTCGATGCGGGCCTTGAGCGAGTGCCGGTATTCCAGGCGCGTACCGGGCTTACACGCCTGGAAACACGCCGGGTCAATCGTGCCAGTGCCGACCAGCGCCGAGGGCGTGCCGGTCGCCAGGGGCCGGGATGGTGCTTTCGGCTGTGGGCGGAAGAGCAGCCCTTGGTGGCTCACGCCGAGCCGGAAATGCGCCAGAGCGACCTTGCGCCGCTGGCATTCGAGCTGGCGCGCTGGGGCGTTGCACAACCTGAACAGCTCAGCTGGGTCACGCCGCCCGCCAAGGGCGTGCTGGATGCCGGGCGCGACTTGCTCAAGCGCCTGGGAGTGCTCGACCACAAGCATCAGCTTACCCCGCTGGGTCGCCAATGCGCTCGCTGGCCGGTGCATCCGCGACTGGCGGTAATGCTGGAGCGAGCCGTGCAGTTCGATGCCCAGCCCCTGGCCTGCGCCCTGGCTGCCTTGCTTGAAAGCGGTGACCGGCAGCGCGAACCCGATCTGGCGAAGGCACTGCAACAACGCCTGAACGAGCCGCGTGTCTATCAATGGCAAAGTGAGTATCGCCAGTGGCAGCGTGAAGCCAAGCGCTTGGCCAAGCTGGCGGGCTGTTCGCTTGAAGTGAAAGGTTACACGGCGATGGGCTCGCTGTTGGCACTGGCTTACCCCGAGCGTATCGCCCAGCGCCTCGAACCGGGGCGTTTTCGCCTGGCCGCTGGCGGTTTGGCGACCATGGCGGTGGAGCATCCGCTGGCGCATGCCGCTTTTCTGGTGGCGGTGGAGCTGGATGGCGACCCCAGGCAGGCACGCATCTTCAAGGCCGTAGCGCTTGAGCGGCAAGGCCTGGAAGCGCTGTATCCCGAAACGCGCCACTGGCAAACAAGGCTGGAATGGTCGGCTACCCAGGGGCGTTTGCTCGGCGAGGAGGTTCAGGCGCTGGGGGCGGTGATACTGGCGCGTCGGCCGCTAACCCAGTTGCCTGCGCAGGCGGTTCGCACTGCATTGCTCGAAGCGCTGCGGCGGCGTGGCACCCTGGTGCTGGATGAAAGGAGCCAACAGCTATTGGGGCGCATGGCACTGTTGCGCCGCGAGCAGGGTGACGAATGGCCGGACTGGTCGCAGGCGGCGCTGCTTGAAACGCTGGAAGAGTGGCTGAGCCCGAGGCTTGACGGCATCACTCGGCTGGACGCTGTGGACCGGCTGCCGTTGGCAACCTTTCTTCTGGAAAGCTTGCCCTGGCCGCTTCGCGCCCGGATGGACGAACGGGTTCCCGAGCGTTTGACGGTACCCAGCGGCTCTCAGGTCCGCGTCGATTACAGCGCTTGTTCGGAAGGCGGCGAGCCGGTGCTGGCGGTCAAACTGCAGGAGGTGTTCGGCTGGCAGTCATCGCCTGCCGTGGTGCAGGGCCGGGTAGCGGTGGTGTTGCATCTGTTATCCCCCGCCCAGCGACCGCTGCAAGTGACTCGGGATTTGGCCAGCTTCTGGTCCAATGGCTATGTGGAAGTGCGCAAGGAAATGCGCGGCCGCTACCCCAAGCACCCCTGGCCGGAAGATCCGCTCAACGCTCCGGCCAGTGCCCGGACCAAGCGCCGTTCATGAGCTTTCATGAGCGGCGGTTTCATGCTGCCGCCGGGGTGAAGATTCGCTGCCGACCAGATTCCAGTGGCGTAGCACCCATTTCTCAAACTCGACAATCAGGAAAAGCGCGAGGCCGGCAGCAACGATGATCGCCCAATGGAAAAGGCTGATTGCCTCGCTTTCGAAAATCACCTGCATGAAGGGCAGGTAGGTCCAGCCGAGCTGGATGGCCACCACCAACCCGATGGCGATCCACACCGGGCGGCTACCGAAGAGTCCGGCCATGCTCAGGGAATTATTGATCAGGAAGCGGCTGTTGATCAGGTAGACGATTTCCCCGGCCACCAGCATGTTCACCGCTCCGGAGCGCGCCAGTTCAATGCTGTTGCCTTGGCCATGATAAAGCCAGAAGAACATGCCGAAGACCGCAGCCACCAGCAGTAACGAGACAAAGATCACCCGCCATAGCATGAACAGATTAAGCAAGGGGGCATCCGGGTCGCGTGGCTCACGGCGCATCACGTTGGCTTCGGCTGACTCGAATACCAGGGCCATGCCCAGGGTGACGGCGGTGACCATGTTGACCCACAGGATCTGGAGTCCGGTTATCGGCAGCATCAGCCCCCCGAGCATGGCAAACAGCACGGCGAGACTTTCCGCCCCGTTGGTCGGGAGCAGGAAGGTGATGGTCTTGCGGATATTATCGTAGACCTTGCGGCCTTCCTCGATGGCATTGACGATCGTGGCGAAATTATCGTCGGCCAATACCATTTCCGAGGCTTCCTTGGCGGCCTCGGTGCCTTGAATCCCCATGGCCACGCCGACATCGGAGCGCTTGAGGGCCGGGCCGTCGTTGACACCGTCGCCGGTCATGGCGCAGATGCCGCCCTTGGCCTGCATGGCCTTCACCAGGCGTAGCTTGTGCTCCGGCGCGGCGCGGGCGTAAACGTCCACTTTACTGATATTGTCTTCCAGCTCCGCATCCGACATGTCTTCCACGTCGCGGCCGGTAAGGGCCTTGTCGGTATGGGCGAAACCCAGCTGTTCGGCGATGGCCCGCGCCGTTACGGGATGATCTCCTGTGACCATCACCGGGCGAACCCCCGCTCTCAGGCAATGCTTTACCGCCTCGACAGCGGCCTTGCGGGGCGGGTCGAGCAGGCCCACCATGCCCAGCAGTACCAGGCCGTTCTCGACGGCCTCGGGGCTGAGTTCATCAAGGCCTTGATCGGCTTGTTTCTCGGCTACCGCCAGCACGCGCAAGCCGCGGGCGGAAAGGGTCTGGATGCGTTCTTCCCATTCCTCACGATCCAGTTCCACGTCGTCGTCACCGCTGCGCATCCGGTCGCACATTTCCAACAGCCGATCCGGGGCTCCCTTGACCAGGATATAATTCGTGCCCTCGATCTCGTTGAGCGTCGCCATGTAGCGATTTTCGGATTCGAAGGGAATGCTGTCCCGACGCGGGTGCTCATCGCGCAGCTTAGCGACCTGCATGCCGGCTTTTGCCGCAGCAACCACCAGGGCACCTTCGGTCGGGTCGCCGTGAATGACCCAGCGCTGCTTTTGCTGGTCCTGGTCGTCGTCATCCTGCTGCTTTGCGTTTGGCGCCTGCTGGCCAAGTTCCGCTTCGTTGCACAACACGCCAGCGAGCAGAAAGTGTTTCAGCGCCGGATTATCGTCCAACGAAAGTTCCTCGCCCGGTTCATCACTTTCGGGGTCTTGCGGTGCCTCGAGCAGCTTGCCTTCGGGCGAGAAACCCACCCCTGACAGCCGGACTTCCTTTTCGGTGAGCCAGATGGCCCGAGCCGTCATCTCGTTACGCGTCAGGGTGCCGGTCTTGTCGCTGAAAATGGTCGATATCGACCCCAGGGTTTCCACAGCGGGCAAGCGGCGCACAATGGCATTGCGCTTGGCCATGGCCTGAACACCCAGCGCCAGGCCGATCGTCACGATAGCGGGGAGTCCTTGCGGAATGGCGGCCACCGCCAATGCCACTGCGGCCATGAACATCTCGCTGGGTGGTTGGTCGTGAATGAACACGCCGAGAAAGGCGGAGATTGTCGCGGCGCTGACGATGAAGATGGCCAGGATGTTGCCGGCACGATCGAGCTGCGCAAGCAGGGGGGTCTTGAGCTTTTCCACACCACGCAGCATTTCGGAAATCTTGCCGATCTCGCTATGGCGACCGGTTTCCACCACCAGCCCCGTGGCCGTGCCTTGAACGACCAGGGTGCCGGCATACGCCATGGCGCTCCGTTCAGCCAGGGGGGTGTCTTCGTCAACGGGGTCGGTACCCTTGTCGACCGGTTCGGATTCCCCGGTCAAGGGGGCTTCCTGGCTGCGAAAACGCCGCGTCTTGATAAGACGAATATCGGCGGGGATACGGTCACCGCTTTTGAGCTGCACGATATCCCCCGGTACCAGCGCCTCGGCATCGATGGTGTTGCGCCGACCATCGCGCAGTACCTTCGCCTTGGGCGAGAGCATTGTGCGGATACTGTCCAGTGCCCGTTCGGCCTTGCCCTCCTGAAAGAAGCCGATCAGCGCAATGATGATCACCACCGCCAGAATGACCACGGCGTCCAGCGTATGGCCGAGAAACTGGCTGGCTATCGCGGCGACAATCAGAATCAGCATCAGGACGTTGTTGAACTGGTCGAGCAGCCGCTTGTACCAGGGGCGGCCTTGCTGTTGCTCCAGCTTGTTGGGGCCATGCTTATCTAGGCGGGCTTTTGCTTCGCTTTCCGAGAGTCCTTGCTCATTGCTTTCCAATTTATCCAGGGCTTCATCGCTGGCAAGGCTGTGCCAAGCGATATGATGAGGAGCGTCCTGGTTATTTTGGTCGGCCATCCGTTACCTCCAACTCAAGCAAACATGACGTTTAACCAATAGCACACATTTGATTTTCCACACGTAGGGGGGGTGTCGGGGGGCGAGCCTTGACGATGAAGTGAACGATATCGTCAAGGCAAGGGTCGGCGCTATCAATGCCCGGCTGATGAAGCCTTGCGCCGCCGCCAAACTGCTTTTTCCAGCTCGATCAGCAAGTAGATGACAATGCTGCCAGCAAGGATTACCAGCCAGTGCCCCAGCCCCAGTGCCGCGCTGCCGAAGATTAGCTGCATGAAGGGCAGGTAAGTGAACGCCAGTTGCAGCAGCATGATCAGGCCGATGGAGATCCATACCGGGCGGCTGCCGAAGAAACCTTCCAGGGAAAGGGTGCTGTTGACCAGAAAGCGGCTGTTGATCAGGTAGGCCGCGCTGCCGGTGACCAGCATGTTCACCGCTCCTGCCCGGGCCAGGGCTTCACTGCCGCCATGGGACAGAATCCAGCTGAACATGCCGAACACGCCCGCCAGCAGCAGCATGGAAACGAAGATCACCCGCCAGAGTAGAAACATGTCCAGCAAGGGGGCGTCGGGGTTGCGTGGCTGACGCTGCATCAGGTCTTTTTCGCCTTCTTCGAACGCCAGTGCCAGGCCCAGAGTCACGGCGACCACCATGTTGACCCATAGCGCCTGCAGCGGCGTGATCGGCAGTATGGAACCGGCCAGTACGGCAAGCATGATCGCCAAGCCCTGGGCGCCGTTGGTTGGCAGAATGAAGGTGACCGTCTTGCAGATATTGTCGTAGACCTTGCGGCCTTCTCGAATGGCATTGACGATACTGGCGAAGTTGTCATCGGCGAGCACCATTTCCGATGCGTCCTTGGCCGCTTCGGTACCTTGGATGCCCATGGCCACACCCACATCGGCACGCTTGAGCGCAGGGCCGTCGTTGACGCCGTCGCCGGTCATCGAGCAGACCCCGCCACGGGCCTGCATGGCCTTGACCAGGCGTAACTTGTGTTCCGGCGAGGCGCGCGCGTAGACATCGATTTCCAGGATGACGTCTTCGAGCTCCGCGTCGGACATGGCTTCGATCTCACGTCCGGTCAACACTTTTTCAGTGTGAGAAAAGCCCAACTGTTTGGCGATGGCGAGCGCTGTGGAGGCATGGTCGCCGGTGATCATCACCGGACGAATCCCCGCCTGGAGACATACCTTTACCGCCTCGATGGCTTCGTCCCGAGGAGGGTCGAGTAGGCCGACGATACCCAGCAGGGTGCTGCCTTCCTGAACGTGGTCATGCTCCAGCGTATCGATTCCATCAGCGGATTTTTCGGCGATCGCCAGCACGCGCAAGCCCCGCGAGGAGAGCTCATGAATGCGGGTTTCCCACTTGTCGACATCCAGGTCGACAATGCCGTCACGGGTACGAACGTAGCGGCACATTTCCAGCAACCGGTCCGGGGCTCCCTTGAACAGTAAACGGCGCTCATCATCCATATGAGTGACGATAGCCATGTACTTGTGCTCGGATTCGAAGGGAATCGCATCCTGACGTTCGTGGGCCTTGCGCAGGGCATGGTGGTCGATACCCGCTTTGGCGGCGGCAACCACCAGCGCGCCTTCGGTGGGGTCGCCAAGGATATGATAGCGATTGGTTTCCTTGTCTTGGGCGAAATCGGCATCGTTGCACAGCACTCCCACCTTCAGAAAAAATTCAAGCTCGGGGTGCTTGCCGAGGTCGATTGCCTCGCCTGATTCGCCATCATGCGCCGTACGCAACTTGCCTTCGGGTGCGAAGCCCACTCCATCGATGCGATATTCCTGGTCGCCGAGCCAGATGGCTTGCGCGGTCATCTGGTTGCGCGTCAAGGTGCCGGTCTTGTCGGAAAAGATGGTGGAAATCGAGCCGAGCGTTTCCACTGCCGGCAGGCGGCGGATAATGGCATTGCGCTTGGCCATGCTCTGAACGCCCAGTGCCAGACCGATCGTCACGATGGCGGGCAACCCTTCGGGAATGGCGGCGACCGCCAAACCAACCGCGGCCATGAACATCTCACCCAGCGGCTGGTCGTGAATCAGCGCGCCAAGTAGGGCGGTAATGGCGGCGGCTCCCACGATGAATATCGCCAGCACTCGCCCGGCGCGGTCGAGTTGTTCCAGAAGCGGGGTCTTGAGCTGTTCCACACTGCGCAACATTTCCGAAATCTTGCCGATTTCAGTGCGGCTTCCGGTCTCGACGACCAGCCCCTTGGCGGTACCCTGGACCACGATGGTGCCGGCGTAAGCCATGGAAGCGCGCTCGGCAAGGTCGGCATCTTGCTGTACGGCCTGGGTGATCTTGTCCACCGGCTCGGATTCGCCGGTCAGTGGTGCTTCATCGGTACGAAAGCGGCGAGCTTCAATAAGGCGTAAATCGGCGGGCACGCGGTCACCGCTTTCCACCAGCACGATGTCGCCGGGCACCACTGTTTCCGCAGCAACGGTGGCGCGCTTGCCATCGCGCAATACATTGGCCTGGGGAGACAGCATGTTGCGGATGCCTTCCAGCGCCTGTTCCGCCTTGCCCTCTTGAAAGAAACCAATCAGGGCAATGATGACCACTACCCCGACAATGGCCCCGGCATCCAGGCTGTGGCCGAGCAACAAGCTTGCCACTGCCGCCACGAGCAGGATCAGCATCAGGATATTGTTGAACTGATCCAGCAAGCGCCTGTACCAGGGGCGAGCCTGTTCCCTGCGCAACTTGTTGGGGCCGTATTCATCAAGGCGTGTTTCGGCTTCGATACCCGAAAGTCCGTTCTGGGTACTTTGCTGCCGAGTCAGGGCGTCATCGCAGGATAGGCTATGCCAGGCGACGCCTTCAGGACTTCGTTGACCACTTGACCGTTGTTCGGTCATCCCTTACCTCCAGGCTTTGAGAACATGACAAGAAAATAATCCTTATCATGCTGCACCGCAGTGATCCAGCGCAAGGAAGGCAGTTAATTCAAGCGTTAACCTGAAAGAAACGCGCGATGGCGTTAGTCGGCGTTGGGTTCCGGCACTTCCCCGGGGATGCGATAACGTACGCCTTCGGGTTGCCGCTCTTCTTCGTAGCGGCGATTTTCCTCTTCTGCAGGAACGCCGAGCACGGTTTCCTGAGAACCATCTGGCCAGGTATAAGTGGTACAGCCGCCAAGGCCGCCTACCAGCAGGGTGAGAAGTAAGGCAGTGGTCTTGGGCATGGCTAAGTTGGGCATGATGACTCTCCAGAAAGTGAAAAATACATAAAGACAGTAAAGTAAAGTGGCTGACAGCGCCGCAAAGCAGCCTAACGATAGCCTTCGGCCTGCAGCCTGAACAGGCTTGCATAACGGCCATCGGCGGCAAGCAGGGCGTCATGGCTGCCTTGCTCGATGATACGTCCGTTCTGCATGACCAGGATGTGATCCGCCGCGCGTACCGTCGAGAAACGATGTGAAATCAGTATGGTCATCTTGTCGCGACGATGCTCACGAAAATCGGCATAAACGGCGGCTTCCGCAGCGGCGTCCATGGCGGCGGTGGGCTCGTCGAGTACCACGATGTCGGCACTTTCACGCATATAGGCTCGGGAAAGGGCGATTTTCTGCCATTGGCCACCGGAAAGCTCCTGTCCGCCCTTGAACCACCGCCCCAGCTGGGTGTGATAACCCCCGGGCATCTCATTGATGAATTCATCGGCCAAGCCGCGTCGCGCAGCTTCCTGCCAGCGGGCTTCTTCATTGAAGGCGACAACGTCTCCTGCCCCTAGGTTCTCGCCGACCTTGAGCTGATAACGCACGAAATCCTGAAAGATCACCCCGATACGTCGGCGCAAGGTGGCGACATCCCAGTCTCGCAAGTCGCTGCCATCCAGCAGGATGCGTCCTTCGCTGGGGCTGTAAAGCCGGGTGAGCAGCTTGATCAAGGTGGTCTTGCCCGAGCCATTCTGACCCACTAGGGCCAGGCTTTCCCCGGGCCGTACATGCAATGAAATATCCGAAAGGGCGGGGGTCTCGGCGTCGGGGTAGGAGAAGCTTACGTTTTCAAAGCGAATGCCGTCGCCGGGGTGGGCGCCCTGGGTCAAGCTGCCCTGTTCCGACGCCACCGGCTGTTCCAGGTATTCATAGAGGTTCGACAGGTAGAGATTGTCCTCGTACATGCCGCTGATCGAGGTCAGGCTGGCGGAAAGGGCGCTCTGGCCTTGCTTGAATACCAGCAGGTACATGGTCATCTGGCCGAGGGTCAATTGGCCGACAACGGTTTCGACGACCACCCAGGCGTAGGCGCCGTAGAATGCCAGGGTGCCTAGTAACCCGAGCACGAATCCCCAGCTTTCGCGGCGTAAGGTGAGCCTGCGATCTTCCCCGTACAGGGTGTGGAAAATGTCGCGGTAACGGGAAAGCAGCAAAGGCTCCAGGCCGAATAGCTTGACCTCCTTGATGCTGTCCTCACGCGCCAGCACGGTTTCCAGGTACATCTGCATGCGGGTATGCGGCGAGCGTCTGCGAAACAGTTGAAAGGCATCGCCGGAGAACTTGGCTTCGGAGAAGAATGCCGGCAGGGCGCCGACCAGCAGCACCAGCAGTGCCCAAGGTGAAAACTGGATCAGCAGCACGCCGAAACTCAGCAGTGAAATGGCGTTCTGCAACAAGGAAAATGTCTTGTTGACCAGCCCCAGCGGGCGTGTCGAGGCTTCGCGCCGAGCACGGGTGAGCTTGTCGTAGAATTCCGAATCCTCGAACTGGGTCAGCGACAGGGTGCCGGCCTTTTCCAGAATCATGACGTTGACCTTCTGGCCGAGCAAGGCGCGCAACAGCGACTGTTGAGCCGAAAGGCCGCGCTGAGCCAGGGCGATGCCGGCGATCACACCGGCTTCCGCCAATACATAGCGCATCACCGGCCACAGGGTCTGCCAGGTGGCGGGGGCATCGGTTTCGCGGTGATAGGCCATGGCGTCGACTACCGAGTCGACGATCAATTGACCCAGCCAGGCGGCGACCGCAGGCAGAACGCCGGCAACCAGAGTGCATATCGCCAGGCCGATGGTCAGGGCGCGGGAGGTCTGCCATACCAGCGACAAAGCACGGCCGCTGTAGCGGAAAACGCCGAAAAACCGTCTGATGATATTCATCGTTTTGCGCGGGAAACCCGGTTGCTTTAGCGCCGGGAGGGATAGCGCGTCGTGCGCAGCACGACTCGGGGTTCCCTGTCCGCGCCTCCTTTAGTGTTGAATGGTGGGTAGTAGGTGGTAGCCGTAGCCATCACCGCGTTGCAGCAGGGTGCAGTGGCGCCAGGAAATCCCCTGGACCGCGCCTTGTTCTGTCTGAATATTGAAACTGCCAGTCTTGCGAATCGCCACGCGCCCCGTGTGGCTGCCGGTCTTCTTGCCGGCCGGGACAATCGCCCTGACCCTATCGCCGGTCTGAAAGCCCTTCACTTGCTTTTGGCGCATCAGGTAGCCACGCGGAAAGCCGAACTTGTCGAGCCGGGTGCGCTGATAACTGCCGCGCCCCATGGCCTTGATGACCTGGGTGGGTACCCGCCAGCCTTTCAGGGTGTCGAACTTGCCGACGCAGGCCGCATCCAGGGCATGAGTCTTGGGAATACCCAGCCGCTGTCGGTTGTACTTGGTGCGACCACCACTGCCCACGGCGACCGGCAGGCCGGTGGTTTTCAGGGAACATACAGCGCCCAGCGGGTGGCGTTGACGGCAGCGGCATCCCGCAGCGGTAATTTGAGCTGGCGCTGGACGCGCTCAAGACGGACGTCTGCCGACAAGCCATTGGCTTTGAGGCGTTTCTTGAGTCCCTTGTTGGTGGCAAAGAAATCAGCAAGCCACTGGCTGTCCTTGGCCTGGTTGCAGTCGTGACAGGCGATGGTCAGGTTGGCCACCCGGCTAGAGCCGTTCCGAGATTTCGCTACCACATGCTCGATCTCCAGCGGTGTATCACCGGGGCCGCAATAGGCACACTCACGCCCCCATTTTTCGAGCAGGTATTCACGCACCTCATAGCCCAGGAGCGTGCCTTGTTGATACTCAATGCCGGAAATCTCCGGGTTTTCCATCTTTTGTAAATCGAAGCGCACCAGCTCCATGTTCAGGTGAGTCACGGGTGCCCAACGGCACAGCTTGTTCACCCAGGCCATGGTCGTATCGACTCGATGTTGCAGGCTGGGTGGTAGCCAGCCCTTCTTGCGCGTGCGGTTATCAAAACGCGACTGACGATAACGCAGATTCTTGCTGCGACGACGGCTGCGAAAGCCTCGCCGCTGCGCCAGCGCCTGACGAATCTGGAAGCCCCGATGCACCAACTGAAACAGGCAAAGCACATGGCGGGTTGCCGGGGCTTGCTCGTCCGTCGCGTTGTCTTCCAGCCGCATCAGCGCCAGGCCGGTTTCCTTGCTGCCCGGATCAATGCCCAGCAACGTCGGCTGCAAGGTGCAGTCACTCAGGCAGCGATCACGCAGGCGGATCACAAAAGGCGTCAGGTTCACCACCACCGCCCGACCACGCTCCAGCAATAGCCGTGCGCGTTTTTCGCTACACGGCATCAACGGCTGCTTGTTCTTTCCCAATACGAACACCGCCATGCGATCTCCTTCTTAAATAGAACCCTTACGGGCCTGGTGACGCAGGTCTTCCAACCTGTCTCCCCTCGGGAATGTCTGCAACCGGCTCCTACCTTGCGGTAGCGACCAGATCCTTCAGCGCTTTACCTTTCGCCAGCATGATCCTGATCTTCCAGCGCGCCGAACTGAGCGAAGCATTCGGCGGTGGGTCTTGACGACCTATTGCAAACGTAGCGGGTTGGCTACCGCTTTCCCTGGTCAACCGGGCTTGCTTTCACAAGCCTCGTCCTTTAGGGCGAGGTAGTTGACAAATCTCCTGGCTGGATCGAAGTTTGTTGCCAAGCAAGAATGCGCTAACGTGAATACGCCCTGTCTGGCTGATCGATAATAGTTGGCTGACCCACAGGGACCAAACCCACTTGCTCTACCGTGAAGAGGATACCCTATGTCGGCACTCTCCCTGGCTGAACGTCTTGACCTAACGGTGGCTATCGCCCGTGAGGCGGGGCGAATGATCGTTACCGCGCGTGAACAACAAGGGTTCGGTCATCGCTACAAATTGGGCGATGAGCTGGTCACCGATGTCGATGTTCAAGTGGATACCTTCATCAAACAGCGCCTGAATGCCGCTTTTCCCGATGACGCCATCCTGAGCGAAGAACTGTCTCCGCAAGCTGATGGGCTGGCGGAAGCCGAGGCGCTTTGGGTGGTGGACCCGATAGACGGCACCGTCAACTTTGCCCATGGGTTGCGCCACGTGGCGGTCTCCATCGCCTGGGCGGTGAAAGGCGAAACCCAACTGGGTGTGGTGCATGCGCCGTTTCTGGAAGAAACCTTCACCGGCATGCTCGGCCAGGGGGCTTTCTGCAACCAGCAACCGATCCGCGCCAGCCAGGCCTCCGAGCTTTCTCGCGCCTTGGTGGCCACGGGGTTCCCGCATCGTCGCAGTGAACGTGCCGCCTTGATCCAGCGGCTGACTGCAACGCTGAACCATTGCCAGGACGTAAGGCGTAATGGCTCGGCGGCGCTGGATCTGTGTGATGTTGCCTGTGGGCGCCTGGACGCCTATTACGAAAGCGTTTCGCCCTGGGATTCCGCCGCCGGTTGGTTGATCGCCCGGGAGGCGGGAGCCACCGTTTCACACCGTTACCCCTGCCCGAAAGACGTGCCGCCGGACCTTTATAGCAAGCATCTTCTGGTCACCGCCCCCGACATTCATCAGGCGCTTGAGCAATTGCTGCGCGAGGCTGACGGAGCCGCTTGAACGAGGCTTTGTCAGCAGAGCCCCGTCAGCAAAGCCCTGTCAGCGTCAATTTTTCTTGTAGCGTTCATCACTGGAAACCGGCGTCGGGCCGGTACCCGCATCGCCCAGGTCGGCCCAGGGCTCGCGCGGCGCCTCGGCACGTTCGCCGGTACGCGCTGCGTAGCGTTCGCGATGCAGTGCTTTCAGCAGCCCCACCATCATCAATATGACGATAACCGAAAAGGGTAAGGCGGCCATGATGACGGCGGACTGCAATGTCTCCAGACCCCCGGCAAGCAACAGCACGGCGGTGAGCAAGCCCAGCACCGCGCCCCAGATGATCCGGTGAACGGTGGGGGTTCCGGGTCGCCACCCGAGAGAATCGTATTAATGACCAGAGTGCCGGCATTGGCCGAGGTAATCAGATAAGTGGCGATCAACACCACCAGTGCCGCGGAAACCCCGGTGCCGACTATTCCCATATCCATGGCGTTGATGGTCGCGAACAGGGCCGTGGCGACTTCTTCATCCACCGCCTGAATGATGCCTCCGGCACCGAACAGCTCATGATATAGCGCGGTGCCGCCAAACAGGCCGATCCAGATGATGGTAATGATGGTGGGCACCAGCAGTACCCCCATGACGAATTCGCGGAAGGTGCGTCCGCGTGACACCCGAGCGATAAACATGCCGACGAACGGCGACTAGGCCAACCACCAACCCCAGAAGAACACCGTCCATTCCGCCTGCCAGCCATCCTCTATGGTGGCGTTGGTATGAAAGGTCATGCTCATCAGGTTCTGAATGTAGTCACCGGCGGATTCGATGGTGATGGCGATCAGGTATTGCGTGGGACCGAAAAGTAGCAGAAAAAGCACCACCGCAATGCTTAGCCAGAAATTGGCTTCCGAAAGCAGCCGCACCCCACGCTTGACCCCAGAGACAACCGATAGGGTGGCCACGCTCATGATGATGGCGGTGATGATGACCTGTAACGTGGTGGAGGTGGGTAAGCCAAACACGGCATTCAGCCCCGCATTCATTTGCTGAACGCCCAGCCCCTGGGTGGTGGCGATACCGAATACCGTGCCGAATACCGCGAGCAGATCCACCAGATCACCCAGAAAGCCATGGTTGCGTTTGCCGAGTACCGGCTCTAACCCTGAGCGAATCGTCAACGGCAATTGTCGCCGATAAGTGAAATAGGCCAGCACGATGGCGACGAACGAAAAGATCGCCCAACCATTCAAACCCCAATGGAAATAGCTCAGCCGCATGGCCACCCGAGCGGCATCCGGCGTCATGCCTTCATCAATGAAGGGATTACCCTGAAACTGCAGGATGGGTTGGGCTACCGCCCAAAACAAGATGCCTACCCCGGTGCCGGCGGCAAACAGCATGGAAATCCATGAAAAATAAGTGAACTCGGGCTGCTCGTAATCCCCGCCCAAGCGCACGTTCTTGTAGCGACCCGTGCCCAGCCATATCATGAAAAACAGCAGAACCGCGACCAGCAGGACATAGTACCCAGGGCTATCGCAGTTGACAGATGGGTGCTCGAATCTATTGTTCAGGCTATAGCCAAGTATTTGATGTCAGGTATGATGCCAAGACCTTAGAAAGCGATTATTTCTAACTGCGATAGCCCTGACATAGTACCTTCAAGAAAAGGGATGAACTACCTCCAGCTAAAGCAAGGAGGTTTCCAGTCTACCCTGACGGGTCGACCTTTGTTGTAGAAAGCGTCGCTGCCTCAGCGTGAGACAAATGAAGACTGCCCGAGGTCTCGGGGCTTATTCCAGACGTCTCGACCATCGAGACGTGGGAGGCTGCCAAACTGGCCAGACCGTCCTCTCGGCGTTCTGATTTTTTACCTGATGGCCGTTCGCCCACCAGGGGAAGATCACTCTCCAGGTGCTTCTTACGTCGTCTTGCAATGGTCTTGCGCGGTTTTGCCTTAGCAGCAAACGCTCCGCTCTTGATGTCTCTGACGCCTCGCTTGGCGCTATTGCGGGCGGCATTCTCGTCCGCATTGGCCTTGAGGCCGCACGCCAGGCAATGAAACCCGGCTTGAGTGGGCCGCGCGGTGTTGCGGCTGCCACAGGCATGACACTCCTGCGAGGTGTACGCCGGATTGATCTTGAGAAAGCCCTTGTTCCGGGCATTGGCCTTGTATTTGATCAGTGTGTATATCTGCCCCAGGCCGACATTGCTCAGGCTGCGGTTAAGCCCGGACTTGGCCCTTGCCCCATTTTTAAGAGTCTGGCGGCCTTGGGTTTTCTTCTTTGCCCGCCTGGTCATCGCCTTGAGTTTGAGGTCTTCCACACAGATGATCTCGCCTGACGTTTCCACGACGTTCCGCGACACGCGATGCGCGAAATTCCGGCGCAGTCGACGAATCTTGCCATGCAGGGTGGCTATCTGGTTGGCGAGATGACGCTGATTGTTCGACTCGCAGCGCCGGGACTTATTGCCGTTGCGACGCTTCTTGCCACTGAGGGCTGCCTGGAGCCGCTTGATCCGGTCGTTATGCCGCCGAAGCTGGCGCTTTTCTTCCGGGGTGTAGTCGAAGATCGTGCCATTGCAGGCCTGAAGGGGGCGGGCAACACCGCCGTCCAGGCCGGTGATATAACCCAGCAGCTTGTCGTCATCAAGGTACGCAACGTCGTTGAGTAGCGCCTCGTTGTCAGGGTAGGTCTGACCATCATCCAGTGAGCCGGAGAACGAGAAGCTACGCCCCTGACGGCTGATGATGAACTGCTTGCTCAGTGACGCAGACGAATAAGGCAGCGTGATAGAAAACAGCTTTGTGCGCTTCCGGGTTGCCGAGTCATAGATCGTCACCTGAGTCTTGTCGTTTGCGACAGGCTGAAGATCAAACAACTCCTGGGTGATGATACAGCTACGTTTCTTGTTTCGGCCTTTGACCTTGGGAAACCTGGAAACCCCTTTTCGGGCGGCTTCCGCATCGGTATAGGCCGAGCTGGCGGCGTTACGCAGGATTTGAACGGGGATGTCTTTCAGGAAGGCAACGTCAGGGTCTTGCTTGATCGGGGCGTACGCCTGGTTGATCTCGGCCCCTCGGCCTTGCGCCAGCAAGTCACGATACTCACGCACCTTATAATTACGCAGCACATTCGCGCCACCTATCCATTGAGCAAAGGCGGTCGCCTGTCGTGAAGACAGGCGATCCGAAATGCTTAATGAAAAACCGCGCTGTGCCATAAGGGACCTGGTTGCATAAACAGGACAATGATTCCAGGCTAGCGCCATCCCCCTAATGAGTCAAGGCCATGAGTGACGAGTACCCCTGGAGAACTGGCAGGTCATGCGTTTACCGACTTCACTACCACCTTGTCTTTGTCCCGAAATATCGGCGTGATGTCTTCACCGAGTCGATGCTGATCCGTTTGGACGCGGTGTTGCGCGAAACCTGTGAGCAAATGCAGGGCGAATTGATCGAGTTTAACGGCGAGGCCGACCATCTCCACCTGCTGGTCATCTGCCCGCCGCAGAAAGCCCTATCTCACTTTATCGGCAAGCTCAAAGGCAAGAGTGCTTACGTGATACGCAAGGCGTTTGCACAAGACATCGCCGACAAACGCTGGGGCAGCCAGTTCTGGTCACCGTCCTACTGCGCCGTCAGTTGCGGGGGCGCACCGCTGGATATCGTGACGCAGTACATCACCGACCAGCAACGCCCCACCTCCGAGCAAGGTGAACAACAATCACGGCGGCTACGCCGCCGATAGCGGCCTTCCCTGGCCGAGCCGGCTTGACTCGAATAAAGCAACCGAGATTGCGCCGGGGTTGGTTCAAGAATGTGCGGGCCATACCCAGAACCAACGCTAGACGCTCGGTAAAAAAGACACCATAAACCAGTGTGATGGCGATCATGGCAATCGCCATCATCGTGACTCGCGCATTCATTCCTTTGAAAAGCCCTGATGCCGACTGGCGATACATACGGGTTCCTTTTATTTAAGTCGAACTCGCCGATGGTAACATTGCCCCTCGATGTCAAGGCAAGATGCTGAAAAGAAAGCGCAAAAAGGGCTTTGCATTTGGCGTTCAAAAAGCTAGTATACGCACCGTCTTGAGGCGCAAGTGATGCGCTGAAAAACAAGGCATTCGGAGCGTGGCGCAGCTTGGTAGCGCGTTGCAATGGGGTTGCAAAGGTCGCAGGTTCGAATCCTGTCGCTCCGACCAAAAACATCAGTAAAAACGGCCACTTAGCTAACTAGCGAGGTGGTCGTTTTTCGTTGGGTATCGTTCTAGGTAGCAAATAGGTTCCAATCGTCGGCAACAAACAGAGCCGGTCAGCAACAAACCCCGGCTTCTCTTTCACCGCCTATACTTCACCATCCTTCCTCCAATGTATGGCTTTCTCTTCTATACTTTCGGCATGTGTGGACGATTTGCGTTTTTCTCTACGTTTTCAAAGCTCGCTGCCAAAGTTGGCGCCTCAGTCGCTGGCTACGACCCTGTGCCTCGCTACAACATCCCGTCCGGCACATGGATCACAGCTGTGCTACGCAAGACGTTGACGCGCCGCCGGTGCTGGACGAGGTGTGGTGGGGTTACAAGCCGCACTGGGCAGGCGAGAAGGCGCCGCAACCGATCAATGCCACGGTCGAGAAAGTGGCGACTTCGGGTTACTACAAGCAAGCGTTCGCTCGTGGTCGGTGCCTTGTTTCCACTGATGGATGGTACGAGTGGGGCAAGAGCGCCAAGCCAAAGCGCCCGCATTTCATTTGCCGAGTGTCGAGAGGGTCGGGAGCCTATCTGGTTGGCGGCTATACTGGGCCGAGCGCGCCGATGGGAGGCCGGGCTGTGCGATCATCACCGAGCCTGCCCGGGGTCCCGCGAAAGCGATACACGACCGGATGCCGCTGATCCTCGATGACGATAGCCTTGAAGCCTGGCTCGACCCTGACCTGACGGATCGCGAGAAGATCCGTAATATTGTGCGGCACATCGATGCCGAGCTGATCGAGCATTGGCCGGTAAGCACCGCAGTCACAAACCGGCAGAGGGTTCCTCCCTCGGCCAAAAATATGGCCAGCTTCATCAACGGCATAAGCTCCAGGCTGCTCGGAATCTGGGGTATTCTGTGAAAACTTTAGCTTCCCATCAAATGAGGCCTCATGAATCCTGTTATTGATTTGCTCAAATCCCACCGTTCCATCCGCAAGTTCACTGATCAGCCTGTGTCCAAGGAGTTACTGAAAGAGCTAATCCGTGCTGGCCAGGGGGCAGCCACCTCCAGTCACGTTCAGGCCTATAGCGTCATCCACGTAAAGAACTCTGAGAATCGTCAGAAGGTCGCCGAGCTGGCTGGCGGTCAGGCCTACGTGTCTACCTGCGGCGCTTTCCTTGTTTTCTGTGCTGATATGAAGCGGCCCACCGACGCTGCGGAGCATACCGGTGCCCAGGTGGTGCGCGGCATGACCGAACAGCTGCTGGTGGCTACCGTGGATACCGCTCTAATGGCCCAGAACGTGGCCATTGCCGCCGAATCTATAGGGCTGGGTATCTGCTACATCGGGGGCATCCGCAATAATCCCCAACAGATTAGTGACCTGTTTAGCCTGCCAGATCATGTCTACCCGGTGTTTGGCATGTGCTTGGGCTATCCGGCCGACCAACCAGACGTTAAGCCGCGACTGCCGGTGGAGGCAATTCTCAAAGAAGATACCTACCAAGACGACCGTGATCAGGTGGCTGCCTTCGATGAAACAATGCATGCTTACTACCAAACTCGGTCTAGTGGACATAAAGACAGCACTTGGTCTAAAAACCTCACCCCGCTATTTAGTACTAAATTGCGTTCTCATATGCGCAATTTTTTGGTCAAGCGCGGCTTCGAATTGAAGTGACAATGGAAGCAACCAGCGAGCATTTCATTTACGTATAAGCTGAAGATTCCTTAGCTTAAAATCTTCGATGAGGTCAGCAAAATGGGTTAAGCCTAGCCAGGAAACGTTTGTTGTCTGGCGTCAACTATCTTGTCCGACCGGTCACCCTAATTGTCGCCGAACAGTTTGTTCCTGGCGGGGCATCGCCTAAGCGGTCTTGGTAGCCATCCAGACGAGTGGCCGCGGTCATCTAAAAGATTACGTCGCGTGGTACGCTCTGTCCTATAACATTCAACGGTCGAGAAGGGCTCTTTCAGTATCAGTAAAATCCGCTCTTGATGACATGGGCGGAAACTGACGTTTCAGTATGGTCCGCCAAGATATTCTCCGGATATGACGCAGCAGAGCCTAATATAGTCGCCAGGCGGCACAGCGGGATGTGATCGACTATATCGAGATGAAGTACAACAGCTGCCGGCTCCACGCGACTTTTGACTAGCAGGTGCCGAGGGAGATCGAGCTGGCGGCTGCGGCTTGAAACGTGTCCGCTCTGACTTGGCCAGAACACTGCTTGATGGTCCAGTTCATGCATTCGCATCAAGACCGGGAGCCTTCAGGTTCTCGTAAGGTTCAGATGCCGCATTGTTCTTTGAAGGCCAGGCGTGCAGCGCCGGTGCCGATCATATCGCCTTCGAGGAAGTCGACCCCTGCAGAAGGAGCATCAAGCTGAAACCTCTGGGCATTTTGAAAGAAACCGAGGTTGAAGTCCGACACATGGAGAGTTCCTATCAGTGATAGGCCGTTTCGCGTGACTCTAACCGGCCAACGATCGGTGCGACCATCAGGGACCGTAATCCACATCATAAGGTTATGGATGCCGTCGAGTTGATCGCCGCTGGAGGACATATCCTCAAGCGTAAGTTTCAGTTGGCTGCTGCGGGTGCAGCTGATCGTAAGTAGGTAGACCTCTCCAGTGTAGCTCGCCTGGGCAACACCGTCGGATTGTTGTGTTTGCCATGCCGCAAGCGCGGGGACTGCTGTCGAAAGAAGAAGTATTGTGAAAATTGTAAATCGAATATTCATGTAACCTCCTTTTCAGGAAGCGAAGCCGCTCGCCGGTCCAAGCACCCTTCATTAACGTTGTATTTGGGACTTGAAACCCTCATGACGCCTCAGTCCCCGGGTGTCTTCCACAGCCTCGTATGTCGAGTTCGACATATACGACTACAGCGAGCTACGTCATAGGCCTTGTTTAGTAGCAGCTTCAGGGGGGCGTGACGGGAACGGTCAAGCCTCCTCTACACTGGCGTCACAGCTTCTAGCAGAGCAGTCAGTGGAACACTATTGGGCATGTTTGAGTTGCCAGCAAACGATGCAGTGCTCTACGTTGTCAGCTCATGCTGAATAGCATGAGCCACAAACTGGTTCAGGCTCTCGCCACGCGCCCGAGCCGCATCCACTGCATCTCGATGCAGATCCTCCGGTAAGCGTACCTGAAACTTCCCTGAGTATTCCTTGGTGGGCTCGATCCCCTTTTCCTGACATACCTCCAGGAAGATACGCAGCGAGGTTTTTCCCTCTTCCCGTAACGCCTCTACGCTGTCCGCGTAGAAGTCCGCACTACCATTCAGGCCGGAAAATTCACCCCGAAACATCTCAATTTCGGGATCGTACTGAATGATGGCCCGGTAGCCATCAATGACCATCACGTTGTTCATGGCTTAACTCCATTATTGTCCAACCACTTGCGGACACTCATAACGGCCCCCTTGTCCGTATCGGGCGAAGGATGAGGGCGATGGAAAACTCGCACCTCACCAAACAACACCACTGCGACTCGAGAACCTTCTCGCTCCTCGACCTCAGCGCCCAGCGCCTTGAACAGCGCCTCGATATCCCCCCAGGCGATGGTCCCAGAGACCGGTCGGCTGAAAATCGCTGCGAGTGTTCGTTCGTGCTTGCGTTTCATGTTAGTACCATATTTTGGTATCAAAATAGCATGGAATATATGCTTTGTCCTAGTTGTTCATCCTTGCCAAGAACGCTCCTTGTGAGCGGCTATGATATGGCGTCACTCAGCAAGTAATACGCGGTTTCTTCTGTTGTTTTATTGACCAGTTCTCGACGCCGCGTAATGCGCCCAACCGCTCCCAGACCGGGCCACTGATGGCCTTCCTGCAGCCAGTTCAGGTCTGACACGACGGTGGCCGAACGCGTTTCGATGCGCCCGTGGCCGCTATCCGTAACGACGGTTGTATCCGCCTCATGCTCCATCATGAAACGGATGTCATCGAAAAGCGTCTTCTGGTTTCCTTTGACGGCCAATACGTACTGGCCGTTAGCCTCTGTGATCTGCTTGGAGAGCGAACGTTGGCAATGCATCGCATCGGCCGTGATCGTCACATCCGTTAACGACAACCACTCGAGTATGTCGGGGACGGCCTGGATCTCGTTGGATTTTTCATCGACCAGAAGCTGTCCCAATACCAGGCGTTGCTCCACTGCCCTGACATTGACAAGATGTAGCGGTGATTGTCCATCTACATGGTCATAAGCGCGTCTAAGGGACTTACCATCCACGGCGACGACGCCTTTCAGCTGCGCTGCAAAATCTGACATGAACGTCAAAAACTGCTCATGAAAAGCCTTCGGATCCAGATACCGAAAGACGCAGCTGAACGTATCGTGACTTGGCGTTCCATGCGGCAGTGAGAGAAATCGACCGAGAAAATCAGCTTTCGAGCGTGCGAACAGCGCCATATCGGAACAGTCCTCGGCGCCGCTGATGACGGCGCACAGGGCAATGAACAGGACGTCGTTTAATGGATAACGGGCATTGCTGCCTCTGGGATCAGGAAGGTTATCAAAGCATGACGTCTCGATAGGCATGATATCTCTCTGATGAAGCAAATGATGATGCCCTCAGGGTGATTGATCACGAAGCAATATGTCTAATCCATCTGCGATAGCCCTGGCGATAACCCCCGCTTCGTTGTCACCTCCCTGGAAGAGCCGGCCCCGGAGATGCTGTACGCCGAGCTGTATTGCGCCCGGGGCCAGGACGAGAATTTCATCAAGATGATGAAAAACGATCTGGCCAGCGACCGCACCTCGGATTGCCGCTTTGCGGCTAACCACATGCGCCTGTTTTTGTCCTGCGCCGCCTACGTGCTGCATCACGCCTTGCGCGCCGAACTGTTGCAAGGCACTGAGCTGTCCCGGGCCCAGCCCTCGACGGTCATCATCAAGCTGTGCAAGCTGGCCGTACGAGTAGTGCAGTATAAAGACCGTATCAAGCTCCACCTGCCAAGTAGCTGCCCGGTCAAAGCCCTCCTACACACGGTCACCAAACGGTTATATCGCCTGCCTCGGCCCAAGTTAAACACCAGCTGAGCCGCCGTCGGCGCTCACGGCCATCACAATCCCAGGCTCGGGAGGCTTTCGCACGCCTGAGCACTGGAATTGCTCAAATATTAAGCGGTTCGTGCGGATAATTTATGGGCCCGGAGGTGAATCCGGACCCCTTAATAAGAACACCTATCATGTTCGGGTAAGGTGGGCATTCTGATTGCGGTATTGGATGGTTATTTGGAGCGTTTATGAAAGATCCGGGTTAGGGCCTGTTGACCTTTCACATGGGTAGCCATAAAAAACCGCAGGCCAAGGCCACCATGCTTTCGTAGTTTCGTTTGAGTTTGTCATACCGCATCGCTATCGCGCGATACGGCTTCAAT
>NZ_QPIJ01000109.1 GCF_003336665.1 Vreelandella rituensis | reverse complement strand
GCAAACGCCGACTCGCACACCGCGAACTCCGGTCACGCTCTCCACACTTTGGCAACAAAGCGCGTGAGAGTGATGGGAATCCGCGATTCTATTCTTTGAATGAATCGTCGGAGGGTTCAAATGCAAAAAACCCTACTCAACATGGCATTCGGCCAACATGTTCCCTGGTGGGTCACCAGCCGCCGCGCCATGAGCCCTTATCATCGCCGTAGTAGTGCCAACTCTCGACGCCTTTCCAAGCCATGATTTGGCAAATCAGCTAGCTGGATTGGTTCCGTTGATTTTCCAGGCGATGCACAACGGAACCAGACTTCAGCTTCTGTGAGGTCAAATTCACTATTCCTCTACCTCACACCTATAGCCCCTCCTCCGCACCGATTCATTTTTTATCAGCCATGCCCGTAAAAAATTACAGAACACTGTTCACAAAAGGGGTAAAATTTCGTTCAATAGCCAATGTTCGGCGACTTATGTGACACTGGCTACCTGCCGAATCGCTTGCAAGGGAACTTTAATGTCTCGCCCACTCTGCCTGCTATTTGATTGCGACGGAACCTTGGTAGACAGTGAACCGCTGTTGGCCGAAGAAATGGCGATCGGTTTAAAAGCCGTGGGACTGCCTTTTGTTGCCGAAGACTATCTGGGCGAATTCCGTGGAACACGCTTCAGGCGTATCGTGGCGGAGTTACAGCAACGACATGGTGCCGTTGATCCTGAGCAGCTCAAGATCATGGAAACCGCGATGCGCACGAACCTGGCGCGGCGGCTAGAGCTTGAGCTGACCCCTATTCCCGGGGCCATCGAAGCACTAAAAGCACTGGCAGACTACCCCAGCGCAGTAGTCTCCAACGGGCCGGAAGCCAAAATTCGCGCCGCACTGAAAGCCACCGGTCTAACCGATTACTTCGGGGCGCGGCTGTTCAGCGGGTATACCGCCAATTGCTGGAAACCAGAGCCCTGTCTGCACTTGCATGCGGCCAGTATCATGGGGTTTGCTGCTCGCGACTGTATCGCCATTGATGATGCCATTGTGGGAGTGCGTGCAGCGCTGGAAGCAGGCATGACAGTTATTCACGTGAATCGTTATCCTGATGCTGAGCTAACCCCGGAAGGGGCTATCATGATCACTAATATGTTCCAGCTTCCTGCAATGGTGGCTAACTTGGTGTCGATGCGTGAAACGTCACTTTACCCTATACGCCATGAACCGTAACGCGAGTATCAAGGAGCTTAGCCATGACCTCTTCCCGAGATCAGCACACCGGGCTAGTGTATTCCACCGAGCATGGTGAAACATGCCCTGGCTGCCGCCAGCCGGTCGAGCAGTGCCAGTGTGAACAACTGGCTCAACAGGAGCGTCTTGCATTACTGGATGGCATCGTACGCATACGACGTGAAACCAGCGGCCGAAAGGGCAAGGGCGTTACTACCGTGTCAGGTATTCCGCTACCCGAAGCCGAATTGAAAAACCTGGCCAAACAACTCAAGAAACGGTGTGGTACCGGCGGTGCAGTGAAAGACGGTATCATTGAAATTCAGGGTGATCACCGCGAAACCCTACGCGAGGAATTGAGCCGGCAAGGCTACACCGTCAAGCTCGCCGGGGGGTAGTTCACTACCTCGGTACAGCGATTCCATCATGGTCGGCCTGTTTCATCTAATCACTCACCCTTCTGGGGCAAGGAACTCCGATGGTTTGGCTGGAATACCTTTTACCCCTGATATTCTTGTTTCCCATGGCGGCAATGGCCGGCATCGTGGTGGCTCTGCGAAACTTGCATGATGCCCGGGTGCATTCACCTTTCGATGCACACTTGCTCAAAGAGCCTGGGCAAGCATTGCGTAGCCGGCTGGATAATGCCTTTTCCAGCTTGTTCATCAACGGTGCCCTGGGTCCCATTATCAGCCTTGCCCCTCTTGTCTATGGCATGGGGAGAATGCTGTTCGCTCCCGAGCAGGATTGGGTCGAATGGGCGCTGTATGGGTTGTTGAGTACTGGGCTGGTATTGGCGTTCTCTTTACTTTTGATTCGGGATTACCAACGTATTCGCCGGCTCAAACTGGGCTTGGCTTGTGATCTTGCAATCGGCCAGGAACTTGAGCAACTGATTCGTCCAGAAGCTCATCCTTATTATGTTTTTCATGATGTGTCTACCGATAGCTTTACCATCGACCATGTGGCGGTAACCCCGCATGGCATTTTTGTGGTTGAAACCCGGGCACGTGCCTGGCCGGTCGCCCCCGACGGACGTGAGCTCAAGCAGGTAGCGGTTGAGCGGGAGCGCTTACGCTTTCCCCACTGGCAGGAACGCCGCCCGCTATACAAGACACGCCAAGGAACGCGCTGGATGAGCCAGTGGCTGACCCAGCACTGTGGTGTAACCGTCCCTGTGCAGGGCGTTCTGGCATTGCCTGGATGGGAAATCGATACTCGAGAAGCCGCAGGCGATGTGTTGGTGGTCAGTGGGGAAACGTTGGCACAGCAGTTGACCGAGTTGGAGCCAGGTTCCATGAGCCAAGCCATTCATGACAAGGTAATTCGTTTGCTTGTGGAACGTTCACAAACGCTGGAGCACAAGCACCTCAAGCAGCCGTCGGTTTAACCGCGCAGACGTCCTCCCATCTCCTGAGCCAAATCCACAGCATAGTGATCGGTCATGCCACCGATAAAGTCGAGCATACGCCGATAGCTGGCATATAACGGCCATGAGGGTAGAGGGGTATTTTCACCAATCAAGGCCAGCACGCGCTGGTGCTTGAAGGAAGAACGCCCGGTGTGATGCAGTTCAAAAGCCGCACCGATGAAAGCTTCCAGAAGAATGCCCAGGGTGGTGTAAGCGCCAATCTCCAATTTAGCTTTGCGTTCGTTCTGGAAAATCCGCTCGCGAGCCAACTGTTTTGCCGCCTGAACACCCCAGCCCAGATCCGGATGGCATAGCTCTAGCAAATCCTGTTGCAGCGTGCCATTGAGCAAGGCGCTTTCATGCTGAACGAATACCGCTCCTACTTCATTGACTGCTCGCTCCATTGCCGCGCCCCGCAATAAGGCAATGCAGCGTCGCTGCGAGGCACCCCGAGCCTGCATGGCAGCATAGTCCGGCGGAATATCACCCGCAATTTGTTGAAGAATTTCGGCAACTTCCGAATAGCGCAGAATACCCATTTCCAGACCATCTTCCAGGTCGAGAAGGGCATAACAGATATCATCGGCAGCCTCGACCAACCAGGCCAGAGGGTGGCGACACCAGCGTTGCAGCCCTTGCGGAATCAAACCAAGCGCTGTGGCAACTTCATCCAGCAAGGCTTTTTCGGACTGATAGCAGCCAAATTTTCCTGCTAGGCCGGCATGTTCCACCGTCCAGGGGTATTTCAGCAGAGTCCCCAGCGTAGCAGCGCTCAAGCGCATGCCACCGTTGAACTGGTTATACTCGATCTGAGTAATGACGCGAAACCCTTGAGCATTGCCTTCGTAGGTGAGTAGGTCTTCCCGCTCAGCCTGCGAGAGGCCTTTAAGTAAGCCGCTAGTCTCAGCGCGCCGAAACCAGTCGCGGATGGCATACTCACCCGCATGGCCAAAGGGCGGATTGCCAATATCGTGCCCCAGACAAGCGGTCTGCACGATAACGCCCATGTCAGCAGGGGTGATCCAGGCAGGTAGGTGATCACGCAACAGCTCTCCCACAATCATGCCAAGAGAGCGTCCGACGCAACCCACTTCCAAAGAGTGCGTCAGGCGTGTATGTATATGATCGTTTTCGGTCAGCGGATGCACTTGAGTCTTTCGCCCCAAGCGACGAAACGAGCCGGAAAACACAATGCGGTCATGATCTTTATGAAAAGGGCTACGGCCGATTTCCTGAGATCCTCCCGGTCGGCTATCGTGCAGACGTTGCGGAGAAAGTAATCGTTCCCAGCGCATTTGGGTCATGGGCTTCCCTCCTTGAACAAAATCCTGCCGCATTCTGCGATTCGATTCTCTGAATGAGTCGTCAGTTAAGGCAGGGCAAGGCGTCAGCCTTGCTTGTTCTTATAACTGGTTGGATATATAGTTTTCTTATGCCGATCATCCGTTCCGACTCCCTGGCGCTACACGTCACCAGTGCCGACCAACAGGCCGCTCTGACGGATACGCTGGCGCTGTATCGGCGATTGGTGCGCGATCTCATGACCGTGGCGTATACGCACTGGCTGCAGGGAACGCGGTGGTCGAGGTAATAGAACGGCTGATACATCCCACCCAAAAACGGCCACAGGTACGCTACACGTACTTTGCTAAACGCTACTACAAATTTCCATCGTACCTTCGCCGTGTCGCTATCATGGATGCGGTTGGTCAAGTCCGCTCCTTCGTGACACGGTTTGAGGCGTGGCGCAGCGGTGATCGTAAACACCTGCA
>NZ_QPIJ01000108.1 GCF_003336665.1 Vreelandella rituensis | reverse complement strand
CGGCAGAAGATAGTCGGTCTGGCGGTCAACGGGGATGAAGCGGCTCATGGCGTCGTTCCGGTGGGGTGGCAGGAGGCAAGTATCTCATGACGTTATCTAAAATCCGACAGACTGCTAGGCATCAACTCCACCACGGGGGTGGCCGGTCTGACCCTGGGGGGCGGTTTCGGATGGCTCAGCCGAAAGTACGGCATGACCATAGACAATCTGCTCGGCATGGATGTGATCACGGCCGACGGTCACCCGTTGCACGCCAGCGAATCGGAAAACGCCGACCTTTTCTGGGGACTTCGCGGCGGAGGCGGAAACTTCGGTATCGTGACCCGTTTCGAGTATCAGCTACATCCCGTGGGCCCGAACGTGCTGTGCGGTCTCATCGTCTTTCCCTTCGACCAGGCGAAATCGGTAATCACGCAGTTCGCCCGCTTCACCGAGACAATGCCGGATGAACTCAACGTTTGGATGGTCACTCGCAAGGCGCCTCCCTTGCCCTTTTTGCCCGAGGAAGTCCACGGGAAAGAAATCGTCGCACTCGCCATTTGCTACGCAGGCGATCCTGCTGAAGGCGAGACGTACATCGAGCCGTTGAGAGGATTCGGTACTGCATACGGCGAGCATATCGGCGTGCAGCCCTACACCGACTGGCAACAGGCTTTCGATCCGCTGTTGACCACAGGAGCCCGGAACTACTGGAAATCGCATAATTTCGCGACGCTCGACGAAGAGCCGATCGATGTCATCATTGAATACGCGGGTGCACTACCATCTTCGCAGTGCGAGATATTCATTGGCACGATAGGCGGTCAGGCGAGCCGAGCCCAACCCGAAGCGATGGCCTACTCGAACCGCGATGCCAACTACGTGCTGAATGTGCATGCCCGGTGGGAAACGGCTGCCGAGGACGCACGTTGCATTGCCTGGGCGCGTGACTTCTTCACCCGATCACAGCCCTTTGCCAGTGGTGGCGCCTACGTCAATTTCCTGACCGGCGATGAGACGGATCGCATTGCCTTCGCCTATGGGGCGAACTACGAAAGGCTGGTGGAGCTCAAGAGGAAATTTGATCCAGAGAACCTCTTGCGTACCAACCAGAACATCAGCCCGGCCTGAAGAATGCCGCTGGCCTGACAAGGCTTCGTTCTGGGGCCTTATGACCACCACCGTGGCAGAGAGCGCCTCTGAACGGGTGCTCTTCACTGTCCGCGCCATGCATGAGGAACACAGTCATGGTCACAAAGATTGCCGTCATTCAGAAACCCCCGGTGATGCTCCAGCGAGACGAGACCATCGAACGGATGCTGGACTCGATCGAGGAGGCGGTGAGCGCCGGGGCCACTCTTCTGGTGTTTCCCGAGGCCCATATTCCCGGCTATCCGACCTGGATCTGGCGTCTCAAGCCGGGCGGCGACATGGCCCTTAGCAGCGAGCTCCACGCCCGATTGCGCGAGAATGCCGTCGACATCGAGCAAGGACACCTTACTCCCCTCCAGAAGGCGGCGGCCCAGCATGCCGTGACACTGGTGCTGGGCATCAGCGAGATCGACAGCCGCTACAGCGGTACGACCCTGTTTAATAGCGTCGTGGTGATCGGTCCGGAAGGCACCCTGCTCAACCGCCATCGCAAGCTGATGCCGACCAATCCGGAACGCATGGTCTGGGGCATGGGTGACGGCAGTGGACTAAGGGTTGTCGACACGCCCGCCGGTCGGCTCGGCAGTCTGATCTGCTGGGAGTCCTACATGCCCCTGGCACGTTTTGCCCTGTACGCCCAGGCCATGGAGATTTTTATCAATCCGACCTGGGATTCAAGCGACACCTGTCTCGCCACCCTGCGCCACATCGCCAAGGAAGGGGGATGCTGGGTGGTCGGTACCGCCACGGCAATTCAGGGCAGCGACATTCCAGAGTCATTCCCCGACCGTGACCGGCTCTATACGCCGGAAGAATGGATCAACGTCGGCAATGCCGTGGTCATCGCCCCCTCGGGCGAGATCACGGCAGGCCCCTTGAACCGTGAAAAGGGCATTCTTTATGCCGATATGGAGGTCGAAACGGCGCTTCGGGCACGCCGATCACTTGATGTGAGCGGCCATTATGATCGCCCGGATATCTTTTCGTTGACGGTGAATCGTGCGCCCCAGCCACCCGCCGTGTTCATTGATTCTTGAGCTAACGTGCTCTCTGACTTTGTAGCGACAGCCGCTTTGGATCGCACATCGCCTGTTGACTAGCCTTAGCACACGTTAAGCTTGAAAGCACCGTCAGATATCTTGGGATAGAGGTACACAGCTTGCCGGACGTCACGCCTTACACGGCCAATACGCCCTTCAGCCTGCTTGGGCGTTGGGTAAAAGCGATAGCGATCAGGCACGATGGACGGTGGTCATGCTAGAAAACCTAGCGCGCTATATTTAACCTATCAACCAAGAGGCGATAGCGCGCCACTCGCTATCCTTCCTCGCACTCGAAGTACGAGGTTTGACGCGCAATTTGATCAAAAGCGTGGGGGTCATACGTCACGTCACATCATACTTATCTCCTTAACGCGAACGGCTGAAGAGATACTTAGCCAGCGACGCGATCGCCAAGCCAATTAATAACAGCATGGCCAGGGGTATTAGCCAGCCTAACCACCCCATTGGCCCCATAAAAGCAAAGCATTCCGCGTTCATCATGGCATCACTCCTAACAAACAAAGCTGTACTCGCCAAGGCTTATTGCGGGCTCTGGTGGCGTGGCATGCTCCCCCTCATCTGTTCGCGCTGCTCGTCGGTCAGTAGGTCCTGCATCTGATTATGCATGCGCACTTTATCGGCCATCATTTCGCCACGTAGGTTAGCCATTTGACCGTGCAGCGCCTTCACTTCCTCTGGATCAGGGCGCTCAGCCTGCATGATTTGCATCATGTCATCGCGCAGGTTCATCATTTCGCCCATCCGCTGAAGTTGGGCAGCGCGGTGCTCTTGGCGCATCTCGCGCATGGTACTCATCTGCTGCTCGTCGAGCATACCGGCCATGCTGGACATCGGTCCCATGCCACCCATCATTGGGCAAGGCATCATGCCACCTTGGCCGCCGATCATCATGCCGGGGCCCATGCCGCCTTGACCGCCCATCATCATGCCGGACCCCATGCCGCCTTGGCCGCCCATCATACTACCCTGGCCTTGAGCGCCCTGGTTCATACCTTGAGCAAAGATGGCGCTGCTTGCGGCACCGAGACTTGCAGCCAGTGCAATGGCAACGATCTTCTTATGCTTAACCATGTCAATTTCCTCTCATCGTGTTGCGGATCGAGACGTCGCCTTATCCAATAAAAATGGAAGAAGGTGGAGTTAGCTTCCGTTATAAGTCTAAAACCTATAGGCGGCCCAAAGGTCAAGGAGAAACCAATCCCGACACCTTAATTTTGTCACAAGTCATTTTTTGTCCGCCGTTTTCAGCCCTGTTTCAGGTTGACACGTTTTGACATCCTCCCCCACCTTCAGCGCTAGCGCGCTTGTGGAAGGGAATTCCCTGGTCGTTACCTCCCAGGTTCCTGCTTCGCTGTCCGTCGCCTCAATGCCTTGGCATTGCCGGTCTTACACAAACTCCACAGGCGTAACTTCCCGAGTGCCCCTCGGTAGTGCTTCAACTCTCAGCACCGGCTAACAGCGCGGTGCCGGCTTGTAGAATATTGCGGGCGGCATTGACATCGCGGTCGATGCCTTGGGTGCCGCAGCCGGGGCAGTCCCAGATGCGAACATCGAGCGACAGGGGTTCCAGTACAAACCCGCAGCCATGACAGCGTTTCGAACTAGGATACCAGCGGTCGATCTGGACGAACTGACGCCCTGCCCATGCGGCCTTGTACTCAAGCTGGCGCACCAGCTCGCCCCAGCCCACATCGCTGATGGCTTTCGCCAGATGCCGGTTCTTGACCATGTTCTTCACCGCGAGGCTTTCAGCACAGATCACTTGGTTCTCGTTGACGATCTGCCGGGTGAGTTTATGTAGGTGGTCAAGCCGGGCATCGGCGATTTTCGCGTGGCGCCGAGCCACCGTATGCCGCGCCTTGGCGCGGTTGTTGGAGCCTTTTTGCTTCCGTGACAGCTGGCGCTGTGCCCGCGCCAGCTTACGCGCATGACGCGCCGTATGGCGGGGGTTATTGACGCGCTTGCCGTCACTGGTCACGAACAGGTCTTTCAAGCCAAGATCAATCCCCACCATCTTCGGCACCACGCCGAGCGATAGGGTTTCGACCTTGCACAGGCAGCTAATGAAATAGCGACCGGCGCGGTCTTGGGACACGGTAACGGTGCTGGGGGCTGACGGAAGCTCGCGGCTCCAGCGGATGCTGAGGGGTTCCTTGCACTTGGCCAGCGTGACCTGGCCGTTACGATACACAAACGCCGAACTGGCAAAGGTGGCGGACTGTCGCTGCTTCTTTGACTTGAAACGCGGGTACCGAGCGCGCTT
>NZ_QPIJ01000107.1 GCF_003336665.1 Vreelandella rituensis | reverse complement strand
TGATCCTGATCTTCCAGAGCGCCGAACTGAGCGAAGCATTCGGCGGTGGGTCTTGACGACCTATTGCAAACGTAGCGGGTTGGCTACCGCTTTCCCTGGTCAACCGGGCTTGCTGTCACAAACCTCGTCCTTTAGGGCGAGGTAGTTGACACACCAGACTCCTTCGCACTCAAACGGCTCAACAAATATTGCCCGTAGCCGGTCTTGGCTAGGGCGTTGGCACCATCGCGTAGCGCCTCATCGCTCAACCAGCCCTGATGCCAGGCTATTTCTTCCAGACACGCCACTTTCAAACCCTGGCGATGTTCGATGGTTTGCACGTACTGGCTAGCTTCCAACAAGCTGTCGTGGGTGCCGGTATCGAGCCAAGCGAAACCTCGGCCCAGGCGCTCGACACGCAAGTCACCACGTTCAAGGTAAGCATTGTTGATACTAGTGATTTCCAGTTCGCCACGCTCGGAAGGCTCCACTTTGCGGGCGATCTCGACCACATCGTTGTCATAGAAATACAGACCGGTCACCGCATAGGGTGACTTGGGCTTGGCGGGTTTTTCCTCGATGGACACCGCCTTGCCTTCGGCATCGAACTCCACCACACCGAAACGTTCCGGATCTTTCACCAGATAGCCGAACACTGTCGCTCCACCTTCCTGCTCCGTCGCCCGTTTCAACTGCTCGGAAAAATGCTGACCATGGAAAATGTTATCACCCAACACAAGGCATACCGGTGCATCACCGATGAACTCTTCACCGATCAAAAATGCCTGTGCCAAACCTTCCGGCCTTGGCTGCACGGCATACTCGAAGCGCACGCCGAACGCCTCGCCGGAACCCAAAAGGTTCTCGTACTGCGGCAGGTCTTCCGGGGTGGAGATAACCAATATCTCGCGAATACCCGCCAGCATCAGCACTGAAATCGGATAATAGATCATCGGTTTGTCGTAGATCGGCAATAACTGCTTGGACACACCACGGGTGATGGGATGCAGCCGTGTGCCACTACCACCCGCCAGAATAATACCTTTACGTTGCATGTTGCGTTGCTCCTTGCATTCTACGACGGCGCTACCGACGGGAAACCGCGATTTCTTCCAGGGTGAGGGCCACTTGGCTTTGCCAGTCAGGCAAGCGTATTCCCAACGCCTTTTGTAATTTATCCAGTTCCAGCCTTGAATTCAGGGGTCGTGGCGCTGGAGTGGGGTACTCATGCGTTGGAATCGCTGCGACCCTTTCCGGTGCAATAGCCATAGGCATACCGATCTCATTCGCAAGCCGGAAAATTTCACAGGCAAAGCCGTGCCAACTGGTTTCACCTAGTGGGGCAAGATGGTAAATGCCCGGCGCCAATGTGGCCCGTTGCCACAGTGCCTGCTGCGTGATCAGAGCGATAAGTCGTGCCGGAGTCGGCGCCCCTACCTGATCTGCCACCACCTTCAAAGCGTCACGTTCCGCTCCCAAGCGTAGCATCGTAGAAAGAAAGCTCTTGCCATGGGCGCTATATACCCAACTGGTACGGAAAATCAGGTGGCGACAGCCGCTTTGCTCAACGGCCGCGTCACCGGCAAGCTTGGTTTGGCCATAGACATTGCCCGGCCCCGGGCTATCGCTTTCCAGCCAAGGAGTTTCTCCCTCGCCGGAATAGACGTAATCCGACGAGTAATGTACCAGCCAAGCCTCACGTTCCCGGCAATAATCAGCCAGTTGCGCGGGCAAGGCCGCATTCAAACGGTCGGCAAGGGCATGGTTACTTTCCGCCCCATCCACCGCCGTGTAAGCCGCCGCGTTGACCACCATATCCGGTTGATGGTCGGCCAGGTAAGCATCCACCGCCCGTGGGTCGGTCAAATCCAGTTCGCCACGGTTCGGCGCGAGTATTTCGCCCAAGGTACTCAACTGGCGACGCAGTTCAAAGCCAACCTGGCCGCTGCCGCCGGTAATCAAGAGTTTCATTCTCTCTCCCTTTTTCATTGGCTAACGTTATTGGTTAACGCCCAAACGCTGGCCCTGGTAGCTGCCATCCTGTACCCGCTGCCACCATCCACGGTTTTCCAGATACCACTGCACGGTCTTGCGAAGCCCGGTTTCGAAGGTTTCCTCCGGTGACCAGCCCAGTTCACGAGTCATCTTTCCGGCATCGATCGCATAGCGCTGATCGTGCCCCGGCCGGTCGCTAACAAAGGTGATCAAATCACGATACGGGGATTCTGCGGGCACCAACTCCTGGAGCAAATCACATAACGTCCGCACCACGTCGAGATTGGCCTTTTCGTTATGCCCACCAATATTGTAGGTTTCGCCCACCGAGCCTTCGGTCACTACTTTCACCAAGGCGCGAGCGTGGTCTTCCACATACAGCCAATCACGCACCTGTTGGCCATCGCCATACACCGGTAACGGCTTTCCTGCCAAGGCGTTCAGGATCATCAACGGGATCAGCTTTTCAGGAAAGTGGTAAGGCCCGTAATTGTTCGAACAATTGGTGATCAGTACCGGTAATCCGAAAGTGCGATACCAAGCGCGCACCAGATGGTCGGAGCTTGCCTTGCTGGCCGAATAAGGGGAACTCGGCGCGTAGGGAGTCTCTTCGGTAAAGAGGTCTTCCGGCCCTTCCAGGTCGCCATACACTTCGTCGGTGGAAACGTGGTGAAAGCGAAACGCTGCGGCGCGTTGCGGGGCACTTTGCTGTAGCTGTTTCCAGTAATCGCGCGCGGCCTCCAGCAACACATAAGTGCCTACGATGTTGGTCTGGATGAATTCCGCCGGACCGTCGATGGAACGGTCCACGTGGGATTCCGCCGCAAGATGCATCACCGCATCCGGCGCGTGGGCGTCAAACACCTCGGCCATTTGATTCGCATTGCGAATATCCGCATGCGCAAAAAAATAGCGCTCGCTTTTAGCCACCGCCTCAAGCGACTCAAGGTTGCCTGCGTAGGTCAGCGCGTCCACATTGACCACGTCATGGTCGGTGTGGGTAATCAAATAACGCACCACGGCGGAGCCGATGAATCCCGCCCCGCCGGTAATTAAAAATTTCATCTTGGTTGTCCCATCACGCCAATGGCATACGTATCACCCATTCACAACGACCCTCACCACGGTTCATCGAAGTGAACATTTAGGCCGCAATCATAGCACGACGAGGCTTGCGGTCACGACTGAGTCAAGTCTTGGAATGGTGGTGCACAGTTCATAGCGGCTTCCTCATGACATACTGTTAAACAACTCCTCTGGCACGTCATCATAAAAGAGTCGCCCAGTGCGATAGCCATGAAAAGCGCAGGATCTCACTCACGTCGCCGACGCTTGCGGTAAGCGTTCAGATCCACCACCTTACTGTTACTCGCTGGCTTCTCTTCCTTGCCTGGTTTGTTATCTGGGATAAGCAGGTCATCGTCCGAGAAAGACAGCACATCCTCTTCTGGCTCCACTTCCGGGTAAGACTGGCACTGGCGTAGGCGTTTCTCCACCTCACTCAACTTCCTGGGACTGGTTTGCATATCGGTTGGCGTGGGCAGTAACTGCTGAAGCCAGGCCACCTGATCGGTAACCGAGAGCTTGGTGTTGGCTTCGTAGGCTTGTTCAAAGGCGTAGCGGTACTCAGGGTAGATCTTACCCCAGCGGTCGAGATAACGAGACGGACTGCCCCAGGTTTGGCGAAGTAATGCCCAGCTTGAGTGGTTGTAGGCGCTGATCTGGAACACGACTTCATCGTAATCTTCCAGGTGATACTCACCTCGTTGCAGCTGCTCGATCAGATGATCCAGAGACGCCAGTAACGCCGGGGCATACTGCCGATACCCCAGCCCTGACAGCCAACGTTGCCTCAGCGCCGTCAGTTGCACATCATCAAGATTGTAACGACTCAGGCGCTTGGCTTGGGTGTTCAAGCGCTGCTGCTCACGCTGGGTGAGGATAAGCGCAATTGTCAGATCAGAGAGCATGAGAAGGTATCATCGTCAGGGATGCCGGGGTGTATGACTGCCATACTGGATTGTTGCAGTATGACAGTAATGAATGATTGCACTATGCCGTGGCGCTCAGGGTGTGAACGGTCTTGTTCGTCACGAGGCAGTCTCCACCTCCAGAGCGCTTGGTTGAGGCGATCCCGCTTCACTGGGTTGTGACAGGCGATCCATCCAGAAGCGAATCCTGTAGGGCATCCAGTCAGGATGCGCCTGAGCAAACTCGATCAACGTGTCCGGGGACAAGCAGACTACCCCTGCATGAGGCTCCCCCAGGTATTGCCCTTCGGTGGTGAAAAGAAACACCCTATCGACCGCTAGCCTGGCGGGCTCAAAATGCGTCTGGTTCAGGTCTACCTTGCCCTTCTTGACCTGAGCGACGGCGGTCTTGCCTGTCTCACGGTGTTGCAGCAGGTATTCATAACCCACCGTGCTTTTCTTGCAGCTGCTCGGTACCAGGAAGTAGCCCTTCGATTGCAGGTAGATGCCGACAAGATCCTCGCAATCATCGAAGGAGATCAGATCCAGCAACCGAGCCGACGTCAGCGACACCGGGTAGTCGGTGCCGAGGACAGTGGCTTGATTGGCCAATGCGAAGCTGTAGGCTACGGCACTAGGCTCCTTGATGGACTGCAGCGTTGGCCGTCTCCCGACAAAACTGTTCACCACCTTGCCCGGCACCTGGTCAACGGACATCTTGGGGGACCAGCGGCAGCGGCGCAGGTTCACCATGTCATATTGCCGGCTGGCTTCGCTTGCGTCATAGAACCAGTCACTTTCCACCACGCCCAGGTAGTAGTTGCCTTCCAGGTCGCGTGTCCAGCACAGGTCACCTTCCTGCACTTTGTCGTGAAGCTGGATAACGGTGGCGTAGCGCTTCTTGCCTTTACGGCCATACTTGTCGCCCGCCATCTCCAAGTATGCGGGCCAGTCCAGTGGCCCGTCAGAATCAACACGCCAACCGACCCCCATCAGGTTGTTAGCCAGGCAGTATTGGCGTGGGTTGAAGCCCTTTTGGGCTGCTGTCTTTAGCAATGGTTCGGACAGTTTTAAAGAAAGCCTGATGCTCAGATAATGGGGTCTCTCACAACATCACCACCCGAGCACAGGCTTTCATGGAAATAGTCAATACAGTCTTGCAGCAGATGTCCAG
>NZ_QPIJ01000106.1 GCF_003336665.1 Vreelandella rituensis | reverse complement strand
CAAGACAAGGCTGTAGAAGGCGAAAGCACCTTTCCAACCGCAGGATCGCCTACCCTGCGGAAAAACCAACGAAGGGACGCTGCTTCTGCGATTCGCGCCCCTTAATCCGACAGTCTCCTAGCAGCGGCTTACACCGGCCTCGATATTATTAAGCTAGTGGGGAAAGCCCGCCGTGCCGGGTGGCGTAGAGCGTGGCTGCTAGCGGGAGCTAGCGTCATGGGGCTGGGAGTCTGGAGCATGCACTTTATAGGTATGCATGCCTATCGGCTCGATTTTACTGTCACGCACGCACCTCTTTTGACCCTGGCCTCTGTGCTCCCGGCAATTCTTGGAAGCCTCGGGGCCATGGTCGTGTTATCTCGTGACGACATCCCTCATCTCACCCTGTTCAAAGCGGGCATTGGCTTGGGGGGTGGTATCGGAGTGATGCACTACACTGGTATGGCCGCCATGCGAATGCCGGCCGTGTTGTACCACGCACTCGATCTGTTTTTGGTATCGCTAGTCGTTGCCATCGGCCTGGGTATCTTAAGCGTCTATGCCTACCGTCTTTGCCAACAGGGGTGGGGCCAGCGGTGGGAGAGGGCGTGTGCGTCAGTCTCAGCTTTGTGTGTGTCGATTGCAGTTTGCGGAATGCATTATGTCGCCATGCAAGCAGCTTGGTTCTTGCCCACCCCAGGCGTCAGCGCTTCTCCCAGTGTTATGTCTGGCTCACATTGGTTGATCTACTTTATCAGTGGCAGTGCCGTGTTGATTGCGGCTCTAACCTTGATTGCGAGTCGCGTGCAGCGCCGACTGAATGCCAGTGAGCGTGATGAGCACATGACACGCTCGCGATTACTCGAAGTAATTTCTTCCCTTCAAGAGGGTGTCGTGCTGTTTGACGACCGAGCCCGTATTCGCCTGTGTAACGCGGCATTTGAACGGCTCATGGGGGTGCCCACAGAAGAATTGATCGGCGCTTCTATCTGGCAGATGACCTACGCCAAGGACAGCCAGGCGCTCAATGAGCGTATTCAGCAAGCACTCTTAACCCAGGGAAAATGGCGAGGAATGATCCAAGCCCTGAGTCGTCAGGGTCAAGTTTTCCCTGCCTGGTTAAATGTCAGCCGTGTCACCTATGCAGACAGCGATGATCGTGATTATGTTGCGTTACTCAGTTACCGCTCAGAGGAGCAGCAGGCTCAGCAGCGTATTCATTATTTGGCGTATCACGATAGCTTGACGTCTTTGCCCAACCGTCGGGCGCTGCAAGAACGGCTGGTGGAATGTGCACAGCAAGCCAGTACCGAGTCGGGATGGGCGCTTCTTATCCTCTTCGATATCGATCGCTTCAAAGTGCTTAATGATAGTCTTAGCCAGGATATCGGCGATGAGCTTCTACGCCAGATGGCAGAACGCCTACAGCAGTGGCAAGATAATGTGTCTCAGGTGGCGCGACTCGATGGCAATGAGTTTGCGCTATTGGCGCCGCTACCGGCCACCTCTCAAGCTGCTGCCGAGCAGGAAGCACTACGCCTCACGGCTGAGGTGCAGACATCACTCACAGCCGATTATCAACTCCATGGACATACCTATCCTTGTCGACTCAACGTTGGCATGCTGGTTTTTGCTCCCTACGAAAGAGATAGTTCCGCGACACTTTTCAAACGTGCCGGGTTAGCCTTGCTGGAAGCCAAGCGACATCGTGATGGTGATCCGCAGCGATTCCATCAAGCGCAGGAAGACGAATTAGAGGAACGTCTCACGCTTGAAGGCGAATTGCGCCGGGCGATATACAACCATGAACTCTGCTTGCACTTGCAGCCCCAAGTCGATGAACAGCGGCGAGTAATAGGGGCGGAAGCTTTGGTGCGTTGGTCACACCCCGAGCGTGGCAATATTTCACCGGGGCGCTTCATTCCCTTGGCAGAAGAGACTGGACTAATCCTGCCGTTAGGACTCTGGGTGCTTAAGGAAGGGTGTCGAATATTGGGAGAGTGGTGCCAAGATCCTGGGTATCACCATCTCAAGCTCTCTCTTAACGTCAGTGTCCGCCAGTTTCAGCAGCCGAATTTTGTCGACCAGGTGTTAGCCTCGATAGAACAATATGCTGCCCCGGCAGAGCGGTTGACTTTGGAGCTTACCGAATCACTGTTTCTCAATGACCCCGAAGGCACCGTCCAGAAAATGACGGAACTGCGCAAGAAAGGTATTCGCTTTGCGCTGGATGACTTCGGTACAGGATACTCCTCCTTGGCATATCTCAAGGCACTGCCGTTGGACACTCTTAAGATCGACATCGCCTTTGTGCGCGACCTGACACTCAACATGCAAGCCACACCGATTGCTGGGACCATTATTGCGCTTGCCGAAAGCCTCGGGCTTGCGGTGATCGCGGAAGGGGTGGAAACAGAGGATCAGCGTGAGGTACTCGCCCATCTAGGATGCAGTACCTACCAAGGATTTCTATTCGGCAGGCCAGTGCCGGTTGAGAGCTTTTTGCCAGAGGTGCTTACTGACACATCCGCGACGTCAACGCAGCAATCAACATCAAATCCGCCAGCGGTGATAGCCCTCGGCGATGAAAGTGTGAGTTGACGCGAAAACGCATCTGCATTGCATTTGCAGCATTACGCCGTTTTTCAGAAGATGCTCAGGTTAGCTCAGTGAAGTAACGGGCTGTATGGTTTGGTCGCAGTCTCCGTAGCCCATACGGTAGCTAACGGGTGTCCAAGGCCTTGGTATCCACCGAGCATCAGGTAAGGCCTGAGATCGCCAAGCATTAATCACAGCACCAAAGCGGCACCGGGGCCGCTATGGGGTAGTGTCTCGACCTCAAACGCCACAATCTGGCGCTTTTGGCTTGAGAACTCGACACCGACTAGATGGACTGGCTTGCCCTTTGCACGGTATTTGTCGGCGTAGCCTCGGGCTTTGATTTGCTCAAGTGCGGTGCCGTTGGGCAACTGCTCGACGACCTTGAACTCAAACAGATAAATATGCCCGGCAAAATCCACGCTCATGTCCACCTTGCCATGGTGGCTGGCATCTTCGACCGTCACGTTCACTCCCAGTGCAGCGAAGTGACTGTAGAACACGCTGGCATAATGCCCTTCATAACGCGCGATGGGGTTGTTGCGGTACCAGTCGTGGGGCAGGCCGGCGTAGAGGGCTTTGAGGTGCGCTTCGAGCCCAGCAAGGTCGTGGGCGCGTAAATGCGTGAAGAGAGTTTTACGTTCCCGCGGCGCATTATCGACACCCAGCACGGGCAATAGTGCCTGGTTCAAGCTAGTTTCGACTTCTTGGTTGGGAAAGCCCAGCGTGTATTGCCGGTAGCCCAGCATCGGCTCTTCCACCTGTTTAACGGTGAGGTAGCCGGTTTGGAACAGCAGTCCTTCGGTGGCGATGTCATCCACATCAAAACGGCCGAGCAGGTCGGGCTCGGTTTCCCACTGATCCAGAGACGGGGTAAATACCCCTCGTTTTTTCAGGATCTCGACCAAAAAGGTGGGCGTGGCGGATTCGAACCAGTAAGCGCCAAACTGACGCTTCTGGAACAGCAGTAGAACGTCGAAGGGGTTATATACCGAGGTGACATCTTGGCCACCCCAGCGATAGCCGTTATACCACTGCTTGATTGCCTGACGGTCCAGTCCCGGCAACTCGGGGGAAAATACCGTGTCGATATCGGCATCGGTATAGCCGCAAATGGTCGCGTAGGGCGCATCCAGCGTAATATCGTTGAGGTTATTCAGGCCCGAGAACAGGCTCACCTTGCTGAACTTGGATACCCCGGTCAGTATCGCGAAATGCAGGTGCGGATCAGCATCTTTCAGCACGCTATAGAGGTTTTTCAAGCCTTCACGCAGTTCGCGGGCCCGTTCAGGCGCCAGGATATTATCCAGAATCGGCTTGTCGTATTCGTCGACCAAGATAACCACACGTTGGCTGAAGGTGGTGTGAGCCAACTGAATTAGCTCCCGAAAACGTCCAGCAATCGTGGTATTTTCCAGTGTCAGCCCCAAGCGTTTTATTTCGGCATCCAGCAGCTCGCGGATGTGTTGATCAAGCGCTTCACGACTGTGGATCACACCGTCAGAAAAGCTGATGCGGATCACCGGGTACTGCGTCTGCCAGTCCCACTTGTCATGAATAGCCAACCCCTCAAACAGCGCCTCACGGCCCTCGAACAGGCAGCGTAGGGTGTCGAGTAACAGGCTCTTGCCGAAGCGCCGTGGCCGCGAGAGGAAGTAGTATTTATTCTGGTTGACCAAGCGTTCGATATGCGGGGTTTTATCGACGTAGTAATAACCGCCTTCACGAATATCGGAAAAGGTTTGAATGCCCACGGGCAGTTTGAGACGAGTAGCAGTGGACACATGGGCCTCCAGAATTGACACGCTAAAGATCAGCTTAACACGCAGGGACGGTTGGACGGTCGTCAGGTACAAAAGCGGCTCCAGGCCACTTCCAAGAATACCCCAGCCCGTAGCCCTCGGCGACGGTTTCGAGTTCCAGTTCTTCGGTTCCGCCGAAGGCGTTCAGTTTGACACGTGTCCAGGGCATAGAACTTCTCCTTCAGGGGTCAGGGACGCATCGTCCCCATGAAGAATTCGCTGATCTCACGGGCCAGGTCGGCATCATGGTCCAGCCAGATGTGACCTCCATCGGGATAGATGACGAGACGCGCGTCAGAGGTGTGTCTGGCGAGCAGGCATGCGGTGTCGGCGGTACTAAAAAGGTCGTCGGCGCAGGACAGGGTCAGCATCGGCACACTTATCTAAAAGCGTGTAATACCTCTTCCTGAGTCGCGTAGCGCGAAGGGGATACAAGCGCGGCGTCCGAGAGGACGCCTTGCGTTCTTACGCAAATGATGCTAAACTGTAATTAATGAAAATTGAACGTGCCTACAAGTACCGATTCTACCCGACGCCCGAGCAGGAAATCCTGCTGGCGCGGACGTTTGGGTGCGTGCGGTTTGTCTGGAACGCAGTGCTGCGCTATCGCACCGATGCGTTCTATCAACGTCAGGAAAAGATCGGTTACAACGATGCCAGTGCGTTCCTGACCCAGCTGAAAAAGCAGCCTGACACCGCGTTCCTGGCCGAAGTCAGCTCGGTACCCTTGCAGCAATGCCTGCGCCATCAGCAATCGGCCTTCAAGCACTTCTTTGCCAAGCGCG
>NZ_QPIJ01000105.1:3727-5301 GCF_003336665.1 Vreelandella rituensis | reverse complement strand
TGCTGTTACGACTGCTGGTCGCCAACCGATCCGCCATCAACTTGACCAGCAGCATCAGCACGTCGATGGCAGCACGCAGCGAAGGTGAGACCGTACGATCTTCCTTGAGCTGCTGCCTGACGCGTTCCAGGGCTTCGTCGACGTTGATATCGCTGATGGTCATGTTATCTGAAGATCAAGTTGCCGAATGTCGATACTATGCCAGAAGAAATAACAGGTTGGCGAGTACAGCCTGGAACCTGCTAAATAGTTACGGTAGTGGGTGATAGCCGTAGCCATCACCGCGTTGCAGCAGGGTGCAGTAGCGCCAGGAGATACCCTGGACCGCGCCCTGTTCGGTCTGAATATTGAAACTGCCGGTCTTGCGGATGGCCACGCGACCTGTATGTGTCCCGGCCTTCTTGCCGGCCGGGACAATCGCCCTGACCCTATCGCCGGTCTGAAAGCCCTGCACTTGCTTTTGGCGCATCAGGTAGCCCCGTGGGAAGCCGTACTTGTCGAGCCGGGTGCGCTGATAACTGCCGCGCCCCATGGCCTTGATGACCTGGGTGGGTACCCGCCAGCCTTTCAGGGTGTCGAACTTGCCGACACAGGCCGCATCCAGCGCATGGGTTTTGGGAATACCCAGCCGCTGACGGTTGTACTTGGTGCGACCGCCACTGCCCACGGTGACCGGCAGGCCGGTGGTTTTCAGGGAACCATACAACGCCCAGCGGGTGGCGTTGACGGCAGCGGCATCCAGCAGCGGTAATTTGAGCTGGCGCTGGACGTGCTCAAGGCGGACGTCTGCCGACAAGCCATTGGCTTTGAGGCGTTTCTTGAGTCCCTTGTTGGTGGCAAAGAAATCAGCAAGCCACTGGCTGTCCTTGGCCTGGTTGCAGTCGTGACAGGCGACGGTCAGGTTGGCCACCCGGCTAGAGCCGTTCCGAGATTTCGCTACCACATGCTCGATCTCCAGCGGTGTATCACCGGTGCCGCAATAGGCACACTCACGCCCCCATTTTTCCAGCAGGTATTCACGCACCTCATAGCCCAGGAGCGTGCCTTGTTGATACTCAATGCCGGAAATTTCCGGGTTTTCCATCTTCTGTAGATCAAAGCGCACCAGCTCCATGCTCAGGTGAGTCACGGGTGCCCAACGGCACAGCTTGTCCACCCAGGCCATGGTGGTATCGACTCGGTGTTGCAGGCTGGGTGGTAGCCAGCCCTTCTTGCGCGTGCGGTTATCAAAACGCGGCTGACGATAACGCAGATTCTTGCTGCGACGCCGACGCCGAAAACCGGCACGTTGCTCCAAGGCTTGGCGAATCTGGAAGCCCCGATGCACCAACTGAAACAGGCAAAGCACATGGCGGGTTGCCGGGGCTTGCTCGTCCGTCGCGTTTTCTTCCAGACGCATCAGCGCCAGCCCGGTTTCCTTGCTGCCCGGATCAATGCCCAGCAACGTCGGCTGCAAGGCGCAGTCACTCAGGCACCGATCACGCAGGCGGATCACAAAAGGGGTCAGATTCACCACCACCGCCCGGCCACGCTCCAGCAGCAGCCGTGCGCGTTTTTCGCTACACGGCATCAAC
>NZ_QPIJ01000105.1:0-3713 GCF_003336665.1 Vreelandella rituensis | reverse complement strand
GGCATCAACGGCTGCTTGTTCTTTCCCAATACGAACACCGCCATGCGATCTCCTCCTAAACATTGCCCTTACGGGCCTGGTGACGCAGGTCTTCCAACCTGTCTCCCCTCGGGAATGTCTGCAACCGGCTCCTACCTTGTGGTAGCGATCAGAACCTTCGGCGCTTTACCTTTCACCAGCGTGATCCTGACCTTCCAGAGCGCCGAACTGAGCGAAGCATTCGGCGGTGGGTCTCGACGACCTATTGCAAACGTAGCGGGTTGGTTACCGCTTTCCCTGGTCAACCGGGCTTGCTGTCACAAGCCTCGTCCTTTAGGGCGAGGTAGTTGACGTTCGTTCACTGACTTCATCCCAGAGCGCTTGGGTCAGGGGGCTTTTCAAGCGGCGGTTTAGCACGCACAGCCCCACATCGTAGTGGGGGAGTTCGGGCTTAACCGCCAATATGCGTACCCGCTCGGCAAGGGGACTGTTATCCAACACAATTTTGGGAACCACACCTATGCCGAAGCCCAGCCCGACCATGCTGACGATGGCTTCGTGACCGGCAACCTGGGCATAAATGCGGGGAGTGATGCCTAGCGCCTTGAACCAAGTGTCGGCATAGTCCCGCGAAAGGCCGGCTTCGGAAAGAATCATGGGCACACCTTTCCATTGTGCCGGTGTGGGACTCTCCGGCGTGTCGGGCACCCAGTTCATGGCCGCCCCAGGCTTCGTGAAAGGGGCGATAAACACCAAAGGTGAGCGAGTCAAGGACTTGAAAGCCAGGGAGGGCGGAGGCACGCGCGGTCGTGGCGTAATCGCCATATCGTCGTCGCCTGCCAATACTCGGGCCATGGAATCTGCCGGGTCGCCGGTGTGAAGTTTCAATTCAATGCCGGGGTGCCGGCTGCGAAAGGCGCTGAGCAATTCGTAAAGAAAGCTGTAGCTGGCGGTCACCGAGCAATAAATGCTGATCTCGCCAGTGAGCTGAGTCGCTTCGGCAGCCAAGGTGTGACGCAGTGCCTCCCATTGCTCGAGTGTTTCCCGGGCGTAGCGTTGCAGAATCAGCCCCTGGCGAGTCAATGCCACATGACGGTTGTCGCGTTCAAAAAGGGGAGCGTCGAGCGCTTCTTCCAATTGCCGAATTGAGCGGCTCAAGGTCGAAGGGCTGACATGGCATAGCTCGCTGGCGCGGCCGAAATGCAGTGCTTCAGTCAGTGTCAGAAAGTGCTTGAGCTGGCGAAAGTCCATGGAAATCCACGTTGAGGTTATGTGTTTCATATTATGCAATACAACGTTTCAAATATAGCGTTTTACGCAATAACCTGGCTGGCGTAGAGTTGGGCTCAGCGGCGTTACGCCTAGTATCAAACCACCTGTCCGGAGCACATCATGCGCGTTTTTTATGATAAAGATTGCGACCTTTCGTTGATTCAAGCCAAGAAAGTCACCATCGTCGGTTACGGCTCTCAGGGACATGCCCATGCCAACAACCTGAAAGAATCCGGCGTTGACGTGACGGTTGCTCTGCGTAAAGGCTCTTCTTCCGCAGCCAAGGCTGAGGCGGCGGGTCTCAAGGTGGCCACTGTGCCTGAGGCCTGCAAGACCGCTGATGTGGTGATGATGCTTGCACCGGATGAAAATCAAAAAGCGATTTACGAGCAGGAAATCGAGCCGAACCTGAAAGAAGGCGCTACCTTGGCTTTCGCTCACGGTTTCAATATTCACTATAACCAGATCGAGCCGCGTAAAGATCTCGACGTCATCATGATCGCACCTAAGGCGCCGGGCCATACCGTGCGTTCCGAGTTCGTCAAGGGTGGCGGTATTCCTGACCTGATCGCTATCCACCAGGATGCTTCCGGTAAGGCCAAGGAGCTTTCACTGTCTTACGCCGCCGGCGTGGGTGGTGGGCGTAGCGGTATCATCGAGACAACTTTCAAGGACGAAACCGAAACCGATCTGTTCGGTGAGCAAGCCGTGCTGTGCGGTGGTGCGGTAGAGCTGGTCAAGGCCGGTTTCGAAACGCTGACTGAAGCAGGTTATGCGCCCGAAATGGCTTACTTTGAGTGTCTCCACGAACTCAAGCTGATTGTCGACCTGATGTACGAAGGCGGCATTGCCAACATGAACTACTCCATCTCCAATAATGCGGAGTATGGAGAGTACGTGACCGGCCCTGAAATCATTAACGACCAGTCACGTGCCGCGATGCGCAATGCGCTCAAGCGCATCCAGACCGGTGAATATGCAAAAATGTTCATCAATGAAGGTAACAGCAACTATCCTTCGATGACCGCTCGCCGCCGTCTCAATGCAGAGCATGACATTGAGCAGGTCGGTGCCAAGCTCCGCGGTATGATGCCGTGGATTGCCGCGAATCAGTTGGTAGACAAATCCAAGAACTGATTTTCAGCAATCTGAGCTAGTGGCGGACAAGGGCGCGATTTATCGTGCCCTTGTTGCGTTTGTTCAGGCGTGTACTTCCTGCATCAATCTCACCGTGTAGAATGAAATCCATCACTGCTATGGTGAGCTCATTTTAAATGGACGGCACGTATGACTCAGGAACCTCGTAATACGGAACAAGAACCCGGCGCTGATCGCGATACAGACAAGCAGGACGCGGTGGGGGGTAATGAAGACCTGACAGCAGCTTTTCTACGCGAGACAGAAGTTATCGAAGAATCCGTCGAGGATGGGAAGAAGGTGCGTCGCAAGGGCATCTATTTACTACCTAACCTCTTCACTACCTCCGCACTTTTCTCGGGTTTTTTTGCTGTGGTGGCGGGTATCAATGGTGATTTTGCCGCTGCCGCCGTGGCTATCTTCATCGCGATGGTGCTGGATGGGCTGGATGGTCGAGTGGCACGCATGACCAACACCCAAAGTGCCTTCGGTGCGGAATACGATAGTCTATCGGATATGCTTTCTTTTGGAGTGGCGCCTGCGCTGGTGGCATTTACCTGGATACTGCAGGATATCGGTAAGACGGGTTGGGTCGTGGCCTTCTTGTATGTTGCCTGTGCCGCGCTGCGCCTGGCACGTTTCAATGTTCAGATCGGCAGTACTGACAAACGGTGGTTCATTGGCTTGCCCAGCCCTTCTGCTGCGGCCTTGATAGCGGCTTGTGTCTGGACGTTTCACCATTTCGATGCCGATGCACTGGGTTTCAAGCTGTTGATGCTGTTTGTTGTGGCCGCTGCAGCTGTCCTGATGGTGACTAATATTCGCTATTACAGCTTCAAGGATGTCGATCTCAAAGGGCCGGTACCCTTTGTGGTGCTATTGGCAGTAGTGATTGGCTTCGTCGTGATTTCGATCGAGCCTTCCGTCATGCTGCTTCTGCTTTTCGCGGCTTACGTAGCCTCGGGGCCGGTATTGGCGATAATGCGCAAGGCAAAAGCTAAAAATTGAAGTTTTTTACACTCAGGGCTTGCCAGTGTCCCGGTCAGGCGGTAGAGTACGCATCCGCTGCCGGGAACGCCAGGCGTTTCCAGCGGTGAATGAGGTTGAAAAACCTCGGTTTTTCATAGGGTTAGCGGTTTCGAGGTCAGGCCACACGGCATCGAAATTACCCATTGACAACCACCCGGGAAGGCGTAGAATACGTTTCCTCGCTGAGGCCAAACGGTTACGGTCTCGCGACAGCTCTTTAACAATTGATCAGGTAATTCATGTGGGCGCTTGCCGATGAGGGTGACAATGTCACCGAAAATCAAGGCAAGCGACTC
>NZ_QPIJ01000104.1 GCF_003336665.1 Vreelandella rituensis | reverse complement strand
AGGCGGCAGAAGATAGTCGGTCTGGCGGTCAACGGGGATGAAGCGGCTCATGGCGTCGTTCCGGTGGGGTGGCAGGAGGCAAGTATCTCATGACGTTATCTAAAATCCGACAGACTGCTAGTAAAGGGTGAACAGAGTGACTTCGGGTGCTGCATTAAGTCTGACGGGAATTACGCTAAACCCAATGCCTCGGTTAACATAAAGTCTATTATCCGGATTTCCATAACCATTTATCCAACCATCGGTGTGTACCTCATCGTCGGCTAGCATAGCCATCCAGCTCCAGTCCGACCTCCATGGGAGCCTTATTTGACCTCCATGAGTATGGCCTGCCAGGGCTAACGGTGCTGCCCCTGCGGGGAAGGAGACAAAACTATCGGGATTGTGCATGAGCACAATCCGTGCCGCATCGTCAGGGAGCTGAGCCAGGGCGCGATGAGGGTCGTCGTTACCAGCGTAATGCGAACCAATGCCTACCAAATACAAGGGGGCGTCTTCCTGGTTTCCTGGGGATTCAAGAGCAACAGTTTCATTGACAAGGACAGTAATGCCTGCGTCTTCCAAGGCGGTCTGAACCTGCTGGGCAAGCCATGCTAACTTTGTATCGTCAGGTTTTTCCATCGCATAATCGTGATTCCCCAGCACTGCGTAGATAGGAATATTTGAATCTGTCAATGGCGACAACAAAGACAAAGCATGGCGTAGCTCGCTAAATATTTCCTCAACGTCTTCCTGCTCATACTCTTCACGCGTTTCTTCTTCAGACTCATCTCCGATAGGGTGATAGATAAAGTCGCCTGCGATCAGTACAACGCTCGGCTTTTGCCTTGAAAGGCGCTCTGCAATGTCTTTCACTGTGTTCTTGTTGGAAAGCCACATGCCTACTTGAAGATCGGCAATGAGCGCCACCTGCTGGTTCTGCCAAGCTGACGGTAGGTTGGGTATCTCGGCCCGTTCTTCATGGTAGTCAATCTGATAGGGGACACCAAACGTACCCCACAGGAGTAAGAGTGTTAGAAAAGCAGCGAGTAGAAGCAATGAGTACTTGATAATCTTCATTTGGATGGCATGTTCCTGTTCATTGCACAGCAAAAGGAGGGGCTAAATGCCACTCCCAAAATAAGTGCCTACTAAAAAATTAGATTATATATCCCAATGATTTTTCCCTGGTTTAGAACCACCTTCAATGTGAGGACTTGAGTCTTTAATCACGCCGCTGGAAATATACTATCGATGGAAGATAGCCCAGCGGGCTGTGCGGACGACATGCTTGTAGTGGCTTCTTATGATCGATTTCATGACCTATATTCCTGTAGGCTTGTTTCTAGTTGCATCAGGTCGAGTGAAACTTATATTACTTGTAAGTAGAAGCGATTTATAATGGTTAAAGTGACGCATTTTTTCGTAATTAATTCAAGATGCTATCGTATTTATCATATTCGAAAGCCGGGAGCTCCTCGACATCTTCCTTTGAGTAAGGAAGGATGTAATGAGTGTCGCCCGGCCGCCAGCTTTCGGGATAACCATAAAATGGATAAGCGCGGGGGCCTTGGCCAAACTCGGAGCGTGCCGGTTTAATGATGATAGCTTGCATGGTGCCATTTCTTGATAAAAGAGCATCCTTGATATATCCATATCCCTCATCATTTTCCATGCTTGCATAATCATGTATGATGTCGGTGATTTTCCATGTTTGCGGACCGGTAGCGACGTCTCTCTCCACATTAGTAACTCGCTCAAGCTCTTGTTTGTAGACATAGGCCTCATTTATATTAATATTTGTAAAAAGATCGTATTCTTCCAGATTATCTTGTCGAACTGGAACCTTTATACCATCCTCAAAAAACTTGACCTCATCCCATGGGATGGCGACATGTCTATCACCGCTGTTCCACATGCCTCCTATTTCAGCAATAACAGCGACGATCTGGTTTTCCTGGTCAAGAATAATGTTTGCCATCTCGCCTATTTCATTTCCTTGAGGGGAGAATACCTTCGCATCTAGAAACTTCTCTGCGCGAAATCCACCCTGTTCATAAATAGGCTTATAACTCCATTCATCAAGTGAGCGAAGCCTGTTGTCATGCTGCGTACCGCTTAAATCAATTTGGTCGGCTCGGCTATTGGGCTGATTTTCATCTTCTGCTGCCTGGATCTGCATTGGTATAACAGAAGTGAGCATGATTAGTGACATGATGGGAAATACATTGCGATATAGACTCATTTTTTTAACTCCTCTAGCTCTCGTTGATGCTTGGTTAGTCTAGGAAGCCTCATTTAAAGATATGTGCTGACATCAGCAACATTCTTATATGGCTGACTTATGCGGCCTTTATCGCAAAATTCTGAATCTTAATCAGAGCTTCCTTGGTTTTGGAACGGCAAAATATTCGTGTGTTTCGTGGTAAGTACATGGGCATAGCAAGCTTTTTATCTTCTCTGCGCGGGCCAGTTCATCACGGGTGGCCTGCTTGTCGGCAGGGTACCCGTGATGAAACCGGCCAGTTCAATTAGCGGCGATGGTTGACGTGCCAGTTATTCCTCCAGAAGACTTTCGTATCTTTCATAGTCGAAAGGCTCCATTTCGCCAATTTCATCTTCATCATATTGCAAGGAGTAAGCAGAATGGCCGGGGGCCCAGCCATACCCATACCCATAAAAGGGATAAGCGTAAGATCCACGGCCATAGGCTGCATCGGACGCGACTATCACACCTTGAACCTCGCCATCACGCGAGAACAGTATGTTGTCGATATAACCATAGCCAATGGCTTCTCCAACCGCTGCATAGTCGTCAAGCAAGTCGGTGAGCTTCCAGATACCCGTGCCAGCGTCAATATCATCATCAACTTGCTGGATCTGGCTGAGATTTTGCTCGGTGATGTAGTCGTCAGAAGCAAAGAGTCCGTATTCATCGGCATTGTCTTCTGTTATCGGAATCATCACTCCGTCTTCGTGCAGTTCAATTTCTTCCCAGGGAACCAGGACATGCGTATCCCCAATATCCCAGAAACCACCTACCTGGGCGATGATGGCAGCTATTTTATTGTCTCGTGTAATAAGCACATTTTCGACACTGCCAATTTCTTCCTCATTTTCCCCAAAGACCTCGGCATCCATCAATCTGTCAGCTCTTATACCGCCAGCTTCATAAATATCTTCATAATTCCAGTCACTTAATGGCCTTACTGCCCCTTCCTGAGCTTGGGCTTGAAGCATGACCGTGGAGGTTGCGATGGCTAGCGTTGTGACACAAACATTGCGTTTGATTGACATGACAGCACTCCTTACCTGTTGGTGTTATTGCAAGCTAGGAGAGAAGTCGCCAGCTGTAAAGGAAGCGTATTTGAACAAAATCCTGCCGCATTCTGCGATTCGATTCTTTGAATGAATCGACAGTTAAGGCAGGGCAAGGCGTCAGTCTTGCTTGTTCTTATAACTGGTTGAATATATAGTTTTCTTATGCCGATCATCCGTTCCGACTCCCTGGCGCTACACGTCACCAGTGCCGACCAACAGACCGCTCTGGCGGATACGCTGGCGCTGTATCGACGGCTGGTGCGCGATCTGATGACCGTGGCCTATACCCACTGGCCGGTGGTGGGGGCTGGCAAAGGCAATGACGTCGTCAAGGTGATCGAAGGGCTTATTCATCCGACCCGCCAGCGGCCGCAAGTACGCTATCCCTATTTCGCCAAACGTTACTACAAATTCCCTTCGTACCTTCGCCGCGTGGCTATTATGGATGCGGTCGGTCAAGTCCGCTCCTTCGTGACACGGTTCGATACGTGGCTGCGGGGTAAGCGCAAGCACCCCCACGAGAAGCCGCCACGCCTGACATCCAGCACCAAGACCTTTCCGAGCCTTTACGGGAGCCAGTGCGCCAAGATCAATGCCGATGCCAGCCATGCCTTTATCAAGGTGCGACAGCACAATGATTGGGTCTGGATGGGATTTCGGCTCAAGGGAACATGCCGGTTCCGGGGGAAAGGCAAGGCCAAATCCCCGCTACTGACCACTAACGGTCGACAATGGCAGCTCTCGTTGCCCGAACAGTTCGATCCACCCAAGCCCGCCAAAGGCGCGCCTGACCGGGTGCTCGCGGTGGATGTTGGCATTAACACGGCGGCGACCTGGGCGGTCGTCGATGCTCAAGGCACTGTCCACGCACGCGGGTTTCTATCGCGCACGGATAAAGGCCGGGAGTATCGGCTCATGCAACGCATCCGCCGTCAGGCACGGAAGCAAACCCGGCACGGAAGCCGGTTGCCACCGGGCTTCTGCCGTCGCGATCACCAGCGTTTAACTCACCTGGCTGATAACCAAGCCCATCAGGTCAGTCGACGGCTGGTGAACCTGGCGCTCAAACATGACTGCCAAGCCATTGCCGTCGAAGACCTGAAAGGCTGGCGTCCGAAAGCGGGTAAAAAGCGCACGCCGATGAAAGCGCGGTTTCACCGCTGGTTCCATCGCCAGCTCGTGACGCGCATCGAAAGCAAAGCCGAAGAAATCGGCCTGCGCTTCGTGGCGGTCTATGCCCGTGGTACGTCCAGCCAGGCGTTCGACGGGTCAGGGCCGGTGAAACGCGATAAGGATGATTATAGCCAGTGTACGTTTAGCACCGGCAAGCGCTATCACGCGGACCTTAATGCCGCCTATAACATCGCCGCCCGCGGGCATGTTGTTTACCAAGGGCGCGGCCGCAAGGCTACCGCCCGTGTGAGCTCGCAAACGCCGACTCGCACACCGCGAACTCCGGTCACGCTCTCCACACTTTGGCAACAAAGCGCGTGAGAGTGATGGGAATCCGCGATTCTATTCTTTGAATGAATCGTCGGAGGGTTCAAGCTGCTGCGGTCTTTGTTCCCGGCCTGGATATGGACCGCATGAATGCCATTGTCCGAGTATTGGAAGCCGTTACCGCGCTTCCCAACTATCGGCGTTTATGCATGAAAATATGCATCAGGGGGCAGGCTGCCAAAAAGAGGAAAGGTAAGGCCTGAAAGAGGTGAAAGCGGTGATTTGTTCCCATCAAGTAACCCACCAAAATGACAAACCCGGCCAGCGGCACCCACACCATCAGCAGACGGCTAGCTTTTTGACTCATAGTCCCCCTGTAGCACTTCCGGTGTTACCTATCGCAAGGAGGTAACAGTTGTTTGTTGATGGTCAGATTCACTCGTTACCCCCAAACTTTTCATGGAATTGTCTCAGTTTTTATCTAGAAGCGCGTAATACCTCTTCCTGAGTCGCGTAGCGCGAAGGGAGGGGATACAAGCGCGGCGTCCGAGAGGACGTCTTGTGTTCTTACGTAAATGATATTAAACTGTAAGCCATGAAAA
>NZ_QPIJ01000103.1 GCF_003336665.1 Vreelandella rituensis | reverse complement strand
ACCCGAAACTGGGAGGTAACCGGTCCGGTGTCGCTCAACCCCGGGAAAGTGCAAGAAATCGAGCGTAATAAACAGGCTGCTTAAGCGCAGCTATTTGGACAACTGGGTTGAAAATCACCGGGATGATGCATGGTGGATTTCAGATTTTAAAGTGTTCTGATAAAGGTTCATATAATGAAACTATTGTATAGGTCAGAAGTCGATGGGCTCAGGGCAGTCGCCGTGATTCCAGTAGTTCTCTATCATGCAGGGTTCGAGTTTTTCAATGGTGGTTATGTCGGAGTCGATGTCTTCTTCGTCATCAGCGGGTATCTGATCACCAATATCATCTACAACGAAATGGTCAGCGGAAATTTTTCGCTTATCCGTTTCTACGAAAAGAGAGCAAGACGAATATTACCAGCACTCTTTTTTGTCACAATGATTTGCCTTCCCTTCGCCTGGATGTGGATGCTGCCGGATGACTTCAAGGAGTTGAGCCAGAGTATCATTGCCGTCAATACCTTCGTATCGAATATCTTCTTCTGGCAGCAGATCGATTATTTTGCCGGACCAGCAGAACTGAAGCCGCTACTGCATACCTGGAGCCTGGCTGTGGAAGAGCAGTTCTATGTCTTCTTCCCGCTGTTTCTCCTCTTCGTCAGGCGGTTGAGGAAAGAGCACTTCTTCCTGACCCTGTTGCTGGTATCCACTCTCAGCCTTGGTTTAGCGGAATGGGGATCCCGGACGCACCCGTCGGCTAATTTTTACTTGCTTCCCACTCGTGCCTGGGAGCTGCTGGCTGGGGCGATGATTGCCATTGCCTTGCATGGTCGCGAGCTGAGGCTCAGGAGTGTCATCCGCGACCTGGGCGCTTTCGTGGGCCTAGCGATGATCCTCTATTCGGTGGTGATGTTCGATGATGACACCCCTTTCCCCAGCTTGTGGACGCTGATTCCTGTCGTGGGGTCGAGCCTGGTGATCATGTTTGCCCGGAACGATACGTGGTCGGGCAGGTGGCTTGGCTGGAAGCCGATCGTGGGTATCGGCTTGATGAGTTATAGCATTTACCTATGGCATCAGCCAGTGTTCGTGTTCGCCAAGGAAAGGAGTCTTGTGGCGCTGTCGAGCCACGATTACCTAGTGCTGTGTGCCCTGACCCTGGTGTTATCCTATTTTTCCTGGCGTTTCGTTGAAAAACCTTTCAGGAACAAGGCCTTCATTAGCCGCAATCAAGTCTTCGCCGGAGCGGCAGGGGTGTCGGTTCTGCTGATCGGTCTCGGGCTTTATGGGGCTGTGTCGCAGGGGGTGCCGGGGAGACTGGATCCACGTGCGGTGCAACTCGCCAAGATGGTTGATGACCGGGATCCTAGGGTCCGTGAGTGCCAGGTGCTTCCGGGGCACTATGTGTCCCCCGAATCTTCATGCGTTTTCAATGGCGAGAAACCTCGCCTGTTGGCGCTCTGGGGTGATAGTCAGGCGGGTACGCTCGTGAGGAGCCTGGAACGAAGGCTGGAGATCCAAGGGCATGGCATCAAGCAGCTGGTGCATACCAACTGCTTGCCGATCGTGGGTTACAGAAGGAGTGATGGCATGGATGGGTGCACGCGATACAACGAAGAAGCCATTGATTTCCTTATCGATAACGAGGAGATTGAGATCGTTGTAATGTCGGCACGCTACCCTCTTCAGTTCGAGGGCAAGAGGTTCGACAATCGCGAGGGGGGGGTAGAACCTGGCCATGAGCTGTATGCGATACCCTTAAAGAATCCCATGGGTTATGACGACAGGGTAGAGGTCATGGGGCAGCTGATGCGTGACACCGTGCGCTCACTTCTTGAGGCGGGAAAGAAAGTGATGCTTGTCTATCCAATTCCCGAAGTAGGCTGGAATGTGCCGATTCACCTTGCCAAGGAAGTTATGTACGGCATCGAGAGGACGGAACCGCTGAGCACGAGCCATGACGTTTTTGTCGAAAGGGTGGCATCGACCTACCATCACTTCGATCAGTTGGAGGATCACAAGAACCTCGTAAGGTTCAAGCCGGAGTCGGTATTCTGTAATACTTTCATCCCCGACCGCTGTACTGCGGAGCTTGATGGAAAGCTGCTTTATTACGACAGTTTTCACTTGAATAATCTCGGTTCCGAGATTCTCGTTGGTCATTTGTTGAATGAGATGGCCGTGGCGGGTTGGGTAGATACCCATCATGAATTACTGGTTGCGAAGAAAAAGCATGCGGACTGACTTTCGGTCAGAGGCTGGGTACCTGTCTGTTACCAAGCGACTGAATGAGCTCGACTCTGGCGAGCTCATTCAGTTTCATACTTATTTGATTAACATTACTCATGCGTGAAGATCAGTTCCTTGCCTTTTTATCACCACCATAGAATGCCCTTTCTAGCACTTAGGAAGAGAGAAAAATACTGGTATGAATATTTTGTAACTATGTAAACTGAATGTATCCATTAGTTTCATTCAATCATAAGGTATCCAGCAATTTCAGGAATCGCTTCTTACATCTCGACGCGAAGGCTAAGGCGTTGGATGAATGGCTCATCGCTTGGTGCTGACCGATGCGGCAACGACAACCAGAACGGCCAGCGCCTCGGACACATGCCTACGCATGCCGAGGCGGTAGCTTGTCTGGAATCATTTTGGGAAGGACTCGATCTTGGCACTTAATATTCGTGCGTACCGAGACCCTGTTTTGATGTGGTACTCAACGGGCGGCTGAGTTCTTTCAAGGACACATCTTGGCAGGAGGCACTATGGGCAAGGTAATCGCGGTGGTACTCACTTACAATCGGCAGGATTTACTCCAGCAATGTCTAGATGCAATTTATTCACAAACATACTCTTGTGATCAGGTGGTTGTAATTGACAATGCCAGCGACGATGGTACGCAAAAGATGCTGAGTGGATTGAACTATCCTAATCTTAAAGTGTACTTGCTTTCGTATAATGTAGGTGCTGCTGGTGGGTTCAATGCCGGGTTTCGAATTGCTTATCAGGAAGGTGCCGATTATGTCTGGATGATGGATGATGATGTCATTCCGGAGCCGTGTGCCCTGCAAAGGCTGACTGAAGCAGACAGTACGCTCGATAAAAATGGTATTGATAGAGCATATCTGATTTCTACTGCCTTCACGGAAAATGGTTATGTAACCAACTCGCCGTCCATCAACGAAACAAAGAATCATATTGGTTACAAGGATTGGCCAAAGTTTGTTCAGTATGGTGTGGTCGCCGTCGGTCGTGCAACTTTTGTATCCATTCTTATCCCTCGAGGTACCCTGGAAAAGTATGGTTTACCTATTTCCGACATGTTTATCTGGGGTGAAGATACTGAGTATACATTAAGAATAACAAAAGATGTTCCCGGGTTTGTTGTCGGCGCCAGCAGGGTGATGCATTTACGACAAGAGAAAGGGGTGCTGAATATAGCTTCTGAAAGCAGTGAAGCACGCCTTAAATATTATAGATATTTGATAAGGAATAGAATATTTGTTACCAGGAAATATCGCCCAATTCGTATGCTACTAATGATCATGTATTTAGATTTATATATGATATTAAAGCTTTTGCGCAAAGGTCGATTAAAGAAAGCCAGTATCGTTACAATAGGGTTGGTCGAAGGTTTCTTGTTTTCACCGGCTGTTGAGTACATGGATTCTCCGGTCGAAAGCCAATATGTGCCATTAGGTATTTATAAGTGTGTTGCTCGGGAATAAATAATAATGCTGTTTATGATTGGTCGCTATCGTGGTGCACAAGCCGGCAAGGCGAGCAAGTCGATGTTTATTAGATATTGATTTCATTCTGATTATATTTATATGAACGTATGAATTTTATAATTTTATAATTTTATAATTTTATGATTTTATTTTTAAGTTAAATTTAATCGAATGGATAAGGTGGAATCATGCATTTTTTTTCGGTGATAATTCCAGTACATAACAAGGTCTCAACTGTGTTGGATTCGCTCTCGTGTCTATATAATCAGACCTTGAAAAATTTTGAGATCATTGTTGTCGATGATGCATCAACGGATGGATCTCTTCAGCTCTTGTTGCAAGAAGAGCGCAAGGGAAAACTGCGATTATATCAGCGTGATAAACCGGGTCCTGGCGGCTACGCTGCGCGTAATTATGGTGCACAGCAGGCAACATCCAAATGGTTGGTCTTTTTTGATGCTGATGATTTGCTTGTTTACGATCATCTTTCTAGATTTGCTGATGCCATTTCGGAAAACCCATCCATTGAACTTTTTGTCAATGCCTTTCAGAAGATGAAGGGTAATAGATTAGTCCCACGCAGTGACTCCTTGAAAAGCGGTGTCCTGAGCCGTCAGGAAGCTCTAGCAGCGTTTTCTCGTTCTGATTTTATTCACATGAATGGCGCATGCATACATCGTGATAGGTTCATGGACCTGGGAGGGTTTCCTGCTGGGAGGTATCAGCGTGCCGGGGATGTATATTTTTGGTTGAAAGCGATATGCAGTCTCAAGATGGTTCACTACGACCCCACGGTTACGAATATGTGGTTGCTTCATAATAGCGGTGTTGTAAGCGACAAGAGTAATGTGGTTCATATTCATCCTTGTCTTGATTTGAAGAAGGAGTGTGAGGTCGGCCTCACTTGGCTTGAAAAGCATTATTTAAGAGCTGCAATAAATCGTAAGATACTTGCATGGGCAGTGGAGAAGAAGATACTTGGAAAGTCGATTAAGAAGGATATGTATTCATTAATGCTATTCAGTATGCGCCCTCGCCAGTGGCTGACATTGGCGTCTCTGACAATACCTCAGCCCTACTATGAAAGGTTGCGGGATAGGGTGTTATAAGAGTTATTTTCAAAATGCTTGAAATAGCTCGCCACTATTCCCAATACTATCGTTATGGTTAAAAAGAACGTACCTTATGAGATTTAGTAAATCGTCAAACCGTTGCCGCCACCAGAGCCGCCAAGCCCAACAACGGCAGACCGCGAGTTTCCAACCATGCTGTCTTGACGGGAGTCCTGTTCGTTCTGAAGTACGGGACTCCTCGATAGATGCTACCCCATGAGATGGGATGTGATTCCGGCATCACTTGCTGGTGACGGCTCCGCAACTGGCATGAGGTTGTGTCTGGGAGGCGTTCGACCAAGCCTTGTTGGAAAACTTCCAGGAGCCGGATCGGCTGGATTGGGATCGTGCCTGTTTATTTCTATCGATTTTACCAAGCTGATATGTAATGACGGGGTGTGTCCAGCCTATTTCGATGAAAGGTTGATGTGGTCGGACACTCATCATCTGTCCCGAACTTATCTGGAATACATTACCCCCAGCCTGAAACGTTCACTTGAGCCCGGGTTATTCACGACGCAGGCCTGAAAACGAAGATAGCGAATGGTAACCTCTATAAAAATCAGTACGTTCCGGCAAGAACCTGATGCAAGAGGACCATTCGCTATGGGTGAAAGATT
>NZ_QPIJ01000102.1 GCF_003336665.1 Vreelandella rituensis | reverse complement strand
TTTCAAGGTGGTGGGAATCTGGGACATGAAGCCTCCATTCGATCTGAGATGGTGGTGAACACCACGCCATGATCAAGGCTTCAAGGCGACTTCAATAGATGCAGATGGCGGGACGCTTACGCACGAACACCATCACTGTACTGGTAACACTTCCCTGCTTGCGTAATTTCTCACCCGCTCTCATGGCATGCTGGCGAAGCGCTTCTCGAAGATCATGTGGGCTGTTTGTGAGCTGGCCAAACGAACGAGAAACCATAATTTGTTGTTTGGGTTGGCTCATATCATCGAGCTGGATAGAAGGTTGGCCGCGCAATTCCCAAACGATGCGCTCTTGCACCACACTAAAGTGACGCCGGATTTGTTTGGGATCTGCTTCACGGAGCTGCCAAGCGGTTTCTATTCCCATCAGCCGTAGCCGCTCGCCAGTACGTCGAGCGATTCCCCATAGCTCGGTAACCGGCAACTGCTTGAGCAAGGCCTGAGTCGCTGGGCTATCGGTCTCCAGTTTGCAGACGCCTTTATCACGGTAGCCAGGATGCTTTTTAGCGGCATGGTTCGCGAGCTTGGCTAGCACTCGCGTGGGAGCGAAGCCGACCGAGACGGGAATCCCTGTCCATTGCCGAACGGTCTCGCGTAAGTGTTGCCCATAGGCTTCCAGGGTCGTGGGATCAAAGCCTTGGAACCCGACAAAGCTTTCGTCGATGGAGTACATCTCCACATCCGGCGAAAACTCTGTCAGTGCCTCTGTCACGCGACGGCTCATATCCCCGTAAAGCGCATAGTTACTCGATAGCAGCGTCGATTGGCGTCGGATAAACGGGGGCACCAAGTGCATCGCTGTGCCCATCTTTACGCCAAGGGCTTTTAGCTCATTGGAACGGGCGATAATGCAGCCGTCATTATTCGAGAGCACACCGACCGGGCGCCCTTCAAGCGATGGGTTAAACACTCGCTCACAGCTGACGTAGAAGTTGTTGCAATCGACCAAGGCGATCATAGCGGCGTGGCACCCGGCAAACTGTGCAGGACATGGGTGACGACGCCCCAGACATGCGATTCACGCCCCTCCAGGGGAATCGGCTTGTAGGCGGGGTTGCTGGCCTTTAAGTAGGCGCACTGCCCGACACGCTCTAACCGCTTCACGGTGAGCTCGCCGTCTACCGCGATAACAATAACGCGACCGTGCAACGGCTCCAGGCTTCGGTCCACCACCAGCAGGTCACCATGGTGGATGCCGTCTCCAAGCATGGAGTCACCCTCCGCACGCACAAAGAAAGTCGCTGCCGGCCGCTTTACGACGTGGCGGTGAAGATCAATGTCAGCATCCAAATGATCATCAGCTGGACTCGGGAAGCCGGCTCGCACAGCACTGGCGAACATAGGCAACGGCTGCGGCACTGGGCACAGAGCCGCGGTGCCCATCAAAGAAGCGGTTGTCGTCATAAGGCGAATCTCCATAACGGTATTTATATGGCTATGTTGGTATCTGTTGTTGGCGTACTCTAAAAACACTGTATAAACTACTGTATATCCAGTTTCCTCTGGAGTACACCATGAAGCGCTCAGACCTCAACGCTCTCGAGCAGACACTGGCTCGCCTCCCTGTCAATCTCAAAAATACATATCCAATCAGCTGCTTGAGCAAATCAACGCCCAAGCGGACACTCTGATCGCGACGGTAAGGTCCTACCCCCCCATGCCCCCACTGCGGCCATGAGCATCCTGTCAAATGGGGGCGTGCCGGTGGTTTGCCGCGGTATCGGTGCCGGAGTCCCGCGTGCCGCAAAACGTTCAATTCCCTCACGGGGACACCCTTGGCCAGATTGCATCATCGTGACAAATGGTTTGATTACTTGCGCTGCATGCGCGACAGCCTGACATTACGCGTCTCGGCAGCCCGAGTGGGGATCGATTTGAAGACGGCCTTCCGCTGGCGTCACCGTTTCTGAAAGAGAACGCCAGTGCCAACGGCAATGCCTTGTCCGGCATTATCGAGGTAGATGAAACCTTCTTTGTGGAATCCTGTAAGGGGAAGCGTCACCTCACGCACCGGGCGCATCGTCTGAAGACCCGGGCGGGACGCGCGTTGTATGCGCTGTGCAAGCACACGGTGGAACCGGTCTTTGGCATCATCAAGCACGTGATGGGATTTCGGCAGGTCTCGCTGCGCGGTCTCGACAAGGTCAGCGGCGAATGGCGGCTGACGACCATGGCCTGGAACATCAAACACGCCCAGCAGAAGCCAAGAGACGGCACAAGACAAGGCCGTAGAAGACGAAAGCGCCATTCCAACCGCAGGTCGCTTACCCTACGGAAAAATCAACGAGGGGACGCTGCTTCTGCGATTCGCGTCCCTTAATCCGACAGTCTCCTAGCTTTCACTTCATTGAGGGCTGGCCATCCTTGGCCGCATCCTTGCGTGACGCGCCCCGATTACAGCTCTTGGCAGAGCCGTGCGTATGGCGTCACACATTCAGCGTGGCAGGAGCAAGGCGGAATGTCTGTAAGCCATGGCGTACATAGGCGTAAGTCTTTATCCCTTTCTGAGAAAACCGCCACGCCGCTTCCTTCTGCGTGGCGATGTCATCGTCAAAGTTCCAGGGTGGCCAGATGCTTGCTAAATCGCTGGGAGTACGCAACGTCGTGTTCCCACTGCGATGACACGGTTGAAGTGGCGGTTGTTGCCGTCGACGTTCCGAACGCGATACCCGCCACCTCGGTGACCGATGCCGGGATGGCCTCCTCGACGAGTGTGACGCTATCAAGCGGCATCACCGGCGAGGTGTTGCCATAGCCGGGCATTGGCGAGGCTACCTCCAGCGGGATCACCCTGACCACTGCGTTATCATCAGGAAAGTCATCGGCGATGCGCTCAGCATAGCGACACAACAACGACTCGTTGACGACAAACAGGTAGCAGTCATCGTCATGCAGCCCCATGCGCCGGATGATGCGCCCGAGTACCTGGCGAAAATATTGCTCGGTGCGAATCCGGCTCAGGTAGCAGCATACGCGCAGACGTGGAATATCCACGCCTTCACTGATCATCCCGACGGCCACTACCCACGCTTGAGAGGATTCCCGAAATGCCTGCAGCTTGGCATGCGCATTGGGGGTTTGGCTGGTAACCAGGCAGACGTCTTCGCCTTGGCCCTTTAGCCACTCAGCGATTTCCTCGGCATGCTCAATATCGGAGGCCACCACCAGGCCGCCGGCACTCGTCTGCGCTTGGCGCAACGCTGCAAGCTTGGCGACGCCTTGCGTTAAGACACGCGCCATGGGGGCTTCATGGCGCAGCAGATCCGCATAACCGATTCCGGGATGGCGAAGCAGGTGGGGAATGCTGGAAAATCGCTTTTGCTTGGGTGGCTTTTTGCCCTTGGCGTGGGTCATCGTCAGTTGAATGTGCGAATTATCAATCAGCCAGATGTACGGCGTCCGGCACACACCATCACGCACGGCCTCTTGTAGCGTGTAGACAAAATCCGGAACCAAACGCTGCTTGAGCGCCGAATCATCCTCCTCGTCGTCGACACTCACCTGTGCATCCAGATAGCGCAGCAGCGGCAGACATTTACCATCGGTGCGCCAAGGAGTGCCCGACAAAGCCAGGGTATAAGTGACACAACGCTCCAGGATCAACAGCGCCTGCCCCCAGACATTAGCACCCTTCTGGGTGCCGGGCAGCCGCCCGGCATGATGGCTCTCGTCCCAGATCAACAAAACGCGATACTGCGCGCCCAGCTGTTGGAACACGGGCAAACGCGACCAAAGCGACTGATAGGTGTAGCAGCCGCCCCGCGCGCCCAGCTTGCCGTTCATCATAAGACCCGTAACCTCGGCGAGTGTCTGCTCGGCACGGCTGATCACCTCCTTGCTCGGCCCAAGATACAGCACAAAATCCACATCACCACGTTCCAGCAGCTGATGGGCTAACACCGCTGCCATCAACATTTTCCCCGCGCCCGGCGTGGCCTGGCAGAGAAAATGCGGTTGAAAAGGCGACAATTGCTGGAGTGCCTGAGTCAGACAGCGCTGTTGCCAATCGCGCAGCGGCAGGTGCGGGGAAGACTGGATGTCGGGGAGTTTCATGCCTTACCTCCCTGCTGAACCAGCCGCTGCCGGACTTCTGCGTATATGATCAGCTTTTCGTTCAGTGCCTTTGCCTGCGCTTCTTTTTCGTCGAAAAGCGAAGCGATCGTGTCACGAATATCCGGGTACTGCGTCGCCATCTCTTTTAACGTCTGCAACTGCTGCATGTGCGCCTCCATTTTGTCACGCAGCGCGTCACTGTCGCGGTTGAGTTGCGTGACAAGCGACATAGTAACGTTGGCGTCGCATGTTGTGTCGTGAGGCATTTCCTCAAGACCTGCGTTAACCACAGCGGTCAGTTGAAACACCTTGCGGCACTTGCCTTTCGTACCCACTTGCTCAACAACGCCTTGCTCCACCCGCTTATAAATTTGTTCACGCACGTACTTACACAAACGCTTCGGATCAAAGTCAGCAAATTCAGGGCGCTCGCCAAGACGGTCGCGGAGCTCACATACCGTAAACGTTTCGCCATTGGCAGCTTTGTGTTTTAGCAAGTCCTGTAGCGGTGCCTCCGCGACGGGATGAATATATTGACGGCTCATGAGCGCACCTCCTGCACAAGGACAGAACGCGTTGATGACGCGGCTTTGGCATCCAGTACAAGGGGCTTCTGCATATGACGTTGATAGCGCTGATAGCGAACACGGAGGATGCTATCTGAGAAGAGAGCGGCACGTGCCATGGCACGGTGGGCAGCAGCACAAGCCCGAAGGCTACGGAAAGGAAAGAAAGTTGACATAAAACAGCTCCTTGGATTTATCGGAGCCGCCCCCACTGTCGCCAATACAGTGATGGGGGCGGCCGTACGCAGGTTGGCGAACCGGTATCCAAGAGGACCGGCAGACACGAATGTCTCCCACGCACGACCGCCATAATCATGGCAGACACAAAAACAGCGCCTACCATGGTAGCAACGCTTGTGCTTCTTGGATATTACGGGTCGCCAAAACCCGGCTGAGGAATTTGCCTCAGCGATTTTAGATTAGCACTGGACCAAGAAAGCTGTAAAGCCTATTACGGGCAGAGAAACATTGGGTGACTCGGAAAACTCACATCGTAATGCCACGGCAATAACATATTGGGTAATCACAATGCAGCAGGCGCGCTTTATCAAGCGCGTGGATAATCAGGGTTATCCGACGCGTTTTGTCGTTAGGCCCTGTCATGGTGGAGGTGTTCTCACGGGAAGCACCAGGAGCCAGTATGTTCACCGCACAATGCCAGGTCCTCGACATGAAGCCAGTTCTCTCAGATATCCCCTGTATCAAAAATGAACAACTGACCTTATGGCAAGCTGATCGTGACGCCTGGCGTCGGGACCACCCGTTAATGGCAATGCTTGCGGATGGCCTGGCACTGGTGCCGGTGCTTGATGACCGCCTCGCCACTGCGACTACGGATGGTCAGTCATTGTTTTTCAACGCGGCTTACAGCGCTGGGTTAAATGCCACCACTCGCGCCTTTTTACAGGCCCATCTGGTCTGGCATTGCGTCGCTGGCCACTTGCACGAGAAGCCTCATTTGGATGGCCACCGGTGGCACCTGGCCTGCGACCATGAAGTCAATGCGCTCTTGATGCTTCAAGGATTTCCTGTCTGCGAGGACACGGTGCTGTTTCCTTCGCGCATGAAACAGTCGGCCAACGACGTCTACGACTGGCTCAGCGGGCATCCTGCGCTGGAAAGAGAGGTCAGCCTTGATCAACTGCCTTGCCTCCCCTTGGCCAGCTCTTCCCTGCCGAACGCCTGGCAGCGCGCCACCGATCCTGACTATCGGCCGCAACCGTTGAACGAACAGGTCGAAAGCGGGTGGCAGCACCAAGCGATACAGGCGGCGCACCATTGCCAAACACCCCTGGATTCTTCAGGCAGCCTGCCAGGCTTTTTAATTACATAACGTGATACTTTTAAATGAGATAGTTATGCTGAAGTGAACCATAATTAGCCCTCGCACAAGGAAGTGTCATGTCTGAAATTCGTGAAACGTTATTCCGCTACCTGACCATGCTGCAGTTGATTCCCCGCAGCCCGGGTAGGATCGCTACCCCGGTGCTGCTGGAAAAGCTGCGTGAGCGTGGCTTTCAAGTGGACAGTCGTTCGCTGCAGCGTGATCTGCGCGACA
>NZ_QPIJ01000101.1 GCF_003336665.1 Vreelandella rituensis | reverse complement strand
ACCTGCTGGAACGCTTTTCTTCCTACTTGGGTCTGGACTTCAATGACATAAAATCCCGACCCGACTTTGATGAGATGTGCCATTACGGCGCTATTGCGTCATGAAACTGTCCGAACCATTGATTCATAATGACCCGGCTTTTTCGCTGGCGCAGGGCTTGTTGGGCAACCTCTAGTAAACGGCTCACTGGACGGCGCTCCTGAAATGAATGTCCCTGACCTCGCGGTTACCACTAAACGTCTCCAACACCTGCTCTACGTGTTGGGCGATGTAATCACAATCGGACTGGCGATCTGCCAGCAACGTTAAATAGCGTGTCCATACGGCCAAGAGCCAAACGTCTCCAGGCTCTTCCACGCTCAACGTCTGATGGGCATCCATTGCGGAGACGGCGGATGCCTGCAGAATAAGGGCAGGGATAGCCTCAAAGAACTGGTTGATCGCTGTGGCAAAGGGGTCTTCTTCTTCCTGCATAACCGCATTGCGTTGCTCTACCACGGTGACGATGGTCTCATTAGCATCTTCCTGTGCGACACGTTCATCAGGGGCTAGGCGTTCAAGTGCTTGCGCCAGTAATCCTCTTAACTCTTCGTGCTGGGCAGGGTTTTCGATGTCTGATGAGGCCTGTAATTTCATCCCCTCGCCAGGGATAAAGCACTGCGGTAGCGTTTGCACACGATCAAGCATCGAGGGGTCTGGTTGGTAACCAGGGTTTCGTAGGTAGTGCTTGTAGAAATCATCAATCAGGTGACTATAGTGCTGTACAGTACGATCCCTTTCCAAACGAGCGAGATTTTCGCGTAGCGAATGTGTTGCGTCTAGCAGGTCAGCCCTCAGACGGTCTAAGTTTCGGCGTAGCAGCTTCATCAGTAACGTCTGCAGCGTCGGGCTACGTCCCGCTAGCTTTTTTAGGTAGCTTGGCATGAGGGAGTCAAAAAATTGGTTTAACGCCTTAGCATCCTCTATCGCCCGCTTGTTTTCGTGAATCCGCTGATCAAGGTCACTGACCATGCTGAAGTCACTATGAATGTAGGTCGTAAAACGTAGGATTGTCTGGCGCAGCATATCAATCAAGCTAGCAACGGCCTCCCGCGCTTCGGTCTCCCGTAACAATAAATCGGCTGAACCGGTCTGCTCAGCCATCCGGTAGCTCTCAGTGATATGTTCGAGGTCATTAACAATGTCGTGGCCAGCGCCAGCCAATAATTGTCGTTTATAGCTCTGGGTTAAATGGTGCAGTAAATCCGCGACGACTCGGCTTACCTGGACATAGCCATAATCTTCATCGACATCAAAGACCAGGCGGTGGCGGCGTAAGGTGGCTAGCGTGTTGGGCTCCAATTCCTCTTCGCTGATTCGGCCGCCATGCGTCAGGCAGGCGTCGATCAGAATGGCCGCGTTTTGATGAACGGCTTGGAGCCCTGCGGTCGCGTCATTCAGACCTGCCATGGAAAAGGGCCTCCTGCTCCTGATGGTCCTCAGCTGCGCGGGCGTTGTTCGCTGCGATGATGCCTTCCTGCTGGGTGACGAACTCCATTTGATCCTTTAATAGCGACCATCGGGCCGTTGCTTGAAAAAGCGCACCGGAAGGGCCTTTGCTTTTCAAAAAGCCGTCCTTTTGCAGCTTCTCAAACAGCGCTCGCAACCGTTGGCGAGCATCCTGTGCCTTCTTGATTTGCATTTTTAGGCAAATGATTTCGAGCTCTTCTTGAAGGGCGCTCGATGCTTCGATGGTTTTAAGCCAGTCTCCCTCGCTCACGGTGTCATTAAACGCAATAGGGTGTTTATCGGCTGCCACTTGCTGTGACATCCTCAGCCAGCGAATAAGGGGCTCCCACTGCCCCGTAATGCGTTCAAACTCATTGCGTATGCGCGCACGGGTGCCTTTGTCGTCTAGGTCTAGGGCAACGGCGTAATAGCCATTGCCATCTCGTGTACAGGATAGTCCTCGCCCAATTTGAGCGAGATAGTGCTGTACCTTATCGATGCTTACCGAGTCGGCGAGGTAGTCGAATTTCTCGGGTTCTGTTACCGGACAGATAATGGCCCCGGTGATGAGCTGCTCCACCGTGCCACGAAACAGAGGATCAAAGGACATGATTAGCCCCTTCCGTGGTTGGGGATGGTGCGGTCGCGTTGTCGACGCGGCTAGTTGATGGGGAGGGGGCTTGAGCCAGTAATGGATTGACGCGATGTTGTTGATCGCCAGGCACCATAATCCTTACCCCTACCAACTTGCTCAGGTGTACTTTGTGCTGAAAGTGCTCCACCACAAAGCGGTTTACTTCAGGCTGAGCGCAGAGCAAAGCGATATTGTTGTCTTTCATCATCTGAAACAATTTAACGATGTTTTCCGGTGACAAGTCACCTAGCTCATCAATCGGCCAGGTGATGTTGATACCGCGCTCGGGGCATAGATAGCGTGTCAGGGCATTGAACAGGGTTAGTATGGCCAGTCGGGTGATGCCTTGGCTGGCGGCGTCGGTGAGGTCCTTGTCCGAGCGAATAGGGACGCGCCGGCGTTGCTCGTAAAACTCAATCTCAAGATCGACCATGGATTCGATGTTGTACTTCTGCATGCGAGCTACCTGCATTTGATCATCCGTGCGATGTATCTGCTGCATTAATCCATCGCTGGGCATGCCGTGATAGCCGTTGCTGGCCCATTCGCGCCAGCTTTGCGCAAAACTGGACAGATCTTTCCAAAACCCGAAGCTCTGAATTTTGGACTGCACACGCACGGAGATATCACTAATCACGGTAAACGTATGCTGGGTGTTCAGGTTTTTCTCCAGCGTTCGGCTCACCTGGCTAACGATATTATTCATTTCCTGCAGGTTTTCGTGATAGGTGTACAGCGTTCCACCTGACGCTTTGACTCCCTCGATCAGCGCACCTGAAATGTCAGGTAAGTGATGCTCGATCAAGGTTTCTAGGTCGTCTACCTGTTCGATGGTAAAGGCGGAAGATAGCTCTTCGTGCGTACTTTTGGCGCGCCGCTGATCCAGTAGTGCTTGCCATGCGTTATGGATATGCGTGCCTGGGTGCTGGGATAAACGTTTCTGGCAGCCCTGAACCGCTTTCATCACTTCCTGGCGCTGGCTGTTGGCACTTGTCAGTAGCCGACTCAACTCACTCGCAATCTGCTCGGTAGAGCGGGTTGTCTCACTGTCGAAGTCTTGAGACGGCGGTGTATTGTCCTGGTCGACGCCTATCTGGCTGTCGGGAATATCCGCCAGCACCTTATCGGCGTTATCGATACGCTGGCGCCAATCCGAGAGGCCTTGCTGTTTCGCGTCGATCGCTTGGCTAATCGCTTTCAGGGATACCCGCTTCTCTGCTCGCTGTGTCTTGAAGTGCTGTTCAGCTTGCCGTAACTCATTGCGTAGCTTTTCAAGGGCATGTTGGGCATCAAGTCGCTGTTTTTCATACTCGGGCTTGCGTGACCATTCGACCTTCTCCCAGGAGGCATACTCGTGGAGGGTGGGTTCTTGCTCTCGGAGACTGTTGATTTTTAATCGAAGGGAATCAACTTCCGCTTTCTTGGCGGCTATCGCTGATGGATCAATCCCTTCTTTACTCATGGCCTGCGCCAGCAAGGCATCCATTTCTGCTAGCCGTTGCTTTTTCTCATTGCGGGTATCCGCGATTACCTGCTGAATCACCCCCAGATCGGCGGTTAACCGTGCCTGCTCAGTCTGTTGATCCGCCGATAGCTGCTGGCGCTGAGTGTCATGTTGCTGCTGGCGCTCTTGCTGCTGCGCCTGCCATTCTTTTTCATGCTCAGCAATGGCTTTCCGCGCCGTGTCGAGCTGCGCTTTTGCCGAAGCAATCCGCGCTTGCCGATTGGACAGCAGTTGGCCTTCTAGGTGGCGACGCCCCGCTACCGCGTTGTCATACTTAGAACTGGCCTGTTCAGCGCGTACCCTGGCTTGACTCCCTGCTTCCTCAGCTTTCTTGCGTGCGACATTGGCTTTTTTCAACGCTTCGTTCGCATGCCTGACATCGGTTTTGGCATGAGTCAGCGCTTCCTCCGCTTTCTGCAACTTGGCTTCTAGGATGGCCTCACTTTCGGCAATGGCAGGCAGCGGTAGGGCGCTGAGGTCAAAGGTTAGGCCATACACCTGATCCATGTGTGGCGAGGCCGACAGCATGGGGTTCAGGTCGCGGCGCTGGTATAGCTCGCTAGGCAGTAGCTTGCCCAAGGTATCATGCCAGGCTAAATCAGAGGTTCGCAAGAAGGCGAGTAGGGTGCCATCGGCGGGATAGCATTGCCGTGTGAGGGTGTCGACGTTGTGTTGGCGAGCGCCCTCGGCTCTTTCGGCACTGGAGAGCGCATCTAGCGCCTGTTGATACGCATTCGCCGCTTCCCTATAAGCCTCTTTTGCAGCCTCAAGGGCCTTGTCCAGTCGCTTGCCTCCCGCCTCTGCCCGATCCACCTCTGCGGTGGCGTTATCAAGTTGGCGCTGTTCCTCATCGGTCATTTGCCCTGCGTGGTCACGAGCGGCCATTCGACGCTCTTCTTCATCGCGCAGGGTGGTTGCGGCAGCATCGCTCTCACGTTTAAGCGTTTCTAGTTCCTGGCGAAAGCGCTTTTCAATGGCTCGGTTTGCTTCGATATGTGCCGTAGACATTGCCGTGATGGCCTGCTGCACCGTGTCCGCTCGCGCTCGGAGCTTTTCTTCTTTTTCGGTGTAGCTGTCCTGCATGGCGCCTCGCTGTTGATGGTGATCCTCAATCAACTTCTCGGCGGTCTTGCGTATTTGGTTATACAGGCCATTCGCGGTGCGCCAACTCCGTTCCAGATCGGGTATGCCCTCAATATCACGACGGAGCGTATCAATGCCTTTGTCATCCCAGCTAGCGCGTTGCTCCTTCAGATGATCCAGCCACCGCTGAGCTGCCTCGGCCTCGCCTTTACGTGTCGCTGCACGCGAAGCGAGCTGATCCCGATCTTCGGTATGCTTTTCTTCAAGCGAGGACATTGCCTCTTTGAGAGCGACCACCTCGATTTCTTTTTCACGAACAACGGCTATCTCGCTGCTGATCCGGCTTGCTAGTGCGTGCCGATGATTGTTCAGGTCTGCGCGAACCTCTTGGAGAATGACCGATTTCGCTATGCCTTCCCGTATTGCTGGAATTTCTTTGTTGAAGGCCCGTAGGCTAAGCACGTCTTGCCATAGGTCTTTATTCTTGTGGTGGGCTGGCGGTTCCGCGATGGCAATTCTATCTCGCAGCATGGTATCGACAATCATGGATTTAAGGCTTGCCAGTAAGCCGGTTTTTCGCAATGCCACCGACGTTAATGCCTCCATGTGGCGCATGCTGGAAACGCCGTCACCGAGCGAGAAATCCCGCGCTTCTTGGGCGAGCGAAAACGCAGGACTTCCTGATCTTCGACGCCGACCACTCCCATCAGCGTTATTCTGAATAATCGAGCGATAATCCACTACGTTTTCAATCTGATTGCTGACGGTTATACCCAGCCTGGGCAACTCCCGCTTTAATAAATGGGCGGCACTTTCGCCTGCTGCGTAGAAAGGCTCCAGGTCAGGGTGAAACAAGGTCTCGTTTGCCGTTCCTTTCACAGTAACTGTTCAGCTCACGCTGCCTGACTCCGTTCATCTCGGCGCATGAACGAGGGCATCTCACCCGCAAAGAGTTGCTCCAGTACCGCGTGAGCCGACAGGCCCTGCTTGACGGATGTCGAGAGGAAGCTGCGCATCCGGCAGAAGATCTCCGCACCTTCCCACGAGCGGAAACAGCCCGATATCTTCTGCTGGACTTTGGTCATCCGCAGGTCACGCTCACCCTGGTTGTTGGTAAAAGGCGCGGCGGAATCCTCAAGAAAACGCAGCACATCCTCCTCGTGTGCCTGGAGGCGTTCGAGCAGGTTGCGTGCCTGGGTGCGCTTGGTGCGCCCTCGGGTTCCAGGCGGAGGTTTGGCCGGCGGTGGGCTCTCGACGTCGCCTTCCGCCAGGCAATGACGATAGCGCTCTCGCCATCGTCGAACCGCGTCGGGAGAGAGCCTGCCTCCGGCGTCTTCAACGGCCTGGTTCATCGCCAGCAGCAGATCATGCAGGGCTTTGGCCCAGGCCTGCTGGTCGTTTTCCCAGACACCGATCAGTTCGCGAAGGTGATGGGCATTGCACAGGGCATGCCGGCACTCCGTGTAGCGGTAGTAAGGCTTCCAGTGATCATGCACCAAGACACCTTGCACGAAGGGCAGTACGCCTATGGCGTCCATGGCTTCCTGACCCCGTTTGGCATGAGGCGCCAACCAGGTCAGCGCCTCATTCGAGGCGCTGTGGAGCCAGTAGCGCTTGCTGTCGATCTGAATGCCGGTCTCGTCGGCATGAACGGTCGTTGCTTGCCTCAGCGCCGGTATCACCCACTCGGCGAAGGGTTCAGCCCGCTGGTAGGCCTCCTGGTTGAAGGCAAACAGGGTG
>NZ_QPIJ01000100.1 GCF_003336665.1 Vreelandella rituensis | reverse complement strand
TGGAAACAAGATGGCATCTACACCACAAGATACGAAAAGTTGACGGTGGATCTGATGCACCTTCCAATTTGGTAATGCTTCATATCAACTGTCATAGGAAAGTGCATAGCCAAGGTACAGAAGTTGAGCAACCGGCTCACTAAGGGCTTTCAAGAGCTTGAGCCGTATGAGGGGAAACTCTCACGTACGTATATGGAGTCCTCCCCGTTTGCAAGGTAAGCGCCCTTAAATCGACACACTTGACCTAGCCGTGTTCTGTCACTTTTTTGCGACGGGCGCCAAGTTCACGTTCCAGGGCAGTAGCGTTTCCAGTGCCTCCAGCGTATCAGCGGTGGCGATGCGCTCCAGCACATGATGGATATAGGCGGCAGGTTCCAAGCCATTGGCTTTGGCTGTTTCGATGAGCGAGTAGCAGGTGGCACTGGCGTGCGCTCCACGGGTGGTATCCGCGAACAGCCACGCTCTTCGGCCAATGGCGAACGGCGAACGGGCGGATAGCATTTTCTGCCAGAACGTTACTGATGTGCAGGTCGCCGCGCGCGCAATAGCCGATGAGGTAATCCCACTGGTTTAGCGTATATTCCATCGCCTGACGCGTCAGGCTGCCTTTCATGACGCGGGTGACATTGGCCTCTAGCCAGGCCTTGAAGGCCTCAAGGTGCGGAAGGCTCAGCTCCTGACGGACACGGTAACGTTCCGCTTCGCTGAGGTCCTTGATCTGCCGTTCGATGGCGTAGAGTTTGTTGATATGGCTAAGCCCTACCTCGGCCTTGGCTGGCGTGGCGTTCTTGCCTTTTGCGTTGACCTTGGCCGCCTTAGACGCTTCCACGAACTTGCGACGCGCATGGTCCCAACAGCCAATGCGGGTAATGCCGTTGGCACGGCATACCTGGCCGTAACCGGCGTAGCCATCGGCTTGCAGGATCCCCGCGAAGTCGTCGAGTAGACGAACCGGCACGCTGCCGCCGCGGGACGGGTCGTAGGCAAAGAGCACCGACGGTTGATCCGGCGGGCCGCCTCGGGTGACCCACATCCATTTATCTGACTGAGCGGTCTTGCCGTCTTCCTTGAGCACTTGCAGCCGCGTTTCATCGGCTTGCAGATACGCGCTGCTGTTTTGCACTTCGCGCATCAGCGTGATCAAGGGCGTGAAGACGTCATTCAGGCGGATGATCCAGTTTGCCATCTGCGTGCGGCTGACGGCGTGACCTAACCGCTTGAACATGCCTTCCAATCGGTACAGCGGTAAACCATCGGCGTACTTGGACGTGATCACGTACGCCAGCAGTGACGTTGACGCAGTACACTTGCCTAGCGGATGAACCGGACGCTCAGCAGCGAGGAGATGGTCGTTGCCCTCAAGCGGGAATACCGCTTTTTCCTGCCAGTATTCGAGGACTTTCAGCTGCGCCGGGATGAACTGCAACTCTTCTTTTACCTTGGTGAAGAAGGTCTTGGTCGCCCCGGTTTTTTCTTCTTCGCTGAGCGTGAGCTCAATACGTTCGCGGACCAGGGTGTCGGAGAAGTCACGTTGTCGACGCTGACGTGAGGGACGTGGCGCGCCTTGCTCTTCGACATCGTCCGGTAACTGATCGCGTAGCGCCTCGATTTCAGCTTCCAGCTCTACCTCATCGAACAGATGGGCCTGATCTGCGGACTTTTCACTGCGCGCGGCGAACTGCTGAATGCGCTGCAAGCGCAGCTTCTCTTCGAGCAATTGAATATAGAGATTACGCTGTTGTAATACCGTCTGTTGGGCAGCCACCTGTTGCTGAAGCCCCGCCACAAGAGCCACTACCTCAGCGGCTGAGAGGCCGCTGAGGTCAGGCATTTGGGAGGGGACTTCGGGGTGTTTTCTCATGCGCAAATGATACCAAAATCGGTATGTTAAAGCACTGAAAATCAGGACTTTATGGCCTATCCGACGCTATCGTAATGCAGCGTTTTATGGCCGCGCATCAAGGTAATATCGTAGCCATCCAACAGCCAGTTGATCTGCTCGCCGGTCAGCGCCATGACGTCATCCGAGGGGCCGGGCCATTTGAAGCGCTCCTCGGCCAGCGCCTTGTAATAGAGCACGAAGCCATTGTCTTCCCACATCAGGCACTTGATCTTGTTCCGCTGTCGGTTGGTAAAGGCATACAGCGCCCCGCTAAAGGGATTGTGCCCCAGTTCCTGCTCCACCAGTAACGCCAGGCCGTTAGCTTGCTTGCGAAAATCGACCGGTGCGCGGTACAGGTAGATCTCAGGCATTTCCCACGCTGGGCGTAAATAGCGTGGCCGTTTCACAGCTGCCTCAGGATATCGCCCAGTAACGCCACGTTGCCCGCGTGCAAGCCCGTGACCGTGATGCCGCCGGGCAGTGATACCGCAAGCCCCGTGGAATCTATTTCTTTTGCGGTGACGGTATTGGGATACGCGACGGTGGCAAAACCGGCGACCGGCTCTTTTGTTGACGAAGCGCTGGCCAAGAGCTTTTGACGCCAGTAAGAAAACTGATGGTACGTTAGCGCTTGTTGCTTGCAAAACGCCATGCCGGACAAACCAGAGGTTTGCCATTCGGTTACTTGTTGCTGCCAATATTGCTCACGCTCTTGATGCGTCATGGAGCCACCTCACAAAGATCTGATGGCATCAGTGTGAGGGGATAAAAGCGAGAGCGGTAGATGTCGGTTTAAGGGCGCTTACTTTGCAAGCATGAGGCACGATCGACGGTAGGTACGACTGCACACGTATATCCGGTCTCTATGATGATGCCAAGGGCATCGGACCCTGATGGGCTATCCGCACGCCAGCTCCCAATCGGTTCTACGAGCTGTTAGCTCCCGTACGTGCAGGGGTTTGCTGACGTCGGTTCGACCTGTTCGCCATCTTGCAGCATGCTCAGCAATCGTGATGGTGGGTTATCTTGTTGAAAAATCAGTAATACAGTAGGTGGATATTACGCCGCCTGTGCTGCCAAGTCAGGGTCATAGGCCCTGTCGTGGCGAGTGATGGCCCAGGCGATGCGTGCCGTCTTGTTGGCCAGGGCAATCACCGCCACATTGGCATGCTTGCGCTCGGCCAGCTGCCGGACCCAGTGACTCAGGTTGTCTTCCTTGCCTTCGCAGTAGCGCAGCACGGCGCGCGCGCCGTGGGTCAGCAGGGTCCGTAGGTAGCTGTCGCCTCGCTTGCTGATGCCCAGCAGGCGGTCACGTCCTCCCGTGCTGTGCTGCCGCGGTGTCAGCCCCAGCGAGGCGGCAAAATCACGGCCACACTTGAAGGCCTGGGCATCACCCAGAGCGCCGGCCAACGCACTGGCGGTCAATGTGCCGACGCCCCGCAGGGTCATCAGTCGCTTGGCAACCGGGTCGGTCTGGGCGTGTCGCTCGATGCGCTCGGTCACCGTGGCGATGCGATCATCCAGGTAGCGCAGGTCCTCGGCGAGACCCGACAACAGGACACGGAAACCATCGGTCAGGCCGTTCTCGGCATCTTCCAGCCAGCGAGGCAAGGCCGCGCGCAACTGGCCAATGCCGGTGGGCGCCACCAGCCCGTACTCGCCGATCAGGCCACGGATCTGGTTGGCCTTGGCGGTGCGCTGGTGGACCAGCTCGGCGCGGATACGGTGCATCGCCTGGACATCCTGCTGGGCGACGGTCTTGATGGCGACGAAGCGCATGGTCGGACGCCCCATGGCCTCGCAGATCGCCTCGGCATCGACGCGATCGTTCTTGTTACTCTTGACGTAGGGTTTGACGAACTGTGCGGCGATCAGTTTGACGTGATAGCCGCGTGCCTGCAGCTCACGCGCCCAGTGGTGGGCGGAGGCACACGCCTCCATGCCGATCTCGGCCCCCGTGGGGACGCGCTTGACGATGGCATCAAGCCATTTGTCGCGCTTGTACTTGCCGCGCCACTCAACCTGGTCATGACGATCGACGCCGTGAACATGAAAGACGAATTTGGCAATATCGACACCAACGCGTGAAATGCTCATGGGATGCTCTCCTCAGCCGGTTACCTCACCCTCTCAGTGTGGCGCATTGGCGCCGGGGTAGGGTGGGGAGGACTCCATCCCATTGGTTCTTAGGGGAGGGGGCTGCGGCAACGTTGCCTCCTTACCCGACCTCGCTTATCGCACCGAGGCGTATCAGCAGCACGGCGAGTCGGTGTCGTCTTCCACAGCGGAAAAGCGCCTGGTGGACTTGAAGGCTGAGTTTCCGTGGCTCAAGGACGTATCCAGCGTCATTCTGCAACAAACCCTGCGTGACCAGAAATCCGCCTTCGATAACTTCTTCAACCCCAAACTCCGGGCGCGCTATCCGCGCTTCAAGCGCAAGGGTGGCCGGCAGTCGATCCGCTTGACCAAGGCCGCCTTTCGCTATCGGGAGGGCGAGATCACCCTCGCCAAGTCCAAGGTGCCCCTGCCGATCCGCTGGAGCCGCCCGCTGCCCTGTGAACCCTCCAGCATCACGATTTCGCAAGACCGTGCAGGCCGCTATTTCATCAGTTGCCTGTGTGAGTTTGCCCCTAACGCGCTGCCGATCACACCGAGAATGGTGGGGATTGATCTTGGGCTGACCGACCTGTTCATCACCAGCGACGGCGCGAAATCCGGCAACTCGCACCACTTAAAACGCTACGAAGCCAAGCTGGCCTACCTTCAACGCCGGCTGGCCAAGAAACGCAAAGGCTCGAACAACCGCAACAAGCTGCGCCGGAAGGTGGCGCGGCTCCATGTCAAGATCGCGGACTCCCGCCGCGACGCAATCCATAAAGCCACTCGCACGCTGATCAACGAAAACCAAGTGCTGTGTATCGAGTCGCTGAACATCACCGGCATGGTCAAAAACCGCCATTTAGCCAAGGCCATCAGCGATGCCGGCTGGGGCGAATTTGTCCGCCAGCTTGAGTACAAAGCCGCCTGGGCCGGACGGCAAGTGGTGAAGGTAAACCAGTGGTTCCCCAGCAGCAAGCTGTGTCATGGCTGTGGCCACAAGGTCGACAAGCTGCCGCTATCGCAGCGCCATTGGCACTGTAAAGGCTGTGGCGAACCGATTGACCGCGACATCAACGCTGCAAAGAATATTCGAACTGCCGGACTGGCAGGGTTAGCCTGTGGAGCGACTGGAGCGGGGGCAGCGGCCTAGCCGTTGTCTAGTGAAGGCGTGTTGAAGCAGGAAGGTTCTGGGGCGACCTTAGAACCCTCGCCCAAAGCGCGAAGCGCGGTGGGCGGGGAGTGTCAGCTCGTCTCGGATAACAAACGCTCGATACTGTCAGCGTGAAAAATATCGCGGCTCAGCTGAAGTAGCTGATCGTATTCCAACCTATACACTGCCTCATCAACCCAGAGAGGCAAATCGCCAAATTTTTCATGGAGCTGTACACGTAATGTCCTTCGCATTCCCTTGTTAAAAGACAAAGGACAGTCACCGGGGCTGCCCTTGTTTGTGCGTCAGACGGGTTATTGGAGAAGGTGGGATCAGTGCTTATCTTCGATACGGAGCTTGGCAATCTCGTCAATCGCTAACCCTGTGGCTTCGGCAATCTGCTCATCACTGAGCACACCGAACGCCAGCAGATGACGGACCGTTTCACGCTTTTCTTCTAAAGCTCGAGCCTCTGCTTCCTGCAGAACCTTCTAGCGCTCTTCTCGACGCTCTTTTTGCACCAGATTTTCTAAATTTTCTGCCAACATATCTTTATCCTCCACCAAACTGTTGAGCTGATCCAAATTGACCTCTGCCCCAAGCCGCTGCAGGTGACGCTTAATCCAGCGCGTGATGACCCTATCGATGCGTTCTTTGTTCGGGTCAGCTTGAATGATCGCCACAATCCGATCCACGGCCTGCTGCAGGGCTTCCCAGCTCTCGCCAGCGTTCTCGACGCTGAACACCCCACTTAGCGGTAATGCCAGTCAGTTAACGCTGACTGGCATTTTTCTTGGTGGGGTATTTCTGTGGTCGGCGCCTGACCGATCGAGGATAAGACCGCTCGCGTCGCTCAGGCAGGACGAAGGCAGGTGCCATGTCCAGCATCGATTGAAGCACGCCGGGCACGCGTCCCGGCGAGACCCAAGGTAGAATCGTCAACTCCTTGATGAGCCAGTGGGCAGCCTGATGGAAGCTAAGCTGGTTGGGATGCACGGCGTCCAGGCTATAGGCCATGCGCGCCATCTGGAAACGGAGCAGGTTGTAGGCCAGCAAGGTGCCCCAGAGCTCCTGAAAGACCATCGCCGGCGTGCGGCTGCGCAACGTTAGGCGGTTTCCTAATAACGATTGCTTGATTTCCCGGTAGCCCAGTTCGATTTCCCAGCGATGGCTATAAAGGTCGACAATATCTGCCGCCGGAAAGCGCAGCGGATCGGACATCGAGGTCAGGACCTGAACCTCCTTGCCATTCACCTTGCGGCGTAACAGACGCGCCGTCATTGTCGGCGGCAAGTCCGGCCACTTCTTGCGCGCCTGAGGTGACGTGATCAAGGTCACCAGGCGGTCTTGCCTGCCCAGCGAGCGTTGTTCCTGATAATGCGTTCCCTTCTTCAGGGGAATGAGCCAATGACGTTGCTCGCCTGCGCTCTGCCAGGCATGCAGCAGACC
>NZ_QPIJ01000010.1:49144-91883 GCF_003336665.1 Vreelandella rituensis | reverse complement strand
AGGACAATTATAGCCAGTGTACGTTTAGCACCGGCAAGCGCTACCCCGCGGACCTTAATGCCGCCTATAACATCGCCGCCCGCGGGCATGTTGTTTACCAAGGGCGTGGCCGCAAGGCTACTGCCCGTGTGAGCTCGCAAACGCCGACTCGCATACCGCGAACTCCGGTCACGCTCTCCATTGCTCTGGCAACAGAGCGCGTGAGAGTGATGGGAATCCGCGATTCTATTCTTTGAATGAATCGTCGGAGGGTTCAATCAGCGCCGAACGCGAGGAGACATTCCATGAAGCCCGATAGCTCTCTGGAGAACGATTCATTGGAAATACCCACCCGCATGGCGGCAATGCTGCTGACTGGGCATGGTGGCATCGACAAGCTCAAGTACCGTGAAGATGTCCCGACGCCCGCCCCTGCAAAAGGCGAGGTGCTGGTACGCATCACGGCTACGGCGAAAAACAACACCGACCGCAAGGCGCGTGAAGGCCTTTATCCCACCAAGGATAAAGGCGAAGTGACGTCCTTTCAGATGGGCGGTTCCGCGACGCTTACCTTCCCGCGCATTCAAGGGGCCGATGTGGTCGGGCATGTAGTGGCGGTCGGCGAAGATGTCGATACCGCACGAATCGGTGAGCGGGGGCTTCTCGACTTCAACCTCTACCCTGACGAGCGTCGCGACATCAACCTGATTCCGGATTACTACGGCCATGGTGCCGATGGCGGCTTTGCTGAATATATCGCCGTGCCCTCGGATCAATTCCATCGCGTGGATAACCCGGAGCTGGCCGATGCCGAACTCGCCGCCATGGGCATGTGCTCATACCAGACCGCCCTGCATATGCTCAATGCGGCAGGTGTGAAAGCGGGTGAGCGCGTCTTGGTGACCGGGGCCAGCGGTGGGGTAGGCACGGCCTTGATACAGCTATGCCGGGTGATGGGTGCGATTCCTTACGCCTTGAGCCAGCAGGAAAAGGCCGACGCACTGCTGGCCTTGGGTGCGCAGGCTGTCATCGATCGTTCGGACATGGCTAATTTCACCGATAAGGTTCGCGCACTGACCGATGGCCGACCCCTCGATGCGGTAATGGACCTGGTTGGCGGCGAAATGACCGACCGTTTCATCGATGCCATGATATTCGACATGAAGCAGCGCACGACTTACCCGCGCCTGAGCATTGCCGGGGCGAGCGGAGGTAATGTCAGCGAGATATTGTGGACCCGAATTTACCTCTATCAAGTGCAAATTTTCGGGGTTTCCCACGGTACCCGTGAAGAGGCTGAACAATTAGTCGCCTGGATCCGCAGTGGCCATTTGAAGCCAGTACTGCATGCCGCGTTCAAGCTTTCCGAACTGCATGAAGCCGAAACCTACTTCGTCAATCGTGGCAATGATTACCTTGGCAAGATCGTGATTGTTCCCGATGCTCAATGGCAAACCCGGGGTGCTCCTTTCGCGCTGGAGACCAGACAATGAAGGCAGAAGACAAGTTGATGCGCAACGAACTGATCCTCCAGGTGATGGAAACCCATGCCGGCGGTGACGTCAGCCGTATCGTCACCGGGGGTATCGACCCTCTACCCGGTGCCACGGTGCGCGAACAGATGGAATACCTGCGCGATGATGCCGATGGCCTGCGCAAATTATTACTCAATGAGCCCTACGGGCTTCCTGAGATGTCGGTGGACCTGATCGTTCCCTCCACGCATCCGGATGCTCAGGCGGGCTATATCATCATGGAAGTGATGGGATACCCGATCTACTCCGGCTCCAATACCATCTGCACCGCTACGGCCTTGCTGGAAAGCGGTATGATTGCGAAGCAGGAAGGCAACCAGCAGTTCATGCTGGAATCTCCGGCCGGCCTGGTGCATATCGAGGCGCATATCGAAAACGGCGTGGTCGAGACCATCACCTGTGGCGGCTTGCCCAGTTACATTGACACCTATCAGGCCACCATTGATGTGCCTTCGATCGGTGAGGTGACCTATAGCATCGCCTACAGCGGTGGATTCTACGCCATGGTGGATGCCACCCAGCTGGGCTTTTCCCTGGTCCGGGAAGAAGAGAGTCGCCTGGCGGAGTGTGCCTATGCGATCGTTGAAGCAATTCAGGCCAGAAGCGGGTTTTCCCACTACACTCTGGGTGATGTCGGTCCCTTGCCGTTTCTGCACTTCATGGGTCCGCTTGAACAAGTGGGGCAAGGCTTTTACCGCTCACGTTCAGCCACTTACGTTCACCCTGGAGTGATCTGCCGGAGTACCACGGGAACCGGTACTTCTGCGCGCCTGGCCTTGATGAACTATCAAGGGCTGATTCAGCCGGGGGACAAGCTTGAAACCGTGTCCCTGCGTGATACCGGTTTTATCGGTGAGTTCGTGGCCGTTCACCAAGAAAACGGCCATGCCGTGGTGGAAAATACCATTACCGGCAAAAGCTATGTGCTGGCGCGCTCGGAAATTCGAGTCAACTTCGAAGATCCCATGGTGCGGGAGTGCAATAGTCTTCACCATATTCTCAGCAGCCGACACAAGGATACGCCAGGCTAGGCCTGAAAGAGTCGACAGTGGGCCACATGCAAAACGCCCGATATGCTTAACCGCTATCGGGCGTTTTGCTGTTCAAGACCCACAAATCTGTTCAGGAAGATACCTTGCCGCGTAATGCCTTGGTTTTTCCCTTTTGGGTTTTCTTGTCCACGCGTCGGCGTTGTGAGCCCTTGGTGGGTTTTGTGGGACGTCTGGCTTTCTGCTCCTTCACGGCGCTCTGGATAAGTGCCTTGAGCCGTGCCAGCGCATCTTCTTTATTCAATTCCAGCGTACGAAAGCTTTGTGCCTTGATCACGATAATGCCTTCCTTGCTGATGCGCTGATCGGAAAATGCCATCAAGCGCTCCTTGTAGAAAGGCGGAAGACTGGAATGCGTGATATCGAAACGCAGGTGCACGGCAGAGGCGACCTTATTGACGTTCTGCCCGCCTGCTCCCTGAGCGCGAATCTGGCTAATGTCGATTTCCCAATCGGCCAGTTCCACCGTATTGGAGATGCTGAGCATGGCTTACCTCGTGGTCTTTGGCTCTATGGACTTCACTCAAGGCTAACACATTGCCTTGGCAGGCTTGTCTGTCTTGTTATGTCTTTAGCATGGCTTGTTTAAGTTCTGGGAATTGCTCAAATTATACTTTGGTATATTTATTGAAGCTAAGCTTTGACAGCCAAGGATCCTTGTGTGACATTAAGTAATTAAATTATACTTAATGTTTTAATAGGCGCATGGGTGTCTGGACAAGAAGGGGAAACGTCATGCCGCTTGAATATTCCATGCTTGGGGAGCTTTCGCAGCAGGCAGACGGCAGCTTTTATGTGTTCGATAATTTGTGTTAAAGAAGCGTGACGGCATGATGCCAAAAAACATTTTGGTACTTATTTTAGCGGGCATAGTCCTAGCATATAGTATAATAATTATTTTTTTAATGGCTAGTACTTAATTGTTAAGTTTATTAATGATAATGCTAAGAAGAAAATTTATCAAAGGTTTTAGAAGCTTGAGTTTTATTGAGTATTACAATAAAATTATCGTTTAGAAATTGATTAAAGTTAATGTGAGGGTGCTCGAGAGCTTGGGATACTAATTTTCATGGAGTGGATAAAGTGAATGCCGGAACAAGCCAAGGACGGCTGTCATGGAAGGCAGGCTAGGACGGCACCTCACGGAAGACAGGCCAGGACGGCACCTCACGGAAGACAGGCCAGGACGGCACCCCACGGAAGACAGGCCAGGACGGCACCCCACGGAAGACAGGCCAGGACGGCATCGCACGGAAGGCAGGCCAGGATGGCATAGTTCAGAAGATGAGTCTGGACGGTACCGCACGGAAGGCAAGCCAGGACGGCAGCGCATGGAAGACAGGCCAGGATGGCATGGCAAGAAAGATAAGCCAGGACGGACACCTGCAAAAAAGAAGAACGAGCCAGGATGGCACAGCTTGGAAATGCGACAAGGTAATGGCCCGATCTTTGTAGAGGTTGGGCTATTTTTTTAATCCATATGTATTATTTTTTGATATCAGTAACTTAGCGTAGTTCTTGCTTGCCTGCTATCCTAACTAATATTAGAATTGGTGGTGGTTTATAAAGTGAGAAATTTATCAAAAACATAAAGAGCCTCGTCAATAAACTACAGAATTTTCAGGAGCATACTCCTCAAGAAATTAAAATTCTTGAGGACGCAATAGATCATGAAAAGTTTTTTGCTAGAGATGAAGACATTATCAGGCAGGGCGAATCCCCCAAGTTTGTTTATCTGGTGATGGAAGGGTGGGTGAGTCGCTTCAGAAATAACCATGCAGGAAAAAAGCAGGTACTCAATTACCAGCTTCCAGGGGATTTCTGCAATCTGCATACGACGTTGGTCAAGAAGATCGACCATACAATTTCCGCTCTCGTTCCTTCAAAGATTGGTTTCATACCCCATCATGAAATTTATAATATCTATGAAAATCATCCTCGTCTTGCTCAATCCCTGAGTTGGACGTCGTTGATCGATATATCCATTGTTCAGGAATGGCTGGTCAATGTGGGACTGCGCTCCTCCGAGCAACGTCTGGCGCATTTGTTCTGTGAGCTCCTTATACGTGCGCGCGCTGCTGGTTTGACGGACGATCATGTTTTTGAATTGCCGTTGACACAGACTCAGCTCGGCGAAGCCATAGGTATCACTCAAGTACATACCAACAGGGTGATGCAGAGACTTATTAAAGAAGGGCTAATTACTTTCAAGAATAAGAAGTTTCACATTGATGACTGGAATGGCATGAAAGAGTATGCGGATTTCGATGCGCTTTATCTGCATCTGGAATGTGCCGATTCCAGCTTGGAAAAAGATATCTGAAAAACAAATAGTCTTTGGCCCTGCAAGCAAGATGGTAAAGCAGAAATTTTTAATATTCCCGCCGGGCCATTCATGACGGTGGGGTTAGCTCGATTTTTTATGCCAGCCGTTCTTCCAGTTTTTCCAGAAATGCCTTGATACGCGCGGCGTTGGTTCCCACATCGCTACGCCCGAGCCGAGAGGCGGATCGCATGTCGACACGTATGCCACTGTCGGTTTGGGTCAGGCGTATGACCACATCGTCTTGAAAACCGAACCAGGCAGTGGTGGCAGTGGCTTCGAGTTTGTCATCGGTGACGGCGGCGAGTTGCCAGCCGGCATCTTCAATTTCCGCCTGTGCGGCACCAAGTACCGCTTCCATCGAGGCTTGCACCACTAGCGGCTCGACATCCGGGTAGGCCTGGCGCTGTTGACGCGCTGTGGCCTCGCCGGGATAGTCCACTGCATTGGGGGCCTCTTCCCGCGCCTGAGCCAGTGCCTCGAAGGCGGGCGGGTCTTGGGTATCGGTGGTGATGTCATGAATCGGTGGCACGGCCTGAGCGCGCTGCCAGTGTTGCCAGGGCACGCTCAATAGGGCAATGGCCCCGAGAATGGCGAGCCCGCCGAGTAACGCCGGTGCCGTGCGGCGACAGAACAGTGCGATAAGTAGCGCGATCAGGCCTATTCCAGCAGCGCCGATAGCGGCGTAAACCCCGAAGCGCAGCGTAGTGAAAGCCTCTCCCAGCGAGAAGAGTTCCAGCCGATAGGCTGGTCCGGCCCCGGCGATCAATAATCCGCCAAGCAGTAACGCCAGCAATGCCAACCCTGCCGCAAGACCCGGTATACGACCACTACGTTTCATTTTATTCATCAATTTGTCTCTCTCAGAAGCCACCGCTAGTGGATGAGCCGCGAGTGGATGACAGCTGCCCCAGGCCGCTGATTCGGGTGACTTCACGGGTGACAGCGTCATCCAGCATGCCGCGCCCGCTTTCTACCAGCGAAAGCCAGTGGCGCGCGCGGGTAATGCCAGTGTAGACCAGCTCACGGGTGAGAATCGGATTGGGGGCATCGGGGAGCAGCAAGGCGGTATGCGTGAACTCCGAGCCTTGGGATTTATGCACGGTCATGGCGAAAACGGTTTCCACCGCCTGGAGGCGCGAGGGCAGCACCCACTTGATGCGCCCACTGCCGTCGTTGGCGGAAAAGGCCACTCGCAATAGCTTGCGGGCGGGTGCTTGGGGGTTGGGTAGCGCCAGGGTAATGCCGATATCCCCATTCATCAGGCCCAGGCTGTAATCGTTGCGCGTGACCAGCACCGGGCGGCCTTCATACCAGCCATGCTCGAGCTCATGGTTGCCGGCTTCGAGTAACGTAGCGCGGCGCAGGGCGCGGGCGATGCGCGGGTTGAGTCCTTCCACTCCCCAGGGGCCTTTACGCAGCACGCAGAGTAACTGAAAACTGCCGTGGGCTTTCAGTACATCCAGTGCCCAGGCGTCGAACAATGGGCGCTCGCGTTCGAGCGTTGCCGATGGCGGCGGCCGCTTGGCGGCCAGGGTTTCCAGGTAGTGGCGGTAGCCGGTAGGCGGGGCAAGCAGTTGGCCCTGCCGATCATGGCGGCCTTGCCCATGGTTGGGAAAGCCGCCGGGGTTGCCGTTGACCACCAGCCGCGCCAACGCCGGATCGTCTGCATTTTCGAGGCGCAGTTGGCTGATATCCACGTAGCTTTTATGCTGCTCATCAGACTTGAATACCTTGCGCACCGCCCGGCGTTTATCCGCTGGGCCGTGGCTTTCATCCAGGGGGCGATTGACTGCCTGGGCAAGGCGGCCTATGCCGCTGTTCGCATCGAAGCGGTGGCTGACCCGCAGCATGGTAATGGCCTGATCCAGCGCCTGGCCGTCTTTTGCCTGATAGGCGGTGGGTATCGCGGCGCCGGTCATCTGCTTGAGCCAGTCACAGGTAGCGGGCGTGTAGCGAGCGCTGACTGCGTATTGACATAGATCGCCCAGCACGGCACCCGCTTCCACCGAGGCGAGCTGGTCCTTATCACCCAGCAACACCAGCCGAGCGCGAGACGGCAATGCATTGAGCAGGGCGGCCATCATCTCGATATCCACCATCGAGGCCTCATCGACTACCAGTACATCCAGCGGGAGAAGGTTACCGGCATGGTGGCGAAAGTGACGGGTATCGGGGCGTGAGCCGAGCAGCCGGTGCAGGGTGCTGACCTGGGTGGGGATGGCCTGGCGCAGCCGGTCGACGCTTGGCTCTTTCCCTGAGGTGCTGCTGCCGAGGCTTGCCAGGCTGTGTAAATCGAGCTCCTCGACCTGCTTGGCGATGGATTCGTTCAGGCGTGCCGCGGCCTTGCCGGTGGGTGCGGCAAGCTTGATACGCAGTGGGCGCTCACTTTCTTTTTCACCCAGCTGAAGCGCCTGAAGCAGCGCCAGTAGCTTAACCACGGTGGTGGTCTTGCCGGTGCCCGGGCCGCCGGTGATCACGGCGAAAGGCGAACGGCAGGCCAAAGCACACGCCAGTTTCTGCCAGTCGAGTGTTTCAGGCTGGGCCGAGGGAAACAACGCCTCCAGCGCCGCCGGCAAGGCGCTTGAGACATTGGCATGGGCATGAGGCTGCGCCCGGGAGGGTTGCTCAAGCCGGGTACTAAGCTGCCGACGAATATCCTGCTCGTATTGCCAATAGCGGCGCAAATAAAGCCGGGTGGTGCCGGCGAAATCCCGGCGCACCAAGGGCGTGGTACCGCTGCCTTCGGTAACGCCATGCTCGATCAGGACGGGATGCGCCAAGGCCGCTTGCCAAGCTTGCTGGGTCAGGCTGCCAAGCACCTGGCTGGGCAGCGGCGGTGGGTCGTTGAGATCGTCGCCTTCCGGGGGCAGTGAAAGCGCCAGGTCCGGGGCGGCCAGCGTGGTCGCAAGATCCAGACACACATGGCCGCGCCCCAGCTGATGGCTGGCAAGCGCTGCGGCAAGTAACAACAGCGGTGGGGCGTCTTGCACTTCACGATGCAGAAAAACCACCAGGGCACGGTCCAGCGCTCGCAACCAATCGCGTTCCACCCAGCGTTCGAGCAGGGCGAGGAGTTCATCGACGCTGTTCAGCGCCGGGTGCGGCACGCTGCCAACGGGGTCATCCAGGCCTTCGAACAAATCTCTCATGGGTTTTTCTCCGGCGATTCTTTCCGACCTTGGAACGGCTCTTGGCTCTGGAACGACTCCCGGCCCTGAAGCGACGCCTGACTTTGAAACAGTGCATCGAGTTGTTCGATCATCGCCCGAGGCGGACGTTCGGCATAGACGCCACGGCTTTCGGGCTGATTGGTGCCGCGCAGAAAAACCGTCAACGAGCCGCCGATGTGGCGGTCATAGTCGTAGTCGGGCAAGCGCGACTTGAGCAAACGGTGCAGGGCCAGCAAATAGAGCGCGAACTGCAGGTCGTAGCGTTTCTCGGCCATGGCGGCAAGCATCGCGGCCCGGCGGTAGGCGTCGTCATCCACGCCCAGGTGGTTGGACTTCCAGTCGGCCACGTAATAGCGGCCCTGGTATTCGAATACCAGATCGATGAAGCCTTTGAGCATGCCATTGAGCGTATCGGCATCCAGCGACGGGCGTGGCGTCCCCGAAAGGGTGTGAGTGCTGACGATGTCATCGAGTTTTCGTGTGTTGACCCGGTGCGAGGCGAACCAGAATTCCATTTCCACCTGGTAGGCGCTGAGTTCGCGCAGCTGCAGCGAAGCGTCATCCGCCACACCGGGCAGCGGCAACGATGTGGCCGGCAGGGCTTCGAACCAGCCATCAAGGGTGGCAAGCCACGGGGTCCAGCCGCGCAGCTGGCAGCGACGGGCGAGCATGTCGCGGCGTGCGGCGGGGTCACCGGCCACCTGAGCGAAGCCTTGGCGGCCCGCCCATTCCAAAAGTCCATGCAGGAAAGTGCCGGGGCCGGGGCCGCGGGGGAAACGATGCAGCGAGGGCGCGACCGGCCCGGGGTAACGGCTGCTGTCCCGGGGCTCTTCGAGCACTTCGAAAACATTGGCTTCTTGGGCGGTAGCGGGCTCCAGCGAGGCGGAAATCCGCAATGCCGAGTAACTGGCGATCCACCAGTGCTCGCGGGCGGGGCGCAGCGGAATCAGGGCGTCGCCCAGCAGAGTGTCATCCTGGCTGGGATCGATCCGCTGTGCCGTGACGGGAGGCGCTGCTGCGAGAGTGATGGCGCTGCAGGCCCTGTCTTCCTCTCCTTTGAGCGCGGCCAGGGCCGCGCCGAATTTGTCTGTCGCGATGGGCTTGCCGTCGTTGAGCATCTGGCCGATGGCGCTGTCTTCCAGCCCCTTGAGCGGCGCCATGCCTAGCCAGGTGGCGTGACGGGCGCGGGTCAGGGCCACGTAAATCTTGCGCAGGTCCTCGCCCAGGCGTTCGCGGTCGGCAATCGCCACTGTCTGTTCGTCGGCTGACAGGCTGATTCGTAACCGGCCCTGGACATCGTGCCAGCGCAGCGGTGAATCGCTCGCCTTGGTGGGACGGTGATTGCAGATGAACGGCAGGAACACCAGCGGGTATTCCAGCCCCTTGGACTTGTGAATGGTGATCACCTGCACCAGGTCAGCATCGCTTTCCAGGCGCAGCTTGTGGGCGTCGCCTTGGCCTGTCGGGTCGGCGATGGCCTCGGCCAGAAAGCGGATCAGCGCATGTTCGCCGTCGAGTTCCTGGCTGGCGTGCTGCAGCAGCTCCCCCAGATGCAAAAGGTCGGTCAGCGCGCGCTCGCCTTCGCCCATGGCGCCGTTTTCCAGCAGTCGGGCGGGAACCGCAAAGTCGTTCATCAAACGGCGTACCAGCGGCAGCACGCCCTGGCGCTGCCACAGCTGACGGTAGCCGCGAAATTGCATGACCCGCGCTTCCCAGGCCAGGTCGTCCTGCTCCTGGGAGCCGCTCAAGGCATCCAGGGTGGCCAGGTCGAGTCCTAATGCCGGGCTCGCCAGGGCGGTTCTCAACAGGCGGTCGTCACTGGGGTCGGCGCAGGCGCACAGCCAGGATTCAAGCTGAGCGGCGATGGAAGAGGCGAATACCTTGTCCTTGTCGGAAAGATAGACACTTTTCACTCCGCGACGGGACAGTGCCTGGCGGATCGCCCGCGCTTCACCCAAGCCGTTGACCAGCACCGCCATGTCCGAAGGGGCAAGCGGCTGGAATTGTTTCTCGCCGGTGAAACCGGCCCGACCCTGACGGCCTTGAGCCAACAGCTCGACCATGTAGGAGGCGCAGCGTTCGGCCATGGACGACTGATAAGCACCCTTGGCCAGAGGTTCTTCGGCATCCAGCTGCCACAGGGTCATGGCCGCCAGAGGCTCGCCATCCAGGGTAAGTGAGTCCTTGCGTCCCTTGGCGGTTACCGCATGAAAGGGCACCGGGTTGGAGGCATCTGCCTCCTTGAAAAGAAAGGCCCCGCTGGGGTGTTGGTCGGCATGGGTGAAGCAGTGATTCACGGCGTCCACCATGGCCGCGCAGGAACGGTAGTTGGTGCCCAGGGTGACATGGCGCCCGGCGGTATCGCGCCGCGCTTGCAGGTAGGTATGAATATCGGCGCCGCGAAAGGCGTAAATCGCCTGCTTGGGGTCACCGATCAGAAAGACGCCGTTGTCAGGCCGGTTTTCACTGATGCGGTACACGCAATCGAAAATCCGGTACTGGACAGGGTCGGTGTCCTGAAATTCATCGACCAGCGCCACCGGGAACTGACGACGTATCTGCTCGCCCAGGGCGTCGCAATTGACGCCCTCCAGGGCGCGACCGAGGTGAGTCAGCAAGTCATTAGGGCCCATTTCGGCGCGGCGTTGCTGCTCGTGGTCGAGGCGCTTGCGACACCATTGCACCGCATGCGTCAACAAGTCGGCATGGGGGTCGGGCAGCGCATCGAGCTCGGCGGGCAAGGTGGCGAGCGCGACGAGCGCCGGATGGCCGGGTGGTTCGCCCTTGAGCCAGATTTCCGCCATGCCCTCGGGGGTCAGGCGTTTCCAGGCGGCGGGGGTCAGAACTGGCCAGATAGCATTGCTCGCGCTCCAGTCGCGCAACGCGCCCAGCCAGCTGCTGCGGCTTTTCACATTGAAGCTCTGCCCCTTGAACGCCTTCTGCTTGGCGGCTTGCTCGAATAGCTCGACAAGCTGCTCGACCCAGGCGGCCCAGGGCGCTTTGAGTTCGTTCAGGCGAGCCTTGATCTGTGCTTGGCTAGTGGCGATGGCCGTGCCGGGAGGCGGCGCCTTGGCCCCCAGGGCCGCGCATTCGGGCAGCAGGTTTCGCAAGCTGGCGTGCAGGGCTTCCGGTGACTCCCAGTAACGGCAAATCACGCTCAATTCGTCGCTCGCCAGGGGGTAGTAGAAACTGCGCCAGTAGTCGCGCACCACCTCCTGTTCGAGTTCGCTCTGATCGTTTTCCAGGTTGAGCGAGAACAAGCTGCCGCTATCGAAGGCGTGCTCGCGCAGCATGCGATAGCACCAGCTGTGAATGGTGGACACGGCGGCTTCGTCCATCCATTCGGCGGCGAGTTGCAGGCGCCGGGCACAGGCCGACCAGCCAGTCGCATCGTAGTCCTGGCGCAGTGCCAGCAGTAGCTCGTCACCTTCGGGTTCGCGTTCGGGTTGCAGGAAGACCTCGGCGGCCTCGACGAGTCTTGCCCGAATCCGCTCACGCAGTTCCTGAGTGGCGGCATTGGTGAAGGTCACCACCAGAATTTCCGGCGGAGTAAGCGGCCGGGCATAGGCAGCTTCATCGCCGGCATGGCGGGCGCCGAGCACCAGGCGCACGTAGAGCAAGGCGATGGTAAAGGTCTTGCCGGTACCGGCGCTGGCTTCGATCAGGCGGCTACCGTGCAGCGGAAACCTCAAGGGGTCGAGTTGGCTGATCTCGCTCATTTCCCCCCTCCCTTTACCGCCTGATAAACCGGCGCCAGCAGGCGCTGGGTGAGGTTGGCGAAACCGCATTCGAGAAAATCGTAACCTGAAGGGCTTTCCGGGTGACGGTTGGCTTCGGTCAGCGCCGAAAAACGCTGCCAGCGGTGCGCCAGGTAGGGGTTGCGGGCGACTTCGCCGGAGGCGAAATCGTCTCCCTCGTAAGCCTTGGCGGCGGCGCGCCAGGCATCGCTCTGGGCGTCGCTGTCCGGCGTACCTTCCTTGGCCAACCAGGCAAAAGCGGTGGCCGGTGCCAGAGGCAATGGCATACGCATACCGGCTTGCCAGGTGGTGATCAGGCTCTCAAGGTGCCGGCGGGCGGCTTCCGTTTCCAGCGGTGCCAGGGTGACGTTTCCCGCCTTGGAAAGGAGTTGTGTGGTCATGGGGCTTTCCAGGTTGCCCGCCAGGTGCGAAACCCAGGGACGCAGCAAGTGATGCCAGTGGTAGGTTTTTTTCTTGATCAGGCTGCTGCTGAGTAGCAGCAACCGGCAGCGGTTGCCGTGACTATCGGTGCGCATGGCGTCCAGCCAGTCCTCCAGCGCTGGCGAGCCGGGGTGCGAATAATACACCGGCTGCGGTTCCTCCATGGCATTCGGCCACTCTTCCAGGGCGTTCGCGTAGTCCTCGAACAGCGCCGCCATGGGGTCGGCGAGTTGTTGGCGCATACGCTCGGCGAAGGCGCCCATGGCCAATACACCCTGGCCTTGCAAGCGTTCGAGAGTGTCGTGCAAGGCCTGCTCACGCGGTTGGCCGTTGTCGATGGCGTGGCGCTGCGCCTGGATCAAGGTATCTTGCAGCTGCCAGTTTTCCAGGCCGTTCAGGGTGAAGGGTTCCTGGTCGAGACTCAGGATATCCTGCTGTTCGAGGTAGACCTTGAGCCGGGTGGTGAAAAACGCCTTGGTCGGGTCGCGCAGAAAATTGCCCAGCTGGCTCAGCGTCAGGGGGTTATCCTGCTCGAAAGCGGCCAGAGGGCCTTCGGCTTCCGCGTCTTGCGAAGGCTCATCCGGAAGGGCGCTGGGTGCCACAGAATCGTCGTGCACCTCGCGCCATTCATGGGCATAGGTGACCAATCGCTGGGCGGCGATATTGCAAGCGGCGTGTTGTGCGGGGCTGGGAAAGTAGACGCGGCTGAACGGCTGCAAGGGGTGTTCGGTGGTCAGGGCCGCGAGCAACGTTTCCCCGGCGTTTTCGCCTGCCTGGCTGTCTCGCCAGCCCGCCTTGAGATGGTCGCGCAGCTGGCCGACCAGCACCGAAGGCGGCTTGTCGGCGTTATCGACGATGCTGCGCCCCACCCAACTGAGATAGAACTGGTCGCGTGCCGAAAGCAATGCCTCCAGAAACAGGTAGCGGTCATCCTCGCGGCGCGAGCGGTCGCCGGGGCGGTAGTCGACGTTCATCAGGTCGAAATCCAGTGGGGGATGGCTTCTGGGGTAGTCGCCGTCGTTCATGCCCAGCAGGCAGACGCGCTTGAAGGGAATCGCGCGCATCGGCATCAGGGTGGCGAAGTTGACCGCCCCGGCCATGAACCGCTGGGAGAGGCTGTGTTCATCGATCTGTTCCAGCCAATGTTCGCGGACGATGGCCAGCGGTAACTCATCCACCAGCCCGGCTTCCTCGGTGCTTTCCTGAAAACGTTGCAGGGCGTCTTCGAGCTGCGTCAGCATCAGGCTGTCGCGCGCGTCCTCGGCGCGAAAACAGGCGTCGAGCAGACCGCGCAAGCGCTGTGCCCACTGCTGGGCATCGCTTGGGCTCTGAAGCTTTTTCCACCAGTCCTCCAGCGTTTCGAGCAAACCGGCCAGAGCCCCGGCCAGAGCCGCTTCCAGGCCGCCGATATCATCGAATGGCTCGATGCCTTGCCAGGCGCCACTTCCGGCATTGCCCACGGTGTAACCCAGCAGCAAGCGGCGCAGGCCGAACGCCCAGGTGTTCTGTTCCATGCCCTCAGGCAGGTCCAGGTTGTGACGCTGGCCACTGTGCAGCCCCCAGCGAATACCGGCGCCTTGAATCCAGCGCGCGAGAGTTGGGAGGTCGCTTTCCTGGATGCCGAAGCGCGCGCGCAGCGCAGGTACCTCCAGCAGGTCGAGAAGCTCGCTCACCGACAGGCGCAGTTCGGGCAGGCGCAGCAGGGTTTCCAGAGCGATCAACAGCGGTAAACGGTGGCGGCTGCCCTGGTCGGAAAGCGTAAAGGGAATATAGCGCGGGTCGTCGCGTTCGAGGCACCCGAAGACCGCCCGTATATGCGGCGCATACTGGTCGATATCCGGCACCATCACGATGATGTCGCGGGGGCGCAACTCGGGGTCGCCACTGAAGGCGGCGAGCAGCTGGTCGTGGAGTATTTCCACTTCGCGCTGGGGGCCATGAGTGATATGAAACACGATGGACGCGTCCTGACGGGGATCGGCGTTCGGCCAGTGCTCGCGGGTTTCCGCCAAGGGGCGCAGTTCGCGGATGTCGTCCTGCAATTGATGCAGCAGGCGGGGCTTGTCCGACTCATCGACGAAGGGTTCGAACAGATCGATACGCAGCGCCTGATGTTCGAACAAGCCCTGATAGGCACCAGCGTCGTCGTGTTCGTCGAGCAGGCGCAGGTAATCGCGCCCCTGCTTGCCCCAGGCCGCCAGCAGCGGTTGGGCGTGCAGGTGCAGATCGGCTTCGCCGTCGCCTGCGCCCAGCACGTCCAGGCGTTCGGGCATGCCGCTCTTGCGCCGCTGGCGACGACTCGTGGCTCTCAAAAGCTCCTTGTGCTCGATGATATCGGCCCAGTAATACTGGCAGGGGTTATGCACGCACAGCAGCACCTGGCTGAAGCGGGCGATGGCGGCCAGGGCTTCCAGGGTTTGCTGGGGCAGTGAGGAAATCCCGAACACGATAACCCGGCGAGGCAGGCCGGGTGGGGAGTGAGTCGCGCTGAATGCCTGGGTGGCGTCGAGAAAACGCCGATGCACCTGGGCGCGGCTCGAAGAAATGCCACCTTGGCCGATATCGTCGGCGACACTTTCACAGACGGCCCGCCACAGCGCCGGTTGCCAACGCTGGGCATCGTCCAGGGACTTGGGTTCGCCATGGGCGCCGAGCAAGGTGTCCTGTCCTTCGGCCCAGGCTTCCAGCCAGTCGGCGCGATAGACCTGGTATTGGTCGAAAAGGTCGGCCAGGCGCTCGGCAAGCTGATGGTGCTTGCGCAAGTCGTTATCGCCCTCCAGAAACTGGCGCAGCGGCGCGAATTCTTCGCGTTCGACCAGTTCAGGCAGCAGGCGCAGCAAACGCCACACCAGGCGAGACTTGTCGAAGGGGGAGGTAGTGGGCACGGCTTCTGCTTCGCTTGCGCTTTCATGCGCGTTGAGCACCGAGCGGTACGCCTGCCACAGGAAACGTGCCGGCAAGCTGATATCCAGTGCGGCGGCGATACCCGCCCCGCCCTGGGCTGCGTCTTCGGCCAGCGCCAGTTTCAGCCACTGGCCGATGCCGTTGCTCTGCACCAAGATGGTCTCGTTTTCCAGCGGGCCGAGAGGGTGGCGCTGCATCCATTCCACCGCCAGGCCGCGCAGGTCTTCCATGCGATTGCCGTGGATGACCATGAAGCCGGGTGTAAGAGCGGTGGCAGTGCTGAGCATGGCGGTTCCTTCGCGAAGTTTCGGGACTGATCACACAGTTTCGGGGGCCGGTCAGGCAGTTTCAGGGGCTGGCCAGGCATGGAGTATGGTGCCATAGCATGAGAATCGAGTCTGCTATCAACTGGATGTCTCTTGGTCGAATAGCAAGGGGGCCGAGTGGCAAGAGGCGTTGCAAGACCGACGGACTTGGCTAAGGTGGAAAGAGACAGGGTGCTTTTATCGAGACAGTATTTAAGTAGAGGCTTATATGACTAAGGCGAGCAGTAAACAAGCGCGTATCGAACCTATCTATGAAGCCGACGATCTTCATCAGAACGTGATCGGTTGGCATGTGATAGACGAGACGGAGCCCGAAAACGAGGTGGTGGTCAGTGAGCATGAAACCCAGCAGGAGGCGATCGAGGCGGCCAAGGAATTCGAACAGCGCGAAATTTGAAAGCGCTAGGCGTCATCGGCCCGCAGTCTAGGCCATCATTCAAGGCACAGAACAACAAGCGCGCTAGAGGCGTGCTTGTTGTTCGAGAAAGGTGGGGTACAGCAACGTCGCGCTGGTCTTGACGATGGTCTTATGGTGGCGTGAACTCCGGTTCGATGGTGCGGCGCAGGATGAGCAATTCATCAAGGCTCAAATGCTCCAGGCGCCCGGAGAGCAAATCGCTGATCTTCTGCACGGGAAGGCCGGCTCGCCGGGCGATTTCACGGCTTCCCAATTCCGATGCGGCAATCAGCCGAGTAAGAATGCGCATCAAGCGCGTGCGTTTTTCCAGTTCCCTGACGTCGAGGTCAGGGCTGCTTCGCGGAGGATCAACCAGATCCGTGCCAGCGAACGAATGTGCCGTACTCATGGTGCTCCAATAGGCAGTTGCGACAGGCACAGAATGCCGCTAATGGCAGGGCTTTTTCAATGGCAAAATGATGAAAATTTCATTGCCGAGGCAAATGCCCCGCGAATGGCTGGCTCTGGTAGACTATGCGCCTTATTTTTCTGGTGTCATTGCACCGTGTTTTCTCGATTGGCCGCTTGGCCGAGGAGTTATGGATGTCGTCGAACAGCTCGCCCAAGGTGGGTGTGATCATGGGGTCGAAGTCGGATTGGCCGGTAATGGAACATGCTGTCGCCATGCTGGAGCGTCTGGGCGTGAGCTATGAAACCCGTGTGGTATCGGCGCACCGCACCCCGGACTTGCTGTTCGACTATGCCAAATCCGCCGCACAGCGTGGCCTTCAGGTGATTGTGGCCGGTGCCGGTGGTGCAGCGCACCTGCCGGGCATGGTGGCATCGCAAACGCCGCTTCCCGTCCTGGGTGTGCCGGTGGAGTCAAAGGCGCTCAAGGGGCTGGATTCATTGCTCTCGATTGCACAGATGCCGGGTGGCATTGCCGTGGGCACATTGGCGATTGGCAAGGCGGGTGCCACCAATGCCGGACTTCTGGCGGCGCAGATCGTCGGCTTGCACGATAAGGCCGTGCGCGAGGCCGTCGAGGCGTTTCGTACCGAGCAGACGCAGAACGTGCTCGATAACCCGGACCCGCGTCCCACCCCCGAGTCACAATGAGCCTGTGCCGCAATGAGGATAGCACCATGAATATCGGCGTATTGGGAGCTGGCCAGCTGGGCCGGATGTTGGCACTGGCCGGTTATCCTTTGGGTAACCGGTTCACGTTTCTGGACACCACCGGCAACCCCAGCGTGGGCATTGGGGAGGTGATCGTCGATCCGGAAAACACCCAGCTCGAGACATTTCTCGACCAGGTGGACCTGGTGACCTACGAATTCGAACATTTACCCGTCGAGCTGGTGCGCGAGATCGAAACACGCAAGCCGGTGTATCCAAGCAGCCGCGCGATTGCGGTTTGCCAGAACCGGGTGGAAGAAAAGACGTTGTTCGAGCGTCTGGGCATTCCCACCCCGGCTTATCGGGTGGTGGATAGCGCCGAGCAGCTGGAAGCTGCAGCCCTTGAATTGGGCTGTCCGGTAGTGGCCAAGTCGGTTACCGAAGGCTATGACGGCAAGGGGCAGGCGGTACTCAAGACCCCCGAGCAGGCCGAGCAGGCGTGGGCCGAGATCAAGCATCCCAAATTGATCGTCGAAGCCTTCGTCGATTTTGTGCGCGAGGTCTCGATGATTGCCGTACGTGGCCGCGATGGCGACGTGGTGTTTTATCCCATGGCGGAAAATGTCCATGTGGACGGTATTCTGCGCTACTCCCTGGCGCCGCTGCCCGATCTGGACGAAAGCGTTCAGCAAACCGCTGACAGCTATATTCTGGCGTTGCTCGACGAGCTGGATTATGTCGGCGTGCTGGCGCTGGAGTTGTTCCAGACCCGTGATGGCGATCTTCTGGCCAACGAGATGGCACCTCGGGTGCATAACTCCGGCCACTGGACACAAGATGGTGCCGTCACCAGCCAGTTCGAGAACCATTTGCGCGCCATTCAAGGTCTGCCCTTGGGCCAGACTGCCGCATTGGCACCGACCTGCATGGTCAATGTAATCGGTCGTGAAGGGGACAGCGCGGACATCTTGGCGTTACCCAATGCGCATCTGCATCGTTACGACAAGAGTGAGCGCACCGGTCGAAAGTTGGCCCATATTAACCTGGTGGCGCCCACCCATGGCGAGCTTCTGGAAAAGGTGCGCGCCTGCGCAGCTTTATTGCCGGAGGCACCCGCGCCGCGTTTCAGCTTCGAGTAGGCTGACTGTCTGACGTTGCAACTCGGCAACGCAAGCGGCCCCGCCATCTGGCGGGGCCGCTTGCGTTCTGGGAGTGGAGATGGCGCTGGCGTCAGCCGGTCCTGCGCTGGCCCATGATGCCGAGTGCCCCCAGTGCGATACCGATGATCACCATGATGGCAACGACCCAGAGCGGGCTGTAGAAGGTGGTGTAGACCTCCCAGCCCATCATGCCGAGCACATCGGAGAACAGCGTCGGCGCGCCGACCAGATGGCCGCCCAGGGTGCCTGCGGCGGCGAAGAACAGCCCGCCGATCAACGCCAGAAGGACCAATACCCAGCGCCGGGCGCCGTCGAAGGCTGTGCTTCCCGCCCGCCAGACCAGCACGGTCAGCATGGTGAAAATGCCCAGCGACCAGAGCGCCATCAGGATGTGATTGCGCGACAGGGGACTTGCGGTGCTAGCCTCCAGCGGCCAGACAGTAAAGCCGGTGATGATGGCGGCCAGGGCGGCCAGCAGGCTAAGCACCAGCACCGGCAGCAGGGCGGCGCGACTGAGTTCGGCCATCCGGCCGGGCAGCAGGGCACCGACCAGGATCATCAGGATGGCCAGTGCCCAGAATCCCAGCGGGAAGTGGACGAGCATATGGTGCATGCCGGTCATGAGCGATCTCCTTCACGAGTCGAGCGGAAGCCGGGGAGTAGGGCAATGGTCACGCCGAGCATGGCGATCAGGCCGGCCAGCAGGGTCATCCACCACCGTAAGGTGATGGCCTCGTTGAACTCCATCTCCACGCCGTAGAGGGCCAGCTGCTTCTCGCTGTGGCGCGCGTGCACCGGGGTACCCTCGGCGATATCCTCGGCACCGGCGTGAGAGCGGCTGACCAGCAGCGGCCAGTTCACTTGTCCTGGGTAGAAAAGGGTCACCTCTTTCCAGTTATCCGCCCAGTCCGGCGTCCTACCCTGGAAGGGAGTGGCGGTGAGGTCGGCATCACGCCCCAGACCCAGCGAGACGGGCAGCGAGACACTGTGCCAGCGCCCCCCAGTGGCATTGCGGTGTACCGAGAAGGCCGCCGCATAGAGCCCTTGGTCGCGCAAGATCTTGTCGTCCAGTGGATTGCCGGTATCCAGGCGTCGGGAGAGGGTCACGTCCCAGTAGCCATCGTTCCAGCGCCCCTCACCCTGCACAGTGATGTCGCCCCGGGAGCCTTCCGTCTGGCGGACGAGCCGGCGGGGGATGACGTCGCCGTTCTGCCAGTCGTGGTCGGGATCGAAGTCGATGGCGGTGTCCTCCGCCAGAAAGTAGGGGCTGTCGAAGTCTACACGGCCGGCCTCGATGTCCTCCCAGCGCAGGGCGGCCTGGCCCGCTTCTTGCGGGTCGAGCATCCACAGCGGCTGACCGGCATCGCCGTCCCAGTTGGTGGTGTAGGGGCTGCGGCCCGCATCGCCGGAGCGTTCCGCACCGACCCACTGGTCGTCGGAAAGGTTCAGCGGGTTGGAGCGGTGGCCTCGCCAGTGCCAGAGGTCGAGGAAGTAGCCGGCTTCGCGCTGGGCCTCAAGGGTCTCCGGCGTCTGGCGGCTTGCCCAGTCAGTCAGGTCCATGCGAGTGCCAGGCATCGATTTGCTGACCTCTTCCGGCGCCTCGTCGGTGAGGCCTGCGGCCCCGGCCCCGATGGTCATGTAGCCACCGTAGCGGGCGAAGTTGGGCACGCTGCCATCATCGAGCATCATCGCGACGCGATCCTCGTGGAGGCCATCCGGGTTGGAGCCAGGCGCCGCGTTGCCCTTGCGTACCCAGTCGCCATCCTCGTAGACCAGTACGTCGTGGAGGATATGTGGACGCTCGGCCGGCCAGCGGTAGCGGAAAAAGATATGGGAATCGTTGTAGGCGGACTGCACCTGCAGCGGCATGGTCAGCTCGTCTGGAATCGAAATGTTGCGCTCGGGATCGTTCTCGATCACCCCGCTACCTTGGGTGACCCAGGCCAGCCCGAGGGCAATCGGCAGCCCGAGAACCAGCCAGGGGCCAGCGCCCTTGTTGTGACTTGCCATGTGAACCCCTGCTTCAGGAAAATTGATGTGGTTGTCGAGTCCAGTATGGGCCTGTCTGAGGGGAGTTACTTGATACAGGTCAACATGAGTGCGACAACACGCCGCCTTGCTTGAAGGCTGATGCTTATCGGCGACACTGTCAGTAGCATTCGGCAAGGGGAAAAGACGATGCGACGATGGCTGAGGTCGGGTGATATCGCCCTGATGGTACTGGTGCTGTTGCCGCTCGCAGTGGCGCTGCCGCGCCTGGGCGGCTTCGGCGATTCCCCCGCGCTGTGGCTGACCTGGGTCGGTCGGGTCTTCGGGATTCTGGGGTTGGCCATGATGCTGGCAGCCGGGGCGGTGAGCTGTCGGGTGCCCGGCTTCGACCGGCCCTTTGGTGGGCTGACGCGGCTCTGGCAGCTCCACCATTGGCTGGGTTTTGGGGCCTTCATGCTGGTGATGCTCCACGCCCTGGCGCTGGGGATGGCGGCGGTGCCCGCTTCTCTGGAAGCGGCGGTGACGACCCTCTTCCCGCCGATCTCCCATGGGGCGGTGTGGCTGGGCTGGCTCGCCTGGCTGGCGCTGGTGGTGTTCCTGGCACCTACCTTCGGCTTCTTCGGCCAGCCTCGCTACCAGCGCTGGAAACGCTTGCATCTGGTCTCGGCGGCGGCGCTGCTGCTGGGGTTCTGGCACGCTCTGCTGCTGGCCGGGGAGACCTGGCCTTGGTGGCTGCTGGGCATTGCCGGGCTAGGCGCGGTCGCTTGGCGCAAGGGGGTGGCGCCGAATCGGCGGCATGTCTATCGGATCGAGGAGGTGGTGCCCTTGGCTTGCGGGGTGGTGGAACTGGTGCTCCGCCCCGAGGGAGGCGGCATCCGCTTTGAAGCGGGGCAGTTCGTCTATCTCTCGCCGCTGGACGAGTCGCTTTCCGCCGGGCGCGGCGAGGAGCACCCCTACACTCTCGCCTCGGCACCGTCGGATACATGCCTGCGCATCGGCATCAAGGACCTGGGCGACGCCAGCCATGCCCTGCAGACGGTGACGCCGGACACCCGCGTGCTGGTCGAGGGTCCCTACGGGGAGTTCTTCGGGCGCCGCTTGCCCGAGCGCGACATGCTCTGGCTGGGCGGCGGCATCGGTATCACCCCCTTCGTCAGCGGTGCCCGGGATGTTGCCATCAGGGCGAGTGTCAAGGGGAATATCCATCTGTTCTACCTTGCCAACGGCCCGGATCGGGCCTACTACCAAGCAGAGCTGGTGGAGATTGCCGGGCGGGTGGAGGGATTCACCTATACTTCTCACTATTATCGGGACCAGGGACCACTCACAGAAGTTTTTTTGCGCCAGCACTGTCCCGACTATGCACAACGAGAAATATATATCTGTGGCCCCCTTGGGATGAACGCGCACCTACAGCGATTGCTGGCCGACCATGGCGTTCCTGATTCACGTATTCACAGCGAGGTCTTCGATTTCTTATGAACATGAACAAGATCGCCTATACCGCCTTTATCGCCTTTCTGGCGAGCATCCTGACTCTGGTCTCGGTCAGTGCGCTATCCCAGTCGGGAGGCGAGGCGCGTGATCAAGAAGCACTTGATGCCATCACGCGCAGCGAACTGGCCAAGCACGATGGCGCCGAGAGCTGCTGGAAGGCCATCCATGGGCGGGTCTACGACATCACCGACTATGTGCCGAACCACCCCACCGACGCAGCGGTGATCCTCGAGTGGTGCGGGAAGGAGGCCACCGAGGCCTGGAGCAACAAGCGTCCCGGCGTACCCCATAGCCCGCGGGCCGAGGGAATGCTCGAGAAGTACCTGGTCGGTCGTCTGGTGGATGAGTAGGGTCGGCCGTTGATCGCGATCTTCAGCCGAGCCCCCCGGAAAGCCACAGCCAAAGCGCGATCAATGCGAAGTGGCCGGGGTACCAGGCCAGCCACAGCCGGCGCGGCATCGCCCAGGGTACGGTCGGCGCCAGACGATGGGCGCCGGCGGCGAGCCACAGCGCCGCCACGCAGGTGACCACGGTGAAGGACTTGGCCATGTCGCTGGCGTTCATCTGACCGGCCAGCACCAGTACCGGCACGGCCAGGGCGGCGGCGGCCAGGCGCTGGGCGAGAGGCTCGCCGGCTTGGTTCAGGTGATGCATGGCGAGCATCAGCAGCGGCACCAGCAGCAGCCCTTGGTGGCCATACTCGACCCAATTGCCGAGCAGGTGCCAGATGGGCAGCGAGGCCATCACGCCCAGTGCCAGCCAGCGGCTCTCCAGCTCGCCCGTCCGGTAGCGGGCGAGCAACTCGCGCAGCCCGGCGCCCCAGGCGAGCCCCGCGGCCAGAGAGAAGCAGACGTTGAGCAACAGGGCGTCGGAGGCGCGGGGCATCAGCATGAAGGGCAGCTGGGCGACGAGCCCGATCACCAGAATGCGCCGCGCATAGCGCAGCGGATTGCGGGTGTTGAACAGCCCGTGCCAGGCGACCATGGCGGCGAACAGCGGAAAGGCGATGCGACCTAGCGACGACCCGGCCCAGCCGAGAGCCCACTCCTCTGGCAACACGTAGCGAGTCAGGTGGTCGAGAGACATGGTGGCCAACGCCAGCCACTGGCCCCAGCCGGTCCAGATGGACGAGGGGCGCGGGGTGGCATCGGCGATGGGGGGCGTGTACGGAGAAGTGTTCGAGATCATCCTTTCCTCTCGGAGTTTATATACACCGGGAAGACAGGCATGGCCGTGGTAAGTTCCGGGCGCCACCGGGAATGTCTTTCCCCGCGATCGTTGTGCGATTATCTAGACAGGTAACCACCATCAATCAGCAATTCACTGCCAGTGACGAACTTGGACTCGTCCGACGCCAGATACAGCGTCCCATAGGCGATATCGTCCGGTTCACCAACATGGCCGATGGGGTGTAGCTCGTCCAGCTGTTTACGAAATGCCTCGACCCCTTCCGGCGATTGCTTGCCCAGATTTTCCACCAATGGCGTCCAGATGAACCCCGGATGAATCGAATTGACCCGAATATTATTCTTGGCATAGAAGAGCGCATCGTTCTTGCTCATCACCCGCACCGCCCCCTTGGAGGCATGGTAGGGCGGAAGGTCGGCGGCCCCTACGATGCCGTAGATCGAAGACAGGTTGATGATGCTGCCTTGTCCGGCTTTCTGCATGGAAGGAATCGCGTGCTTGGTGCAGAAAAACACCCCATTGACGTTGATCGCCATGAGGTCATTCCACTCTTCGGCCGTCACCTCGTGCGTTGGCTTGTTGGGTCCCGAGACGCCCGCATTGTTGACCAGGACATTGAGGTTGCCGAAGGTATCGACCACCTCGGAAAATACTTTTTTCACTTGCTCTTCGCTGGACGTATCGAGGTGCCAATACTCGGCGGTCCCGCCGGCGTTCTTGATTTCCTCAACGACTTTCTTGCCCTCTTCATCCTGAATATCCGTGACCGCCACCTTGGCGCCCTCGCGTGCCAATAGCAGGGAAATGGCACGGCCAATGCCGAATACCCCGCCGGTTATCAAAACCACTTTATTTTCCACACGTTTATTCGAACTTGCGTTGCTCATGGTCATCTCCTTGATTCAGCAACGAAGCGAAAGGCTCCGTTCTCACCTGGTTTTAAAGCTCTGCTTGTGTCACGCAGTGCTATGTATTGAGGTGATTCAAGTCTAGTCAAAACCGTTGGCCTTACAAAATAAAGCGTCAGCCAGCCGTAGGCGTTGGAGTCGTGCGATATCAGGGCTATCGCAGTTGGCAGATGGGTGCTCGAATCTATTGTTCAGACTATTGCCAAGCACTTGATGTCTGGTATGAAGCCAAGACCTTAGAAAGCAATTATTTCTAACTGCGATAGCCCTGGTGCGATATGTACTTTCCAATATGAGGCGCTCAACTATGCTGGAGTATGCATTGCAGTCGTTGTGTGAATGAGACCCTGTTCAAGGGAGGAAAGGATGCAACAAACCAATGAAGGTAAAGGCACCCAGAAAGAGCCGGAACATCACCAAGAAACCGAGACGTCTAAACGTCCCCTCGCGCCGCGGCCCTTGACCTCGGAGTTGCCACGCCGCAAGCACCGCCACGCGGCCAGCGGTGGCCGCTGGGAAGCCGAGGGTGAAGGAGACATCTTTACCGTCACCGACCGAACGGCGCATGCTGTCCTCGGCCGAATGACGGGTGGGGTGTCGCCGGTAGCTCTCATGCAGGCTTTTAGCGATTGGGCCTGGCACCTGAGTCTCTCCCCGGGAAAACAGGCCCAGCTTGGGGTGAAAATGGCACGCAAAATGACCCGGCTATGGGGATTTTTACCCAACTCCGTTCTGGGAGAACAGTGCAAGCCTTGTATTGAACCCCTGTCTGAGGATAAACGATTTGCGGGCAAGGAATGGCAGAAATGGCCCTACAACGTCATTTACCAATCCTTTCTGTTGAATCAACAATGGTGGTACAACGCCGCCGTGGGTGTGGATGGCGTCACACCGCACCATGAGGATGTGGTGGAATTCGTGTTCCGGCAAATCCTTGACGGCCTTTCACCGAGTAACTCGCCGCTGACCAACCCCGAAGTGGCAAAGCGAGCCTTGGAAACCGGGGGCACCAATTTCGTCAATGGCTATCTGCACTTCCTGGAGGATGCACGCCGTCTTTCGGCGGGTGAGCGGCCGGTTGGTGCCGAGAAATATCGTCCCGGTGAAACGGTGGCGGTGACGCCGGGCAAGGTCATCTACCGCAACCGCTTGATGGAGTTGATTCAGTACAGCCCCACCACGGACAAGGTTCAGGCCGAGCCCTTGTTGATCATCCCCGCCTGGATCATGAAGTACTACATCCTGGATCTTTCCCCGAATAATTCCCTGGTGCGCTGGTTGGTGGAGCAGGGCTACACGGTGTTCATGGTGTCGTGGAAGAACCCTGTCGCCGAAGATCGCGATATGGGTATGGAGGATTATCGCCGCCTCGGCGTGATGGAGGCGCTCGACGCGGTCAATGCAGTGGTTCCGAATCAGAAGATTCATGCCGTGGGTTATTGTCTGGGAGGGACCTTGCTGTCGATTGCCGCCGCCGCCATGGCGCGCCATCAGGATGACCGTCTGGCTTCGCTGAGCCTGCTTGCGTCGGAAACGGATTTCGAGGAACCCGGCGAGCTGGAGCTGTTCATCGACGAAAGCCAGGTAAGTTTCTTGCAGGATTTGATGTGGCAGCAGGGCTACCTGGACAAATGGCAGATGCGTGGCACTTTCGTGTTCCTGCGCTCGAACGATCTTGTCTGGTCTGCTTGGGTGAAGTCCTACTTGATGGGAGAGCAGCTGCCGATGTTCGATCTGATGGCCTGGAGTACTGATGCCACTCGCATGACCTACCGCATGCACTCGGAATATCTGGAACGGCTGTATCTCGAAAACGCCCTGGCAGAAGGCAACTACTGGGTAGACAACCATCCGGTGCTGTTAAGCGATATTCGGGTACCGCTTTTTTCGGTCGCCACGCGCACCGATCATATTGCCCCCTGGCGCTCGGTCTACAGCATCCATTTACTGGCGAACACGGATATCACCTTTACCCTGACCAGCGGCGGACATAATGCCGGTGTGGTCAGCGAGCCGGGAAAACCCCATCGTGTCTATCAAATTGCCGACACCCCTGGCGATGCGCCTTACGTGGACCCCAGTACCTGGCGGGAATATGTTCCGGAACGCCAAGGCTCCTGGTGGCCTGAATGGAAAGCCTGGTTGATAGAACGTTCCAGTGGTGAAACCACCTCGCCACCCTCCATGGGAGCGCCAAAATCCGGTTATTCACCCTTGGAAGATGCGCCGGGGCGGTATGTGCTGCAGGAGTAAGGGTTGCAGGAGTAAGCGCTTTTGGGGTCTCTCGAACAGGCCGCTTCAGAGCTTGGCTGAAGCGGCCTGTTGTTTGGCAAGACGACTGTTTGGCAAGACTAATGTGAAGGGGCTAAGCGCTTATTCTTCTTCACCGAAGTATTTCTGATGAATTTCATCGTAGGTGCCGTCTTGCTGCACTTCTTCCAAGGCCTCGTTGAAACGCTCGGCCAAGGCTTCATCACGTTGACGGAAGGCGATACCAAAGCCGTCACCGAAGTACTCCTTGGGTTCGGTGATTTTCTCGCCGATTACCTGGTAGGCACGGTTTTCGCTATCGATCAGGGTGGATTTGCCAACGGGGTAGTCAAGAAAGACGATATCCAGACGCTCGGCTTCCATGTCCAGCACCATGTCATCGGCGGTGGAGTAGCGGTTGATATCGGCGACGCTGCCGTACATGTCAGTGACGTAATTGTCCTGCAGGGTGCCGCGTTGCACGCCGATGGTCTTGCCTTCGAGACTTTCCTGGGAGGTTTCTTCCAGTTCGCTGGTGGCCGGGGCGAACCAGGCGGAGGGCGGTGTGAAGTAAGGCTCGGAAAACAGCACCGTCTGGCGGCGTTCATCGTTGATGGTCATCGAGGACATGATAGCGTCGTAATTACGCGCCAATAAGCCGGGGACGATGCCATCCCACTCCTGTTCGATCCATTCACAGGTCACACCGACCCGCTCGCAAAGCTCGTTGCCCAGGTCGATGTCGAACCCGGTCAGCTCGCCTTCGGGGGTGCGGTATTCCATCGGCTCGTAGGGAACATCGACGCCGATACGGACATGATCATAATCGCGAGCCTGAGCGGTAGTGGCGGCAACCGCCAGGCCGAGTAGAGAAACGCTCAACAACTTCTTCATCAATTGACTCCTTTCGAGAGAGGTTCACCTGATGGTGATCACCATTAACCTAACCCAGGATGCGGAAGAGGCAAAGTATTTGTCCAACGAGGAACCAACGTTTGTTTGATCCAGGCGTTCTCGGCTCAGCTGAGTGGCCTGAGGTGTGCCAGCAACTTTTTCTCCAGAAAGCGAAAGAAATACAAGATCGCGAAGGTCAGGCAGAGGTAAATCGCCGCCACGAACAGGAAGGCTTCGAAAGGCGCGTAATAACGCGCATAGACGAAACGGGCCGCCCCGGTCAGGTCCATCAGGGTGACCACACTGGCGATAGCGCTGGCGTGCAGCATGAAGATCACTTCGTTGCCGTAGGCAGGCAGCGCTCGCCGAAAGGCGCTGGGAAGAATTATGCGCCGCATCATCAGGTTCTGTGACATGCCATAGGCGCGGGCGGCTTCAATCTCGCCACGGGCGGTGGCTTTGATGGCGCCGTGGAAGATTTCGGTGGTGTAGGCGGCGGTGTTCAGGGTGAAGGCAATCAGCGCGGGATAGAAGGCTTCACGCAACACCGGCCAAAGGAAAGAATCCTGAATGCCGTCGACGAACACCACCCCGTAGTAAATGATATACAGCTGAATCAGCAGCGGTGTGCCGCGAAACACGTAGGTGTAAAAATAGATCGGCAGGCGAATCCATGGATGCTTCGAGCCGCGGAGCACCGCCAGCGGCACCGCCATTACCAGACCTATTACCAAGGAGAGAAAAACCAGCTGGGTGGTGGTAACCAGGCCTTCCCAATAATAGCCCAGGGTCTGGGCGGTAAAGATCAGATTGCCGGCCAGAAGATCGTTGAACCAGGCGGAAATATCCAGCATGTCAGTGCCCTCCGAAGCCGATGTTGTAGCGCTTTTGCAACCGCGCGAAGATCCATTCGGAGACGCTGGCGATCATTAGATAGGCCGCGGCCACCGGCAGCAGAAAAACAAACGGTTCGTGAGTGGCGCGTGATGCTTCTGCAGCTACCCTCACCATATCGCTCAAACCGATGACCGAGACCAGGGCGGTGGTCTTGAGCAGCACCATCCAATTATTGGAAAGCCCGGGAAGGGCGTGGCGCATCATCTGTGGAAAGCGGATTCGGCGAAACACCAGCCAGTTGTTCATGCCATAGGCACGTCCGGCTTCTATCTGGCCGTTATCCACCGCCATGAAGGCGCCGCGAAAGGTTTCGCCCATGTAGGCGCCGAAGATGAAACCGATGGTGAGCACCCCGGCGGCAAAGGCGTTGAAACTGATGTAATAATCTATCTCGAAACTGTCGTAGAGCATGTCGCTGATGACGTTGACCCCCATCTGGCCGCCGAAAAACAACAACATCATCAGCACCAGGTCCGGTACACCCCGAATCAGCGTGGTGTAAACGGTGGCGATTGCATGGATCAAGCGGTTGCGGGACATCTTGGCACTGGCTGTGATAAGCCCCAGTACCAATGCCAGCGCCAGCGACAGCAGCGCCAGCTGGATGGTGACCCCGGCACCTTCGAGCAGGCGGGGGCCGTAACCTTGCAGGTCGAGCATGCTAAGCCTCGCAGGCGTCAGTATTTAGGGGCCAGAAATTGTTTCAGGCGCGGGGATTGCGGGTTATCGAGCACTTCCTTGGGGTGGCCGGCTTCCTCGACGAGCCCCTGGTGCAGGTAAATCACCTGGCTGGATACATCGCGCGCGAAGCCCATCTCATGAGTGACCACCACCATGGTGCGGCCTTCATCGGCAAGGTCGCGCATGACCTTGAGCACATCCCCGACCAGTTCGGGGTCAAGTGCCGAGGTGGGTTCGTCGAACAGCATCACTTCCGGATTCATCGCCAAGGCGCGGGCGATGGCGCCGCGTTGCTGCTGCCCGCCTGACATCTGGGCAGGGTAGGCATCGGCACGCGCCGTCAAGCCAACGCGTTCGAGCAAGGCGTGAGCCTGTTCGATAGCCGCTTTTTTCGGCTGGCCCAACACATGAATCGGGGCTTCTATGATGTTTTCCAGAAGCGTCATGTGAGCCCAGAGGTTGAAGCTTTGAAAGACCATGGAAAGCTTGGCACGCATGCGTACTACCTGCTTCCAGTCCGCTGGTTCGCGACCGTAACGCGTCTGCTTGAAGCGTATTTCCTCTCCGTGAAGCAGCAGGTCGCCTTCATCGGGTTGTTCCAACAAGTTCATGCAACGCAGAAAGGTGCTCTTGCCTGACCCCGAGGCTCCAATCAAGGTGATGACATCACCTTTGTGGGCTTTCAGTGAGAGACCTTTGAGCACCTCTGTCTCGCCGAAGCGCTTCTTGATGTTGCGCACTTCAAGGGGAATAGGCGTAGCGGCCATGACATAGGCTCCAATACGGGGGTGGCGCGAAAAGGAGGCGATTCTAACAGCCATGGCGTCAGAGAGGCGTCAACGGTAGTATTTTGGTTATTCGACTTTGGTAGTGGGTGTTGCCAGCAGTGCCGCACGTTCGCCCAGCGCCACCCGAGCATTGGGAAATACGACGTAAAGGGGTGTTTCCTCCACACGAAACTCACCTGCCGTACTGTCCCGAGCCAGACAGGTACCCGGTGGAAACGCCGTGAAGTTGGGAATATCCTCGGCAAAGCACAGCTGAAAGTCCATCGAATGGCGTTTTATCTCATGGGTCACCTGGAAGAACGCCATGTGCTGGGGGTCTGCCGTGGCGGGCGGCTCCCCTTTTACCAAGGCTTCCAACAGCCCAAGAAAAGGTGCTAGTGACTCAAGGTCATTGCCACCAAAGGGCGCAACCCGGCCGAGTTCAAGGGTAAACGCCTGGGCGCCGTGGTAGTGCCGCGAATAGTGGGAAAACGTCCAGCTGGGCTGATGTTGACGCAAGACTGCCTGGATGTCGGCCGCGGCCAGCCACTGCCATTGTTCAGGCTGGGTAGGCGTCTCGGCAAACGGTTCCACCACGAAACGCGGATAACGGCTCTCACGAATGGCGGTATGCAGATCGTAGTGCAGGGCGGAAAAATCGGCATGGGATTGATAGAACCTGTCCACGGCCGCCATGAGTTCCCGAGCACGGGTGGGTTCACCACCGGCTTCTTCCAGGCCGCGTTTGAAAAGTCGGTTGAGATTGGTGGTGATAAAGCGTTCGTTGTTCGCCAGCGCCTCAAGGTTACCCAGAATGATCAGTACCGGCGCACCTAGATAAAGTGTGCCGGCTTCAATCCCCGCCAGCAGTTCACCGACAAGCTCCACCGGGGCGGTTTCATTGCCGTGAATGGCGGCGGAGATGACACAGGCGTGTGCGTCAGGGCGTGGTTGGATAGGGATAAGTTCCAGAATGCCCGGTGCGGGGGAGCAATAACGCCCGAAGGGCAGGTTGCCGCTCAAGACGCTGGTTTCATCGCCACCCAAGGCGGCATCCAGCCAATCGTTCAACATTCAGGCGTCTCGTTGTCGCTGCATTTCTTGCTGGTATTCGTCGGCCAGCGCTGTTTTTTGGTCGTCGGCAAGGCCGCGTCCGGCTAGCTGGAATACTTCCTGTTCTTCTTCATCGAGATGATGAGTCACCAGATGCTGAAGCTGCTTGGCGTGGGTCAGCCAGCTGGTGGCGCTGTAGTCAGTCTCATCCAGGCGTTCGAGCAATTCATCGATTTCGTGATGCTCGGCGATGCTGTGACGGGCCTTTTCCTGGGTCAGATCAACTTCCAGCATGGGTACGTAAAGCGCTCGCTCTTCGGCTGCGGCGTGGGAGTGCAACTCAGTGCGTACTCTTTTATAAAGCGTATCGCGCTCCTCGCTGGCCCCATGAGTGGCAACCAGCCGGTTGAGCAAGTCGCGCTGAATCTCGTGGTCTTGGCGTAGCGCTTCGAAAATCGTCATGCCGTGCCTCCATTGAACAAAATTCTGCCGCATTCTGCGATTCTATTCTTTGAATGAATCGTCGGAGGGTTCAATCAACGTTCTCTATTAATAGCGACAAGGAGGAAGGAGCGCAAGCCGGGTGTATATCGCTGGCTGGGCGAGTTCTATCGAGAAAATCGCATCAAGGCATCGAAAACCTTCGCTTTTTTCAGCCGTCAACTCGTCTATCTTGAAAGCTGGTGTTCTGGCCAATCGTCCATGAGCATTCCCTTGGTATTCACCGCAGCGATCCATCACAGCTATCAATCACAGCAAGGAGTCAGTTCATGACAAAGGTTCTGGTACTTTACTATTCCATGTACGGACATATCGATACCATGGCGAAGGCCGTAGCGGAAGGCGCCAAGGCCGTCGAGGGAGTGGAAGTGACGCTCAAGCGTGTACCGGAAACCATGGACCCTGAGGCTTACCAAAAGGCCGGCGGCAAGCAGGACTTCGATACAGAGGAAGCCACCCCCGCGGAACTTGCCGACTTTGATGCCATCATCGTGGGAACGCCCACGCGCTTTGGCAACATGACCGGACAGGTGCGCACCTTTTTCGATCAGACCGGCGGGCTGTGGTTCAAGGGCGCCCTGCGCGGCAAGGTGGCCAGCGTCTTCACTTCCACCGGTACCGGCGGTGGCGAGGAAATGACCATTACCTCCACCTGGACGACGCTGGCGCACCACGGCATGGTGATCGTGCCGATCGGCTATGGTATCGAGGAACAGTTCGATATTTCCAAGGCCAGTGGCGGAACACCCTATGGAGCCTCCACCATGGCCGGCGCCGACGGTTCGCGCCAACCCGATGAGCGTGAGCTCAAGATCGCCCGTTTTCAGGGCGAGTATGTGGCAGGAATTACCGCGAAGCTCAAGGGCTGATATCAGCGGCAATTCGCTCGGCGATGGCGCGCCCCAGGCTCTGGGTGGTGCCATTGCCGCCTATGTCAGGCGTCAATACTTGGGCGTCGCCGCTTTCCAGCACCGCCTCGATAGCCTTTACCAGGGCATCGGCGGCTTTCTGATAGCCCAGGTGCTCAAGCATCATCGCCCCCGACCAGATCTGACCGATGGGGTTGGCGATGCCCTTGCCGGCGATGTCCGGGGCGCTGCCGTGAACCGGCTCGAACAGGCTGGGGAAATTGCCTTCCGGATTGATATTGGCCGAGGGAGCGATGCCGATGGTGCCGGTACAGGCGGGGCCGAGGTCCGAAAGTATGTCGCCGAACAGGTTGCTGCCCACCACCACATCGAACCAGTCCGGGTGAAGCACGAAGTTGGCGGTAAGAATGTCGATGTGAAACTTGTCCACAGCGACTTCGGGGTAGCCGGTGGCCATTGCTTCCACGCGTTCGTCCCAGTAGGGCATGGTGATCGAGATGCCATTGGATTTGGTCGCCGAGGTGAGCTTCTTTCGAGGGCGTGACTGGGCGAGTTCAAAGGCGTACTTGAGCACCCGGTCGACACCGGTGCGCGTCATCACCGTATCCTGAATCACCACCTCACGGTCGGTACCCTCGAACATCTTGCCGCCCACACTCGAGTATTCACCTTCGGTGTTTTCGCGTACCACGTAAAAATCGATATCGCCCGGCTCACGTCCGGCCAGCGGACTCTTGATGCCGGGCATGAGCTTGCAGGGGCGCAAATTGATGTACTGGTCAAAGCGCCGACGGAACTGTAAAAGCGAGCCCCATAGCGAGATGTGATCGGGTACTTTTTCCGGCCAGCCCACCGCCCCGTAGAACAGCGCATCGAAGTCCTTGAGCTGCTCGAACCAGTCGTCCGGCAGCATCTTGCCGTGTTCGAGATAATAGTCGCAGCTGCCGAAGTCGAATGTCTGAAACTCAAGCGCAATATCGAAGCGTTCGGTGACTGCTTTCAATGCGCGCAGCCCTTCGGGGATGACTTCGATACCGATGCCGTCACCGGCGATCACAGCAATACGGTGACTCATATAAGAACACTCCTCAGACTGACACAGAGGCCAGCCGTTACTTTAAGTTCGCTGAAGACCATGAACCGAGCGGTCATGACATTTTGGTGGAATCGAATATCTTGTCGGCGCTAGCGGCGACGAAACCTTGAAATAGCGTGCCATCCGCCTTTGGATAACGCTTGGCGAATTCGTAGTAGCAGGTGGCGATTTCTTCTACCTGGCCGTCGGCAAAGGTGAACGGCTGGCGGTCTGCAAGTGTCGACCCTTGTTCCAGTAGCGCCTCGGGTGACCCCTTGACCCGGCCCCCGGATTCGTTGATTTTCAACCCCAGCGACTCGACCTTTTCGAGCAGCTTTTCCACGGTGTCGTAATGCGTCAGATGATTGACGCTGATGGTGAAATGATTGGCCCTTAGCCCGATGATCGAAAGCCAGGCCGCGTATTCGCTTTCTCCCATCAAGAGGCGGTATTCATCGAAAGTGGGCGCTTCCCATAGGCGACCGCTCCACAGGATCTCGGGCGTGTTGACTGAATCCGGATCGATTTGCGCCACCAGGCGGTCAATGACTGCTTGAGACTCCAGAGAAAGTTCATCGCACTTCAATTCGGAAAGAAACACCCTCGGCTGGTCCTGCTGGGGTGGAAGGTAGCCCCAGGCACGCAAGTACTTGGCCTCGAAATCATAAGGCTCAAGTGGCGTATACCCCAGCGCCAACAGCTGAGGTTCGAGAGCTGCCAAGGTGATCGGGCCGCGGTCGAAGGTGCGAAAGGCCACGTGATCGTTGACGATGGTTTCACCGTCTTCGATCAAGGCGTCATGGATACGCTTGGCCTGGGGTGTCATGGCGGTGTAGTCGTGCCAGAGGTGCTGGAAAAACTCATCGATAGTCATAAAAAAATAATCCTTGAGATATCCGGGCTAGTCGAGTCGTTTCGGGTCTTGGCTGTCTGGCTACCGCTTGGCTTGTTCCATAGGAAGCTTGTTCAGCGAAAGAACACTTCAAGTGGCGGAGGCTGGAGGATTTGGGCATGCGTTGCCTTGTTCCACCTCGATCAAGTCGTCTACCGGAAAGTTCAGCTCGGCGGCGCGCTGGCGCAATCGCTGCTCGACTTGGGGATCGAGTTGCGGCGTCCGCGAAAGTATCCACAGGTAGTCGCGATTTGGTCCGGCCACCAATGCCCAGGCGTAGTCCTCGTCCAGTTCAAGAATATTGTACCCACCATAGAAGGGACCGAAGAAACTGACTTTCAACCTTCCAACGGTCTTGTCTTCTATGAAATAGGCCCGTCCTTCCGCTTCGTTCCAAGTACCCTCCTCCAGATTGTAGCCACGATTGATGACGCGCACCCCCTCGTCATCGCGCAGGCTGTAATCTGCAGTGACGCAATCCAGCCCCCGCTCGAAGGAATGATCCAGACGGGCGATCTCGTACCATTGGCCAAGATAGCGCTCGAGTTCAAAGCCAGTGACCGCCTCGGTGCCCTTGGGGATGCCGGTACATCCGGAAAGCGTCACCCCGGCGATACTTGCGTATAACAATTTGCGCATTAGCTGGTCTCCTGACTCAAGGAATTAACGAAGGTGATGAATGACGGTGCAGGGTCAGTCGCGGGTCTCGCGTAACAGAAAGCTCAAGGGGTGCAGGTAGAGATAGGCGATTACTGCCACCCAGAATGCGCAGGTAGCGAGCACCACCCAGCCGAAAAACGAATCCACGTAGGCCAATTGCGAGTCGACCAGTAAAGGAAGCCACCAGAAGGCGGAGGCACCGACCAGCAGTGAGGCGATAATCGCGCCATAACAGCGATAAACCAGAAATTGGTAGCCATGAATATAGGCGGCCAAGTGCAGCCCCAGCAGAACAATCAGCGCAATCGCAAGCGACCATACATAGGGCTGAAACGTATCAATGAGAGAGTTCAAAAAATAAAGGTTCATCGATTTACGCGGGATACTCCCGGCTCTTGGCCGGGCAGGGATAGCGCAATGTACGTCAGTACGCCTTGGCTACCGCCTTTCCCACTCCTCCTTGTGTGTTTTGAGTGGCGGATGTCAGGTAATGGTGGTGGGTGTCAATGTCTTTGATTCTTTTATCGCCTATCTTGAATATGGTAATCAGGATAGTCACCCTTCATCGTCGGGCACGCAAGTGTTGGGCGATAAGGATGGGAAAAAGCGACAACCAGGGAGCCAATCGTTTGAACATACTCATGTTTACCAATACATATTGTCCAATCGTGGGTGGCGTCAGTGAGTCGGTCAAGCGGCTTAAATCTCGCCTTCAGGCGCTGGGGCATCAAGTATTGGTGGTGGCGCCCAAGATGACCGGGCAGCCGAGGCATGAGTCCGACGTGATTCGAGTGGCAGCGGTTCAGCATTTCAACGGCAGTGATTTTTCACTGCCGGTGCCGATTCCCGGCCAGCTTTACGAGGCGATAGAAACATTCGACCCCGATATCGTGCATTCCCATCATCCCTTCCTGTTGGGTGATACCGCGGCGCGAACAGCCGAGACCTACGGCTTGCCGCTGGTATTCACTCATCATACGCTTTACGAACACTACACCCATTACGTGCCTGGGGATTCACCGCGCATGCAGCGATTCGCTGTGGCGTTATCTACGGAATACACCCACCTATGCGATGCGGTTATCGCACCCAGCGAGAGTATCAGGGATTTATTGCGCAGGCGTGGGGCAAACCCAGCGGTGCATGTGGTGCCCAGTGGCGTCGATACGCAGCGCTTCTCGCAGGGAGATGGCGCCGGGTTTCGCCGACGATACAAGATTCCAGCAAAGGCTTATGTGGTCGGGCATGTGGGCAGGCTGGCGAACGAAAAAAACCTGCCTTTTCTGACCGAGGCCATTGTGCAATTGCTGCGCAAACAGCCGGAGACCCACTTTCTGGTGGTGGGGGAAGGCGATGCACGCCCAGCCATGCAACGTGCGGCCACCGAGGCTTCAGTGGTCGAACGCTTTCATTTCACCGGTAAATTGCACGGCCAGACCCTGATCGATGCCTACCATGGCATGAATGTTTTCGCCTTTGCCTCGCATAGCGAGACCCAGGGAATGGTGTTGGTCGAGGCGATGGCTGCCGGGTTGCCGGTCGCCGCCATCGATGCACCCGGGGTACGTGAAGTGGTGGAGCAAGGCCGAAACGGTTGGCTTCTACCCAGCGACGACGCAGGTGCGCTGTGTGAAGTGCTCGCCGGCATGAGCGAAAAAGCCTCGCGTGAAATGTTGCGCCAGGGCGCGCTGAACACCGCACAAGGTTTTGATGAAGCCTGCTGTGCGGCGCGCTGCCTGGACGTCTACCGAGAGGTGATCGCTACGGAGAACACCACCCATCAGCATGTCGATACTGATGCCTGGGGGCGGGTGCGGGGCCGGTTGGAAGCGGAGTGGCAACTGCTTTGCCACCGTGGGCGAGTACTGCGCCTGGTGTTTCAGGACAAGCCCGAAAGCGACCTGCTGGCGCCTTCCAAGACGCCGGAAACCTTTCGCAAGTAGTCGGCTGGCCTCCCCAACCATCTCAATGACGCAATCGCCGTTGACGACGACGAGCGGCGTAACGGTTCAGGCCCCACATCGCCACCACGGCCAGCGCCAGACCGCCCACGGCCAGCCCCAGTTCGAAACGGTTTTCAGCGGTAAGAAGCGCTTCAAGCTGGCTGCTCAGTAGCATGAGAGCCGCCAGGCCCGGCACAATGCCCAGGGTGGAACCGATCATGTAAGCGCGAAATTTCAGATGAAAGGCGCCGGCCATCATGTTGGTCAGGGTAAAAGGCGCCAACGGCAACAGGTTGATCACGATCATGGTGCGAATGCCGCGCCGCGATAAATAGCGTGACATACCCCGTAAATGGCGGCCGCCATAATGCAGCAAGGCGTCGCGCCCCAGCCAACGGCCCACCCAGTAGGAAACCGCCGAGGACGCCAGCGTACCCAGCAGGGCGTAGCCAAACCCCCAGGTTGGACCAAAAAGTAGACCGGTTCCCACCACCAGCAAGCTTAGTGGCAGCATTACCAACAAGGCGCCGGCATAGATGAACATGACCAACATAAACATCCAAGGCGCTTGGCGCCACCGGGCAAGTCGACTTGCAAGCTCCGCCAGATGTTGAGCAGTGAGAAAGTCATTGGCATTCAGCCATTGCCACATGGCCCCCAACAGCAAAAGCGTCAGCCCTCCAACGATCACCTTAATCAATCTGCCTTGCATGAGAATGACGCCTATACGCGCAGCCGAAGCCATCAGGATACGCTAACGTATCCTGAGCTGGCGCTTTCCTCAATAGTCTGGACGCTTGGCGTTATGGATCAGGTTTGACAGCAGGGTTATTTAGTCTACTCAGTCAGTGAGCGCCGCCTGAACCACCGGCCAGGCGGGCCGACCGTCACGGCTGGTGACGCCATCGAGCATCGCTTCGACCTGGTCGAGATTGTCGCGAATCCATTCGTTGGCCACAGTGTCTGAATCTCGCTCCTCCTGGCCGAACTGCTTGATCATCCAGCTCTGTTCTTCGGCAGTAAACGCGAAGCCTTCAAAAAATGCTTCCAGGTTAGGGTGCTCATCGGCAAACTCGCTGCGCATTACCGTCAAAACGTCGCTCTCGCCGTTGTTCTCGCCGAACAGGTTTTTCGGGTCGTCCAGATAGCGCATGGGTAGCTCAAGGTTCATCCAGTGTGGTGTCCAGCCGACCCAGACGATCGGTTCTTCGCGCGAAATCGCATCTTGCGCGGCGGACAGCATACCGACTTCGCTGGTATCGACGAGACTCCAGTCGCCCAGGCCCCAGACGTCGTTGTCGATAGCGCCGTGTAAAATTTCGCTGGCGGCGGAGCCTGCACCAAAGCCGTGAATCTGAGCGTCAAAAAGGTCACGGTTGGCATCCAGGTCAGCGAAGCTTTGCATGCCCGCTTCGTAGATATATGCCGGTACCGCGAGGGTCATCTGCGCGCCCTCTACATTACTCCCCGCATCGCGGATGACCCCGGACTCCTGGCGTGGATAGAACATTTCGCGCTGGGCGGGCAGCCAGGCGCCCAGGAAAACGTCGATATCACCGCTTTCCATGCCTTGATAGATCACCTGCAGGCCAATCTCGTGCAGGCGTGTGTCGTAGCCCAAAGGAGTCAACAGCTGTTCGGCAATGGCGGTCTTGACGGTAATGCCGGGCCAGGCCGGTACGCCGAAATCAAGGGTGGTATCGTCGCCGTAAGCGCTGGCCATGCTCAAGCCAGCGGCGCTCAGCGCTACGGCTAAAGTGGTTTTCGTCAGGGAATGTTGCATGTGTCTCTCCTTGCGTCGTCGTTATAATGGGGCGTGATCAATGAAGTTGGCGAGCGAGTACCCGTAACCGTGACTCAAGCATGTCGCGATCGAGGTAGGTACCCTGGAGGTGACGCGGGCCGCTGTTGGGGTCGAAGGCGCGCCTGCCGTGGAGCACGCGGCGGTTGTCGAAGGCGACCATTTGCCCGGGCTCCAGGGTGAACTCCAGCTGGTGCTCATCGCTGTGAAATAGCGCCCAGAGCGTGCGATAAGCGTGGTACCAGGCATTCATTTGCTCGACGGGCAGGTGCAGGGTATCGCGAATCCAGTTGTTGAAGCGCAGCTCGCGTAGGCTGCCGTCGGCGTTGAGGTCAATCAGCGGGGCTCGCACGGCGATATCGTGGGTCTCGTCCTGAAAACGAAAGTCGATCGGCGTTTCGCTCAGGGTTCGCAGCGCGCTCGGATCCTGGGCGCGCAAGGCTTCGACCACGCGAACGCCATCGGCAAACAGCGATTCGCCGCCGCTTGCGCCGTTTTGCAGGCAGTAGAGCAGCTGAATATCCGGCGGGTGATGCCAATTGGGCAAATCAATGTGCAGCGCCAAGCCCACCGCCGTATAGGCGGCGTTGTTGGGATTGGGTTTGGAGCGTACATCAAAACGGGCACCGAAATTGGTGGCACGTTGGGGGCCGATTTTTTCCGCCAGACGGCTCACTTCTTCCTCTACAAGCGGCCCGTCGGTGAGCAGCGCCAAGCCGTCACGCAGTATCGCAGTGAGCCAGGCTTGCTCGCCTTTCTCGGTCAGAAAAGCCGCATGCTCGATGCGTTCAGGCGTAAAGTGGTCGCGCCAGGCGCTAGCTTCCGGCAGCACGTTCGGCAGCGCGACTTCCGGACGGCGTTGGTGAAGCCAGCCGCCATGAAAGACGCTGCGGTGGCCGTCGGCCCAGGTTAACCGCAAATGGCCGTCGATCACGTTCATTTCAGGGGCGTCCGCAATCGGTGCCAGCGGGATATACAGCCGCTCACGGGTTTGCGGATGACGGCACTCGGCGCAGGCGCAATGATCGCGCAGCCATAGCCAGGGGAGCTGGGTGGTATCGCCGTTTTGCCAGCTTAGCTGGATGCTGCCTGTGTCGGGTGCCGCTGAGGCCAAGCGGGGGCCGTCGGCATAGGGGAATAGCTCCTGCATGTCAGGAGCGCCAGATGTCGCCACGCTGTTCATTGCTTCTCTCCGAGTGAGATCGACCCAGGAGAGGTGATCCCAAAAAGGTCGGTTATGTTGGCACGCCGCCGCAGTGTGATGACTAGGATGCGGATTGGCAGAGGTGGTGACAAACAATCAATCTGGCAGCTAAGGCCAAGCTCAGCTTATAGGTAGGTTTTCCATGAACAGTCTTCCGCCCTTGATATGGCTCCAGGCATTTGAAGCGGCGGCGCGAACGTTGAGCTTTACCGCCGCCGGACACGAACTTGGCGTGACACAAGCGGCCATCAGTCAGCGTATTCGATTGCTGGAGGATCGCCTGGGACAAAAGCTGTTCGTTCGTCATCCTCGTAGCCTGTCGCTAACCCCTGCCGGGCAGGCGTGGCTACCGAGTATTCACGATGCCTTTGCGCGCCTGCAGGAAGGCACCTCGGAAGTGTTCGGACATACCAGCGGCCAGCCGGTGACGCTACGCGCAACACCGGTGATTCAACAGGCGTGGCTGGCGCCGCGTCTGGTGGCCTTTCATCGCCAGGTGCCACAGGTGGCGATTCGCACCGTCAGCGCGATCTGGCCGGATGACTTTGGCCCGGAAGGCACGGACATCGAGATTCGCTACGGTCGTGGCGACTGGTCGGGGGTGGAGATGCGCTCGCTGGGGGCGGAGTCGCTATTGCCTGTCTGCTCACCTGCGCTTGCCGATAAGCTGCCCACGCCGGAAGCCTTGGCGGGGCATACGCTGATTCATGCGGTGGGGTTTGGCAGCGGCTGGGCTGCGTGGCTCGCGCAAGCGGAAGTGGCTGAGGTGGAACAGCATTGTTTTGCGCTGACCTGCGACAATCAGGTGATGACCCTGGCTCTCGCGGCGCAGGGCGGCGGTGTCGCGTTAACGCACCGACGGCTTTTGCAGCAGCGCGCTGACCTGGTCGCGCCGTTCGATCTGCCGTTGCCCAGCGACGAGGGCTTTTGGCTGGTGCGCCCTAGCCGCCGTCACGTGAGCGACGAGGCGCAGAAGCTATGGCAGTGGCTGTGTCATGATTTGTCATGAGGAATGCAATAAACGAAATGCGAGGAGAGCAATGATGTCGCGCCCTGACCTGCTTGAGCAGATTTATACGATTGTCGATCAGATTCCAGCGGGACGGGTGACGACCTACGGACGCATTGCGGCAATGACCGAGGGCGCCACACCGCGGATGGTGGGAACGGCGATGCGTCAACTACCCGAGGGCCATACGCTGCCATGGCATCGAGTGGTGTCGGCGACACGCCGCGTGGCGGATCATGGCGGCGCGCAATGTCAGATGGAAAAACTGCGCGAGGAGGGCGTTGTGGTCGATGCCCAGCGCCGCATCCCCACGCATCTATTCTGGCCTTAGCCTTGAGTGACGGCTATCTATTGGTCGTCTTACTGGTCGTCGAGATTGGCCCCGGACTTCCACGACCAGTCACGCCAGCGCAGATCGAACAGGTCCTTGCGGCGGTCCTTCAGGTTGGTCACCGAGCCTTCGGCCCGCACCACGGTCAGGCGGGTGAGGTCCAGATCCGAGAAGAAGATCATCTCGGTGTTGGGTGTGGTTTCCGCGAGTACCGCATCGTGGGGAAAAGCGAAATCCGACGGCGAAAATACCGCCGATTGTGCGTACTGGATGTCCAGATTTTCGATTGACGGCAAGTTGCCCACGCTGCCGCACAGCACCACGTAACATTCATTTTCAATGGCACGCGCCTGGGCGCAGTGGCGCACGCGCAGATAGCCGTTCTTGGTGTCGGTCCAGAACGGCACGAACAGGATGTCCATGTCCTGGTCGGCGAGCAGGCGGCCGAGCTCGGGGAATTCCACGTCGTAACAGATGGTAATTCCCACGCGCCCGGCGTCGGTATCGAAGACTCTCAGCTCATCGCCGCCTTCGATCACCCAGTCGCGGCGTTCTTGCGGGGTGATATGCAACTTGGCTTGGCGTTCAACGTTACCGTCGCGATGGAACAGGTAAGCGATATTGTAGAGGCGGTCATCTTTGCCCACCTCGATCATCGAGCCGCCGATAATGTTGATGTTGTAGGAGACCGCCATGCGTGAAAGCTCGGTCTTGAAGCGTTCGGTGAAACCGGCCAGAAAACGGATGGCCCCCAGTTGATCCTGCTGGGCGGCACGATCTTGGAGGCCCATCAGCGGGGCGTTGAACAGCTCCGGGAAAACGGCGAAGTCGCTCTGGTAATCGGACAGGGCATCGACGAAGTATTCAATCTGTTGCAGTGCCGCTTCGACCGAAGCGAACTCACGCATCTGCCACTGCACCGCACCCACGCGCACCTGAGTGGGGCGGGTGTCCAGCACGCTTTCGGCGGGTTCAAACAGAATGTTGTTCCACTCGAGCAGGGTTGCATAGCCCCGTGACTGTTCATCTTCCGGCAGATACTTGTGCAACAAGCGCTTGACCTGAAAGCCGTTGGCCAGTTGGAAGGAGAGAATCGGGTCGTAGATTTCTTTGCGCGAGACTTTCTCTATGTACTCGGCGGGGGAAAGTGAATCGGAATGCTCGTGATAGCCGGGAATCCGTCCTCCGGCAAGAATTGCACGCAGGTTCAGCGAACGGCATAGCTCCTTGCGCGCTTCGTATAAACGGCGCCCGAGACGATAGCCGCGATAATCGGGGTGAATCAGCACATCCAGCCCATACATGGCGTCGCCATCCTCATCGTTGAGGATGATTTCGCGGTGGCCGATCAAGTCATCGTACTTGTGCGGATTGGAAAAATCGTCGTAATCCACCTGCACGGTCAAGGCCACGCCGATCAGCATGCCTTCGTCTTCGATGGCGATCTGGCCGTCGGGAAACTCCTGAATCAGCTTGTCGATGGTGCGTTTGGGCCAGGCGCCACCGATGTCATGATAGACGGCGTCCATCAGAGCCTTAAGCGGCTCGTAGTCTTCCGGGGTCAGGTTGCGCAGATTGAGATGCAGTTCTTCGAGGGACATTACTCACCCCTTTTTCGAAAATAGATCGACCATCCTAACATGTCGCATCCCTTCGACAGGAAGCCAATGGCACTCTTCCCGTTACGGCTCCCCAGCTTTACGCCTTACAGTCTTGGCTTTACGCAACAAAAAGCCCCGGCGAAATGCCGTAATGCCAGTCAGTTAAGCCTATTTTCAACAAGCTGATCATGAGACCTTTCCGTGTCAGGCAACTGATACGGAAAGGTCTCATGCATTTCAGCGACGCCATTGATGCCATCGCCAAGGCGGTACCCGACGATTTCTCCAGTCTCTCCGAGGTACTCTCTCCCGAACTGATCGACACCTGTCTTGAAGAAGCCGGTGTGGCCACGCTGCGCAAGCGTCGCCTGCCGTTGGACATGGTCGTCTGGGCCGTGGTCGGGATGGCCTTTTTTCGACATATCCCGATGGGGCAGATCGTCAATCACCTCGACATCATGCTGCCCGGCAAGCGCCCCTTCGTCGCGCCCAGTGCCGTGGTGCAAGCACGTCAAAGGCTTGGGGTGGAGCCCATCAAGCGCGTCTTCGAGCAGACCCAGGCCTTGTGGCATCAGCAGACCCCTCA
>NZ_QPIJ01000010.1:0-48926 GCF_003336665.1 Vreelandella rituensis | reverse complement strand
TGGGTCTGCTGCATGCCTGGCAGAGCGCAGGCGAGCAGCGTCATTGGCTCATTCCCCTGAAGAAGGGAACGCATTATCAGGAACAACGCTCGCTGGGCAGGCAAGACCGCCTGGTGACCTTGACCACGTCACCGCAGGCGCGCAAGAAGTGGCCGGACTTGCCGCCGACAATGACGGCGCGTCTGTTACGCCGCAAGGTGAATGGCAAGGAGGTCCAGGGCCTGACCTCGATGTCCGACCCGCTGCGCTTTCCGGCGGCAGATATTGTCGACCTTTATAGCCATCGCTGGGAAATCGAACTGGGCTACCGGGAAATCAAGCAATCGTTATTAGGAAACCGCCTAACGTTGCGCAGCCGCACGCCGGAGATGGTCTTTCAGGAGCTCTGGGGCACCTTGCTGGCCTACAACCTGATCCGTTTCCAGATGGCGCGCATGGCCTATAGCCTGGATGCCAGCTCAGCTTCCATCAGGCTGCCCACTGGCTCATCAAGGAGTTGACGATCCTACCTTGAGTCTCGCCGGGACGCGTGCCCGGCGTGCTTCAATCGATGCTGGACATGGCACCTGCCTTCGTCCTGCCTGAGCGACGCGAGCGGTCTTATCCTCGATCGGTCAGGCGCCGACCACAGAAATACCCCACCAAGAAAAATGCCAGTCAGCGTTAACTGACTGGCATTACGGCGAAATGCCGGGGCTTTCTCGCATTACAGTGGGTTAGCGCTCAAGATCAATCGTCGGGATCATTGGCCGAATCCACGCCGCCGTCCGGTACTATCTCTCCATTTTCTAACTTGCCCTGGGGATCGTTCATGGTGTCGTCAGGGTCATTCGCACTATCGACGCCGCTGCCCGGAACTATCTCTCCATTTTCTACCTTGCCCTGGGGATCGTTCATGGTGTCGTCAGGGTCATTCGCACTATCGACGCCGCTGCCCGGAACTATCTCTCCATTTTCTACCTTGCCTTGGGAATCGACCATGGCGTCGTCAGGGGCATTTGCCGAATCCACACCACCGTTTGGGTCGATGTCTTCACCGGGCTGCTCTGCAACCGCCATGCCTGACAATAAACTGAATGTGCCAATCAGTGCCGCAGCCTTAAGGATATGTTTCATAAAAACCTCGTATCGTTTTGGTTAAGGGGCATTAGCATCCATTCATTATAATAGTGAAGGCTTTTTTTGGATGATGATGTAAACCTAGCTGGCTTATCTGGCTTTTCAAGTATTATTTCATCATCAAGAAAGAGACGTTTCCTCATCAAGAGAGGGACTCTCGGCTTCGAGGAATGCGGTTCAGCGGCTGGGTCAGCAGTTGCGCCATGATCACACCGGCCAGTATCAACAGGCCGCCGACGAGGTGAAAGCCGGCCACGATTTCGCCCAGGAAAGCCATGGCAATCAAGGCGCTGAACAAGGGCATCAAGTTGATGAAGATGCTTGCCTGGTTGGCGCCTATCTGGCGTACCGCCCGCATCCACAGGAAGGTGGTAATGATGGAAGCCGGGATGCCGGCATACAGGATCAAACCGATATTGGCGGTACTGACGGGCGTCATCGGGCCGAGAAGATAGCCTGGCAGCAAGAAGAGCACGGCAAAGCACACCTGGGCATACAGCATTACCCAGGGCGGCAGTGCCATTGGCCAGCGTTTGAGCATCACGCCATACAGGGCGTAGCAGCTGGCGGCCACCACCATCAGCGCATCACCGAATGCCACTTCAAGGTGCAGCAACGAAAGCGGGTTGCCACGCCCCAGCAGCACCGTTACCCCGACAAACGCCACTACCCCACCGGCGATGCCGCCAAGCGTCGGTGCGACACGCAAGATCAGGGCGCTCAGCAGTACGGTGAGAAGGGGCACCATGGCGGCCAGGATACCCATGTTGGTCGCGCTGGTGGTTTCCGCCGCCACGTAGGCCAACCCTTGCCACAAGCCCATGCCGAGCAAGCCGAGAAAAGCCAGTTTCGGCCACTGGCGGCCGAGTTCTTCCCGGTGACGCCATACCGCCGGCAGCACGAAGGGCGTCATGACGGCAAGGGCCAACACCCAGCGCAGAAAGGCGATACTGGTGGGAGCAATGGCACCGACGCTGAGTTGATTGATGGTCATGTTGCCCGACCAGATCAGTACGGTGGCCAAGGGGGCCAGAAAGTAGATCAACGGCATGGGATGTTCCTGTTGGCAAGCTTGGCAGGGGCTGTACGTCACACCCAGGATGGCATACGCTTGTTTGAATTTCGATTGGTCGCTACCAATGTCGACTGGTTACTTCGATTGGTTACTCTACTAACAAAAGAGACTCTATCATGTCGCAAGCGTCTGCCTACCCCCATCTGTTTCGTCCTTTGAATGTCGGACACCTGACACTGCCCAATCGTATTCTCATGGGCTCGATGCATACCAACCTGGAGGAGGTGCCGGGAGGCTTCGAGCGCCTGGCGGTGTTCTATGCTGAGCGGGTGCGGCATGGGGTGAGCCTTATCGTCACCGGGGGTATCGCCCCCAATCGAGAGGGTGCGGTATTCGAGAATGCCAACGCCTTGATGGAAAACGATCAGCTGCCGCCTCATCAAGAGGTGGTCAAGGCAGTACATGAGGCCGGAGGCTATATTTGCATGCAGATTCTGCATGCCGGACGTTATGCTTATTCCCCGGATCTGGTGGCCCCATCAGCGCTTCAGGCGCCGATAAATCCCTTCATGCCGCGCGCCTTGAGCACCCAGGACGTCGAGCAACAAGTCGATGATTACGTGCGCTGCGCCACCCTTGCCCGGGAAGCCGGTTACGATGGCGTGGAAGTCATGGGGTCGGAAGGCTATCTGATCAATGAGTTCATCTGCCCGCGCACCAATCACCGCGAAGATCAATGGGGCGGAAGTTTCGCCAATCGCATCCGCTTTGCCGTGGAGATCGTTCGGCGGATTCGCGAGACGGTCGGTAAAGAATTTCTGATCATCTTCCGCCTTTCGATGATCGACCTGGTGGAGGATGGCAGCACCTGGGAAGAGGTGATCGCCCTGGGGCGGGCCATTGAAGCGGCCGGTGCCGACGTGATCAATACCGGTATCGGCTGGCACGAAGCGCGGGTGCCCACCATCGTGACCAGTGTGCCGCGTGCGGCGTTCACGCAAGTCACACAGCGTCTGAAAACCGAGCTTTCGATTCCCCTGATCACCACCAATCGCATCAATATGCCGGAAACCGCCGAGCGGGTTTTGGCGCAAGGCCACGCTGACATGGTGTCCATGGCGCGGCCCTTTCTCGCCGACCCGGCCTGGGTGGAAAAGGCCCAGGCGGGCAGATCGCAGGAAATCAATACCTGTATCGCCTGCAATCAGGCCTGTCTGGATCATACCTTCGCTGGCAAGTTGACCTCCTGCCTGGTCAATCCACGTGCCTGCCATGAAACGGAATTGTTGATCGAACCGGCGAGCCGGATCAAGCGGGTGGCAGTGGTGGGTGGCGGTCCTGCGGGGTTGGCGACAGCGGTAACGGCCGCCAGCCGTGGTCACGAGGTAGTGCTGTTCGAGCAAAACGCCGAGCTTGGCGGGCAGTTCAACTATGCGCGCAAGATTCCCGGCAAGGAGGAGTTCTTGGAAACCCTGCGTTATTACCGGGTGATGCTCGACAAGCACGGCGTGGAAGTGCGTTTGAATGCTCAAGCCGACCCCCAGGCGCTGAAAGACTTCGATGAGGTGATACTGGCCACCGGTGTGCGTCCCCGCGAGCTGGCCTTGCCCGGTAGTGACCACCCTAGCGTGTTGAGTTATGCCCAGGCGATCACCCACCCCGAACGCGTGGGTCGGCGTGTGGCGGTAATCGGTGCCGGTGGCATCGGTTTCGATGTCTCGGAACTGCTTTCGCATCAGGGCCACCCGACGCTGGATGTCGACGCCTGGTGTGATGAGTGGGGCGTTGACTTGGCGGTTTCTAGCCGGGGCGGCTTGAAAGCCCCGCAACCGCCTGAGGTGCCAAGAGAGATCACCATGCTCCAGCGCAAGGCTTCCAAGCCGGGCAAGAATCTGGGCAAGACCACGGGCTGGGTGCACCGCGTTTCTCTCAAGCAGCGTGGCGTCACCACCCTGGCGGGCTGTGACTACCTCAAGATCGATGACCAAGGGCTGCACATACGCCAGGATGAGATGACCCGCGTACTGGCGGTTGACAGCATTGTGGTCTGCGCCGGGCAGGAGTCGGTACGTGAATTGCTGGCGCCGTTGAGCGAGGAAGGTGTCGCGGTACATATCATTGGCGGCGCCGATGAGGCCACCGAGCTTGATGCCAAACGCGCCATCGAACAAGGCACGCGTCTGGCAGCAGCATTGTAGCCTGCAGGATGGCGTAGCCTGCCGGGTGACGCTCGAAGGAAAGGGCGATAAGGTGACGTATCCGGCCAAGCGGTTATCCCGTCTTGACCGCCCATAGCCCGGTGGCACCCGGCCGGTGCCGCGATTACGCTAGCTTACAAGGATTTTTCCTCATGACCTCGGAGTGCACCCCGCGCTTTCTTGCCAGTGACAACACCTCCGGCATCTGTCCGGAAGCGATGGAATATCTGCTCAAAGCCAACCAGACGGACGACCTGGCTTACGGCAATGACCACTGGACGGCCCGGGCGGCGGATCGTTTTCGGGAATTGTTCGACTACGATTGCGACGTATTTTTCGTTTTCAACGGTACCGCAGCCAATTCCCTGGTGCTTTCGGCCATGGCACGCAGTTATCACAGCGTGATCTGCCACGAACTGGCGCATATCGAAACCGATGAGTGCGGGGGGCCGGAATTCTTCTCCAATGGGTCCAAGTTGCTCACTGCACCGGGCCCCAACGGCAAGTTGACCCCGGAAGGCATCGAGGCGCTGGTCACCAAGCGCAACGACATTCACTACCCGAAACCGAAAGTCATTTCGCTGACGCAACCCACCGAGGTGGGCACGCTTTATTCGCGTGAGGAGTTGCTGGCCATAAGGGCCGTTGCCGACAAGTACGACCTGCGCCTGCACATGGATGGCGCCCGTTTCGCCAATGCCTGTGCCAGTTTGAACGTCACCCCGGCGGAATTGACCTGGCAGGTAGGGATAGACGCCCTGTGTTTTTCCGGCACCAAGAACGGCCTGGCTTTCGGGGAAGCCATTCTGTTCTTCAACCGTGACCTGGCTGAAGATTTCGCCTGGCGTTGCAAACAGGCCGGCCAACTGGCTTCCAAGATGCGTTTCGTGGCGGCGCCTTGGCTAGGGCTGCTGGAAAGTGGCGCCTGGCTCAGCAATGCGCAACACGCCAATGCCATGGCCGGCTACTTGGCCGAAGGCCTGCGCGCCTTACCCGGCATATCCTTGATGTTTCCCACCCAGGCCAACAGTGTGTTCGTGGAATTGCCGCCGGCGGTGATCGCGTCTCTGCGCCAACGCGGCTGGACGTTCTATACCTTCATCGGTGCCGGTGGGGTGCGTTTTGTGTGCGCCTGGAATACCACCACCGTGCTGCTCGATAGCTTGATTGCCGATATCCAAGCAGCCCTGAACTGATCCTTCCTCACCTTCTTCGTTTGCTGCTCTGTTCAAATCTCCTGCTTTCAACGCAACCAATTTCCTTCCAAGCTTTCTTAGAATAGAACTAATAAAACAAAATTGGGTTGCGTTGAAGCATCCATCATCGTTATCGCTAATGCTGACTACGCTGATAGAACAGGTACTTCGTGTTATCCGACGCGTCGTACCGCCGAGGTTGGGCCAGAGGAGGCATCAATGAGCATCTTTGACCACGTTCAAAATCGTTTTTCCCGTGTCCAGCAGGAAGACATGAGCCTGCAGGAATACCTGGAATTGTGCCGGCGCGATGCGTCCGCTTATGCCAGCGCTTCAGAGCGGATGCTTGAAGCCATCGGCGAGCCCGAAGTGATCGATACTGCCAAAGACCCGCGTCTCTCGCGGATTTTCTCCAACAAGGTGATTCGTCGCTATCCGGCGTTCGCGGAATTTCATGGTATGGAAGAAGCCATCGAACAGATCGTGGCGTATTTTCGCCATGCTGCTCAAGGGCTGGAGGAGCGTAAGCAGATTCTCTACCTGCTGGGGCCGGTGGGCGGGGGTAAGTCATCGCTGGCCGAACGCCTGAAACTATTGATGGAACGCATTCCGTTCTATGCCATCAAGGGCTCCCCGGTGTATGAGTCACCCTTGGGCCTGTTTTCTCCTGAGGAAGATGGCGAGCTGCTGGAAAAGGAGTACGGCATTCCGCAGCGCTATCTGAAAAGCGTGATGTCGCCCTGGGCGGCCAAGCGGCTCAAGGAGTACGGCGGGGATATTTCCGAATTCCGCGTGGTGCGCCTGTACCCCTCGCGGCTGCACCAGATCGCTATTTCCAAGACTGAGCCTGGTGACGAGAACAACCAGGATATTTCATCCTTGGTGGGCAAGGTGGATATCCGTCAGCTGGAACTTTATTCCCAGGATGACCCGGATGCCTACAGCTTCTCCGGCGGGCTGTGCCGCGCCAACCAGGGGCTGATGGAATTCGTCGAGATGTTCAAGGCGCCTATCAAGGTGCTGCATCCATTGCTGACCGCCACCCAGGAAGGCAACTACAACCCCACCGAAGGGATGGGGGCGATTCCTTTCAACGGTATCGTCCTGGCTCACTCCAACGAGTCCGAGTGGCAGGCGTTTCGTAATAACCGTAACAACGAGGCGTTTCTCGACCGGGTGTATATCGTCAAGGTGCCTTATTGCCTGCGCGTTTCCGAGGAGATCAAGATCTACGAGAAACTGCTCGAAGATTCCTCCTTGAATGCTGCGCCCTGCGCGCCGGACACCCTGCGCATGCTGGCTCAGTTCTCGGTGCTTTCGCGGCTCAATGTGCCGGAAAACTCGAATATTTTTTCCAAGATGCGCGTCTATGACGGCGAAAATCTGAAAGACACCGACCCACGTGCCAAGTCGATCCAGGAATACCGTGATGCGGCGGGTGTGGATGAAGGCATGCAAGGGCTTTCCACGCGCTTTGCGTTCAAGATTCTCTCCAAGGTGTTCAACTTCGATAGCACCGAAGTGGCGGCCAACCCGGTGCATCTGTTGTATGTGCTGGAACAGGCACTCGAACGTGAACAGTTGCCCACTGAAGTCCATGAGCGTTATCTGGGTTTCATCAAGGAGTTTCTGGCGCCGCGCTATGTCGACTTCATCGGCAAGGAGATCCAGACCGCCTATCTTGAATCCTATAGCGAATACGGCCAGAACATCTTCGACCGCTACGTCATCTATGCCGATTTCTGGATTCAGGATCAGGAATACCGTGACCCGGAAACCGGTGCGCTGCTCGACCGCCAGTCACTCAACGAAGAGCTGGAAAAGATCGAGAAGCCGGCGGGTATTTCCAATCCCAAGGATTTTCGTCATGAGGTGGTCAACTTTGTGCTGCGTGCGCGCGCCCAGAACAATGGCATGAACCCCAGCTGGCAATCCTATGAAAAGCTTAAAGGGGTTATCGAGCACAAGATGTTCGCCAATACCGAAGAGCTTCTGCCGGTGATCTCGTTCAATGCCAAGGCGTCGACATCAGATCAACGCAAGCATGAGGATTTCGTGGCGCGCATGGTGGATCGCGGATATACCGAGAAGCAGGTGCGTTTGCTGTCGGAGTGGTATTTGCGCGTGCGTAAATCTCAGTGAGCCTTGCCGGGAGGTCACATGACCTATTTCATCGATCGAAGGCCCAATGCCAAGCACAAGAGCGCTGTGAACCGGCAGCGCTTTCTGGAACGTTATCGCAAGCATATCAAGCGCTCCGTGGAGGAATCGGTCAACCGCCGCTCGATCACCGACATGGAGCGTGGCGAAAAGATCTCGATACCCACGAAGGATATTTCCGAGCCGGTGTTTCAACATGGCCAGGGTGGCGCGCGCTCGATTGTCGCGCCGGGTAACAAGGAGTTTCTCGAAGGCGACCGGATACAACGCCCCAAGGGGCAGGGCGGCCAGGGCGGGGGCCAAGGCGACGCTTCCAACCAGGGTGAAGGCATGGATGAATTCGCCTTCACCTTGAGCCGAGAGGAGTTTCTGGAGTTCGTCTTCGATGGCCTGGAACTTCCACATTTGCAGCGCAAACCGCTCAAATCCCTGGATGAAGTGAAGATGGTGCGAGCCGGCCTGAGCCGTGACGGTGTACCTGCGCGTATCAGTATCACCCGCTCGATGCGCGAAGCCTATGCCCGGCGGATTGCCTTGCGCGCTCCGATTCGGCGTGCCTTGAAGGCTGCTCAGGAGGCGCTGCAAGCGGAAGAGCGCAAGGATTCCGTGTTACGTAATCCGGCACGAATCACCGAGCTCAAGGCGGAAATCGAGCGACTGGAAAAACGCCTCGAGTCAATCCCCTTCATCGACACCTATGACTTGCGTTACCACCAGCTCAGCGCTCAGCCACAGCCGTCAAGTCAGGCGGTGATCTTTTGCGTCATGGATGTGTCGGGCTCGATGACGCAAAACCACAAGGATATCGCCAAGCGCTTTTTCCTGCTGTTGTATCTGTTTCTGGAGAAGCACTACGAGAAAGTCGAACTGGTATTCGTGCGTCACCACACAGCGGCGCGGGAAGTGAATGAGGAGGAATTCTTTTACTCACGCGAAACCGGCGGCACCATCGTTTCCAGCGCCTTGAGGCTGGTCGACAAGATCATCGAGGCGCGCTATCCCCCCGGGAAGTGGAACCTCTATGTGGCCCAGGCCAGCGATGGGGATAACTGGGACGATGATTCGGATGTCTGTCGGGAGCTGTTACTCAAGAAACTGATGCCGCAACTGCAATATTTTGCCTACGTGGAAATCACGCCGCATGAGCATCAATCCTTGTGGCAGGAGTACGAGGCAGTGGCTGGGGTATTTTCCGAACGCTTCGCCATGCGCCAGATCGTCGAGGCCGGTGATATTTACCCGGTGTTTCGCGAGCTGTTCAAGCGTCGGCTCAGCCAGAGACAGTGAGACGACACTCAAGGAGTGCGCCATGAATGACATACGCCGTCCAATTGCCAGCGGCTCTGACTGGAACTTCGCCATACTCCAGCGTTTCGATACGGAACTTGCATGTCTGGCGGATGAATACCGCCTGGATACCTATCCCAATCAGATCGAAGTCATTACCACTGAACAGATGATGGATGCCTACGCCAGCGTAGGCATGCCGGTGGGCTATCATCATTGGTCGTTCGGCAAGCAGTTTCTGGCCGTGGAGCAGGCCTACCGGCGGGGCCAGATGGGCCTGGCCTATGAGCTGGTGATCAATTCCGACCCCTGCATCGCCTATCTCATGGAAGAGAATACCCTGATGATGCAGGTGCTGGTCATGGCCCATGCCTGTTATGGGCATAATTCCTTCTTCAAAGGCAATTATCTGTTCCGAACCTGGACGGATGCCGAATCGATCATCGATTACCTGGTATTCGCCCGCAAGTACATTGCCCAGTGCGAAGAGCGCCATGGGGTTCAGGCCGTGGAACAGCTGCTGGATGCGTGTCACGCCTTGCAGAACTATGGTGTGGATCGCTATAAGCGGCCATCGCCGATTTCAGCGGAAGAAGAAATACGTCGCCAGGATGAGCGTGAAACCTATCTTCAGGCTCAGGTGAATATGCTCTGGCGAACCATTCCCGAGGCCCCGCGCGGCGATATGCCGATAGTGGACGGCATGAGCCCGGAAAACGACCCGCTGGGATTGCACAGTGCCGGCCGATATCCTTCTGAGCCGCAGGAGAACCTGCTGTATTTCATTGAGAAAAATGCGCCATTGCTGGCGCCCTGGCAGCGCGAGATCGTACGTATCGTGCGCAAGTTGGCCCAGTATTTTTACCCCCAGCGCCAGACTCAGGTGATGAATGAAGGCTGGGCATGCTTCTGGCATTACACCCTGATGAACCGTTTATACGATGATGGGTTGGTTGATGAAGGGTTGATGCTGGAGTTTCTTCAGTCGCACTCAGCGGTTATCCATCAGCCGGATTTCGATAGTCCCAATTTCAGCGGTATCAACCCTTACGCTCTGGGGTTTGCCATCTTTACCGACATAAAACGTATCTGCGTGTCGCCGACTGACGAAGACCATGAGTGGTTTCCGGATATGGCGGGAAGTCCATGGCGCGAATCAGTGGAATTCGCCATGCGTAACTTCAAGGACGAATCCTTTATTCAGCAGTTTCTATCTCCCAAGGTGATGCGTGATCTGAAGCTCTTTCTGGTCGTGGACGATGATCAGGAGGAAACGCTGGAAGTGGGTGCCATCCATAATGAGCGTGGCTATCGGCGCGTGCGCGAAGCCTTGGCCATGCAATATGCGCTTTCGGTTCGGGAGCCTAATGTTCAGATAGTCGAGGCGGATATTCGGGGGGATCGTTCCTTGACGCTGCATCATGTCCAGGATGCGCGGCGCCCGCTGGGACGGAGTGTCTACCCGGTAATGCGCCATCTGCATCAATTATGGGGCTTTCCGGTCAGGCTCGATTCCTTCGAGGCGGAGCGCGTTACCCGACGGTACCATTGGCCGATAGAAGGGGAGGAGGTTCAGGCCGGTCGTTGAGTTCATCGATATGGTGGACGAGAAGTTGAATGCAAGACAACTGTCCCGCGCCTGGGCGCGGGACAAAGGTACAGCTGCTTAAGGTGCTTCAGGCAGAAACAGATTACATCTGAGCAGTCCAGGACTGGCACCAGCCCTTGGGTTCTACGCTGTTTTGCGGGAATAGCTGGCAGCCTTCGTTGTCTTCTGTGTAGAACATGCAATTATTGCAAAATTCGCCCTCGCTGTAGGCCGGATGATCGCTGGCTTCGCTGGCTACTTCGACGTAATTCAGGGCTTGGGCGTTACTGGCGGAAGGGTCCAGACGGGGTAAGGTCTGAGCAAAGGCAGCCTTGGAAAGGATGCCCGCACCCAGTGGCAAGGCGGCAAGGCCCATAAGACTGTTACGCATGAACTTGCGACGGCTTTGATTAGCCATGGTGTCTCCTTAAACGTCACGGTCTGACGTATGGTCACGATTTATAGGGTGGTTTTTCCACCTCTTGCTCCGAGAATATCTGAATAACGGAGTCCCGAAGCCTATGCTAGCGGAAGGCAACCCAGTCTGCGAATACCTGTTTCAACCCAGCGACAATTAGTCACGGCCGGGGCGAGTGCTGTGGCAAGCAGAGGTGGGTGTTATACTCGCTTGGCATTTCTTTTTATGAAGGGTTCGTCATGCAAAATGCTGTCATCTTGATCAACACCGAAAAAGGCCAGGTGAAAGCGGTAGCCGAGCGCCTGGCGGATGTCGAAGGCATCAGTGAAGTCTATTCCACCTGCGGGCGTTACGATCTGGTGGCCATTGCCCGGACCCGTGACTTTGAAAGCCTCGCGGAGTTGGTGACGGAACGTCTCAATGCCGTGGAAGGCGTGAGTGACACTGAAACATTGAATGCCATGCAGGTTCATTCCCGCCACGATCTGGAAACCATGTTCTCCCTGGGCTGGTAACGGCTATCGGATAGACCGGTTGCTTCATAAAGCTGTTGTTGGATAGAACAAACCGCCAAGCGGAGAAATCGACCTTGCGTAACTCAGTATCTCGTTGGCGCCGCCGAGGCCGAAACCTCGGCGTTTCGCTGTTATTCGTGGTGATGGCCTCGGGATTATGGTATTTCCAGGAGCGCCAATACAGCGATGACTACAACTGGATGGGTACGCCGACCTGGGAGTCCTTGCATCCCACCACCTTTCATCGTGTATTGCGCAATGATGGCTTTCTGGTGGGTTGGTCGGATGTGCGGGTCAACGCTCTTTGGGTCAGCTACCAGCTAAATGCCGTGGAAGACACGCGTATTGGCGCGCGGCCAAATTTCCAGGCGGATTGGCGCACACTGTGGCCGGTTGGCACCGACGAATATTCCGGCAGTGGTTATGATCGTGGGCACCTGGCGCCTAATTACGCGATTGCCGCGGTGCATGGTCGCTCAGCGCAGTTACATACCTTTCGCATGAGCAATATGGCGCCGCAGCGTCCCGACCTCAATCGGCAGTTATGGCAACGATTGGAAGAATCGGTCATGGATCATTTCGCCCCGCGTTTCGAGCGGTTGCAGGTAATTACCGGCCCGGTGTTTCCGGAATCCTTTATGGATAACGTCTTCAACCGTGTCGGCCTGGTGGAAATTCCCGAAGCCTTTTACAAAATTATCGTGGTGCCTCACGCCGAAACACCCTTGGCATTGGCGTTCATCATGCCTCAGACCGTGCGCGGTAATGAACCGTTGGACGATTATCTGGTGAGTATCGATCAGGTAGAGGCGCGTACCGGTTTGGACTTCTTCCCCGATCTGGCTCAGGACGTTGAACAACGCCTGGAGAGCCGCATCGATACACAAGACTGGGCGCTGGAAGAGGTAGCCAAGCGGCCGGGGCGATTCCAGTAAATAACGGATGCTACTTGAAGGCCAATAATGGCAGTGGCTAATGTGGCAAGAATTTGGTGCGACAAGTGGTTGGTATGGCTGTATAGCACGAAAGAATAGCAATAATAGATAGCGCGACGGGAAGGCAATGCAGGAAGGGGGGTAATGAAAATGATGCGGTTGAACGGTACCATGAAGCATGGTGCCCAGGAGAGGACTTGAACCTCCACGTCCATACGGACACTAGCACCTGAAGCTAGCGCGTCTACCAATTCCGCCACCTGGGCGCATCATGTTGCTGCTTTTTCGATGTGATCGGTTGTGTTCGGTATGGTGCCCAGGAGAGGACTTGAACCTCCACGTCCATACGGACACTAGCACCTGAAGCTAGCGCGTCTACCAATTCCGCCACCTGGGCGAACACAAACCTGCCTACATCTTATACGACTGTTTTCTTTCGCTACTCCACCTCGCTGTGACCGAGGTAACCAGACATTCTTGAATAATATCCTCAAAAATCAATGGTGCCCAGAAGAGGACTTGAACCTCCACGTCCATACGGACACTAGCACCTGAAGCTAGCGCGTCTACCAATTCCGCCATCTGGGCAAGTGGCGCGTATATTACCCGCCTGGTAATGGAATGCAAGCCTTTGAAGGCGTTTTTTCTTGCTTCATAGGCGACAAACAGCAAGGAAGATGGTTGGGTCATTCAAACAGCGGCGCTATACTGCGGGCATGACCAATCATAGACTTGTTTTTTCTGACACATCCGCTGCTGGAACCTTGTGCATGCGACGCTTGTCGTCCGCGCTCCATCATCACTTCTCTTTAGAGTACCTACTCCTAAATACTCTTCCCCTGCTGCCGCTGAGGATGCCGAAAGCATGACGCAATGGACTTTACGTGACGATCCGCACGCCGAACGCGAAGCGCATAAATACGACAAACCCGCGCCTAGCCGCGAGTATCTGCTGGCTGCGCTTGAAGAGTACGGCAAACCTATTACCCACGAAAACATGAGCCGGATGCTGGGCCTGGAAGATGAAGATCTTCAAGAGGCGGTACGCCGGCGCATGGCGGCCATGGAGCGTGACGGCCAGGTGCTGCGCAATCGCCGCAATGCCTATGCCTTGATCGATAAGTTGGACTTGATCAAGGGCAAGGTGCTGGGCCATCGAGACGGTTTCGGCTTTCTGGTGCGCGATGACGGCAAGAAGCCCGACCTGGTCTTGCAGTCGCGGCAAATGCGCCGCGTCTTTCATGGCGATCATGTCTTGGCACGCGTTACCGGACGTGACCGACGTGGGCGTGACGAGGCCACCATTTCCGAGGTGCTGACACGCAACACCCAGACAATCGTAGGCGTGTACCGGGCCAATACCCCGGAATTCGGCATCCTGATTCCGGAAAACCCTCGAGTCACCCAGGAAGTGATCATTCCTCACAGTGCCTGTGGTGGTGCCCAGGACGGTCAGGTGATTTCGGCCAGGATCGTCAAGCAGCCGGAAACTCGCGTGCAGCCGGTAGGGGAAGTCGTCGAAGTACTGGGCGAACGTATGGACCCCGGCATGGAAATCGATATTGCGATTCGCAGTTACGATATTCCTGCCGAGTTTCCACCAGAGGTGCTGGATCAGATTGCCGGTATCTCGGCAGAAGTCGTAGACGCCGACAAGGCCCACCGTATCGACCTGCGGGATACGCCGCTAGTGACCATCGACGATGAGTCAGCAAAAGACTTCGACGATGCGGTCTGCGCCTGGAAGACCAAGTCGGGCAGCTGGAAATTGCTGGTGGCGATTGCCGACGTTTCGCATTACGTTCGGCCGGGTGCAGCGCTGGACGAAGAAGCGCGTACCCGTGGTACCTCGGTATACTTTCCGGGCCAGGTCGTGCCGATGCTTCCGGAGCTTCTTTCCAACGGTCTGTGTTCGCTGAACCCGCACGTCGATCGCCTGGTGCTGGTCTGCGAAATGAATATTTCCAAGACCGGCACCATCAGCCGTCACCGTTTTTATGAGGCGGTAATGCGCTCCCACGCCCGCCTGACCTATAACAAGGTGGCGTCGATACTCGATGAGTCGAGTAAAGAGGGCGAGGCGTTGCGTAACGAGCATTCCGCCCTGGTCAAGCCGATCAAGAGCCTGCACGAACTTTACCAGTTGCTTCGCCAGGCGCGTGAAGAGCGTGGGGCGATCGATTTCGAGACCACCGAAACCGCGATCATCTTCAATGAAGAGCGCAAGATCGAAAAAATCGTGCCACGCTCGCGCAACGACGCCCACAAGGTGATCGAGGAATGCATGCTCGCCGCCAATGTGGCCACGGCACGCTTTCTCGACAAGCATGACCTGCCGGCGCTGTATCGCATTCATGAGCGTCCCGCGCCGGAGCGCCTCGACAAGCTGCGCCTGTTTCTCAATGAGCTGGGGCTTTCCCTGGGTGGCGGCGATGAACCGACCCCTCAGGACTACCGCACCTTGGCGGAGGTGATCAAGGGGCGTCCGGATTTCGATATCATTCAAACCGTGATGCTGCGCTCAATGAGTCGTGCCGTATATTCACCGCAGAATGACGGCCACTTCGGTCTGGCGTATCCCGCCTATGCTCACTTCACTTCACCGATCCGGCGTTATCCGGATCTGTTGGTTCACCGCGCCATTCGTTCGGTGATTCGCGGACCACGCCAGACCAATACGGTGCTGCGTGCCGAAGGCGCGCCGGTTGAGCCGCCAAGCAAGTGGTGTCCTTATACGTTCGAGCAGATGGTCGAGCTGGGTGAGCACTGTTCGATGGCCGAGCGTCGTGCTGACGATGCCACCCGTGATGTCGAAGACTGGCTCAAGTGCGAGTTCATGTCCGACAAGCTGGGTGAAGTCTTTGAAGGGACCATCGCCACGGTGACCCAGTTTGGGCTTTTTGTGCGCCTGGATGAGTTCTATGTGGAAGGGCTGGTGCACGTCACCTCGCTGCCATCCGACTATTACCATTACGAAGCCGAAAAGCATCGTCTCAAGGGTGAGCGGACCGGTTCGAGCTACCGCTTGGGTGATGGGCTCACGGTGCAGGTCGCACGTGTGGACATGGATGATCGCAAGATCGATTTCGCCTTGGAAAATGACAAGCCACGCCCTAAGCGTCAGCCGCGCAAAAGCCACGCAGCGGACAAGAAGGAAGGCGCCCATAAAAGCGGTGAGGGTGCACGACGAACTCGCCGCGGGCCACGCAAGACGTCACCCAAGAAGGGGTAATTCATGAAATCGGCGTCTTCTCGTCAGCACCTCAAGGTGCCGAATGGCCTTGAGTTGGTATTTGGTGTACATGCGCTGCGCAGCCTGCTTGATCGTGGTGAAGCTCCCCGTGAACTGTGGGTGCAGCAAGGGGCGGGCACGCGCCTTGCGGCCCTGATGGACGAAGCTCGATCCAAGGGGACGTTGGTCAAGGAGCGGCCCCGCGAGGTGCTCGACCAACTGACCCAGGGCGGTGCCCATCAGGGGGTGGCTGCGTTCTGTTCGCCTTTGACACCCGAAGGTGAAGAGTCGTTATGGCTCAAGTTGCGCGCCTGGCAGGCACCGCAACCGCCACTGTTTCTGGTGCTCGATGGTGTGACCGACGTGCATAACTTCGGTGCTTGCCTGCGTAGCGCCGATGCGGCCGGTGCGCATGGGGTGATCGTGGCCAAGGACAAGGCCGCTCCGCTCAATGCCACCGTACGCAAGGTGGCCTGCGGTGCCGCTGAAGTGGTGCCGGTTTATCAGGTCACCAATCTGGCGCGCACCCTGGCCAAGCTCAAGGCCGAAGGTGTATGGATCACCGGTACCGCCGGCGAAGCCGAATCCAGTATCTATCAGATCGACTTCACCGGCCCTGTCGCCCTGGTGATGGGGGCTGAAGGCAAGGGCATGCGCCGTTTGACCCGCGAAGCCTGTGACAATCTCGCCAAGCTGCCCATGGCGGGGCAGGTGTCGAGTCTGAATGTCTCGGTGGCTACGGGTATCTGTCTGTTTGAGGCGGTGCGCCAACGCCAGCTTGCAAGTTAGTCGCTGCGCCCCTAAAATGCCTGCGCCCGTTTGTCTGACAAGCGAGCGCTATTCTACTTGATGCCTCCGGCGTCTCATCGCTTGCTGCGATGACTCGAGCGGAGGCATTTCAATCACCTCCTTGCTTCCCTGTCGTGGTGCTTCGGTAGCACGCGCACTGGAAGCTGCCAAACCGCAAGGAGATCGTATGCGTCATTATGAAATCGTGTTCATGGTCCATCCGGACCAGAGCGAGCAAGTGCCGGCCATGGTCGAGCGCTATACCAGCATTGTCACCGAAAACGGTGGTACCGTGCATCGTCTGGAAGATTGGGGCCGTCGCCATCTGGCTTACCCGATCAACAAGATCCACAAGGCTCACTACGTGCTGATGAACGTCGAGTGCGGCGGCGAGACTCTCGACGAAATCGAGAACATCTTCCGTTTCAACGATGCCATCATCCGCAGCTTGGTCTTGCGCTGCAAGGAAGCTGTCACCGAAGCTTCTCCGATGATGAAGCCGGCAGAAGAAAAGCGTCCGCGTCGCGAAGACAAGCCCCGCGAAGAAACTGCCTGATTTTATTATTTGCACGTTTGAAGGAGTTATTCCATGGCACGTTTTTTCCGTCGCCGCAAGTTTTGCCGCTTCACCGCTGAAGGCGTAAAGCAGATCGATTACAAGGATCTGGATACGCTGAAAGCTTATATCACCGAAACCGGCAAGATCGTTCCAAGCCGTATCACCGGCACCAAGGCACGTTATCAGCGCCAGTTGGCGACAGCTGTAAAGCGCTCGCGTTACCTGGCGCTTCTGCCCTACTCCGATAGCCACAAGTAAGTTGCTAGCGTGATGTTAGTGCTCGCCCGATGGCTGATGCGCGGCATACCCTACGCTGCCGCCGGGGCTGCTTTGGCAACCCTGGTGCCTTGGCTATTCTGGCTGGGGGCGGCGATTGCCGCCCTGACGACACTGCGCCATGGCCTTGTGCCGGCGCTCCCCGTGCTTATCGCCGCCGCGCTACCCGCCGGTTGGTGGTGGTCGCAGGGCGACGTGATTCCGCTTGCCAGTGTACTGCTGGTGACGCTGATGGCCGTTATCCTGCGTGAGCGAATGCGCTGGAGCGAGGCACTGATCGGTGGCTCGTTGGCCGCCTCGGCAATGATCCAGCTGGGAATTTTCACCCCGCCGGGTGACACCCGTTTGATGCTCGAGGAGTTGCGTGAAGGCTCCCCCGAGATCGATCGCATGCTGACCGAATTCACCAGCCAAGGGTTTGACACCCAGGTGCTGGCTGAACTGGTCATCAGTGGCGTCACCGGTTTGGTGGTATTGCTGGCATCGATAGGCTGTCTGGCACTGGCACGCAGTTGGCAAGCCGGGCTTTATAACCCGGGAGGCTTTCGCGAGGAGTTCCACGCCTTGCGCCTGGCGCCTCGTGAGCTTGCCGTTCTGGTGGTGCTGGGTGTGGCAGGCATGCTGCTGGGAATTGCGCCGTTGGCCATGCTCGGGTGGGTACCTCTACTGATCGCCGGCATTGCGTTGGTACACGGGGTTATTGGATTAAAAGGGATGAATGGCTTGTGGCTGGTAGCGTTCTACGCGCTGCTTATCACCACATGGCCCACGATTCTCATCGTGCTGCTGTTGGGCCTGATCGATACGCTAGCGAATTTTCGCGCACGGTTGGCTCGCAGCAACTGACAAGAGGTTTACGAGATGGAAGTCATTCTGCTCGATAAGATTGGTAAGCTGGGCGGCCTCGGTGACAAGGTCACTGTAAAGCCTGGTTATGGTCGTAACTACTTGGTGCCTTACGGCTTGGCCGTGCCGGCTACCAAGGAAAACATCGAAGCCTTCAATGCCCAGCGTTCCGAGCTTGAAGCTCAGGCCGCCGAGCGCAAGGCCGAAGCCGAAGAGCGTGCAGCACAGCTCAATGAAATCGAACTGTCCTTGACATCGAAATCTGGTGACGAAGGCAAACTGTTCGGTTCCATCGGTCCGCGTGATATCGCTGATGCGATTTCTTCCGCGGGTATTGATGTGGTCAAGAGCGAAGTTCGCATGCCGCAAGGTCCGCTTCGTCACACCGGCGAATTCGACATCGATCTGCATCTCCATGCAGAAGTAAATGCGGTGGTACGTGTGGTGATTGTGGCTGAATAAGCTGCCTGATCTCGCCAGACCATCAAAGGGCGCGGGCTATCCCGCGCCCTTTGTCGTTCCGGGTTTATCAACGGCACCTTCGTCACTGATATACCCTCAGGCTACCGGTTTGAACGATATCGAGCGTTCAAGGAGCAAATGATGCAGGACACGTCTTCTTCCGACCAGGAAACGGCAGCGCTCAAGCTGCCTCCTCATTCGTTGGAGGCGGAGCAGTCGGTTCTCGGCGGGTTAATGCTGGATAACCAGGCCTGGGACAATGTGTCGGACCGGTTAGTGGCCGATGATTTCTATCGCTACGAGCATCGCCTGGTGTTCAACGTCATGACCTACATGGCGGAAGCCGGGCAGCCGCTGGATGTGGTCACACTCTCGGAAGCCCTGGAAGCACGCGACCAGCTGGATACGGTCGGTGGCCTGGCGTTTTTGGCCGAACTTGCCCGCAACACCCCCTCGGCGAGTAATATTCGTGCTTACGCCGATATCGTGCGTGAGCGGGCGACCTTGCGAAAGCTGATCCGTGCCGCTAGCCAGATAGCCGATGGCGCTTTCAGCCCCCAGGGGCGGCCTGCCGATGAACTGCTGGACGAAGCCGAACGTCTGGTGTTTCAGATCAGCGAGGAGCGGCCTAAAAGCGGCGGTCCTCTCGGCATGAGCGAGCTTTTGACCAAGGCCGTGGATCGCATCGACGAGCTGTTCAATCTCAAGGGCGAGATGACCGGCTTGTCCACCGGCTTTCGTGACCTGGACGAGATGACGACCGGCTGGCAGCCCTCGGATCTGGTGATCATTGCCGGAAGGCCTTCGATGGGCAAGACCTCCTTCGCCATGAACCTGGTGGAACATGCGGTAATCTCCAGCGACAAGGCGGTGATGGTGTTTTCCATGGAGATGCCCGCGGAATCCTTGATGCTGCGGATGCTGTCTTCCCTGGGGCGAATCGACCAGACCCGTGTGCGTACCGGCCAGCTGGAAGATGAGGATTGGCCCCGGCTGACCTCGGCGGTCAACCTGCTTAAAGACAAGCAGCTGTTCATCGACGACACCGCGGCGCTTTCGCCTAACGAGATGCGCTCGCGCATACGCCGCGTGGTACGCGAGCATGGCAACATGGCATTGATCATGATCGATTATCTGCAGTTGATGCAGATTCCCGGTTTTTCCGAAAACCGTACCGGGGAAATCTCCGAGATCTCGCGCTCGTTAAAAGGGATGGCCAAGGAATTCGGTTGCCCGGTGGTAGCGCTTTCCCAGCTCAACCGTTCATTGGAGCAGCGCCCCAATAAGCGTCCGGTAATGTCGGATTTGCGGGAGTCCGGGGCCATCGAGCAGGATGCGGACGTGATCGCCTTCGTCTATCGTGATGAGGTGTACAACCCGGATAATCCGGATAACCAGGGGTTGGCTGAATTGATTATCGGCAAGCAACGTAACGGTCCGATCGGTACGGTGCATATGGCGTTTATCGGCAAGTACACACGTTTCGAGGACCTGGCCCCGGATAGTTACGGCGAAGCCTTCGGCGGTTGAGCCGATGTTGAGACAGTTGATGAGACGGTTGATGAGACAGTTGAGATGCAACGGCCAGACCGTATAATGCCCAGCCCAAGGGTAGTACCGACAAGCAGTCGCACGAGCGAGGCAGGTGTGTGATTGGTAATCAATCAAGTGGAGAAAACAATGGCAGGTGGTTTTCGACGGGGTAATCGTCCGCGCATTCCCAAGTTGGAAGCGCGTGGTGAACTCCAATCGCTGGAGAAGGAAGGGCCGTTCAAGGAATGGCTGGGGATGCCGGATCTTTACCGTTATCACCTGGTGGTGGAAGGCGAGGCCTACAGTTATCAGACCGAAGATGGCGAATTGCCGGTAGCGGTCGGTGACAAGGTGGTGTTCCGTTATAAGCAGACCAAGGCAGGCAATTGGATCGACCGTAACTCATTGGGAAAGGCGATCGATCCAGCTGACTATCAGTAATGTTTAATGAGGTTCATTGGAACTCCCTTGCAGCATTGTCGTCATATTTTTGACACCGAATCGCAATGGAATAGTCATCAGGCACAGTCAAGCTGTGCCTGAGTTGTATTTAATGCAGGAGGGAACCATGGAATTCAAGTCACTCAAGCCATTCGTCAAACAGCATGATAACTTTGAAGTAAGGGTGATTACCCACGCGGGCAGCCGTTTCTATCAAGTGGAACTTGAAGATGTGGAAGGACAGCGCCACATGCTGACTAACCGTAAAAAACCGATGTTATTTCGCGCGCTCGACGATGTTTATCTGGAGCTCAAGCGAGCCGGCATTCACCGTGCCTACCTGGTGCAGTATGTGCCCCAGGACGAAGTGGTCGGTCGCGAAGCCCATTATGATGAGCCTCTGACATCGCGCATGCCGCTGGTCTTTTGAGTATCTGCTGGCCGTATATCAACCGCGTTCTTTAGGTCGTTCTCAAGACCGTTTAGAACAACGTTTCGCTTGGCGTTTTTCCCACCACTGGCCCAGCCGTACCCGGCGGCGGGCAAAAAAACGGTAGCCGGCATCCATGACGCCGCATACACCGGGCAAGCAAGACAGCCACACCAGCCGCCGGTAGCCTAAGACGGCATAAAGGGCCCGGCTGGCGTCCATGCCTATATACCACGCCCCTTGGCTATCCAATACGTGCAGCTTTCCCATCATGCGCTCGAATCGGGTGCCGTATGCTTCGGCATTGAACGTTGGGCTTTGGATATCGACCAGCTTGACACGCTCACGCTGGCGATGCTTTTCCAGCCAGGCGACTTCGACGCGGCAGAAAGGGCAGTGGCCGTCGTGAAATAGCGTTACCGGCGCGCTCGCTTGCAATGGCTGAAAGCGGCTCATAAAAACTCCTGGGGGCAGTAATCTGCCGGGTAGTAAGCTCAAGGCTTAGACATGAGTTCATCTATTGTTATACAGATCGTGTCGATAGTATAACTTTATGCCGCCGCGGTGATGAAAAATGTTAAGATTCCATGATGTATAACGTATTTGCCTAGGAGTACTGGATGACCACGAGCGTAGAGAAGGACCAGCCCGGTAAAGGGCGCTTGGCGCATGCCGCCTCCGACCACCCGCCGGTGGCGCCCGCCAAGGTCGGTGTGGTGCTGGCCAATCTGGGCACGCCCGATGCCACCGATTACTGGTCGATGCGACGTTACCTGGGTGAATTTCTGTCCGACAAGCGGGTGGTGGATTACGCCGATTGGAAATGGCAGCCCCTTTTGCAGCTGGTCATTCTCAGCAAGCGTCCCTTCTCTTCGGGCAAAGCGTATAAAAGTATCTGGAACATGGAAAATAACGAAAGCCCGTTATTGACCATTACCCGTGCCCAAACCGAGAAAGTGACCACGGCGCTGCACGAGCTTTACGGGGATAATGTGGTGGTGGATTTCTGCATGCGCTACGGCAATCCTTCCACCGATAGCGTGATTCGGCGACTCCAGGCCCAAGGCTGCGAAAAAATCGTGTTCTTCCCGTTATATCCGCAATACGGTTCACCGACCACCGCGACCGCCAACGATCAGGCCTTTCGCACCTTGATGAAACTCAAGTGGCAGCCCTCCATTCGCACGGTGCCGGCGTATTTCGAGCACCCGGAATATCTCACTGCGCTGGCCAATTCAGTGCGGGAGGTCTATGACGACACGGCATCACGCCCGGAAAAACTGGTGGCCAGTTACCATGGTGTGCCCCAGCGTTATCTGATGGAAGGCGACCCCTATCATTGTCACTGCCAGAAGACCACGCGTCTGTTGAAAGAACGGCTGGGGATGGCGGATGAAGAGATCGTGACCGCTTTCCAATCCAAGTTCGGCCCGGAGAAGTGGGTGGGTCCGGCTACCGTGGATTATGTGGCGGAGCTTGCCAGGCAGGGCAAGAAGCATATCGCGGTGATATCTCCAGCGTTCGCCTCGGATTGTGTAGAAACGTTGGAGGAAATTCAGGAAGAGATCCGCGATAGCTTTCTGGAAGCCGGAGGCGAGACCTTCACCTATATTCCTTGCCTGAATGACCGGGACGATCATATCGCGGCCCTGACAGCGATTATCCGCAACGAACTGGGAGGCTGGCTCTAGCCAATGAAAAGGACAATGTATCAACGACTGCATTGGCCTTCATGATGTCCGTTACTCCATTTTCCGTGCCATCCGTCAGCCGTGTCCCCGATCGGGATGCGGCACCGGCTTGTCCCCGATTTCTTCATCCCGCAGCTCAAAAGGCCTGCCTTGGGTCTTGTCGACATGAGGCAGCTGCAAGTGCAGCCCGGTCTTGGCCAGCAAATGCGCACTTACCGGGGCGGTGATGAACAAGAACAAGGTAATCAGTATTTCCTGGATATCCGGCTTGCCTTGGGCACCCCAGAAATACAGCATCGAAGCCAGCAGAATGCAGCCAATGCCCAGGGTGGTTGCCTTGGTGGGGCCATGCAGGCGCATGTAGAAGTCGCGCAGGTGGGTCATGCCCAGCGAGCCGATAAATACGAAGATGCCGCCTGCAATCAGCAGGAAACTGATCACGCCCTCAAGAATCACGTTAATCGTCATGGAGCCTCCAAGGCTTTTTCTATTCGATGATATCGCCGCGTAGCAGGTACTTGCACACCGCTACCGTGCTGATGAAACCGAGCATGGCGATCAACAGTGCCGACTCGAAGTAGGTCTTGGTGTTGAGCCACAGGCCCATCATCACGATCAAGGCAATGGAGTTGACGTACATGGTGTCCAGGGCCAGCAGTCGGTCGGGAAGCGAGGGACCCACAGTGAGTCGGTAGACATTCAGCAACAGCGCCAGGATCACTAGCGCCAGACTGATCTTGAGTGCGATAGCTAGCATTCATATATCTCCATGAGCGGCCGCTCGTAACGCTCGCGGATGTGATTGATAAGCGCCTCTTCGTCCTCTACATCCAAAGCATGGATCAGCAGCGTCTTGCCATCCATGCGCAGGTTGGCCGAGACCGTTCCCGGGGTAAGGCTGATGGTATTGGCCAGCAAGGTAACCGTGAAACGCTTCTTCACCATCAGCGGGTACTCAACGAAATGCGGACGCATGCGGCGCCAAGGGTTGATGATCAACCAGGCCACCTCGAGGTTGGCGACGACAATATCGCCGAGTACCCGCAGGATGAAGCGCAGCAACAGCCAGGGTTGGCTGACATGCGGCTGTAGGTCCCAGAAACGGTAGGTAAGCAGAGGAATGACGATCGCCAGTACGCTACCGAGCAGAATCTGGCCGAAGGCCATGCTACGCGTCATCAGTAGCCATACCAGCAACAGCAGGATCGACAACAGAGGTGTCGGCAGCCAAGAGCGGGGCTTGATCATGGAGACTCTCCGTCGAGAAGGGCATGAATCATGCTCTGGGGGTTGGCCAGTTGGACGGCGGTGGCGTGAGTGTAGTCGCTGATCGGGCCCGCCAGTACCACCAGCAGGGGGGATGCGCCCAATAGCCAGACGACGCCGAACCATTGGCGGCGCGGTAACACTTCACCAGCGGCTTCACCGTGGCTGCGCCAGAACAGGGTGGAGCCGGCGCGGGAAAGGGCAATCATCATGCACAACCCACCGCCCAGCAGGATGGGCCACAGCCACAGCCGCTGAGTGCCTTCGGCGGCTATCAGCAGAAATGCCTTGCCGATAGCGCCGGACAGCGGAGGCATGCCCGCCACCGCGATGGCCCCGAGAAAGAATAGCCCCGCCAGCCAGCCGCCCTGTTTGAGAGGGCGGCCTTTCACCAGACGTGTTCCGGCTTTACCGCGTTGCACACCGATCAATTCGGCAAGCAGGAAGAGCCCGCCGGTCACCAGGGTGGTATGAATCAGATAATAGAGTAGTGCGGAGGTGGCCTCTACCGAGCCGATGCCGATGCCGGCCAGCAAGGTGCCGACCGAAAACAACACCAGATAGGCGACCATCAGGCGCAGATCCCGTGCCGCCAGTATACCCATGGCGGCGGCTACCAGGGTGGCCAGGGAGAGCCACCAGATCCAGGATTGTTCCAGCCCGGCGAGCGGACCCGCCTGTTCGCCGAAGAGCAGCGAGTAGACCCTGAGAATCGCATAGATACCCACCTTGGTCATGATGGCGAACAGCGCCGCTACCGGGGCGGGTGCCGCGGCATAGGCACGCGGCAGCCAGAAGTAGAGGGGCAGAATGGCGGCCTTGAGGCCGAACACCACCAGCAGCATCAGGGCGCCGGCAGTTACCAGACCGGCGCGTTCGGCAGGCAGTTCGCTGATCCGCACGGCCATATCGGCCATGTTGAGAGTGCCGGTGGCGCCGTAGAGCACGCCCACCGCAATCAGAAACAGCGAAGAGCCTGCCAGGTTGAGTACCACATAATGCACCCCGGCCTGAATGCGTGCCTTGCCGCCGCCATGCATCAGCAGGGCGTAAGAAGCCAGTAACAAGACTTCGAAAAAGACGAAGAGGTTGAACAGGTCGCCGGTGAGAAAGGCGCCATTGATGCCCATCAGCTGGAGCTGGAAAAGCCCATGGAAATTGCTGCCTTTCTCGTCGTCACCGCCGCAGGCGAAGACCACCGCACCCAGCGCAAGCACGGCGGTCACCAATACCATCAAGGCTGAAAGGCGATCGAGCACCAGAACGATACCGAAGGGGGGCTGCCAACCGCCCAGCGCGTAGTAGCTCACTTCGCCGCCAGCGGCCTGAACCAGCAGCGCGATGCCGATCATCACCAGCAAGGCAGTCGCGCCCACGCCGATCAGGCGCTTGGAGCGGGTGCCGCCCTGGCGGCTGCGCAATGTCAGAATGCCGGCCACCAACGGCAGGACGACCGGCAGGACAATCAGATGCTGTATCACTGGCGTTCCTCCTCGCGGCCGTCGACATGGTCGTTACCCGCCTCGCTGCGGGCGCGCATCGCCAGAATCACCACGAAGGCGGTCATGGCGAAGCCTATGACGATGGCCGTAAGTACCAGTGCCTGAGGCAAAGGGTCGGCATAGCTTGCGGGGCCGTCAACGATAGTGGCCCCATCGGTGGTTAGCCCGCCCATGGAGAACAGAAAGAGGTTCACGGCATAGGAGAGCAAGGTCAAACCGACCACAACCGGAAAGGTGCGTCCGCGCAGCGTCAGGTAGAGACCACAAGCGGTGAGAACACCGGTGGTGATGGCGTAGAGGCCTTCCATCAACTTTTCTCCTTGGTGGAACGTTCGGTATCGCTCGATTCCGGCTGCTTGATGGGGCGATGCACCGTGGTGACCTTGCCCAAGTTGGCCAGAATCATCAAGGTAGCCCCGACCACTGCCAGGTAGACGCCTAAATCGAAAAGCATGGCGGTGGCCAATTCGAACTTACCCACCAGCGGCAGATGGAAGTAGCCGAAAGCCGAGGTCAAGAACGGCTTTCCGAACAACCAGCTGCCCAGGCCTGTGAGAGTGGCGATGGCGACCCCGGCAATGGCGACTGGCTGGTAGGGGAAGTCGAGGCGATACTGGACCCATTCGACGCCACGTGACATGTAGACCAGGATCAGGGCCACGGCGGTGATCAGCCCGGCGATAAAGCCGCCGCCCGGCATGTTGTGTCCGCGCAGGAAGATGAAGGCCGAGACCAGCAGCGCCAGAGGTAGTATGGCTTGGGAAATGGTGGTCAGGATCATCGGATAGCAGTCCGGCGACCAGACGCGCCCCTCGTTATCGCTGTGAGGCATGAACAAGCGCAGACGGTTGAGTAGCTTGAAGATCGCCAGCCCCGCGAGGGCCAGTACGGTGATTTCACCCAGGGTATCGAAGCCGCGAAAGTCGACCAGAATCACGTTGACCACATTATGACCGCCACCGCCGGGTACACTGTTTTCCATGAAAAAGCTCGATATCGGGTCGTTGTCACGGGTCAGCACCGCATAGTTGAGACTTGCGATGACCGTGCCCAGGGAGCCGGCCAGGGCCATGTCACGCAGGTTGCGGCGTGGCGAGGACTCGCTTGCGGTTTTCTGGGGCAGAAAGAACAGCGCCAACATCAACAGAATCATGGTGACCACTTCCACCGACAGCTGAGTCAGTGCCAGGTCGGGAGCGGAGAAACGCGCGAAGGTCAGCGCGACCACCAGCCCCACGACGGAAAGCATCAGCAGCGATATCAATCGGTGGCGGTGGGTGAGCACGGTACCGATGCCACCGAAGATCAATAGACCGGCACCCAGCAACAGTACCCCATCGAGTGGCTGATTGCCCCGGCTGCCGGTCAGCGTCGCCATACCGGCCAGGCCCAGCGTGCCCATGACCAGGGCGGCGAACAGCAGCAGTCCCATGTAACGTTGCAGGGAACCGCCATCGAAGCGGGCCAGGCTGCTTTCCGCCCGGCGAGCCAGGCACTGCATGGCACTCTCGAAGACCAGGCGAGCATCCACCGGCTGGAAGCTTTTGGCAAAACTTTTCAGGTAGGGGTGACGCCAGTAGAGAGCTATACCCGCGACAATGGCCACGAAGCTCATGGCCAACGGCAGATTGAAGCCATGCCATACTGACAGGTAGAACGTCAGGGCTTCACCGAGCACGGCCTGGGTGGCGAGCCCGAGCAGGCCGGTGGCCAAGGCCGCAGGAAATATCCCCACCAGCACGCAAATAACCACCAGCAACTCCACGGGGAAGCGCATCAGGTGGGGCGGCTCATGAGGCGATTTCGGGGGTTCCTGGCGAGGCGATTTGAAGAAGACCGCATATACCAGGCGTAGCGAATAGGCCACCGACAGCACGCCCCCCAGGGTCGCCAAGGCAGGCATTATCCAACTCAGTCCGCCCAGCACCGGCGTGGCCAAGGTTTCGGTGAAGAACATTTCCTTGGAGATAAAACCATTGAGTAGCGGCAGCCCGGCCATGGCGGCGGCCGCTACGGTGGTCAATAAAGCGGTGACCGGCATGGCGCGCCTGAGCCCGCCGAGGTGGCCGAGCTCACGGGTGCCGGTTTCATGGTCGATGATCCCCGCACTCATGAACAACGCCGCCTTGAAGGTGGCATGGTTGAGTATATGAAAGAGTGCGGCGAGCACTGCCATGGGACTGCCGATGCCCAGCAGCACCGTGATGAGCCCCAGGTGGCTGACCGTGGAAAAGGCCAGGATGGCCTTGAGGTCGGTCTTGATCAAGGCGAACCAGGCGCCGTACAGCATGGTGATGATACCCACCAGCGGCACGATGACCGACCATAGCTCGCTGCCGGCGATAGCCGGGTGCAGTCTGGCCATCAGGAAGATACCTGCCTTGACCATGGTGGCCGAGTGCAGATAGGCCGAGACCGGCGTCGGGGCGGCCATGGCGTGGGGTAACCAGAAATGAAACGGAAACTGCGCCGACTTGGTGAAAGCGCCCAGCAGCACCAGTATCAGCATCACCGGATAAAGAGGGTCGGCGACAATCAGCTCGCCGCTGGCCAATACCACGTTCATGTCGAAGCTGCCGACCATGTTGCCCAGCAACAGCAGACCGGCAAGCAAGGCCAGTCCGCCCCCACCGGTGACGGCCAGGGCCATGCGTGCTCCCTTGCGCGCATCGCTGCGATACGACCAGAAACCGATCAGCAGGAAGGAGGAAAGGCTGGTGAGCTCCCAATAGAGCCACAGCAGCAGGAGGTTGTCGGACATGACGATACCGACCATCGACGCCATGAACAGGATCAAGTAGGCATAGAAGCGCCCGAAAGGCTCCTCCGGCGACAGGTAGTAATGCGCGTAGAGAAGAATCAGCAGGCCGATGCCGATTATCAGCAGGTTGAACAGCAGCGACAGGCCGTCAAGGCGAAACGCCAGGTCCAGCCCCAGGCCGGGAATCCAGGCAACGGAGAAGCGTAGTGCTTCGCCGGCGTTCAGCGCAGGCAACTGAGCGAGCGTGAGTAACAGGGCAAGGGCCGGCAGCAAGGCGGTGGCCAGAGAACAAAAATGCCGACCGCGTCGAGCGGTCAGCACAGGCACCAGTACCCCCAGCAGAGGCAGCAGGGCTATCCACAGCAAAGTCATCGATCAGTCATCCTGCACGGGTCCGAAAGAAGGGTGGGTGAGAACCATCTTGCTCACCGCAGCGTCGATAGTCCTACTGTAACGTAAAACAGCGCTTATGGCGCCCTCCTTGTCTTTCAATATCTTGGCTCTGTATAGTGCTGATTTCACGCAATCGTGATTCATGTCGCTGCGATTCATGTTGTTGTGATTCGCCGCCTTGAGTGTAAGTGTCGAATCGCACATGCCGGGAGGACGTATCATGCAACTCGCAGTGCTGAGCGGTTTCGTGGTGGCGGGGTTCGCGCCCCTCTTCCATCGCTGGTTCGGTGATCGTGCCAGCTTCGTCCTCGCCGCCTATCCGGCGGCGCTGGCGCTTTGGTTCCTGAGTCAGCTGCCGGCAGTGATGGCCGGGGAGACCCTGGTTTTCGCCATGCAGTGGGTGCCGTCGCTGGGCATGAGCCTGACCTTCGTGATCGACGGCCTGTCGCTGCTGTTTGCACTGCTGGTCACCGGCATCGGCTCCCTGGTGCTGGTCTACGCCGGGGGCTATCTGAAAGGGCATCCGGACCTGATGCGCTTTCATCTGGCGATCCTCGCCTTCATGGTCTCCATGTTGGGGCTGGTGCTGGCCGACAGCCTGTTTACCCTGTTCGTGTTCTGGGAACTCACCAGCATCACCTCCTACCTCTTGATCGGCTTCAATCACAATGATCTCGAGGCCCGCAAGTCGGCACGTCAGGGGCTCTTCGTCACCGTGGCGGGGGGGCTGGCGCTGATGGCGGGGCTGACGATGCTGGGTGTGGCTGGGGAAAGCTGGTCGCTGCGTGAACTCAATGCCATGGGTGATGTGCTGCGCGAGCATTCACTCTACACAGCACTTCTGGTCTGTGTTTTGATCGGCGCCTTCACCAAGTCGGCGCAGTTTCCGTTTCATTTCTGGCTACCCAATGCCATGGCCGCCCCGACGCCGGTCTCGGCTTATCTGCACTCGGCCACCATGGTCAAGGCGGGCATCTACCTGCTGGCGCGCCTGCAGCCGAGCCTGGGCGGTACCGAGATGTGGACGGTGACGCTTTCGGTGGTAGGGGCGCTGACCATGTTCACCGGCGCCTTCCTGGCCATTCGCCACACCAACATCAAGAAGCTGCTGGCCTACTCCACGATCATGGCGCTGGGCACCCTGACCATGCTGCTGGGTATCGGCACCGAGGGGGCGATGATCGCCTTCGTCACCTTTCTGCTGGCCCACGCCCTCTACAAGGGGTCATTGTTTATGGTGGCCGGTGTTCTCGACCACGAGACCGGTACCAAGGATGTCACTGCCATGGGCGGGTTAAGGCATACCATGCCGCTCACTGCCGCAGTGGCTTGTATTGCCGCCTTGTCCTTGGCCGGGGTGCCGCCGTTGTTCGGCTTCATCGGTAAGGAACTGATGTTCGAGTCGGTGCTCGAGGTCAGCGCCTGGCGGTGGCTGATCATGTTGCTGGCCTTCAGTGCGACGGCCCTGACCATCGTTGTTGCGGCCATCGTCGCCCTGCGCCCCTTCTTCGGACAGCGCCGCGAGACCCCGCGGGTGGCCCACGAGGCGCCGACCTCCATGCTGATCGGCCCTGCGGTGCTGGCGATCCTTTCACTGCTGTTCGGACTTGTACCAGTGCTCGCCGGTAGCGGGCTGCTCGCGGCGGCGGCCTCGGCGGTGGCCGGCACATCGGTGGAGGTCAAGCTGTCGCTGTGGCACGGCGTCAACCTGCCGCTGTTGATGTCGCTGGCCAGCCTGGCGCTGGGCTACCTGCTGTTCAAACGTTGGGATCGCATACGGGCGCGGCTGGCGTGCCTCGATCCGCTGCTTTCCCGCGGCCCGGAAGCCGGCTATGACGCCCTGATGGACGGCGTCGTGGTGATCTCCGAGTGGCAGACCCGGGTGCTGCAGAACGGCTATATGCGCAACTACATCATGGTGATGATCGTTACCTTGATCGCGTTGGTGGGCAACTCGTTGCTGCTGCGCCACGCGCCCCAGTTCCACATTGCCCTGGACGTTCAGTTCCACGAGGCCGTTGTGGTCGGCATCATGGTGATGGCAGCCCTGTTTGCCACCATCGCCCGCTCGAGGCTCGGTGCCGTGGTCTCGGTGGGTATCATGGGCTTCTCCATCGCACTGATCTTCATCCTGTTCAGCGCACCGGACCTGGCTATCACCCAGCTGCTGGTGGAGACCCTGACGGTGATCCTGCTGGTGCTGGTGCTGTTCCGCCTGCCACGCTTCTCCAGCCTCTCGACCCCGTTGGAGCGAGTACGCGACGTGGTCGTGGCGGGCAGCCTGGGTACGCTGATTACCCTGCTGGTGCTCACTTCCTGGAGTATCGATCAGTTCGTGCCGATCTCCGACTACATGATCGCCAACAGCGCGACGCTGGCCCACGGGCGCAACATCGTCAACGTGATTTTGGTGGACTATCGCGCTCTGGATACTCTGGGCGAAATCTTCGTGCTGGCGCTGGCCGCCATCGGGGTCTTCGCCATGCTCAAATTGCGCGCCCCGGAGAAACCCAAGAACAGCGCCCCGGCCAAGGAGAACGCCGATGGTTAAGTCCGGCACCATTATCCTCAACACGGCGGCGCGGCTGCTGATGCCGCTGCAGCTGCTGTTCTCGGTATTCCTGCTGCTGCGCGGCCACGACGAACCCGGCGGCGGCTTCATCGCTGGCCTGGTGGCCGCCGGCGCCTTTACCCTCTACCTGTTCGCCTTCGGGGTCAGCGCCACCAAAGAGGTGCTGCGCATGCTCGATCCCCGTGACCTGATCGGCATGGGGCTGTTGCTGGGCATGATTTCAGTAGTGCCTGCTTGGTTCGTGGGCGACCCCTTCCTTACCGCGCAGTGGTGGACCATCCCTGGTATCGGTTTCAAGGCCTCGACGCCGCTGATCTTCGATATCGGCGTCTATCTGGCCGTGCTGGGGTCGGTGCTGACGATGGTGATGACCCTGATGGAGGTGGACAAGGATGAACCCTGAAACCGCCACTTATCGGACAGGAGGCGCCCTATGGAACCCGTGATGGCCATTGCCATCGGCTTGCTGTATTCCGCCGCGATCTTCCTGATGCTGCGCCGCTCCATCGTCAAGCTGGTGATTGGATTGATGCTGCTGACCAATGCCGCCAACCTGCTGATCTTCACTTCAGCAGGGATGACCCGCGGGGCGCCGCCGTTGATCCCCGAGGGCATGCTGGCCCCGGAGGGTGTGGTGGCCGACCCGTTGCCCCAGGCAGTGGTGCTGACCGCCATCGTGATCGCCTTCGGCGTGCTGGCCTTTGCCGTGGTGTTGATTCGCCGGGCCTACGAGATCGTCAAGGCCGATGACCTGGACAAGATGAAGGATACCGATACGTGAGGCCCGAAGTCGCACTTCCCGTCCTTCTCCCGCTGCTGTCGGGCGCCATCTCGCTGCTGTTCTGGCGCTCGCGGCTCATGCAGCGCTTCACCGCAGTGGCCGGCAACCTGGCGCTGCTGGTGATCTCGCTGTGGCTGTTCACCTCGGTATATCAGGATGGTTACGTCACCATCCAGATGGGTGGCTGGGCGGCGCCCTACGGCATCACCCTAGTGGCCGACATGCTCAGCGCGGTGATGATCGTGCTGACCGCGCTGATCGGCCTGGTACTCTCCATTTATTCGCTGGCCTCCACCGGGCCGGATCACGAGAAGTTCGGCTTCTATCCGCTGATGCACCTGCTGCTGGCGGGGGTTGCCGGTGCCTTCCTCACCGGCGATATTTTCAACCTCTATGTGTGGTTCGAGGTCATGCTGGTGGCCTCCTTCGCCTTGCTGATCCTCGGCGGCGAGAAGGCGCAGATGGAGGGGGCGATCAAGTACGTGACACTCAACCTGCTGGCCTCGGTGATCTTCCTTACCGCCATTGGCCTGCTCTACGGCATGGTGGGCACCCTAAACATGGCCGACATCGCCTTGCGCCTCAAGGAGGCGGAGCACCAGGGCATGGTCGAGGTGCTGGCGGTGATGTTCATGGTGGCCTTCGGTATCAAGGCGGCCGCCTTTCCGCTGTTCTTCTGGCTGCCGGCCTCCTATCACACGCCGCCGGTGGCGGTCTCGGCACTGTTCGCCGGCTTGTTGACCAAGGTGGGGGTCTATTCGCTGTTCCGGGTATTCACCCTGATGTTCGACCAGACGATGGACTACACCCAGGACCTGCTGATCTGGGGGGCGGCCCTGACCATGGTTACCGGCGTACTGGGCGCGGCGGCCCAGTACGAGTTCCGGCGCATCCTGTCGTTCCATATCGTCAGCCAGATCGGCTACATGATCCTGGGACTGGCGCTTTACACGCCCCTGGCGATCGCCGGCGGCGTCTTCGCGGTGATGCACAACATCGTGGTCAAGACCAACCTCTTCCTGATCAGTGGCATCACTCGGCGCCTGCAGGGAACCTACCAGCTCAAGAAGATGGGCGGACTCTACAAGGAGCGTCCCTGGTTAGCGGTAGCTTTCTTCCTCTCCGCCTTCTCCCTGGCGGGTATCCCGCCGCTGTCGGGCTTCTTCGCCAAGTTCGTGATCGTGCGCGCCGGCATCGAGGCCGAGGCCTACGTGGTCACCGGCATCGCGCTGGCGGTGGGTCTTATGACACTTTACTCCATGGTCAAGATCTGGAACGAGGTATTCTGGAAGGCGCTGCCCGAGGATAACCTCGTGCCCGAGCCGAAATCCGTGGTGGGTGATGACGGCCGCATGGTCGCGCCCAGTCTGTGGCTGATGAGCATGCCGGTGGGGGTGCTGGCGGCGATGTCGCTGCTGATCGGTGTCTTCGCCGAGCCGCTGATGGTGATCATGACCGTCATCGGGGACCAGTTGATGAACCCGCAGGGCTATATCGACGCCGTACTGGGGAGCAACGTGGATGTCATCGAGGCCCTCATCGAGGCGTCGGCAGCCGAGGAGGAAAGCCCATGACCGGAGCTATCTGGAACCTGTTGCTGGGGCTGGCCTGGGTCACCCTCAGCGGCGACTTCTCCGGCCTCAACCTGGTGGTGGGGCTGGTGTTCGGCTACATTGCACTGCTATTGATCGAACCCCAGGTGGAGGCACTGAAAGGCTATCCGGCGCGTATTCCGCGGATTCTGGGTTTCATCGGCTTCTTTATCAAGGAGCTGCTGATGGCCAACCTCAAGGTGGGCTTTGATATCCTGACGCCACCCTGGCACATGAGTCCCGGGGTGATCGCCATGCCCCTGGCGGCGCGTACCGAACTGGAGATCACCATGGTGGCCAACCTGATCTCCCTGACCCCCGGCACCCTGAGTCTGGACGTCTCCGACGACCGCAAGGTGCTCTACATCCACGCCATGTTCCTCGACGATGAGGAGGAGCTGCGCCGCAACCTCAAGGAAATGGAATACCGTGCCCTGGAACTGTTTCGCTGAGCCTGGCCGTGAGGTGCCGACATGGATACCGTGATCCTGATCAGCCAGGTCATCATGAGCCTGGCGCTGATCCTGTGCTTCGTGCGCGTGGTGAGAGGCCCGAGCCTGCCCGATCGGGTGGTGGCGCTGGAGCTGTTCGCCAGCATCGTGGTGGGCCTGGTGGGCGTCTACGCCATCAAGTCCGGCGTCTCGAGCTTCATCGATGCCGCCATCGTGATCGCCCTGATGGGGTTTCTGGCCGCCATGGGTTTCGCCCGCTTTCTGGAACGGGGAGGACCGCGTGATGATTGAGTTTGTCAAGGGTACCTTCATCATTGCCGGCGCCTTGCTGATGCTACTGGCGTCACTGGGCATCCTGCGCCTGCCCGACCTGCTCACCCGCATGCACGCGACCACCAAGGCCGCGGCCCTGGGGGTGATCCTGATCATGCTGGCGGTGGCGATGCATTACGCCGAGGTTGGGGTGTCGGCGCGCGCCTTCGCCATCATCGTGTTCATCCTGATGACCGCGCCGGTGGCGGCCCATGTGATCGGCCGGGCCGGCTACTTCGTCGGCTCCAAGCTGTGGAGCGGCACGGTCAAGGATGAGCTGCGCCCCAACTATGATCCGCTGACCCATGAACTCAAAAGCGGCATGGAAAGCATTGAGAATACCCAGCGTCAGCCGCGGGATACCGATCCGGACTAATCAGGAAAAATTTATCTAATTCAAATGTTTGTAGCAAGTTAGTGCTCTTTGCATACGCCACCTTCGGGTGGTTTTTTTGTGCCTGAAGAAAGCGTTACAAGCGGGAGTTGAACAGAGATTACACTGCAATATATGTACAGTAATTATACAATGTAATATATTCTGTTAAGTAATTTACCGGTCAGCACGCGTAGCGACGAGCAAACAGCAAGGGGAAATGATATGGAGACAACAGTATGCACGGTGGCACAGGCATGACGGCTGACATCGTATGGTTGCAGGATGATCTACGTATTGCGGATAACCCGCTATTTCACTTTGATACCGCGCCGGATCAGCTGCTTTGCCTTTATGTTCTGGATCAACACTGGCTAAAAGCGCTTTTCCAGAAAGAAGATGCGTCGCGCATGGGGTCGGCGCGCCTGCGTTTCATATGGCAGAGCTTGATGGCGTTGCGCGGCGAATTACTCAAACGGGGCAGTGACCTGCTAGTACGCATTGGGTCGCCGGACCAGATCGTGGGTGATCTGGCCAAGCGATTGAATGTACGCAGTATTCGCGTGCGGCAAACCGCCGGGGTGGATGAAAGACGCTATCAAGCGGCTGTGCGCGCCAACCTTCCCGCCAGTACTGAACTGCAGACGGTGGAGAGCGGGTTGTTGCTCGCATCGCAATCGCTACCCTTTGCCTCGCACGACTTGCCGACGAGCTTTTCGGCTTTTCGCCGCCAAGTGGAAGCCCAGTGGTCAGTGCCTTCGGCGTTGCCGGCACCTATTACGTTACCGCCTTGGCCGGATGCACCGCGGGGGTTTCCAGCGCTACAGCTGGTATGTGAAGAAAGTGCCAGCTGGCAACCCGATGCACGTCAAGGGTTGGCCTACGTGGGTGGCGAAGAAGCCGCTCACCAGCGCCTGGAGGATTACCTCTGGCACCAGGGCGGAGTCGCCACTTACAAGCAAACTCGAAATGGCTTGCTGGGAGCGTATTTCTCCACTCGGCTCTCACCCTGGTTGGCGCAGGGATGTCTCTCCGCTCGGCAGGTATATGGCGAGGTACGCCGGTGGGAAGCCTGCCATGGGGCCAATGATTCCAGCTATTGGGTCATCTTCGAATTGCTCTGGCGTGAATATTTTTATCATGCCGCTCGACTGGAAGGGGTCGCCTTGTTCGGCTCCCGTCAACTGCCCGCACCCTGCGCCAATTTCAATGCCTGGCGCGATGGCAAGACAGGCGTTGCCTTCATCGATGCCGCCATGCTCGAACTGAAAAGTACCGGCTGGTTATCCAACCGTGCCCGGCAGAACGTGGCCAGCTTTCTGGTCAAGGACTTGAATGTCGATTGGCGGTTGGGCGCCGCCTGGTTCGAACATTGCCTGATTGACTATGATGTGGCGAGCAACTGGGGGAACTGGCGGTATGTTGCGGGTGTCGGATGTGATCCGCGAAAGGATCGCTACTTCGACGTGCTCAAGCAAGCCGAGCATTATGATCCGGACGGTTTGTATGTTGCGCATTGGTTGCCCTGAGCTCGAAGTGGGCCCTTCGGGGGTGCACGAACCCGCTAACGCGAAATAGAGAAACACACCATGGCGAAAATGATTGACGACAGACGCGTGGTTTGGCTTTTGGGGTTGGCTGGACTGATTCCCTTCATCGTTACCGGCGTTCTTGCATGGACTGCGCCATCGTCATGGCAGCTCATCGCGGTGTATGCCTTTTTATATTACAGCGCGGTCATTCTTTCCTTCCTGGGCGGCGTGCAATGGGGCATGGCATTGAGCCATCACATTGATGAAAGAGCTAGTATCAGTCGACGTCTGGCACTCGCGATGGTGCCGAGTTTGATCGCCTGGCCGGCCCTGTTACTGAACCTCAGTACAGGAGCATGGGTGCTGGCTATCGGTTTTATACTGATCTGGGCCTACGATGCTAGTCGGGAGGGGCGCGCCGGATTTCCTGGATGGTATTTGCCGTTGCGTTCATTGCTATCGGTCGTAGTGATATTGACCCATTTGTTGGTTATCTGGCGACTAAAGTACCTGTCAGGCTAGCGTGTTCCCCTGATCTGCGAGATCATCGCGTGCTTTATTTTCCCGGTTGGGGTTTATGTGGGCGGCAAGTGCTTCTCGTCAAGGGTCGCCCATCAAAGACAGGTTCCTTTCTATGTGTAAAACCCATATTCGTTCTTCCCTGCGCGGTTCAGTGCTGGGTGCCGCGGCCATCCTGACATTTACCTTGTCGCCCTTGGCGACGGCCGGCAATGCCCTGTTATCCGAAGTGGATGCCCAGGTAGCCGAAGACGTCAGTCACACCGATTTCAGCCAATGGCTAAGAGAATTTCGCCGCGACGCGCGAAGCGAAGGCATCAGTGAAGCGACCCTCTCCCAGGCTCTCGATGGGTTGCGTTACCGGCCTCGAGTCATTGAGCTGGATCGGCATCAGCCCGAGTTCGTTCGGGCGATCTGGGACTATCTGGACACTGCCGTTTCCAGTACCCGGGTCAATAACGGGCGCGAAAAGCTCGCCGACCATGGCGCCACCGCAGAACGCATGGCCCAGCGCTATGGTGTGCCTGCCGAGGTTATCGTCGCGATCTGGGGGATAGAAAGTAACTACGGCAGTAACTTCGGTGATTTTTCCACTCTGGAATCCTTGGCCACCTTGGCCTATGAAGGCCGGCGTCAGGCATTCGCCCGCAATGAATTGATGGCGGCACTGCGTATCATTGAACAAGGTGATATTGCCGCCGAACGAATGGTGGGTTCCTGGGCAGGTGCCATGGGCCATACCCAATTCATTCCGTCAAGTTTTGAAGCCTATGCGGTGGACGGCGACGGCGACGGTCGGCGTGATATATGGCAAAGCATTCCCGACGTAATGGCTTCCACCGCTAATTACCTGGCTCGGGCGGGTTGGCAAGCGGGGCAGCCATGGGGGGTTGAAGTAAAACTTCCCGAATCATTCGATTACGCCCAGACCCAACGACTGAGCACGGCCGACTGGGCTGCCCAGGGCGTGCACGCCATGCGGGGCGAACTGCCCCAATTCGATAGTGCGGCGTTGATCGTGCCGGCAGGTGCCGATGGCCCCGCCTTTCTGGTGGGGCAGAACTTTCGTGCGATTTTACGCTACAACAATGCCACCAGTTATGCCCTGGCCGTCGCTACCCTGAGCGACGCCATTGCCGGGCGTGAAGGTGTCGAACAGTCCTGGCCGCGCGAACAAGCTCCCTTGAGTCGCCAGGATACTCGGGAACTTCAGCGCCTATTGAACGATCAAGGTTATGCAGTGGGTGGCGCGGACGGCATCATGGGTCCCGATACTCGGGCCGGGCTACGCGCCTTTCAGCGTGAGAACGGTTTGACCCCTGATGGCTTCGCCACTCAGCACCTGCTTGCCCGGCTACGCCAGGCGCAGTGAAAGTAATATACGAATTCTGTCTTTACGGAGTGCTGCATGATTGGGAAAACAAGCTCGGGTCGAAGCGTGACACATAGCGCCTTGGTATACGTCATTGGAATAGCGCTATTTGTCATGAGCAGCAGCGCGGTGCAAGCCGAGGAAAAGGTCTTCGGCTGGGTGGAAAAGGCCACCCTGAAACCCTGGGGAATAGAAGTGAAGGCCAAGCTGGATAGCGGCGCCTTGACCTCTTCCCTGGATGCGCGCGATATCGAGCTGTTCGAGGAAGATGGCGAAGAGTGGGTACGCTTTCGCCTGAAACTGGAAAATCATGCCAGCGGCGAAACGTTCAGCGATACGCTGGAGCGCCCATTATATCGCGAGCTGGCCGTGCGCGGTGCCGGCGGGCGTGATGAACGCCCGGTGGTGTTGTTGAAGGTGTGCATGGGCAACACTATTTACGAGGAACAGTTCAGCCTGCGTGACCGCGAGGAAATGAATTATCCTTTATTGTTGGGGCGGCGCACCTTGAGTCATCTAGGGCTGCTTGATGTAAGGCGTACCTTCATGCAGACGCCCGATTGCGAGGACGATGCACCTCTGGTGGCTCATGAGTCGAAAGACTAGGTGTCGGCCGTTTTGATCGGGCTTTAAAAAATCCGCGCCAGCAAGGCGGTCACGGCGGTTTCCACCCGAAGGATGCGCGGGCCCAGATGTATGCCCTCGCAGCCGGCTGCCAGCAGCTGCTCGACTTCCCAGGGAATGAAACCGCCTTCCGGACCGACCAGAAGCAGACTTGGCTGAGTAACCCCACGGGGACAAGGATGAGGCATGCCGGGATGGGCGAGAAGCCCTTGGCGACTTTCCAGCAAGCCGGGCAGGGTGTCTTCCAGGAAAGGACGAAAGCCCTTGGCCAAGTGAATGCTGGGTAACCGGGTATCCCGGGCTTGCTCTAGGCCGAGCAGTAAATGCTGATGGATCTTGTCGTCGCGCAGTTCCGGAGACTGCCAATAGCTCTTTTCCACTCGCTTGGTATTGAGCAAGGTAAGCTGCTTGACCCCCAGTGCGGTCACGTGCTCCAGGGTTCTGGCCAGCATGCGAGGCCGCGGCAGGGCCAGTACCAGATGGACAGGAAGTTCAGCCGGTGCGGGCTCATCCAGTGACTCCAGCGTGAAGCAGGCGTGATGTTCATCCAGCTTGCTCAAGATGGCTTTGCCCATCTTGCCGCCCTGAATGCCCACGCTTAAACGGTCCCCTTCCTGAGCGCGATGCACCTCATGCAAATGGCGCAAGCGGCGAGGGTCGGTGATACGAGCAGCGCTCGGGCTTGCCAACTCGTTTGGATCGATCAATATCAGGTTCATGGCGAAAACGATTTTTCCGGAAAAAATGAAAGGTAGGGGTGCGCCCATGCCGTCGGGGAATTGTCAGTGGTTGCTTGCATGGGCGTGTGTTGCAGGCACAATACCAGCATCGGGCTAAAAAGCTCTATTGCTTCAAAGGAGATGCGCAGTGCGCGTAATTCGCAAGTATGCCAATCGCAGATTGTACGACACTCAGCAAAGCCGCTATGTCACCCTGGAAGATCTGCGCCACTTGATCCTTGAGGAAGAGCCGTTCCGGGTGGAAGATGCCAAAAGCGGAGAAGATCTGACGCGTACCATTCTTCTGTCGATCATCATCGAACAGGAGCAGGGCGAGGGTGAATCCGAGGTTTTCTCCAATGACCTACTGGCGCAGTTGATTCGGGTCTATGACATGACCTCACCCTTGCCCTTGTCACGCTACCTGGAGCAGGGCACGCGCTTGATGCTGTCTCAGCAAAAACGCATGCAAAACCAGTGGAAGCAGGCGGTGCGTAATTCGCCGATAGAGGTCATGCGGGAACTGGCGGAGGAAAACATGCATTTCTGGAAAAACACCTTCAACAAGACCGACCAGGATGCCATCGAACAAGACGCGCCCGACAGCCAGGATGAAAGCCCTGATGAGGCTGAAAGCTCCGGCAAGACTAAAAGCTCGGACAAAAATGATAAAACGCCTGGTTGAGCCGGGTGACCCTGCCATGGCGGGATTAAGCCAGGCCGCCTACGCTGTGGCATAATGCTGCAACGCACTGAAAGCTTCCCAGGTCGAGAAGGAAACAGATGAAGGTTTTGATTATTGGCGGCGGTGGCCGCGAACATGCACTGGCTTGGAAAATAGCCCAGTCGAAAAATGTCGAGCAAGTGTTCGTCGCCCCGGGCAATGCTGGCACCGCCCAAGAGCCGAAGGTTGCCAATGTCGCCATTCAAGCCGTCGATCTCGATGTGCTGGTGGATTTTGCCACCGCTCAGGCGGTGGGTCTGACCATTGTCGGCCCCGAAGCGCCGCTGGTGGAAGGTGTCGTGGATCGTTTTCAAGCGGCCGGGCTGGCTATTTTCGGCCCCACCCGGGCTGCCGCTCAGCTTGAGGGGTCCAAGTCCTTCACCAAGGATTTCCTGGCTCGTCACCATATTCCCAGTGCCGATTACCAGACATTTACCGAAGTGGCGCCCGCTCTTGAATACCTGAAGCGCCAGGGCGCGCCGATCGTGATCAAGGCCGATGGCCTGGCCGCCGGCAAGGGCGTGATCGTCGCCATGAGCGAAGCCGAAGCGGAAGCGGCCATTCGCGACATGCTCGAAGCTAACACCTTCGGTAACGCCGGGGCACGGGTGGTGATCGAAGAATTTCTTGAAGGCGAGGAAGCCAGCTTTATCGTCATGGTCGATGGCAAGCATGTGGTGCCCATGGCGACCAGCCAGGACCACAAACGTGCCTACGACGGCGATACCGGCCCCAATACCGGGGGCATGGGCGCCTATTCACCGGCACCGGTGGTTACCCCCGAGGTCGATCAACGCATCATGGAGCGGGTCATCCTGCCCACGGTTGAAGCGATGGCCGCCGAAGGCCATCCGTATAGCGGCTTTCTGTATGCCGGCCTGATGATCGATGCGCAAGGCAACCCCAAGGTGATCGAATACAACTGCCGTTTCGGTGACCCGGAAACCCAGCCGATCATGCTGCGCCTGCGTTCGGATCTTGCTGAACTCTGCCTGGCGGGTGCCCGAGGGCAGCTGGAAGGCAAACATTGTGAGTGGGACCCGCGTGCAGCGGTGGGGGTGGTGATGGCGGCCGGAGGCTATCCGGGCGACTACCGCAAGGGCGACGTGATTCACGGCCTGGATAATGTTACCGGAACCGGTTGCAAGGTCTTCCACGCCGGCACCCAGGAAAATGCCCAGGGGCAGTTCGTGGCCACTGGAGGCCGGGTGCTGTGTGTGACGGCGCTGGGCGAAAGCGTCTCTGCGGCGCAGCAGACGGCCTATCAAGGGGTGGCCGAGATCGACTGGACGCAGGTCGAGTATCGCCGCGATATCGGCTTTCGCGCCATTGCCCGCGAAAGCCAGCGCTCGTAAAAGCCTGCGTGAGAACGCATGAATTCATGAGCTCGAGCCTCATGCCCCGAAGCAGCCTGAAAGGAAACAAGCATGGAACGTGTGAAGTTGGTATTTCCCCATGAGGCGGTTTTCCATCGTCACCCGATGACGGTGCGCGTGACCGACATGAACTACGGGCATCACTTGGGCCACGATGCCTTGGTCTCGCTGCTGCATGAAGCTCGCATTCAGGCGCTGGCATCACTGGGGCTGACCGAATGGGACATGCATGGCTATCCCAGCGTGGTGGCGGATCTTGCCGTGCAGTATCAGAGCGAGGCGCGTTGGCCGGATAGCCTGAGCGTGGAAACCGCTATTCCCACCCCCCAGGGCAAGGCATTGAGCATTTATCACCGCGTAGTTAAAAGTGCTGGTGATAAAAGCGACGGTGAGGTCGTGGCGACGGCACGCGTCAATCAGCTGCTGGTCGATGCACGAACCGGGCGTCCGGTCGCCATTCCAGAGACGGTTCTGGCCGTGCTTGCCGAGGCGGAGAAAGCCTGATGTCACGGGAATATCCGATCATCGCGGTGACCGGCTCCTCGGGGGCGGGTACCACCACGGTCAGACGCAGTTTCGAACGCATGTTCCTGCGCGAGGATGTGCATGCCGCCGTGGTCGACGGTGATGCCTTTCACCGCTATACCCGGGACGATCTTCACCGTATCTTCCGCGAAGAGCCCGAACGCAAGAACGAGCTTTCGCATTTTGCCGTGGAAGCCAATCAGTTGGACCGGCTGGAAAATCTGTTTATCGAGTACGGCGAGCAGGGTACTGGCACCTTTCGGCATTACATCCATGCCGAAGACAAGCAGATGATCGAAGCCGGCTGTCGTGTGGGCACCTTTACCGAATGGCAGGCGCTGCCCTGCGGTACCGATCTACTGTTCTATGAAGGCCTTCATGGTGGGCTGGTGACCGAAGAGCATGATATTGCCCGGCACGTGGACTTGCTGGTGGGCGTCGCCCCGACCATGAACCTGGAGTGGATCCAGAAGATCGACCGTGACACCAAGTTGCGCGGCTATTCGCAGGAAGCGGTGATCGATACCATTCTGGGGCGCATGGACGACTACGTGCGCTACATTCAGCCGCAGTTTTCACGCACTCACATCAACTTTCAGCGAGTGCCCACCGTGGATACCTCGAACCCCTTCGAGGTGCAGGACATTCCCACGGATGCCGAGTCATTCGTGGTGATTCGTTTTCGCGACCCATCCACCGTGGATTTTCCCTGGCTCCTGGCAATGATCAAGGATTCCTTCATGACGCGGCCGCATACGCTGGTCGTGCCGGGCTCACGCCTATCGCTGGCCATGGAGTTGATCCTGGCACCGCTGGTACGTCATCTTCTGGCCCAGCGCCGGTTTCGTTGAGAGACCCGAATTCAGGTAGCCAACCAATGACGCAACGACATGCAACACAAGGAGACTTTTTCATGGATTGTCTGTTTTGCAAGATCATCAATCAGGAGATACCGGCGAATATCGTCTATGAAGACGACGAGGTGCTGGCCTTTGACGACCTCTCGCCCCAGGCGCCGACGCATATCCTGATTGTACCCAAAAAGCACATCGCCACCCTGAACGATATCGAGGAAGGCGACCTTGCGACTATCGGCCGGCTGCAGTACACCGCCGCCAAGCTGGCCAAGGATCACGGCTTTGCCGATGATGGTTATCGGGTGGTCATGAACTGCAACGAAAAGGGCGGCCAGACGGTCTTTCACCTTCACATGCACCTTCTGGGAGGCCGGCAATTCACCTGGCCCGCCGGTTAAAGGGCGTCATGCTCATCAAGGGAGGCAATCGCCATGCGTCGTAATCTCAGTCGTACGGATAATCTTATTCATCAATTCGATACCGTGTTGCGTACCCTGGTGCCGCGGGCGGCGCAGCCGTATCGGCCCAATCCCGCCGGGAAGTTGGCCGAAGAGCCGCTTGATGAGCAGGAGCGTCGCCATGCCGAGGGGCTGATGCGGATCAACCATACCGGTGAAGTCTGTGCCCAGGCGCTGTATCAGGGGCAGGGAATGACCGCTAAGTTGCCCCAGGTGCGTGGCCAGATGGAAGAGGCGGCCCAGGAAGAAATCGACCATCTGGCCTGGTGCGACCAGCGGCTGCAGGAGCTTGAAGGGCGCACCAGTTACCTCAACCCTTTGTTCTACGCCGCCTCGTTCGGGATCGGCGCCACGGCGGGCGCCATCGGTGACAAGATCAGCCTGGGATTCGTCGCCGCCACCGAAGATCAAGTGGGAAAGCACCTGGAAGAACACATGAAAACCTTGCCGCAAGCCGACAAGCGTTCTCGGGCAATTCTCAAGCAAATGGCGATCGATGAAGCCCACCACGCCCAGCTGGCGCTGGAGGCGGGTGGCGCACGTTTTCCTGCGCCGGTAAAGCTGGGCATGTCCCTGATGTCCAAGGTCATGACCAAAAGCGTCTATCGGGTATAGCCCCGGGTAGTGAGAAATAAAAGCGGTTAAAAAACGAAAAAGGCCCCTCGGGGCCTTTTTCAGTCAAGCGCGGTTATCGATAGCTACCATGAAGCTAGCATCATGCATCGATACGCTTGTACTTCATGCGCTTGGGCGAGTCATTGCCGACGCGCTTCTTGTGGTCCGCCTCGTAATCAGTGTAGTTGCCGTCAAATAACACCACCTGGGAATCGCCTTCGAACGCCAGGATATGCGTGGCGATACGGTCCAGGAACCAGCGATCGTGGGAGATCACCATGGCACAGCCGGGGAAGGCGAGTAACGCTTCTTCCAGGGCGCGCAGGGTCTCGATGTCCAGGTCGTTGGAGGGCTCATCCAGCAACAGCACATTGGCGCCCTGTTTCAAGGTCTGAGCCAGCTGCAGGCGGCCACGCTCACCACCGGAAAGCTCGTCCAGACGCTTTTGCTGGTCGTTGCCCTTGAAGTTGAAGCGACCTACATAGGCACGCGAAGGCACTTCGTAGCCGTTGATGTTGAGCAGGTCCTGACCGTCGGAAACCGCTTCCCACACCGTCTGCTTGTCATCCAGGGCGTCGCGCAGCTGTTCGACATAGGCGATCTTGACGGTATCACCGACCACCACTTCACCGGCATCGGGCTGTTCCTGGCCGGTAATCAACTTGAACAGGGTGGATTTGCCGGCACCGTTGCCACCCACAATCCCCACGATCGCGCCGGGCGGTATGCTGAAGGACAGGTCTTCGTAGAGTAGCTTGTCATCGAAGCGCTTGGTGACGTTATGAAACTCGATGACCTTGTCGCCCAGGCGCGGGCCGGGTGGAATGTAGATTTCGTTGGTTTCATTGCGCTTCTGGAAATCGCCGGATTGCATCTCTTCAAAGCGATTCAGGCGCGCCTTGCTCTTGGCCTGGCGCCCCTTGGTGTTGCTGCGCACCCATTCAAGTTCCTGGCGAATGGCTTTCTGGCGTGACGCTTCCTGCTTGGCTTCCTGCCCGAGACGTTGTTCCTTGGTTTCCAGCCAGTTGGAGTAGTTGCCTTCGAAAGGCAGGCCCTGGCCACGGTCAAGCTCCAGAATCCAGCCGGCAACGTTATCCAGGAAGTAACGGTCGTGGGTAATCGCCACCACGGTACCCGAATAGTCGTGCAGATAGCGCTCGAGCCAAGCCACCGATTCGGCATCTAGGTGGTTAGTGGGTTCGTCGATCAGCAGCATGTCGGGGCTGGAAAGCAGCAAACGGCACAGGGCCACACGGCGACGCTCACCCCCGGAAAGGGTACCTACCTTGGCATCCCAGGGCGGCAGGCGCAGGGCTTCGGCGGCGACTTCCAGCTTGCGCTCGAGGTTATGCGCATCGGCCGCTTCGATGATGTTTTCCAGGCGCCCTTGTTCGCTGGCCAAGGCGTCGAAGTCGGCATCCGGCTCGGCATAGGCGGCGTAGACGCCATCCAGCTTTTCCTGAGCTTCCTTGATCGCGCCCAAGGCTTCCTCGACGGTATCCCGAACGTTTTTGGTATCGTCGAGCTCCGGTTCCTGAGGCAGGTAGCCAATATTGAGATTAGGCATCGGCCGCGCTTCGCCTTCGAACTCCTTGTCGACACCGGCCATGATGCGTAGCAGGGTGGACTTGCCCGAACCGTTAAGGCCCAGCACACCAATCTTGGCGCCGGGGAAGAACGACAAGGAAATGTCCTTGAGAATTTGCTTTTTGGGCGGCACGACCTTGCCGACCCGGTTCATGGTAAAGACATAAGAACCTGTTTTACCTGTTTTGTCACTTTTTGACATAATCTATCTTGCCTTTAAGTCAGTTATCATGGGGCTTTGAGGGTGATTATAAGCGCTCAAAGCATAAAACAAAAAGTTAAGTTTTTCCTTGTGTAAATTTCTGTTCTTTACTATTCTTGAAAAAAGTAATGTTTCAGGGGGCAACGTGGGCTATCAAGTTATCGAGCAAGTGGTGAATGCTGCGCGAAGAAAGCTGCTCGTGCAAGACCATATCCCCGTCTATTACCCAAACCTGTACGTAACCTTTGAGCTCTCGGGAAAGGCTCTGGAAACCACAAAAAAGTATCTTGAGCACTTGACCGTATTTGAGGGCTTCCTCGCTTTCTCATCCATCGATCTCATTTCCCGCCTGGAACAGCGCCCCCAATCGCAGTATCTGACAGACAGCGAAATTGCTCGGTTTGTGTCAGACGCTGGATTCAACAAAGTAACCTTGGCCAAAAAGTATGCGGGCATGCGCTTACATCCAACGGCATACGAATCGGTTGGCAAGATCCATGCTAAACAACGTATTGAAGCAGTACGCGATTACCTGGCGTTTCTATACGATAAGCTCGGTGATCACTCGACACGAGATGAAGCGGTTGACGATGTTAAACGGCGTTTTAATCGCAAAATTAAAGCGGCGAGTCCAGGTTGGAAAAAGACGCGCATCGATGAGATGAAAGGGCTGACAGCCTCGGAACGGAGTCGATTGTTGAAAGTCATGCATCCGGAGAGTGCTGAGAACCCATTCGCAGATGAATCAATTAAGCTGCGTAACTTCATCATTCTGTTGTTAGGTCTCGATATGGGACTTCGCCGCTCTGAAATGCTTTTGATCAAGATCGGCGATATTCACTGGCCCAGTCGTCAGCTCTCGGTGGTCAATCTTGAGAATGAAAGCTTAGATCCGCGCACGATGGCCCCGCAATTCAAAACGCATGAACGCATGTTGGTCATGAGCGACGACCTTTATGAGTCGATTAGCCAGTATGAGTCGAAATATCGCTACAGAAAAACTCATAAAGGCTCATCGCAGGCGAGAAAGCACCCGTTTTTGCTCGTATCTCATAGACGAAATGAAGGCAAGCCCATGAGCATCAAAGCGCTGGATGGCGTTTTCCCCCGAGTAGGCAAAGTAGCGCCTGAGCTGGCTCACATCCATCCTCATATCCTAAGGCATGACGCGGTCTACACAATGCTCGAAAGCATGCGCGAGGAGCTTGAAAACCTCACGCCAGAGGATCGCACAACTCAAGTTCAAAAAGTCCTAACCTGGATGTTCGGCTGGAGTCCTGAATCGAATATGCCGGCGCTCTATGGAGCGAAGTTCTGGAAAGAAGAGGCAGATAAGGCAATGAAGAAACGCTCCGAGAGGTTTAAGGCCATCCGTCAGAAAGCTGAAGTCAAAATTAAAAAGAGAGGTGCCTAGTGGATATAGCTGTGGATGCACTCCAAGCACCAACTCGGTACACACTCGATGCGTGGTTGAACACACCTCGCCTGGCCAAATGTGGGAGGTTTTTCACGCCCACTGAATTAAGTTGGTGGCCTGATAGAACCGCTGAAAATTCGGTTAACTGGCAAGCCGCACTCGCCGTTGTCGCGCCCGAATGGCAGCGCTGGCTACATGCGGCCTTGGCATACCGCATGCTAGATATGGCACAGGGATCTGTTGTTAGCATCTGCAGTGTGATGTCGCGGGCTGCGCAGGCAGGGCTTAACATCCTCAATGAGGATCATCTGATCAACCTGCGGGAGCGCTTTAGCAATAGTGAGTTTGCTCTACTAGTCAGTTTCATCGAGTTTTGGCAGACCTGCGAGTCCGTTGAACAGGGCCCTTCGCAATCACTGAATAATGCGTACAAGACGCTGCCGAGGAAAAAGTCCGTCCGTAAAGATGCCATCCTGAGCTTGGACCCTGAACAAGGCCCTTATACACAGGTGGAGCAGGACGCGCTGCACCTGTGGATACATGAGCAGTTTTGCCATGGTCAGTTAGTTCCCGAGCAATACCTTTACCTGCGCCTGCTGATGATTTACGGGCAGCGGGGCGTACAGCTGCGCATGATGGTCTTTGATGACTTTATCAAGACCGATCAGGGCCACAAAATTAGAATTTTTTGGGCGAAGCAACGAGGCGACGATGAGGGCTGGCGCAAAAAGGTAGAGACGTTCAGCCTGGATGAAGATCTTTACAACACCGTGCAGGCCTATAAGGCGATTCTCCTCGCCAAACTCTGGCAGGAATATCCAGACCAAGCCGATTGGGATAAGGCGATCAACCATGTTCCACTTTTTCGACGTAAGGTAGAAAATAAGAGGGGTGGCAACACTTTAAACCCACCAGTTTTGATTGATCTCCCCAATCAAAAGGCACTGGAATACGCGCCTCAGCCGGAGTTTCATACTTCATCGCGCTTGGTAAGAAGCTGGCTCGCAGGAGTGGAGCGTATGGCTGGCTTCCCGATCTCGCATCGCACGCATCAGCCGCTGAAAATCAGTCGAGGTCATCGTTTCAGGCACACCTTTGGCACAGATCTTTCCAATGCGGGATTGGAAGAATGGGCGATGGCACGTGCACTGATGCACAAAAATTCTCAGACAGTGCGAAAGTATCGAGCGGTCTCCGCTGAGTTGATGAATTTGATTGACGCGAAAATGAGTGATCATCTCGCGTTGGTTGTGAGTGCGTTTACCGGCACCATTGTGAGGGATCAAAGCTCAGCGAAGAACGGGAATCAAGTGGATCGGCAGATTGAAGATCTAGCCATATGTGGTGCCGATGCAGTCTGCCACCTGGATGCACCTTTTACTTGTTACGGATGCGGTAAATTCCAACCACTTTTGGAGGCGGATCACACGTCTGTTCTTGAACGGCTGGAACGTCGTCGAGCGCAAATCATCACTGATAAAACCACGGCAGTGCTCTGGGATCGCGCCATTTTGGCCTGCCGTAAGGTTATTTTAGATTGTCAAACCCTGCGCCAATTAGCCAGTTCATAGGGGGTGACGCATGACGAGTTATTGTCAAATCTGGTGTACGACGGTCAGGCGGCGTTCCTGTCTGACTGATCGATTACTTGCTCTCCGTCCTGGAACTTGACGTTGTTGATGACCAGTTCCAGTTTCTGGAAATG
>NZ_QPIJ01000001.1 GCF_003336665.1 Vreelandella rituensis | reverse complement strand
AAAAACGCCATTGGACCGTTTTATTGGTCGCTGGTGAGCACACATCATCTTTAGGTGTTTGTTGGATGGTCTTTTGATCACCTTTTAGGTGGGCATACCGTATTCTCGGACAGCCTCCTAGAGGCTTTTGGGCTTGCCAGCATCCATTTCGCTGAGCTTGGGTATATCTCGATTGCCGACATCACCACGAGCGGTGCTGAGCTAGACCTTTCGTGGACGCCGAAAACCTTGGGTGAGTGTCGAGTGATGCTCAACAAACATGACGCCGCCTGACATCTTGCTTGCGGGGGGCCGCGCTCCCCGCATCCCGTTCGGTAGCAGGCACGCATCACGCCAACGCTGTAACATCGTTTCGTAGAGCAACACATCGGAATACTTGGTCCGTCAGCCGAGACTTTCCTAACCGGCGACATCAAACGGTCATCAGAAACACAACTGAGGAAGCCAGTATGCAGTGCAAGTGCGGCAGCGAAGCCACCAGTCAGAAAGCAATTAAATCGAAGCTGAAGGCCAAGATCGAGTTTTATCAATGTGGAAGCTGTACCAGGGTGTCCTCCGCTGTGCTGTTCATTCAAGACGTTGAAGTCGCCACCGACCCGCGATCGCGCACCCTGTTTGATGAACTCACAGGCGAATCAGCCGCTTCGCTTCTGGATGAGGTCAGGCGCGAGCAGGAACTCTCAAAGTTCGAGCTCTTTGCCAATGGGGAGCTTTTCTAGCACACCCCTGCCATGGCTTCGCAAACTCTGGAATATCGCCCGACAACCACAGCAGACCCCTATATAGGGGATAGAAGGAAAAGCCACCGAGTCCGGAGATCAACAACATGACCGACACATTCGAAGCCATCATCAGAAACGCCCTTGCCCGCGGCGGCGTTATCATGACCCATATAGGCGTCCTTGGCCGCGAAGACGTGGACAAGCTAGTCCTGAGCGAGGGTCTTAGCCGCGACGAAGCTATCAACCGACTTGCTCAACGAGCCGCCAGCAACCATCAAGCCGACGCTGCTGCGTAGAGCGAACGACGAAGGTCTTACCTCAGCGTAACGGAAAGTTCAAGCGAACAATCACAGCATTGCGCCAATCTGTTAGAATGCATCTATATTCCGGTATCATGGTTACCATATACATTTTGAGGCAATCCAATGGCCCCCTTTACTAGCGAGTCTCTCGAGCATCCCGCCCAACTCAAGATCATCGGCGTAGGCGGTGGCGGCGGCAATACCGTCATGCACATGCTCGAGAGCCAAGCCCTGGAAGGAATCGATTACATCAGCGCCAACACGGATCAGCAGACACTGCTGAAAACTCCGCAACGCGTGGCCCTGGCCATCGGTAATGGGCTTACGAAAGGCCTGGGGGCTGGCGCCAACCCGGAGATCGGGCGTCAAGCGGCCGAAGAAAGTCGGGAAGATATTCGCGCCCGGCTGGCGGGTGCAGACATGGTGTTCATCACGGCCGGCATGGGGGGTGGTACCGGCACCGGTGCCGCCCCCGTGGTTGCTCAGATTGCCCGCGAGGAAGGCATGCTCACCGTGGCGGTGGTCACCCGCCCTTTCGTGTTCGAGGGGGGCAAGCGCAAGGCCATCGCCGATCAGGGCATCGCGGCCTTGGCGGAGTGCGTCGATTCGCTGATCGTGATTCCCAACGAGCGCCTCCTGCCGGTGCTCGGCAAGAACACCAGCCTCCTCAAAGCATTCGCGGCGGTCAATGACGTTCTTCGAGATGGTGTCGCCGGCATTGCTGAAATGATCACCTCCCCCGGCATGATCAACGTCGACTTTGCGGACGTGAAGGCGGTCATGTCTCAGCAGGGGCGCGCCAAAATTGGAGTGGGTACCGCCAGGGGCGAATCGCGAGCGACCGAGGCAGCCCTCGCGGCGGTCAATAGCCCCCTGCTTGAAGAACTCGATATCAGCGGCGCTCGAGGCGTGCTGGTCAATATCACCGCAGGGCCTGACCTTACCCTTGGTGAATTCAATGAAGTCGGGGAAGTGATCAACCAGTTTGCCGGCAACGAAGCGACGGTCGTGATCGGCACCTCCGTCGATATGGATATGAGCGACACCATACGGGTATCCATTGTGGCGGCTGGCCTAAATGGAACAGCAGCCAAGGTCAACACTGTTTCCATGCCGGCCAAGTCACCGCCCGAACTGACCCACCGGCATCGCAAGGTCGAACAGCCGGCATCCCGAACTGCCTCCCCCTCCCCCTCGGCGTCTACCCACGATCAGGATTACCTGGATATTCCCGCTTTCCTGCGCCGCGACGCACGCTAAGGCCGCCCGCCCTCAGTGCTGTTGAGCCAAGGGCGGGCGGTCTACACTCACTTATCCGTTCATTCCTGGCATCTCCTTTGCCACTTTCCGCTGCGGAACGTCCCGCGCATCGCGTCCGGCATCCACCTCTTGCATGTACCCCAGCGTGACAAGCTCATCGTTGAGTTGCGAGCGCCAGCTATCGAAGTCGCCCAGTCGCATGTTGAACAGGTGACTCAAGCGGTGCGCCATCGCGGGGTCCGACAATAGCTCCCCCGTCAGGTCTTCCGCAGCCTTCCCGACCGCCAGCATCTGCTCGCCCGGGCTTAGCTCCAGTTGCGCCAGCTTGGCCAGCATCCCTGCGGGGGTATTCACCCCATCGGCGTCCAGCAGCACACATGGGGCGTCGGGGCGATCACCCAACGCAAGCACCCCAACGACATGGGATGGTGATGCCTGATCTCGTCCGGTCACCCCTAGCTGGATCTGCCCCTGTGACCAGGTGCCCAGCCCCTCGGCAAACAGCCGGCAGCCCCCATCCATCCAGCCGACGTCGTGACCACTGGCGTCAAGCACCCCCAGGAGCTCATCCGCAACCCCCTGGAGGGCTTCGCCCGCTCGCACCCGATTGAGCACGGTACCGGCCTCGGTATCGAGGATGGCCAGCTCAGGCAGCATGGGCTCCGGCTCTTTTGCCGCGATCGCGCCATGCGCATCTTTGATTATCTGAAAATCCTTCGAGATATCGACGGTCTGCTCAGGGGGAGACGTTCGCCGCTGCTCGCTGTCCAGCTCCATTCGAGTCTCGACATTGCGCGCCTCGACCTCGCCGGCCAGACGCATATAGTGATCCTTGGCCACATCCATCGGCACAGAGACGCTGAACCGGGCCTCGTCGCGTTCCATCACGTAATCGATGAACTCACCCACCCGCTCATCTTCAAAGCCGCCAACCGCCTCTACGGCTGCCCAGTAGGCTTCACGGCAGGAGGCCAGCCGCTGAGACTGCTCGGGGGTCATGTGCTCTTTTATTTCCATGCGTGACTCCCGAGAAAAGGGATCGAGGCCCAACTCGTTCAGGATAAGCATCTGGATCGAATCCAGCGTTTCATGGGCCTTCAGCACCTCCGGAATCTGCATTCCTACCCGCTGGTACGCCTGATTCGCCGCCTCAAACGCCGCCATTCCTTCGTTCTGGATATGATTACGCATGCTTTGCACGTTCCCGCCCTGGGCAAACCCCTCGTACTCTTGCACCTGGTGCTGCAGTTCGTGGAGCAAGCCTGATAACTGGTGGCCAACTCCCAGCCGAACCGCCTTACCGCCCTTCTTGAAGGTGATTAACTCAGCCCGGTTGCCCAGCGAGGGATCTACCTGGACAGGAAGGTCGCATAACGCCGGATAGGCGGCAAACAATTCCGGATGATGCAGCACATGCTTTAACTGCAAGGCGTTAAGCCCCCCGAAGTCGAACGCCTCGCGCACCTTCAGTCCGGCGGCCTTCCGGTGACGGCTACTCTCGTCTTCACCCCGCCCCGCATCGATCGCCTGCATAACCTGCCGCGGCAAGACTGCATTCAATACATCGCGGCCCACCTTTTCCAGTTTGGTGAAATCTCGGCTTCGGCGCGCATCCTCCGGGCGTAGCGTCACCGTATAGGTGCCGTCCTGATGGGTGAGGTATTCAAAGCTGCTGATACGCCCAGGGGGTTTCCCGCCGTCGCTCAAGACATCCAGCGCTGGAAGCAGTCGGGCCTTACTGTCGTTGATCTCAAAACGAAACCGGCCGTCGACGCCCTGGTGCCAACCGGTTTGCTCACGCACCAGATTGGGAGCCATCCCCGCCGCCAGCGCCTTCTGGGCATAGGCCAGCGTCAGGCGATCCGCAGTGCGCGCCGACTCCCCGGCAAAGCTCAGGCGGGTGTCAGGGTTGGCGAAGTCCAAGCTACCTGCATCGAAAACCGGCTTAATTTGCTCAGGCCTGAACGGGATACAGGTTATTGAGTCACCCTCCTCCATTTTGTAGCCATCCCACCGCGCTTGAATCCAGGCGGCCCGCTCCAGGAGGGGAACCTCGGCCTCTCTTGCCAACTCAAGTGCTACGTCTGGGTCCACAGGGTTTTTGACGGCGAGATAGACAGCCCTTACATTGCCGCCCTCAGCGAAAGACCCGAAGGTACTCGCAATATCAGGGTCGTTGATGAACCAGCCCTTTACGAACCCGAACCTGTCCACGTCAAATTCATCGAAGTCACCCCTCGTTCCGTGGTACATCGCCATCGGTAATCCATTTGCATCCACAACCTGACTGCCCTCGAACCATTGGCCGAAGGCTGCCTGGCGTTTAGCCTCGCTGATCGCCTCTGGCATTGGCGTATCCTGCATGGCCTGGTTGCGATAAGCGTCGGCCTGCGGTTCGCGGACAGTGAGTGCGTGCGATCCATACGCAGCGTCTTTCTCTGCTGCCAGCAAATCGGGCGCGACATTATCATGGGTAGCGGTCTGCTCGCGGTAGGTGGCGCGGGCGGCCTCTACAATCGGGTCAGGCGGCGCGTCAAAGAATGCCGTTTGCTGAAAGCTCTCACCTTGCGGCGTCAAGAGATCCGTGAAGAGCCCGGTATCCCATAGCCAATCGTAATCACTTAACTGAGCCTTGTCCGGCGTCACCAGAAACTGAAATCCGCCACTTCCGGAAGCGCGCTGCAACTGACGAAGTTCTGACAGCGCCCCGCGCACGGCCGATTCGTCGTCGAGTTTCGAGTACAAATAATCGAAGTAAGCCGTCGGAATGGTCGTAATAAGAGACACATCGCCAGACGACGTTGTGCTGATCAATACTGGCTGATCGGTTCTAGCATTCAACCGCTTGGCGACCTCAACCACGGCCGCAGGCCCATTGATCCTCATGCCAAGCGCCGCATGGGGTTCGCTGGGTGCAGTGGTGAAGTCTTGTCCCTCTAACCAGGGCGCCTTGATAGTGGCCGACTCGAGCGTCCGTGAGCGGCCTTTTTGCATGATGGTGCTGTACTCATTGTGATCAATCACCACATGGCCGCGAAACTCGGAGAATTTCTGAAATATCCCCATCGTGAACCTCATGTCGGCATCCGACGGTTCGGATACGCCGCTGGGGTGGTTATGCAGCAGGAAGAACCCGGTCGCTCCCGTCGCCTTGATCGCCGCCGCTATCCTGGCCTCCAGGTCCAGGTTCTGGAACCTGACAGCGGAGGGCATGCGAGACGAAATGGCAGACTCCCCGACGACCTCATCGTCTCGCGTGTAGATCACGCGCAGGGTCTCAAAGTGGGGATTACGATACACCTGAGCGACGGTGGCAAGGTCTTCGTTGCTGGCGATGGGGCGGCCCAACAACTGAAAGGATTCACCCTCGGCAAAGTCCCGGTAGATGCTGGCGCCGAGCAGGCCGATGCCTTCGCTGCCAGGGTCATTCAAGCGTCGGCGCACGCGGTCGCTGAGCTGGTCGATCAGCTGGTGCAATCCCGTCCGGCCACGTTCGCGCTGCCGCTCGTTGGTATTCGGGCGCTGCGGCATGCTGGCGTAAGGGTCCATCTTGCGAACAGCCGCAAGGTCATCCAGCGCCAGCTTTAGCTGATCGGGCGAGGGCTTGCCTCGCAGGTAAGCCGGCAGGCGGCGTTCTGCCACACCGGCAAGAGACGGGGGTTCAGCTTCCGCCATCTCGCTTGCGGCGGGTGCTGGCCCGTAAGGAAAGGCAACTAACGTTTCTTCGCCGGGGATGTCCTGGGTCTCGGCTGGGGGGGTGGCTTTGCGCATCGCCGCAGATAAGTGCTGGCGGGCCTGCACATTGCGCGCCTCAACCTCCCCCGCCAAGCGACGATAAAAGAAATATTGCCGCTCGGGATCTTCATTTTTCTCTATTTCACGCCATGCCAGGAAGGTTTGCCGAGACCCGCTGTGGCGAGCCCAGCGGCGCGCTGCGTTGCGGCTGGCTCTTTTGAGCTCGTCGTCTGGGGTATTAAGCGCCGTCTGAAGCTCCGCTTTTTCCCAAAACTCAAGATCGCCGGTGAGGGAGTCAATCGCTTCCTCGACCTTGCCAGCCATGTACGCCGCCCGTTCTGGCGACCTCTTACCAGGAGACACCATGTTCTTGACCCGGTACCAGGTAGTGGAGCGGGTCAACGACTCTGGAGAATTCCGCCAGCGTTTTATCAGTAGCGCCAGATCCGCCATGCGAGCCTCTTTCATGGCTTCGTAGGCTTTAGCGGGTTGCCCAGTGCTGTAGAGCTGCTCGGCAACCACGTTTGCCAAGCGAGGGATCGACTCGGGACTGCCGCCACGGGCAAAGCTCTCAACTGCCTGCAGGCTGTGCTGAATTTCGTGCATCAAGGTACTGAATTGGTCAAGGGCGCTGTTATCGGCATTCAGCCAGATTGCGTGCTCGTCTTGCACGTAGCGACCCCGCATCCGATCCATGCCACGCATCGACACGACATCAAGATTGCGCAGGCCCGGGTAGGCCGCAAACAACGCCGGGTGCCTAATTACCCGGTCCAGCGATTCCGTCCAAAGCTTGCCGACCGTCTTGTCGAGTACCGGCAAGTAGCGGGCCTGGCTATCGTCAATTTCAAAGCGCCATTTCTTATCGTCGCCCTGAAACCAGCCAGTTTGCTGTCGGACTTGCTCCGCCGAGAGTCCATCCTTCAGGGCTTTCTTGGCATAGTCCAACTGGTGGATATCAGCGGTCTGAGCGCCTACTCCGGCAAAGCTGAAGCGGATATCGGGGTTCTTCGCATCAAAGGTACCGACATTATCCAGTGCCGATTTGATCTGTTCGCGACGAAACACCATGAAGGTGTCCGCCATCTCGTTGCCGGAGCCAACGTCGATCACGTTGCGAACGATGATGCCGTCATGGCCGTTTTCCACGGCCTGGGGCAAATAGCTCAGCGGTGAAATCTCGCTGCCCCAGCGCTTGCCCTGAGCATCGATGACCAGCGGATTCTCCAACGCCAAGAACGCAGCCGTGACGTTCTTTCCATAGGTTCGCGCCGCCGTGCGACTACTGATGAACTGGATCACCTCTTGCTCGCCGGTCCAGTCGTAGGTCTCGCCGGGCTTGGGTACCGGATAGCTCGAGCCGGTGAACTCCGTAATTCCCTTAACCGGGGAGCCGTGATACACCGGCTGGGGGCGGCCTTGCTGGGTCACTTTGGAATGACCGAACCACTGGCGAAATGCCGGGTTGTCCTCCAGTTGTGAGCTACCCCCTTGCTCGATGGCGTAGCGAATATCCGAGTTATTGGGATCAAAGGTGCCGCGGTTACCGATTGCACTCTTGATCTGCCCCGACTGGAAGGCGACGGCCACCAAGTCACTGTGCTGGGCCTCGAAGTCGTCAAGGCTCGAGTAGCCGGTGATGTGGCCATTCTCTTTGGTGTAGAGATCCACGATGTCGAGTATTTCGCCGGTTTCGATCATCTCCGGGTATGTCTGGGTCTGGGTGGTTCGGTGAAGCGTCGTGTCGCCCAGCACGACGCTTTCAACGGCGCCGCTTCGCAGCGCCTTGATGTGGGCGAGCGCCTCGGCGATATCGTCGCCGCTATCAAGCACCAGCACCCCGTCTTCCTGGGCGATACTCAGCAAGACTTGCGCATCGTCGGGCTGCGATAAGCTGACCGTGACCGTCTGCCCCAGGCGGTTTTCAAAGCTCAGCGCATCGGCCTGGTATGACACTTCCCTTAACTCGCGCACGGGCTGAGGCGCATGGCGCAGGATAAGGTGCTCACCCCGGTTGGTGTCGAGGGTTATTTCCCCCGTTTGAGCGTAGATCGCTCGCTGCTCCGCTGTCAGGCGTACCGGCTCAGTAAAAAGGAAGCCGTCGTAGCCCATTTCCTGCAGTCGGAAGCGCACCTCATCATCGTTGGAGCGGGCGTCAGGTCGCAGCTCGCCATCCCTGCGTACCTGGCGGGCGACTTGTTCAACCAGGGCGTATGAGGCGGGATTCTTGATAGCCAGGTACACCGGCATGACGACCGTGGCGTCCCGGGTAGCCGGCGTGGTGCGGGCATTGGAATTGAACCAGTAGCCGTTGCAATAAGCGTCCAGGTCGCTGGCGCGTATCTTGGCTTCTTCATACGCCGTAATGTCGCTGTTCGTTCCGTGGAACATCCTCAGCGGTGCGCCATCCGGCGTTACGATCTTTGAGTCATCGAACCACTTGCTGAATGCGGGGTTATCCTCAAGCGGTAGGATCGCCTCTTTCTGCAACTTGAAACGAACATCGGGATTGCCGGGGTCATAGGTGCCGCGATTGTTCTGCGCAGACTTGATTTGATTGGGGTAGAAGGCAATAAACCACGGTCGATCGCTCGACCTGGATTTCGTATAGTTCGGGCGCGTGATCATCACGCCATCGAACCCTTCCGCCTCCAGTGTCTCCCGAGTACGGTGCTCAAACCGCCCTTCCTCAATGATGAAGCCTTCACTGTCCCGGATATCCGGGGTTCTGCCGGAGGTTTCTCGAATGTAGTCTCGAAAGTCCCGCTGCGTCTTAAATACCTTTGGGTTCTCGAGCTTGAGGTAATAAGAAGACACCGCCTTGCCGAAATCCTTGGCATGGTTTTTATTCTCGGCGAAAAAAGAGCCAATGTTGTCGCCAAGGTTGTTGGGAATACTCATATCCAGAGCACGATCCCGGGTATCGAACACCGTGAACTCAGCATCGGTGCCGTTGTGCACCATCAGCGGGTTCCCGTCTTTATCCACCACTTTCGAGACGCCGAACCAGCGCGCAAAGGCCTCTTGCGATGCCAGGCCTTCGCCGTGATGACGATCGGGCTGCCAGCCGCGCAAGGATGCGCCCTGGTCAAGAAAACTCAGCTGTGACGCGGAGAACGCGCCATAAGTCAGCTTGCCGGCCTCGGTGAAACGCACGCCATCAAAACCGGCAATCGCATACGCCTGCGCCAGCAGCTGCTCGCCTTCCCGACCAAACATCGAGCGGGTGCCATACCAGAAATCCTGGGTCGAGTAGCTCGGCCCGCTCTCTTCTCGGCGCCCTGCCCGCATCAGATCCGACCCGATAGCGCGGAGACGTTCGCCTACCTCTGCAGAAGCACCGCTTTGCCGGATAAGCTCATCCACGAACACCGCCACCGTTAACCCGTTAGGCCTCTCCCAACTGGTGGGTACCGCCTGCAGGGGGTCACCGTCGAACGGCCGGCGGATATCGGCGTAATACGGCACCACTGATGCTGCAGCACCCAGGTCAGAGCGCATGGCGGCATAGTCATTAGCATGGGCGGGATCAGGACTGCCCCAGAAAGTGCCATCAATATGTCCCACATCACTGCCGGCCCCGTGATAGAGCCGACAGGGAATACCGTCATCGTCCACCACCTGACTGCCGCCTCGGTACAGCGCCAGCGACAAGGGGTCAGGCAGCCCTTTGCCGATGCGCTGCTTGTAGTCCATCAAGTTGCTAGCGACCTTTGTACGCCGTGCCTGGCGCGCCTGAACGTCCGCAATCGCTTCGGGATTGCCATGTCGGAGGATAAGGGATTCCCGGCTGCGCTGAACCAGAGCGCGCACATCCAGCTCGGTCATTGGCAGCTCGGGAAAGTGCTCACGGATCGCCTGACGGATCTCGGCCTGCATCATGTCCCATTCGCTTACCGTCTCATCCTGCTCGGCGAGATAGGCACACAGTTCCTCGGCGAACGCCACCCGGCCCGCATCGGTGCCGGTATCCAGGTAACCGTAACGCTGGGCCGTCGTTTCCCAGGCGTTATGATCGCGGGGAAAGGTCTTGTGCAGGTTGAGCATCTGAGGCTCGAAGTCATCGAGCAATATGGCACGTAAGCCCTGGTGCCCGACCGCTTCATGCAATGCCGCACGAATACCGGTGGCGACATCGGGAATATTGCCGGCCACCAGATAGAGACCTGTGTCGGCGTATGCGCCGCGCACCCTGTCAGGCGCCAGCCCGTTTGCAAGGATATGGCGCTGGACTGCAGGGGGGAGATCACCAGGCCGATCGACAATCTGCACCTGAGAGAGAATCGGGTGGTAACTCAAGGCGGCACGCAGGGATTGCTTGAAATCGAGCGGGGAGAGTTCGCCCCCTGACGCTGGGGAATGGTTTGTCGCCGGAGCGGCGCTGAGACGGGTGTCCGGTTGCTCGGCGCCCATCTCAGGGCCAAAAATCCTGTTCGACATTTCTATTCTCCGTTCGATACCTGCCCGGCCGCCAAACACCGTCGCTCAGCGAAACCCTGTTCATCCCTATATAGGGGTCAAGCCCGACAAGGCAGCGAAAAAGCCGCTTTGCCCGGTAAGTAAAAGCCCTTTCTTTCGCCCAGCCAGAACGTGTGACCCCTAGATAGATGGCATGCACCTCATGACCCGGAGAAATCATGCCCTCTACCCCCACACGCAACGTCAACACCGCCCTTGCCTCGATACTTTCCCACCTGGCGCTGGAAGCAGCCGACTTTCTGGAAGAAGCCCGGCTGGTGGAAGGCGACTCGATCAACAGCACCCTGCCTCATTTCACGCGGTTGCGCGGACATGATGTCCGTGAGGCGTATCAACACATCCAGGCCGTCCTGGAGAAGGCTGACGAATCGGACATCTTCGTAGACATCAGTCAGCATGCGGAGGACACCATCCTGGGAGCCGTGCGTGCCCGTGATCATTACCCAGATCGCGCCTTTGGCATGCCATGTTCCACCCTTTGGGAGGAATACGCCGCCTCGATTGACCTTAACGCCATGCTCGTCGCTCGGGAGCCGGAGCCGGCCGGCTCACCCGCCTCTCTGGGATGGGGAGGGCTCAATGAAATCGAAGGCTGGAAAGTGGCGGTGGTCAACTCTCGAGATGCCGACAACGGCAAGGAAGTCATTATTCGCGCCCCTGGCAGTGAATTTTCCTCCGACCAGGAGGCCTTCCTGCATGTCACGACCAACGCCCGCCTGGGGTGTGAGCGTCACGCCTTCTATGCCCAGAGGGTGACCGAAGGGCCTGCCGAGCAGCTGGTGTCTCGCCTTCAGCGCAGAGCCGACCAGGCACTGTCGGATATGCTCGCCTCCCGCCACACCGAGACCACCGATCCCGAAGGGTCCCGCTGGGACGATGCCTGGCTTGCCGTGAAGCGGGAAAACATGGCCGATGCCTTCGCGCTCGGAAGCTCCTTGTCACGGATGGACCGCGATACCCTGGCACGCTTCGTTGACGCCCCTGAAGGCGTTGCCGGGGATGAAGCGGTCGACACCTTCCTGCGTGGTACCTTCAAGGGTGCCGTGGACCGTGCTGGGGGGCTTACCTTTTACCGAGGTGGCAATAAACCCCAGGTGATGACCGTGGCCCAACACGACCTGATTCTCTACGGCCGCGAAACACCCAATCGAGAGGCTAGCACCGCTTCCCCTGCTCCATTGGCGCGTCCCTCCTCCGTTCCAAGCCTGTAGTCGGCACCAACAAAAAAGGCCTCTCTGTTCACTGCCAGAGAGGCCCTTTGTCAGCGTCTTATCACCCACAGGTTACGTCGGTGATAACCCCCCGCTCATCCAGCTCGACATTCAGGCGATCTTCGCGGTGATCCGCCGTATGCATGTACCCCGGACGCTTCACGCGAAGTCGATCGGCACCGCTTGCAGAGAGAAGGCCTGCTTCCATCGAGTCGTCATATACGCGACCCAGGTACTGCTCGACCTCGCTGGCATCACAGTTGCCCATCATTCCCATAATGGGCACGTCCCGGTTGGTATCCTTCTGCACTTGAGCATCTCCTGTACCGGCACAGCCTGCAAGCAATGCCGAGCCTGCGAGCGTCAGCAACATTTTGCGTTTGGTTAGCATGCCTTCTCCTTAGTAGGGGTTATTCGATACCCAGACGCGCCTTCATGTCTTCAAGCGGCAACGCGCCGGAAATGCGCTGAATGGTGCCGTCTGCGTCCTGATAGAAGCTTGCCGGCGTGCCGGTAACGCCTGCCTTCTGCATGATAGCCCGGTTTTCATCAAGCGTTGCCAGTGTGGCTTCTTCGCCCTCGATGCCCGCAATACCGCCAAGGTCGAATCGACTGAAATGCTTGCCCAGCTCGGCTGCCGGATCTTCGGCCTCTAGGATCGCGGCTGCCTTGGCAATGCTACTCGGCCCCTGCAACCCAACCATCAAATGATGCACTTGAAGGGTGCCGGCCTCGACCAGGGGCTCAACGGCATGCCACTGGCGGTTGCAGAAGCCGCAGTTGGGGTCGGATATCGTGTACATCATGTTAGGCGCATCGGGATCGCCTTCAACGACAATTTCCGCATCCTGCAACAACGACCATGCCAGCGCGTTGGTTTCTTCGTGGACCGCACTCGACATGGCCTCATCCATCACCGGCATGCCGGTGGCGTCGATCAGGGTGCCGATAATGGCACGCTCATTACCCGGCAGGACGTAGACGGGCACCGGATTGCCATTGTGGGACATGGCATAGCCGGTCAGTCCATCCTCAAGATCAAATGTGCTGTGCAGCTGGAGATCCTGCTCCATTAGCGCTTCCACGGGGGCGGGCAGCGCATCCTGTGCCGTTTCGGCATGTGCGCTACTGATAGACAGGGCCAGCGTGGTCATCATCATGGCCGGCAGCGCAAGCCGTTTGGTCATCGACATAAAGCATCCTTTTCTCAGTGAATTCGTCTTGCAAATATATCACAAACCACAACAACGGATTTCATAAGAGCGACTTCTACGATGGTTGGTTTCGGCACAATTATGATGTTGTGCTGTGTATAATAGTTCCATAACTTACTTTCTGCCCAGAGGCTCTCCATGGCCGCACACTCCTACCGTCGCTTGACTGTTCTACTGCTCACCATCACGACCTTGCTGGCTGCATCGCCCGCCTGGAGCCGTGTGCAAGCCACATCGACCACATCGATATATGAAGAAACCAGGGCGCCAGCACACAAAACCTTTCTCAACAGCGTCAAGGCGATTCCAGTCCCCGAAGGAGCCGACACTGAGACCTGGGTGTTTATCGACCTTATCAGCCGCGAGCTGCATGTGTTTCGCGGCAGGGAGCGACTCAAGACCATACCGCATGTCGCCATCGGCACGGCGGGAGTCGAGCGCATCCGTACCATGGGGAGCCACTTGACCCCGGTCGGGGAGTTTCGCGTCGATCAGATCAATCGCCAGAGCCGCTTCAACACCTTTTTCGGCATCGACTATCCGACACCGGAAATCGTGCAAGACGCCCACAAAGCAGGCTTGCTCAGCGACCGCGACTATCAGCGTTACACCCAGCACCGAAAGCGCTACAACCGCACTCTCCACCATACGGCCCTGGGTGGGAATATCGGCATTCATGGCCTTGGCCGCCGAAACCCGGAGGTGCATCGTGTTTATGACTGGACGGAAGGATGTCTCGCAGTGAACAATTCTGAAATCAAGGAGCTGTCCCAATGGATCGACTTAGGAACGCGGGTGGTGCTGCATGATTGAACGCTACTTTGGCTTTCTGGATTATCTCGGCCCGATCACGGCCAAATTCGATGCCTGGATGGCCCCCTACGGGCTTCCGGGTGGCATTCTCTGGGGGGTTATCGCTCTGCTGCTCTTATTTCTGATCATCGTGGCCATACCCCGCCCAAAGCATCCTTGCTATGTGCGCCGCGCAAGCCTGGTTACCGCCACTGAGCGCCGCTTCTATCACGTACTCGAGAGTGCGGTGGGCGATCAATACCGGGTAATGGCCAAGCCTCGGGTAGCGGATGTCTTGACGGCAACTGGCGGTGAAAGCAAGGCCCGATTTCAAGCCCTGCGCAAGATCTTCGGCATGCATTTCGACTTTGCCGTATGCGATCGGCAATCTCTCGCCGTGCTGGCAGTGGTGGAGCTTGACGACCCCAGCCATCAGCAGAAAGCCGCCATGCGCCGCGATGCCGTAAAAAACCACGCCTGTCGCCAGGCATGCCTGCCCTTGATCCGGGTGCCCACCGCCAAGGAATATTCCGCCGTAGAGCTTTGCAAGCGTATCGAAGGGGAAATCGCTGCCAACGAGCGAAATGCCCAGCCTGTGCGAAGCACCAAGCCGAGAAGAAAATCCAAGCAATCCAAGCCCCAGCGGACGACGCCCAGCGTCCAGATCAGTGATTGACCACTGCCCGGCAGTCGCGGACGCACCGCTCCGCGACTACTTCTAAAAACATTTATTCTCACTACAATATCGGTATTTGCAACATCAGCTTAGTTTGATTTAGCATGGCCCCACTAAAAAAACAAAGCGGTCATACCCCCTGGCCTATTGATGTTTTCTCCAACAGTGAATCCCTCCTGCCATGTTCGTCCAACTCAATGCAAAAACAGAACATCGCCCGGAGCTGGCCAATACGCTAGTCACCCAAGCGCTAGCGCTTGTCGGCACCCAGGTCGAACTTGCCAGCCGGCTTGGCATGAGCCCTAAAGCCCTGCGCGAGATCTCCAACGGGGATACCCGCATGCGCTATCCGGTTCAGCACGCCCTGGAATCGATCATTGCTCAGCGAAGCAATCACCAGCGCTGTATCGTGGAGCATGCGCGCATCTATGCCTGCGCGGCCCATGACGCCATCGGTCACCATCACCCCATGGGGATGCCCTACCGAGAGCACTTGCGCTTGGTGGTGGATGTCGCTTCCGAGCAACTTGAGCATGTCGAGCACATGGCTGCGGCATGGCTGCATGACATCCTGGAACACACCCAGCACAATCTGAGCATGCTGAAAGAGTCGTTTCCCGACGATATGGCCGTGCTGGTTGACAGCCTTACCAAACCAACCAAACACGCCTGGGAGCAACCGAATGATTATTCTGCTCGCGTGGCCCGCCGGTTAGCCAACGCCCCCGCCCCTGCTCAGACCATCAAACTCGCGGACCTGCTCTGCAATCTTGACCACCTCAACAAGACAGACACGATACCCGACAGACCCTCGGCTCTTATCTACGTCCAGCACAAGCTGCAGGTGGCTGATCAGCTGGCGCAGGGCGCGCCCCTTCTTCGAGAGCGATGCCTGCGCACCGGAAGCGAGCTGCTTGAGCGGATCAATCGCTAGCCCTGAGGGCTGGCTCTATTGGAGAAACCCGCACACTCAAGCATTTATATCTTTATAGCAGTTGTTACAAACCCATATACAAGTTATACTGCGCCCAGATCCGACCAATCTGCTTACCGGGTAGAGCCCGCTGGGAAGAACGGGCTGATCCTTGCAGGGAGCGCTCCAATCAGCGCCTGCACCCAAATCCATCCAAAAGGAATAGTGGACGTGAAGAAGACCCTGATAAGCCTGGCCGTTGCCCTGGCTATACCTCTGAGCGCGTGTGGCACCGATCCCGTGGAAACCGTCAAGAACGCGCCCGTGCAAAGCCAGGAAGAGCTAACCTACAGCAGCCTCCTCGACAATCGCACCTTCTGCACCAACCCCCAATGGGCGGAGAGGGAGCCGTTAGACACTCAGAACAACCCGGCTGTGGAGCTTCGTTGCACGCTTCTGAATGGTCTGGACTTCATGGAAAAAGAGAAAGAGGCGCGCATTGCATACAAACGAAAGCGTCCGGATCAACATATTGAGAAGCTGCGCTTTAATTTGGAAAACAACCCGGCGAACCTGGCTTACCTACGCGAAATGCTGGCAAAGCGAGTAGCGACAAATAACAGCTACGGTGTCGACGATTTGAAGCAGCAGATCGAAAGCGCAATCGGAGCCCCTGAACGCATCGAGAAAAAGATTCAAGAGGCAGAAGCTGACCTTGCAAAGATGATTCAAACCATCGAAGAAAACTACAACTACACACGAGTTGAGGAAGTTTATAAATGGACCGTCACGGACAGGGTAACGCTCAACTCCGTAGGAATCGCCGGGACTCATGCGTCAGGCGAGGAAGGTTTTAAAGAATACGCCTTACCCCTCAAGCTTTTTGAAATAATCAAGGCGCAAGAGATAGAGGGTGATGCTGAAGATAAGGACGAATTCCACTATTTCACCTTGTTAACTGAAAACGGCGTTATGTAGCCCCATCGAACCGAATACTGATAGCAAAAAAAGGGCTGGCACCCATGGGGGCTGGCCCTTTTTTGTGGACCCCACTCAACAAACTCGCACCACGCTAATTCTATTTATGCTATTATATGGGTATGCAACAACCCATAACTTTAGCCCCCGCCTTTTCGATGCAGGAGGTCTGCATGTCAGCCACCCACGCGATAAACTGCAAACACCAAAAAGCCGACGTTTATATCGGTCGCGGTAGCCGGTTCGGAAACCCCTTCCCGATCACCGCCTCAAGGTCCCGCAGCGCGTCCCTGGCAGCGTTTCGTGAGTGGGTGGCGCATCAGCCTGAATTGCTGCGCCTCGTCCGTCAGACGTTGCCAGGAAAGTCACTTGGCTGCTTCTGCGCCCCGCAGCCCTGTCATGGTGATATCCTCGCGGAGATTGCCGATGGCGCCTGGGATGATCGCATTCCCGCCGAGCCGGTCCTTGTCTTCGGGGCCAACGAGGCCGGCTCGCATGGCCGTGGAGCTGCCGCTCACGCTCGTCGTGCCCATGGGGCCGAAACCGGCGTTGGCCGTGGCCTGACCGGCACCAGCTATGCCCTCCCCACCAAGGACGCCAAGCTGGCTCCTTTGTCGCTTGATGCCATCCTCACTGAAATCGACACTTTCAAAGCCTTCGCCGCTGCCCACCCGCACATGACCTTTCAAATGACCCGAGTGGGTTGCGGCCTTGCCGGTCATGCCGCCAATGAAGCCACTCTGCGGGATGCCACCCTGGATGCCCCGGCCAATGTCCTGCTCCCCGGTTGCTGGGAGGTACATCGCTCTCCGGGATTTGCTCGTATCGTGGTGGCAGGATCACGCACCTTCACCGACTACGCCCACCTTGCCGCCAAGCTCGATATCTTGCTTACCAATCTACTCAGCCGGGGCGTCACCGTCGAGATCGTCTCGGGTGGTGCCAAGGGGGCCGACACCCTGGGTGAGCGCTACGCGGTGGAGCGCGGCCTCCCCTTCCGAAGACTCCCCGCCGAGTGGGAGCGCTTCGACAAGGCGGCGGGGTTCATCCGCAACCAGCAGATGTCCTGGTATGGCACTCACTTGGTGGCATTCTGGAACGGTCAAAGCCCTGGAACCAAGGCCATGATCGATCTGGCGAGAAACGACACCCTGGCGACACGCATCAGTCAGGTCGCGTGAGTGAAAATATGGCTATATGCTATTGTGCAAACCCATATATAGACATACAATAAGATGACTGAATCAACGCCCACAAGAGTATTTTCCTATGAGCGCAAATGTCGGCCCCTTCCAATTCAAGCGTAACGAAGCCGGTCACTACACCGTGAACAAGCACGGCGAGGCCGTCGCCCGCATCCGCAAGAGCCCGTCCGCCGGCAGCTACCTTCCCTTTACCCACTGGATACTGGAAACCCTCGCCTCGGGTCGGATAGATCGGTTTGAGGCCTACAGCGATGCCCGAGAATCTGCCCTCAAGCTCTGAACCCTAACCGGCCAGCAACCGCTGGCACTCACCGGAGAACCCTCCATGCCGATTCGACTGATCACTCTGTCTACATTGCTCATCCTTGGTTCGCAGACCTCGACCGCCAGCCTCATCCCCGAACAGGTCAGCAACCCCAGCCATTGCACGCCTGCGATCAGCCATGCGCTTTATGCACCCAGCGTCAATCCGCAAGCAGACTTCGTTTACCGCCTATACACCGCCGAGCGGTTTCACTTTTAAGCGCCAGCCCACCGGGAGATACCCCATGCGCCGACTGACCCTTCTACTCACCTTGGTAACCGCTCTTTGCCTGCCCCTCACCACCGTCGCCGATGTGGTGGTCGCGTCTTGGAACATCAAGCACCTCGGTTGGGCAGAAAGCGGCAAACGCTACGATATGCTTGCCCAAGTCATTCAGGGAACCGATATCGTAGCGATTCAAGAGATCATGGGCGAGGAATCGCTCGAGCGTCTTTCTCAAGAGGTGAGCGCCCTCACCGGGGAGCCGTGGAAGTACATGGCAAGCCATCTGATCGGACGCGGAAGCTACCGCGAAGCGTATGGTTTTTTGTGGCGGGATTCCGCTGTGGAATACGTCGATGGGGCCGTGGTGTTTCTGGATAACCGCGACATTTTCTCACGCGAGCCCCTATCTGCCCGCTTTCGCAGCAAGCGCAGCGGCACCGAGTTTGCCCTGGCCAATATCCATGTGCTGTATGGCGACTCGGTAAGCGACCGTCTCCCCGAGATTCGTGCCCTAGCCGACTATTGGGACTGGCTCGCTGAGGTCTACGGTGACACCCCCCGCCTGCTGGTGGGCGACTTCAATCTGGATTTCGATCACCAGGGATGGGATGAACTGCGCCAGCGTGGCGTCAGCTCAATGGTCCAGGGTGGGGCGACTACCCTGGGAACTGCCAACGGGCGCTATGCCAACGAATATGACCACATTCTGGCAATTCCGGGGCGTCTGAATATCAGCCGACGCGGCAAGGTCGAATTCCCCTCTATCCTCGGCATCAGCCACACCGACGCCCGCGATAGCGTATCCGATCATGCCCCGGTCTGGGTTGCGCTGGGTAACGCCGACTACCGCCTGCCCGAGCGTACCCGCGCCAGCATCAATACCCGCGCAGAAGCCGCCAACGATGCCCGCTACGACTGTGTTGACCTCAACCGTAGTGATGCCGACGCTCTTGATCGCCTGCCACACATCGGCCCCGCACGAGCCGAGGATATTATCCGCATGCGCCCATGGCATGATGTAGCCAGCCTGACGAAGATTCGGGGTATCGGTGAAGCCAGCCTCAACGCGATTCTTCACAGTGAGCTGCTCTGCGGTTCCTGATGCGGGATGCCCCGACTAAACCTTCTGGCGGGCCGTGGGCCTGCTAGCCAGACTATTTGCTTGGGAGTTTCCCTATGTTCGGACAGAGCAACCTGAAAGCCGAAATTGATACCTTTTGCGATGATTTGCGCACCTACGGTCAGCGTATTGCCCAACTAAACAGCGAAAACCGAACGAACGAAGCCTTACGGGCCGAGTTCTTCTACCAAGGGGTGCTGAACAGCCTGCTCGGCCTCAACTTAATCAATGTGAATTGCCCTTCTGTTGCGCCTGACGGTAGTAACCAGGGCAGCTTTGCGGCGGGTATTGATCTTCTGGATGCGGACGCCGGAGTGGCCTACCAGATCACCAGTCGGCAATCCAACCGCAACCAGAAAGTTGACGAGGCTCTGTCCAAGACGGAGGCCAAGAAGCGAGACGGGGTGCCGCACTATGCCCAGGTGACGCGGCTGGTCGTGCTCTTTGTCGGTCACGATAACTCGGCACCTAGGGGATGGAACAAGACGTTGTTCAAAGCCAGACATGCGGGAATCACTCTGGAAAACCAAACCCTCAGGAATATTTTCGAGTTATGCCGACGTCTTGGTCTTGGCGATGAAGCGGGGAGAAAGCGGCTTAGCGAAGCGTTTCGGTTTGCGAAGTGGTACGACAAAGGCGTTTCTTCGTTCACGGAGAATAGCTATTTAACAAAGCCAGAAAAGGACGCGCTAGGGGCTGCCAAGGTGTTTCGCAAGAATGTCTCTGGCCTGAACGTATCAAGCGCCTTTCGCTTACGAGTCGGGGAGTACCCCCATCCCGAGAGCCGGTCTCCACCCATGTTCAATGATGGCTTTAGGGTGCTGCATCCTCGAGCGGTGAATCACCAGTCGTTTGATGCAGAGCGCCTACGGCTTGAAGGCAATCTGGTGCGCTACTGGGGGCTTGATAAGCAGTACGTCGACAACCTGCAACACTTTATTCGCAGTATCCCGAATCACAAGGGCACCAATACCCCTGATTTTTGCGATCTGCCTGATCTCCATGTTTTGGAAAGAAGTATTTACCAGCTTGCCGTTGCGCTCGATAAAGCGATAGGGCGACTACGGCTACAGCAGATCACCATGCCCTCTTCATCGGCCTTTTATCCAGTGATCTGCGTGGGTCAACGAAGCACCTCCCCCTGGGGAATGTCGCGGGATGCGCCCGAGTGCCAGCAATTTGCACTCTGTGTAAACGCACCCGATTGGGTGTGGCCTTATACAGACCAGAAAGCCAAGGAGATCGCTGAGCAGGCGCAATCCATTGAGGCATTTAATTCTCTCATTGGGTGGCTGCGGTGTGTGGATGAATTGGTGTGTTATCTCAGCGCTCGCGTAACCGACCATAACGATCTGGTGGTAGGGAGGCTAAAGCAGGCCGAGCCGCCGGAGGTGGGTATTGGCGACTTCATCCAGTAACCTAAGCACAAAACGAGGAACAGTGGGAATCGAAAAGCAGAGCAACCCGCGTGGCGGAAACGTTAAACTTTTCACCCGGTCGAATCACACAGCTGCTTAGCTCAGAGAAGAACGGACCTTAACGCTGCGGCTAGGCTACAGAAAACAAGGAAGGGCAGTTTCCCCCTGCCCTTCCTGCTTTTCTAGCTTGTGGTGTCCGCGCTCTCAGCCGGGGGGGTGCAGCATCTCAGCAGCGACCTCTCCGGCAATGTGCCTTTCATCACGACCCATCTGCAACTCCTGGTAGGCATGAGCGACCAGGCGGGTAGCGACTTCCTTGTCGGCATCCGGCACAAGGCGCATGAGAAGCGGGAACACGATCCCTGCAGCGATTCCTGCGCGTTCTGCATCCGAGGCAGCGCCATAGTCCTTCAATTGCTCTGGGAGTGCGTGGTCTGTCCCTAAAAGCCAGTCCAAGGGTACTTTGCAGATTTCAGCTAATCGTGGCCACTTCTCTTGGGCTGGTGAGGAATGGCCGTTCAGCCATTTTGAAGCGGTCTGTATGGAAACCCCCATGTCCTTCGCCAGCATCGTCGCGCATCCGTGCGACCTTCCGTATAGCCGGATGCAAGCTTTCTCTAGGCGTTCAGAAACTATCTTATTGCCTTGCGGTGTCATAGGTTCCCTGCTTATATCGGTGCTGTGCTTTAACTCAATCGGTTGAAGTTTACCCGAAGTTCTACCGATCAGCCATAAAGCATCTCGATTACAGGGGCTTGAAACCGAGAGTGGGCGTAGATTAACTGCCCAAGGTGCTGAACCTTGAAAAATTGAATGCCTGCCATTGCGCTTGTATTTCGCGCTTTCGATAATCGTCTCCAAAGGAAATGGTTATCGTGCTTGCAGCCAAAAACGAGGAATATGATCTCTCCTCTCATCCACTGGAGCAGGATATAAAATCCCAACGTGCACCATGTCATCACACAAAAGAGAAAGAAATTTGCTCCTTGTCTCTTTTGCGTTAGGGGAAATCGTGCGCAAGTCAGAGTCATGAAATGGCTTTATCGCCTCCAGCATTAACCTGTTCGCCTCGTCCAATTCTGGGAAAGGTGCGTCTGCCATGGGCGTGACCACGCCACCTTCTCCAATGCTCCTAAGTTCTCCTATTTTAGCGAAGACCAGATTGGCTACCCTAGATGCGCCCAATAGGTGAAAAATAGTCTTATCCCTCGTCAAGGCAGTAACGACTTCCGAGAATATCGAATCGATATCCAGCATCGAAAGCGTTTTTTGCCGCGAGCGATACCCCCTTTTAGCCAGCACTCGATCTACCACGAGTGCTTTGATGAAGTCAGGATGTTCCGAATAGGCCCATTCATGTGGATAAGGGAAACCAAGAGGGCTCATCGAGCCGTCAAAGCTTTCAATATTGATATGGTTGAATACTTGGGTTGTGACTGCCCCTCCCTCGGAAACTAACGCCCAGCGCGCTCTAATCGCAATGTCGGTACGTCCCCTCGCTCTTTCGATGGCCTCCGCACGACTTTGGCATTCAGAAGCCAGTAGCCCCAAACGAGCCACACCTTCGTTTAGTTGTCGCGTCCGCTCCCTTGCAGCCTGATGGTAGCGCTCGCGGTGCCTGGCTACGCTTGCCGCTCTCTCAGCATTAATACGGCTTTCTTCCTGCCGGCGAGCAATGGCTGTTTCTTCTGCCTCTTTCGCTTTTAGCCAACCCGGACGAACGTGCCATTGCTGACTATTGCGTAGCGAATCAACGACAGACTCCAGCAAGAAACAGTCGATATCAGCTTCACAGATAGGATTATGAGGGGGGTTATGCAGCGCCAGTAAGGGGGCAATATCAACCGTACAATACGGTATGTCTAACGAACGAGCATTTCTGTGGAGATAGTGACGTGCCTGCTTGTAAACCCAGGCAACCAGCACTATCTCGCCCGCCTTGTGATTCGTTTCGCCACACTCAAGGGTTGCCGCATTCAAGCTCTCGTTATGGCTAACCAGGCTCAAGGGGCGCGAATCACTGTAGGCTGGATAGCTTGGGATAATGGCATGACGTGCAATGCGTTCTGATAACTTTCGACCCAGGTGCCCCAGAGCTGTCTTAAAATCCGCCTTGCGCTGGGCACTGCGTTTTTCATTTTCAGCAATTTTATGGTTCTCAGCCACCATGGTTTGGTAGTCGGCTTCAAGATCTACGTGTAACTGATTGAGAAGAGAAATTTCCCTGGCATGGAAAATCCAAGTGCTGTTTAAGGTGTTATCAAGGTGAGTTTCTATCTCAGAGGGGGTAGCAAAGCGGTCCAGCTTGGAGAGGTCCACTTCGACACACGAAGCGCCAGCAGCTTTGATCCTGTCGCGTTTCTCGCTATCAACCGCATGGGTCACTCGAATCTCGATAAACAGCTTTCGCGTCCCAATATAGCCGGTCACGTCAGGCTGAAACCCATCCTCCGGCTGCTCCAGATCCACTCTGTCGAAACAGGCAGGCGTTCCATCCTTGACTAGAAAGGAGGCGGTCGAAACGTGGCTATCTTCGTGGTGCCGCCTGACCGTGACTTCTTTTTCAGGGAGTCGGAACCTTTTGCGATCCTGCAGCAGCTCCTTTGCGCGAAGGTGAATCCCTGTCTCAGCCGCTGTGACGCAATTGCTGTCAATATAATGGGCAAAGTAGTGCGAGACCTTCGGCCCCATCTTAGCGAGAAGCTGATGACCGCAAGCAGGGCAAACGCATTCACAGCGCAGCCCATTCTTGCCTACGGGAACCTCGCTGATATGGATGGCCCTACCGTCCCTCAGTCCATAAGGGATTTTGTGACTGACAGAATCTTTCATTACACCGTCACCGAAAACCGCAGGCGCGCCCTTTTACAATTATCAATAGGACAGGCCCGCGATCAGCTATCACTCTGGATGGGTGGCAAACACTTCGGTAGGCCCGCTGATCTCTTTCCAAGACAACACCGAATAGGTGTCCACGCGCCCGTTCTCCATGCCAGGGGAACCGCTCGGCATTCCCGGTGCGGCAATCCCTGCAACATCAGGGCGCGTCTCCAGCAGCTTGCGAATATCCGAGGCAGGCACATGCCCCTCGATCACATAGCCGTCCACTGTGGAGGTATGGCAGGAAGCGAGGTTCGAGGTGATACCATGTTCACGCTTGATGGAGCGCATGTCGTCGGTCTTGATATGCTCGACATCAAAGCCGCTGGCCTTCATGTGCTCGACGTGCCCTGAACAGCAGCCACAATTGGGGTCGCTATGCACGGTGACCACCGGCTCAGCCATCGCCTGTCCAGCGCCTAGCGTCATCATCATCGCCGCGCCAGCGGCCAGCCCCGCTAAGATCGTTGCAGTCACCGCCATGCGCTTTCGTGAAATTCCCATATGGGTTCCTCTCAGTAGTACAGCCAAAAGGCTGGGATACCCTCATCTTACCTGAACCACCGTGCTCTGGGGGAACCGGCTCACAGGTCGGGCCTGACAACCGTCCAGCGGCTGTTCTTCGGTATTCGCCGTTACCCAAAGAAAAGCCCCTCCACGTTACCGCGAGAGGGGCTTCAGCCGCCGAGGTCAGATCTATCAGCAAGTACAGGTCAGGCGGTAACCGATACCATCTTGAGTTTCTTGGCTTCGATCTTGACCGGCAATTGGTCAGCGTCATCCGGCTGCACCCAGGCCCAGTTTGAATCCTGGTCAACGCGATCGAGCATCAGGGTTCCCTTGATCGCTTCACCGCTGGCGAGCTTGCCTTTTACCACGATACAGATTTGCTCGGGCTTGCTGTCTTCATGCGTGGGTTCATAGTGCTTCTCGACCGGCGTTGCCGGAGTCATCTTGGCGGGCGAAGGAGCAGCCGTCTGTGGCTTATCCTCCGATGATTCGCCTTGGCTGTCGCCTTCCTCGGAGGCATCTTCCCAAGGCAAGTCGCCCGCACCCGCCGCCTCGCTTTCAGCGTCCGCCAAAGCCTCGGCCTGGGCCTCGACCGTGGTCAATGTAGGGTCGTCGCTTTCCTGTTCCGGCTCATCCTCACCAGCCAGCACTGAGGAATCTGCCACCATGTCAGGATCGGCATCATTAGCTGCCCCGTCCACTACCGCCTGGGCGTCATCGGCTGGGGCGGCGGACGCCGCAGGCGCTGCTTCGGCTTTGGGCATCTCACCATTGGCCTTCAAGTGCTTCTTCCAGGTCTCGAGTTCATCCCGCATGATCTTGCCGGAGACCACCTGATCGAGCAGTTCATCAAAGGCGTTAGGCCACTTGGCCTCGATCTGGGCGAGTAGCTCCAGGGCGCGAAGGTCTTTGACCCCACTGTGATAGGCATTGTGGATGCGCTGGCTGCCCTTGCCGATGGCCTTGTAGCGCCCCACCACGCTGGCGCTCATTCCCAGGCGCGAGGCAATGCTGGCGTTATCCTCTCCAGCGGCAGCAAGCTCCTTGATCGCCAACGCCAGGTCAATTGCACCCAAGGCTTCGCGCTTCTCGTTCTCCGTCACCTGGAGGTAGATAAGCTCGGTCGGGGTCGGCTTCTTGATGGCCTTGACTTCAATGACGCTGCGGCCCAGCTTGGTCAGAGCCTGGAAGCGCCGCTCACCTGTTACCAGGACGTAGCTGTTACTCTCGAAATAGGCTTCGACGGGCTGGCGCTGGCCTTCCTGCCGAATAGCATCCATCAACTCTTCCAGCTTGGCAGGCTCGATGTTCCGGCGCACCTGGGGGTGAATCGTCACATCCTCAAGGCTGATGGAAAGCACCTCGCCAACCGTGGGGGCAGGCACCTCCAGGGCTGAGATACGATCATTAATACCGAGACCGGGGCGAGCGGGACTCATGATTTCACCTCTTTCGTAGTGGTAGCAGGTTTTTTCTTCTTGGCTTTGGGCTTGGCAGCCTTGGGTTTGGCGGGCTTGGTGTTAACCGTCACCTTGGCCTGTCGTTCCGCCGCAAGGTACGTCTCGAATCCCGCCTTGGCAATAATTTCATCCACCACGCCACGTACCTGTTTGGCCGTTTCCCGCGCAGCGCCAGTACCGACCTTCCACACCGGCTTCATAGCGCCCACTGCCGTATCCAAGGAAGCACGATACCCTATTTTGTTGTTAAGCAGCAGTGACCCCAGCCGTTCCTTCAGCAACTGCACCCCTTCGACATGCTCCTTTGACCGGGAGCTGTAAATATTGACGACGACCCCCAGGAGGTCGGTGCGAACACCCTGTTCCTTTAGTTGTTTCAACGTGGTCAACATCCCCGCGATTCCTCGCATGGGAAAAGCAGACATCATCACTGGCAATACCACCTTGTTCGCGGCAATCACGCCACCCAAATGCACGGTGCCTTTTCCAGGGGGCACATCAATGACCACCACATCGTACTGATCAGCGATGGTTGCCAGGTGCCGTGCCGGATTCATGGCCGTGCCTGTGCTTTGCTGATTCATTGCCGACAGCGGATCGTCATTAATGTTAGCCGGGAGAATATCCAGGTTGGGAAGATGCGTGGGGTAGGGGGCCAATGGCGCTGGCAGGATGTCACTGAACAAATGGTAGGAGCGACGGCATATGTCGCCTTCAAGGGCTTGGCCATTCTCCTGTAGTCGGGCAAACAGGGCAGCATCCTCGACTTCGATTTCATCGAGCACCTCAATACCTACCATGCTCTCCGAAAAGTTACCCTGGGGGTCGAGGTCTACGGTCAAGGTCTTGAGGCCCAATTCCTGGCAACGCCAAGCAAGGTGTAGCGCAAGGGTCGTCTTGCCGACACCGCCTTTTTGATTCGGCATGGAAATTATTACTGGCATCTTCTTTGATTCCTTTGATGTCCGTTTACGGGGGCAAGCCGCGTCCTCTATCAGGGGCTAAGGGCTCAAGCCTTGGGACTCGCCATTGGCACACTCATCACTATACCAAACCTAAACGATTATGCGCCATTACCGGCGCACTTCTTCTGCCGCTAAAAGAAATGTCTTGACTGCCCCGCTCATCGTATATATATTTAACGCAACCCATATACGTAAGGCAGGAGGTCACCGATGGCCAAGATCGTTATCCCACCAAGCAGCTCACAGAACATCAGTGTTCAGGGCGTCGGTAATCTGCACCCTGTCGATCAACAGATCGTGAGTGAAATTCTTACCCGCATGGAGCCTCGCCTACGCCAAGCCCCGCGTATCGCCAACCTTACCGAGATTGCCATGAGCTTCATTCGGGACGAAGCCTTTGAGCACGATGCCAGCATGTTGCTAACCCTGGCACAGGAGACCGGAGAGACCTCTGGGCCTATTGCCTACCCAGCAATCCAAGCCTCCCGAGTATCCATGGATACTTATCACACTTCGCAGCACCGCCTGCACTAGCAGGCCATCCACGACAGCAACCGCTAGTCCAAGGAGAATTGACATGACCGCACAAGCCAACGAACAGAACAGCCTCCAGCACCTCGCCCTGGATAAGGTTCACCGCTCCACTCGCCTGAACCCACGCAAGCACCGCAATGCCGCCGTGTTCGCAGAAATTCTTGAAAGCATCCGTGAGCGCGGTGTGCTGCAACCGATCATCGTGCGCCCCTCCCTTGACCATGAAGGCATGTTTGAGGTGGTGGCCGGGGATACCCGATTTGAAGCCAGCGTAACGCTCGGCCTTGATAGCATCCCTGCCTCCATTCAGCTTCTAAACGACTATGATGCCAAGCTGGTCGCGGCTACCGAGAACCTGAAACGCGCTGACCTCTCGCCTATCGAGGAAGCATGGTTGGCCGCAGACATGATGGAAGCCCATCACCAGAACCATGAGGAAGCACGCAAGCAGTTGGGCTGGACCCGCAGCAAACTGGACAATCGCTTGTTGCTCTCGCATTGCTGTGAAGCGGTCAGCGCCGCCCTGATCGACGGCACCATTAAGATCGGCCATGCCGAGATCATGGCCCCCATGAGCGAAAAAAATCAGATCAAGGTACTCACGCGAATCATCGAAGATGAAATGACCGTCGAGTTTGCCCGCCAGCGCCTCAAGAAAGTCCATCCCTACATCAAGGATGCCTGCTTTCCCACCGACGCCTGCCAGACCTGCCGCCACAACTCGGTAAGTAATACCGACCTCTTTGATGCCGAGGAAAATGCTCAAAAGGCTCAGTGCTTCGAGCCAGCTTGCTGGGCTGAAAAAACCAAGACGCAACTCGACATCATCGTCTCGGATGCGCGTCAGGAATACGGTGTTGCTCATTTGGATACCGAGGTTACAGCCAATGGCTATAAGCTGATCGTGGCCAGCGGGGATGATGGTGTAGGTCAAGCACAGGCCATGTCTTGCCCAACCTGCGAGCATTATGGTTCGGTCATTTCAACCGGCTTCGGCCAGGAAGGGCAGCCAACCAACGGCGTCTGCTTCAACATGGCATGTCATACGGACATGCGCGAGGCATACGCCAAGGTAGTTAATGCCGTCTCCGAGGAAGCGCCAGCAAGTGCCGCACAAGACGCGCAAGCCACGCCTGCTTCGCCTAGCACCGGCAAGGCGGGTAAGAAATCGGACGCGAGCAAAACCAAGCCTGCCCAACTACGTAAGGGCGTTAAGCGGGCTGCATTCAACCGCTTTGCCTCTATCACCGAACATGCCATCACTAAGAACCCGGTCATGGGCCTTGCCATCAGTCTGGTGGAGCTGACCAAGGCCGTCATGTCCGCCACTGATACCAAGACCAGCGAACGTGCCAAGCAGGTCATCCAGAACCTGGGGGGCGACACCACGCTGCTACGCTCGCAGACCAATGAACCCGAACTGGTGGTCAGCCTTTCCCGCGTCGAGGGCAAGTCCCTAATCAATGCCATGATTGAAATCAGCGCAATGATGGCCTTCCAGACGGACAGTACCGATCAGTTCGAGGCGTCGAAGGCAGGCCGCACCAACCTTGCCATTCTCAAGGAGACGCAGGCGAATACCGCTGAATGGGATGCCGTCGATCAGACCTACCTTGATGCCCAGACCAAAGGCGCAATCCTGATCGATGCCCGCGAATCCGGGTTTGCCGAGGCATACGATGAAGCGAACAAGAAGGGCGCTTTCAATGACCTCACCAAAAAGAAAATGCCCGAGATTAAGGAAGCCTTGCTGTCCTTCACTGAGTTCGACTGGCGGGGTTATGAGCCTCATGGCTTCACGCTGGGGTACTACGGCTACGCGCCCAGCACCGAGACCGAAGACGCAGCGCCGACAGAGGCCGCACAGCCAGAGAGCCAAAGCGACGACCAGGGCCAGACGGAGGAACAGCAGGCCGCTTGAGTTCTAACCACCCTCTCACCTTGCCCAGCTAACGCTGGGCTTTTTTGTGTGCGTCAAAATCTCCATGGAGATTTAATGGGCCAGCAAAACAACCGCAACCCTTGGCTTGGGTGCTTGCATGGATGCTGTGGTGAAACACAGCAGCGTCTAGCAAAATCTCCATGGAGATTTTGGTAGGGGCAGGCGTTGCAAGCTATGGCTTGATGCTTGAACGAACAACGGAAATACGCCACGCATTCCGCTCGGAAAATCCCCTTGGAGGTTTTATTTATCTACAACCTTGTCACACGTTCAAAATCTCCATGGAGATTTAAATGGGAACTATTCCCATTAATGGCTTAAAGTCAGAATCAAAATCTGGCACAAAAAAGCCGGTGCTATTGCACCGGCCTATTTGAAAGGGAACTAGATACTTAGGTTGCCTTGCCCTTCTTGGCAATCATATCAAGGACTGACTCCATCCCCTCATCTTCATGCTCGTCCACCGCCTTTCGCTTCTGGCTTTCGGGTTCAGAAGGGCGGGTATCGGATGGCGTGGGTGATGCCTTCTCATTAACCTGCTTCGCCTCTGGACTGTCAGGCTTAGCTGTCTGTGGCGCGGGTGTTGCAGCCTCAGTCTCTTGAGTCTCGGCAGGCACTGCCTGCTCTGCCGGGGAAGATTCAGAAATCTCCATGGAGATTTTGACAGGGCCAGGTGCTCTTGCCGTCACGCTGTCCAAGGGAGCCGTGGTCGCGCCAAGCGTAAGCAAGTAGCTCTCAAGCAGGGTTGTCACGATGGTACGCACTTCACCTTCCGAACGCCCATCGATGGCCTCATACAGAAGCGGGGTGACATAGGGATAGATCGTGATGCTGACCATCGTGCTCGACCAGTCTGAATCATCGCGTCCTGGTACGGCGAACTCGGCAGGATTGAGCTTGCCCCCACTGTACAAGCTCCCCCCAAGCCTCAAAGTTCGCAACACCACTTCGCACCCCATCGGCAGGATGGAACCGATATGGCGCTTACGATGGTGAGGTTGCTGCGCCAGCATGTGACGGTAGACCAGTGGCGCTGACCTGGCGCTGATATAGTAATTAATCGTGATCGGTGTCATTGGCACTTCTTATGGCCTGGTCGCCCAGGCCACTCCTATTGGTCGATGCTCAGCAGGCGGCGCGTAGAAAGCCGATGACATTCATCATAACGGGATCGTCGGTCTTGTAAACTGCCGCTACCTTGGTGCCTTCCTTCACATGGGGTTCAAACAGATCGGCTCCCCCGCCTGTCAAAATCGCAATGTTGGGTTCGTGGCCCGAACTGTGCAACTGAGAGCGGATACCGTCCAGTGCCGAGGTTGCCACGTCCTTGGCGATCACTTTCAAGTCATCCTTGAAATTGTGAAGCCCTTTCGCGCCCGCCACGGTGTATTTGCCCTGGCGCAACTGACTCTCAAGACGCCCCTCCGGTATCGGTATTTGATGCGTTTCTTTCAAGTGCGCCCGAAGCTGGTCACAGATCGCCTTGACGCTGTTGGGCGTCGAAACGCTCGAATCCTGATAGATGCGTTTGCCCTCATTGATAAGCACCACATCACAGGAATAGAAACCGGGGTCGATCACCAGCACCAACGACTCAAGCAGAAATTCGGCGCGTTCCTTGTCGGATGAAAGCAACTGGCCATAGAACGTGCCCAGGGGCTGCGGCACGACCAGAACCTCTTTGACGTTGACTGTCAGCCCATCCAACTCATGCTTGCCTTTTGCTCGACCGATGATGGTCTTCTCTAAGTCTGGGCTGTTGTAATACTCATTGGACGGCAAACCAAGCACCAGCGTCTCAATTTCAGGCTCCCCAATTTCGGCCAGACAGCCCTTTAACAGCGCCAGCCAAACATCGCGTTTAACGTACTCGCTGGAAAAATCGCGGTAATTCCCCTGAATATCCTTGAAATCGACTGGCGCTCGCCAATCCTCGCCGTTGACCTTGACGATGTGCCCTGGCATTTCCTCTGAACGCGAGTCGGCCAAGGCGTCAATCGGTGCCGCGCCAGCGGGAAACAGGCGCGTCTTGAGCGCCGAGGCTGCGCGCTTGTCAGGGTCATCACTGCGGGAATGTCGAATCCCCAGGTATAAATCTTCCAGCGGCGCTCCAGAAGAATGCAGCCATGCTAATTTAGCATTCGAGTATCCTAGATCCATCGCGGCTACAATGGGCATAGTAGTTGTCCTTTCGTGGTTGTGAAACGGGCGTTGGCGGCTATTGCGGCACCCAGGGTAAGAATAATCCAATACCTATCCATACGCAATGTATAGGCCAGTCAAAGCATTTGCTTGGCAATGGCCTTGAAGCGTAAAGGCCACTATAGCCCGATATAGAAGGCTACTATATACCTTGCTTGGCATTGGCTGTGCTTTTCAATGGCTTTGAATGGCAACGCCCTTGTACAGCAACCATTATGATGCGCGTGGGGTAGCGCCTCATTTGAGTGCTAAAGACGCGGCAAAGTGGTTTCTCAGCCTGCTTACTCAGCAAAAAATGCCTTCTGCGTGTCCTTAACAGTGCCGGAAACGTCCAGATTGGCATTGAAGGCGTGAATCCCTTACCCGTCTCTATAAATGGCTACTGCTACCTAAGCCAGTGCCAGCTAATGACCTTGACTAGCAATGCCGTTTCTAAATAGCCCCTTTTCGGGTTAACACCTGTGATTGGCAAAGGCAATGGTATTCAAAGGCCATGCCTGACAAAGCAATCAGCCGCCAATGCCGTTGCCTGCGGCAATCCTTTGCAAAACAACCATGACATTCCACTCCACCTGACGGACTGGCCGTCACCACCAAGTTTTTTTACAAGCGGCGCTTGACCATCACCTCATTCATATATATATTGAACACAACCCATATATGAAGGAGCCACCCAATGTCACTGTTTGCCCTTTTGAGTCAGGTCATGTCCCGCCACGGCGACAAGCTCAGCGTCAACATCAGCACCACGAAGGAGGGCGCTGACCCCGAATTGCGACTCATCATTTCCGCCAACCTCGGCCCTACGAGCAAGGACGCAACCGAGCAGGAAGCGCAGCGTCGGGCCTCCCTTGCCATGCCGCTGGTTATTCAAGGCACCGCCGCTGACTGCGAGTACGAACTCAAGGCGCACATCAACAAGTACGCACGGCATGTCGATGAAACCGCCGCCTCAATCCTGCGGATGCAGCAAGCCAAGAGCGCTGCCGACAATGCCAAACCAGCCCCGAAACCCAAGGCTTCGCCAAAGCAAAAGGCCAGCCAGGACGATGAACCGGACAACCAGCCCAAGCAGGCCACCACCATGCCCGCCGCTGCTCCATCGGGTGCAGACGAATTCTAGCCAGTGACACCCAGGCAACCGCCACTCAGCCTATCCAACCGGAGAACCAATATGAGCGCCACTCTAATTCAGGTCATTCGCGTCTTTCGCTTCAAGTCCCGCGATCTGCCCGACCCCAACCCGACCATGACCCAAGCCGAGGTGCTTGAGCACTACACCAACCAATACCCCGAACTGCTGGGTGGCAAGGTGGTGCCCCCGACACAGGAGGGCGATGCACTGGTGTATGAGCTTCGCGCCAATTTTGGTGACAAGGGGTGAGTCATGAGCCAAAACGCCTCCCGGCGCGAAGCACTACGCGCCCGACTTGATGCCTGGGCCGAGGGCGCTCCGCTTCTCGACCCGACCGAATCAGCGGGGCAACCGCCCCGCGCCTTGAGCAGCCGCCAAAAGGAAAAGCTATGGCAACTTTCCAACAAATCGACCAAGGTTTCGCTGGGGCTTCCCATCCTTCGCTGACCCCCATGATGTTGCCCACTCTGGGCAACGCGCTTTCGGTCGGTCAGTTGCGCTTGCTGGGGGAAATTCTTGCCAAGGCATTCCCCCGCGAGGACAGCGCCAGCCTTGCCCGCTTCATCAGCACCTGCGAGCAGGGCGGCTGGATTACCGATCAGCAACTGGACTGGTTCGATCTGGGGCTTCCCGACGATGCCCTACGGCTGGTGGCACACGAAACAGCCAACCTGCTGGGCCATCAATTTCGTTTCCAAACGGCCCACGCTTTCCCCGATCACCTGAACAAGGAGATTACGGCGAAGATGGACGCCGGTCTCTCTGAGAGCGATCTGGCTCTGCTGCTTTATGCGGGCCTTGAAGCGGGCCTCTACACCGATAGCGACCTGGAAGCCTCCCTGACCCAGCACCATGACGAAAGAGGGATGCTTACCGACTGGTTCAATAGCGCCATGGAGAGCAGCATCTGTACCGAGAACACCAATGACTATGTAGCCTTTTCTTTCGCGTCACTCTCGGATAATGACGTACCTCTCGCGGAGAGGGAGGTAGCGCTGTATTGGGGACTCGATGAAACCCTCAACGTCACCGATCTAAAGATGCCCCTTGAGGATGCTCCGGCTGATGTCCAGTTGCGCGACCTGATCTGCATGATCTGCGCCGCCACTCAGGGACTGGTCATGGAATTTGTCGCTCCCTACGAATTCAGTCTTGATATGCACTGCTCTCAGTACGAAGAAGATATGGTTGTACTGGAGCATGGGGCCAGCCAGCGCAACCTGCCGATCACTGCCGAAAACCTGCTCAAGGTGGCCGTGGAAATACTGGAGGACGCGGGGGTTGGCGTGACTGATGCTTTCTCGCATGCAGACATTCACAACCCCTTCGAGTCGTTCGAGACTTACTGCGAAATGAAGGGCTATGCTACGCCTAGCATGGAAGTGCTAGCCGACTGGACGGGAAAGTTGGCGGCGTATCACTTGGGCCAAGCCAAACTGAGAAACCCGATTCAGGATTTTAGTGACGGCAACCACATCGATGAAACGGCGCTCCTAGAAGCCCTCAACGGGCGCTTTGATAACGAGCTACCCAGCGTGGCGGAACATGCTCCAAAGACAGCGGCGGCTCTACAGGCATGGCGCAACTGGCTCAACCAGCGTGTCGAAGCAGGCTGCCCACCGGCCATCAACGAGTTCATCGGCCTCTCCGACGGCAGCCTGGATGAAATCACCCCTATCTCCCACTTGATTCATGCCTGCCCCGGCCTGTTTTTTGAAGCCGAAATCGCCTTGGCGGAAATGGAGCACGACAGCATTATGTGCAGCGGAGGGGATAGCGCCGTGATACGCCTTGGCCGCGACACCAGCGACGACCTGCGCCTGTCGATCAATGCCATGCAAGCGGCCAACGGGCTTTGTCATCACCTCAATGCCCTGGGCGTAGCGCGTGAAGCCGATACCGAGCAGGACTGTTATATGGGTTGACATCGCGTTATATACGGGTACACTGAACCCAATCAGGGCAACCGCCCAACCCGATGGCAACCGCCAACAAGGAGCCGGACATGCTTAACCATAATATCGATTCCCGCGCCATACTGCTTCACCAGAACACCCAAACAAATTCCGTGGAAATCACCAGCCACGACATCATTGCGCTCCCTCACAAAGGCCAGGGCCGCATGAACTACACGCTGGGGGCAGGGCAGGTGTTCGGCCATGAGCAAAAGCAGGAATTTTGTGACATTCTGCTCAACGAGCGTGAACAACAAGGGCTTAACCTGCTCCCCGATCACCTGCTGGCGAAAACCCCTTATGCGCTGGTCTGGTGGATGCCGCCCCAGGTACGCGAGCTTAGCTTCATGGATAAAAAGGGCAGCCCCATTACCTTCACCCTCAAGGTGCCGGGAGTGGTGGCTGCCATGTGCCGGGGCACGTTGTACTTCGCGGCATTCAAGGGGGCTAAGCGGCCTAGCGCGGACACCCCGCTTTACCGTGTCCCGCTGCCCAACCTGATTGGCGATTTCAAATTTTGCATGGGGAACTGCACCGTTCCCAGGGACGCGGCAGAAGCCCATATCCCCGCCTGGGAAGCCTTTCTCTGGGAAAGCAGAAACAATCATCTGGGAAGGGAGCCTCTCAAGGGCATCAGTAGCCTCGATGACTACCTCGACCTCTTGGGTCGTTTCGACGGCACCAAGCGGTTCCCCACGGCCAAACTCGTCGCCACCGATGCCACCCTCGGCAGATTCCTCAACGCCCTTGAGCGTCAAGGTTAAGGAGAGTCCGAATGACTGCTAACACACTGACCGCCCCGCGCTCCTGGCTAAACGCCATCAACGTCCTGGTAATCGGTGCTGGGGGGAACGGAGGCGAGGCTGTTGACGCCTTGGCGCAGTTTCATGTGGCTATGCTGGCGCTGGGCCACCCCCAAGGGCTTAGCGTGACCATCCTCGATGACGGCGAAGTCCGCGAGGCCAATCTGGTGCGCCAGCGGTTCTGGCCGGGAGACCTCGGCCAGTACAAGGCCATTTGTCTGGCCAATCGGTACAACCTCATGATGGGCCTCGACTGGAAGGGCTTGCCGTTTCGCTTTGAGGATGCCCGCGACAGTAATTTGATTACCACTGGCTGCCACGACCTTATCATCACCGCCGTCGATACCCCCTCGGCCCGCCGTGAGGTTCACGCGACCTACGCCGATCAAAAACACTACAGCAAACCCATCTGGCTCGATCTGGGCAACAACCAGCGTAACGGACAGGCCATCCTCGGACGCCTGGGGGATAACCGCTACCCAACGGTGGTCGAGCTTTATCCTGAGCTTGCCGACATGGCCGATGACCCCCGCAAGTCCTGTTCCGCCGCCGACGCTCTCGGTAAGCAGGATTGCCTAATCAACCGCATGGTCACGACCGCAGGCATGAACCTGATCTGGGAGCTGATTCGCCACGGAGAGACCACCAAAAATGGGGTCATTCTCGACATGGCCAGCGGGCGTCAATTGCCGCGTCACTTCCCCGACTGCGGTCAGGACAGCCAAGCGGCTTAGGAGCCACCATGAACAACGTCCTTCACGACGCCCTCAAGGCGAAGCTACGCGCTATCACCATCAAGTCTCAGCCGCCCACGGCTGAGCAGCGCCACCAGTGGCGCATGGAGGATATGCTGGGCTTGGACGCCATGACCCTTTGCCGCACCTGCGAGTGGCAAATGTTCGGCTTCCGGCTGGGCTGCGCGAACCCTGAGTGTCCCGATCAGCCGCTGGCCCTCAAGGTGAACTACCGCCACCTCAACGGTGACGGCCAACTGCTGGAGCATGGCCGCGACTTCCTGTTCTTGGGTGATCGCCCTCTGGCCGCGCACACCTGAACCCTCGCCCAACAGTGCCAGTCTCGGCTGGCTTGGCTACCTGCCCCGTCCCAACCATACGGCCCTCACCAACCTATTCTGCATGGGGAAGGAGCATAGCCAATGCCTCTATATATACGTTGCATACAACCCACATATAAGGTACGCTGTTCATGTGTCGCGCAGCAACCGCCGCGCCACTCTCGCAACCGCGAAAGGAGACCCGCATGACGACATCACTAAGCCTGCCCAGACAGTGCCCAAGCTGCCAGCTTCCTGTCCCACTCCAGCCGCACGATCAGACCTTTGACCAACACCCAGGCAACCGCCTTGGCTGCCCCCAGTGTCACACCGTCGCCCCAAGGAACGCTTTTCAGCCAGTGGGCGTGGCGATTGACTGGTACGCTGAGCGCCGCTGCGGAGCGCGTTATGCCGGGTTCTGCATCCCGCGCACCCATGAAACTGAGGGAATGGCCGCACCGGAGAGTGTCACCCATCGCCACCTGCTGCACATGCGAGGCGACAACCCCCGCGCCAGCACCATCACCGAACACTCCCCACGGCTACGGGTCTGTCACCGCCTCGATCTGCGCGAGCTTGCCAAGACAGACGGTCGCGCCATCAGTGACGCCAAGATCGCCTGGGCCGTTGCCTTGCTGTGCGAGCAAGAGGCCATTCTGCCGTGTCACGACCCTATGGGCGCATCCACCGGAGAGAGCCACCTTGCCCAAGAAAATCTCCATGGAGATTTTGGACTGCCCGACTCCAACACGGCGAGCCACCCTGAGCACATCGCCGGGTGGCACACCATTAGCAGCATCCGCTGTTCTGCATCGCTTGAGACCATCACCCATGCCTACCGCTTCATCGGTTTCACGGCAGCGGAGCAACAAGCGGTAAATGAACGCATGATCGCCGCCAATTTCCCGCGCCAGCGCCGCGCTGCCTGATAATGAACCAGGGCAGCGAGGCTGCCCTGAACAAGATTTCGAGGATATTCGCATGACTGCCAAGCTCTCCATTCTGCCCAATGCCGACCTGATTGCCGATAACGAGGTGGCGCTGGCGCTGCTCGATCGCTCCGACTCCCTGGCCGATGTGTGCCGTGAACTGAACGCTGCTTACCGTTCAGGTGCGCCCATCGTCTCCGATGTAATCTACGATCAGGTGTTTCTCGCAGCATTGCGCCGGGAAAATGCCGACCATCCCTTTCTGCATGAAGTCGAGCCGGAGCCGCTGGCGCTCAACGCGCCTACGGTGCGCCACGCGACCCCCATGCTATCGACGCAGAAGTGCTACACGCACGAAGAAGTCGCTCGCTTCATCCAGCAAGTCCAACGCGCCGCCCAAGAACAAGGCATTGACCCAACAAGCCTGCGCTTTCGCCTGACGCCAAAGCTCGACGGCATCGCGGCGGAAGATGGGGGCAAGCAAGTGGTCACTCGCGGCGACGGCCTCCAGGGTCAGGACATTACGCGCATTGTTGAACGGGGTGTCGCCATGCTCGGCGGGCGTGGCTTGGGGCGCGGTGAGCTTGTCGCTTGCAAAACCTTCTTCGACGCCCATTTGGGCCGTGACACCGAACACGAACTCGATCATGCGCGCAACTTCATTGCCGGGTTTGTGGGGGCGGATACCCTAAAACCCCATCATCATCTGGCTCTCAAGGAAGGTGCCATCCGCTTCGTGCCGTTCGCTATCTTGGGCGACCGCACCGTCACCGCCGACGAACTGCTGAGCGACTGGCAAGGGCTGTACGACGCTGTGATTGCCGATAACCAGTACGAGACTGACGGTATGGTGGTGGAAGTCGCTCACGCGGCCCTACGCGAAGCGATGGGGGCAACCTCACACCATGAACGCGCCGTCATGGCGATCAAAAAGCAGGGGGAAACCGCCATTTCCACAGTGGAAGGCATCCGCCTGACTACCGGCAGAACCGGACGTATCATTCCGACCCTTGAAATCTCCCCGGTCTACCTGAGTGGAGCAAACGTTTCCAAGGCCACGGCGCACACCGCGAAAAATCTGATCGCGCTGGGCCTGGGGGAGGGCGCAGAAATCCTGGTCACACGTTCCGGCTCTGTAATACCCAAGCTGCTTAACGTGATAACCCCTTCTCCCAATCCCCTTATCATCACTCACTGTCCGGTCTGCGAGACCGAAGCCATCGAGGAAGGTGAACACCTTGTATGCAGCAACACGGCTGGCTGCTCATCCCAGACAGAAGCGCGGCTGCGGCATTGGTTCCACACTCTCGGGAATGTTGATCTTTTCGGACCCAAGGCCATCACCAAACTGGTGGACGCGGGCATTGAAACATTGCCTGAAATCTACGCCATGCAAACCGAGGATTTCGAGGCCGTGGGCTTCGGGCCGGGACAGTCAGCCAACCTCGTTGGTCAGCTGGCGCGCAGCTTGAACGAACCTGTCATGGAGTGGCGCTGGCTGGCCGCTTTTGGTATCCGTCACCTGGGCAAAGGGGATGCTCGCAAGCTGCTGGCAGAAATCCCCTTGGCTGAGCTTGAGCATGTCACCCCTGAGCAGATCAACGCCATCGCGGGGTTTGGCGCTTTGACCTCGCCTGCCATTGCAGCCTCCCTGCATGAAATATGGCCGACTATCGCGCACATGCACTCGCTGGGTTTCACCCTTGAAGCGGATGCCCCGGTTAGCGCCAGCACCGAGGCAGGCCCGCTGGCCGCTGAGAAGATCGTGTTCACCGGCACCATGCAAGTCGGCAGCCGTAAGGTCATGGAATCTGAGGCGGCAGCCCTGGGTGCCGAAATTCAGAGTGCGGTGAATGCCAAGACCACCATGCTGGTCATCGGTGAGAAGGCGGGCAGCAAGCTCGCCAAGGCCGAGAAGATCAACGAGAAAGCGGGCAGGGTAGTCGTGCGGGTTCTCACCGAAGCCGAGTATCTGGCGCTGATCGCCGGGTAAAGCTGGCTGGCGCGGTGGCCGTCATCCGCCGCACCAGCTAACGACGGGCATCCAAGGGGAGAACAAATATGCCAACTCAAGACACGACCAAGCGTTTGGGCCAATACATGACCCCCGCCTGGGCAGCCGAGGCGCTGGTGCGCGCCCACTTGAGACACCTGGACAGCGACGATTTCGTGGTCGAACCCAGCTGCGGAATCGGGCGCTTTCTCCAGGCCATTCCCGGCCATGTGCCGGTCACAGGCATTGAGATCGACCCCGTGCTGGCGCAACAGCCACGGGAGATCACAGGCCGGGAAGTCATCTGCGGGGATTTTCGCACGATTGATCTCCCACACCAGCCCACCGCCATCGTGGGCAACCCGCCATTTTCCACCAGCACCATCGAGCAGTTCCTTGATCGCTCGCATGACCTGCTGACCAAGGACGGTCGGGTGGCGTTCGTGCTGCCCGCCTATTTCTTCCAGAATGCTCGGCGCACGGTTCGCTACAGCGAACAATGGAGTCTCACCCAGGAAATGCTGCCGCGTAACCTCTTTCAAGGCCTCCAGTACCCCCTGGTGTTCGCCACGTTCACCAAGGACAAGAAGCGCCTGATGGTGGGGTTCGCGCTTTACGACGAACTGGCTTACCTGCAGGAGCTTCCCAAGGAAACCCAGGACGCCATGCGAGAAGGCCCGGCCACCTGGGGCGAGCTTGTCGGCGAGGCGCTGGCGCGTATGGGCGGGGAAGCCACGCTGCGTGAGATATACAACTACGTTGCCGATCGGCGCCCCACCGCGAATCCGGCGTGGCGCGAACAGGTACGCAAGGTGTGCCAACAGAAAGCCAAACGGATAGGGCGCGGGCGGTATGCCTCACAATCGCCCGCCAACACCGTCAGGACAGGTGCCGCGTGACAGGCCTGCCCTGTCGGGCGAGGGAGTTAGAGCATCACTGGGATGTCTACTTCGACTACGCCAGCTCTTTTTTCGCCCGCTCGCTTCTCCCTGGACCCTATATAACTCAGGAAGGGGACATGCGCGCTTCTATACGATTTGGTTAAAAGTCCACCACGGCATGCCACCATGACAAAATAGAAAAACCATTATCTGAGAAGGGGATTTATATGATTGTTAAAGATTATGTGGTGATGGAGAACCACGAAAATCAGCACGGCATTGTGTCCAATACCACCCTCCCCAAGGGGAATCTCAGCTTCGTCGGGCAATATGACGGGAATCTTTACATTAAGGATGAAAGCAATCGTGTCATTGAGTTCAAGGGGCTGAGCGAACCGATCAAAACCCCTTTATTCATGATGGATTTTCCAGCCGGGAAACTGCAATTCCGACAAGTCGATTAAAGGGGGGCGGCATGGATCTCAATTTGTTTTTGAGTAGCGGCCTCGCGTCCGTTACCTCGCACGGCAAGGGACTGGATAAGCAAAAGGTTCTCACTGTGGCCATGGCCGCCATTATTGGCGTCAATTCCGTGTCGTCGGCGTTTGCCAAGCCGCTGGAAAACACGCATGCGACGCCGGATAGCCCGGTGGCGGCGGCCGAGGTGAAAGGCGAGGCGGCAAAGCTGGACCTGGAGACGCTGACGCTGGATAACTTCAGGGAGCTTAACCAGAACAAGGAAAACGCCGTCTACAAGAACCCCTTTTCGGAAGGGGAGGTGTTGACGTTTCTCTACGACACCCCGACCGAGCAGTTCATTGCGAAACACTTCGGACAGGACTATCTCGACAGCGAGGCGTATGCCGGCGTCAAACCCTTTCTGGATTCGGCCGATACCTACAACGCCCCCACTTACTTTCGCGTCACGTTCGGCAGCGACGTTGATCCAAACTATATCGTGCCGCTGGATAAAGGCTTCGACATTGGCACTGAGGCGTTTGCCAACACCCCGTTCACCGAGGATGACTACCGCACTATTGCGATCTGGCACGAGGTGGGGCATGCGGCTGCCGAATACAAGTCAGAAGGAATCTATGAGGCTACGGCGGCACAAACGCATCTCACCGAGCAGGCGTCAGATATCATCGGTGTATCGGCGCTGCTAAAAGACAAGATGACCAATGAGGGGCTCGACAAGGCGCAGTCACTCGAATATATCGATGGGTTCATCCAGTATCGTGATCGAACCGTCGTGCGTCCCGGCGATGGTAGTCTGGATACGTCTCATATGACCCAGCCGAGCCTGCTGGCCCTCAAGCATCTGGTGGCGAATGATCGGATAGACCTGGAATCCATGGACCTGCAAGACATTCAGCATCTTGGCTACAACCTGGCGATCTCGGTTGTCGATGTCGACAACGCCGCGATCATGAAGGAGGTGGTGGGCGCGGACATAGACGTTGCCGAAAGACACGTATCCAACGCGCATTACAACATGATCCTTCACCAACTTGGCAGGGACAATGAGTACGATGCGCACCAGCTGATCGGTCGGCTTAGTGTCGATAACGATCACGCCACAGGTCTGCGTAAAATTCTCCACGACCACGACACCAAGCCTGATTTTTTCACTGAAATGTCGGATCAGGAGCGGGCTGAGTATTTGGAGGTGCTCAGCCAGATGCCCGGTGGCCAATCCTATGATGGTCACGACACCATGGGCGCAGGCCCGGTTGCCGATGCACTGGAAGAACTCTACAAGAAAAATCCCGAAGGCGTGACCACCTTCTTTGAGGCAGTCGCCAAAGCAGGGGTAAGCCAGTTCGAGGCGAAAGGGGGAATGGACGCTGGGTACGCCTACCAGCCGAACTTGTTTCAGACGCAGTTCGGTGTCCATCAGGAGGCTGAGAAGGGCGCATCACCTCAGGCTGACACCACGGGGCCAGCGGTTGCCTCCCTGGACAACAAGGTCGAGGACACCAAGAAGCACTGGCTGGGGGGTATGGCAGACACCCTTGGACTGACGAATGCAATGGCTGGCATCAAGCGGGTCATGGCCCGGCAGGATGCCTCCCCGGACCATCCCGACCCAGACCTGCAACCGCCCCATGGAAAAGCTCCAGAAGCGGACAGTGCCATACCGGGCAAAACTTCGACCCAGACCAAAACGGCAGATATCGACGCCACGGCGACCGCCAGCGATGGCTCGCCAGGAACCAGTCGCTTTCGCGCCATGTTGATCGAGGAAGCCGAGCGCATCGCCGCCGAGACCGCCGCCGCCGAGCAGCGCCAAGGCCCAGCCACCGCTCAGGCCACGCCGTCACCGATGGCGTCCACCCCGCATCGCACTAAAGGCCCGTCCGTGATGTGAACCAGACGCAACGTCACCGCCCTACCAAGAATACGGCGGGGCGCGAGCAAGTACGCAAGGTGTGCGCGGGCGATGCCACCCCCAAAGCAAACTTTGTTGCTTAGAAAAAGGCTGGTACTGTTGACTGAGACGCATACGGACATACGACTAAGGGGCTTTGAAGCGCTCGGCCCCTAGAATACCCAAAAGGAGACTATCCATGTTTGGACTCGGTGCGAAAAATACAGCTTGGCTTCGCTCTCGAAAACCCGCAGGAAAGGTGCTGTTTTACCCGATTTGCTTTGTGCTGGGCATGGCCTTCATCGTGGCCATGCTGCCTTTCCGTTGGTTGCGGTCATTAGTGCAGGACCCAGGGGTAACGATTGTCCTTACCGGGATAGTCTTGGCATTGATTCGCTATGTCCCGTCATGGATTGATTTTTACAAGGAGGATGGCCTCGGGCCGGTGTTGTACGCAGGCGCACTGGTCTATGGCTTCTTTTGGGTGCTTTTCCGATTCTTTCGTATGATCAGTCGCCGGTAGGAACCTCCCGTATCCACGGGTGCTTGCCACCGTCACCAAGCACCCGATAGCCGTTACCCGGCAACGCCCTCCACATCCGCTTAGCGGTGCGTTTCGCTTTTCTCTTTATATGGGTTGACGTAAATACATATATAAACTAATCTATCTGTGTGCGTCGGTGATCACCGACATGAACCAAGGCAACCGCAGAGGGAAAAACATCATGGCAAAACACCAGATTCAGGTCGGCAGTCAGCTTATTTTTCACATGATTGAAGGTCAGGCCGGCAGTTTCTCTAAAGCCTTGCTCGAGATGGTGATGAATAGTGTCGACGGCAATGCCAGTAAAGTAACCATCACCCTTGATACCGAAGGCTTCACCGTTACTGACAACGGAAAGGGGGTGCAACGACTGGATGATGTGCGCGAATGCCTTGGCACGCTGGGCTTTGACCACGGTGACAATGAAGGTCGCGTCTACGGGCGTTACGGGCTGGGCCGCGCTCAGGCGTGGGCCTTCGCTCCGACGACTATGCGTACCTCGACGCACCAGATGGACGTTGATATTCGCAAGAACGGCCTTGAGTACGACCTGCGGGATGACCTGCCCGAACAAGAGGGCTTCACCGTCACGGGGCGCTTCTACGATCCCATGTTGCCAAGCGACGTTGACCGCACCGAGCGCGAGTTGGAAGAGTTGGCCAAGTACGCCCAGATTCCAGTCATCCTGAATGGACGCAGCATTTCCAAACTACCCAAAGATCAAAAATGGGACATTGAAACCGACGATCTGTATATCAAGATGCAAGCCAAGGGGCAGTTGTCGGTCTATAGCATCGGTGTCCTTGTGCGTCATTTTCCGGCCCACACTTTTGGCACGGGCGGTATTGTGGTTTCCAAAAAAGCCTTTGAGGTGAATGTCGCCCGCAATGACATTCTCGAATCCAAGTGCAGTCTCTGGAAGGAAGCCAAACGCCTGATTCGCGCCAGCGCAGGCGAGCGTACCCGCAAGAGCAAAGCCTTGAACGACAACGAGGCGGAATTCCTTCTTCACCAACTGCTGTCCAATGAAATCAATTTTAATGATGCGGATGTCGAAAAGCTGCGCCTGCTCAAGGATGTGACCGGCAAGCGCCACCCTATCGGTCGACTGAGAAACTTCAAGGAAATCACCTTCTGCACCGACGACCAGAAACGTCTGGCGATTCGTGTACACGAGAAGGGGTGTGTCTTTGTCATGCACCCCTCCATGATGGACATGCTGAATGCCTACAGTGTCGAGAACGTGCAAGCGAAATTGGAAGCGGTGGCGACCAGCCAATACTTTGCAGGTGACGGCATGCGGGATACCGTTTGCTTTCGTGGCAACGTGAGGGATTTTACTGATTATGCAGATATGTTCAGTGATACCCACGAGCCACTGGATTCGCGCAAGGATTTGACCAAGATTGAGCAATGTGCGCTAAAAGCGATGAATGAAGCGGCCAACTATATCCCAAGCTGCTTTCGTACCGCCCTGAATGAAAGGCCCGCTCCGCGAAATATCATCCTTGGGGTCAGCGAGACGGCGGAAGCGTGGACGGACGGGGCGACCTATGTGGCGGTGGAGCGTGAAACGGCCAAGCTGCTGCGCCAAGGGGTTTCGGGTGCCACGCGACTCGCGGGCATCCTGATTCACGAGTTCTGCCACACTTCTTCTGATTTGACGGGGCACGGCCATCCACCTGAGTTCTATGAACGTTTTCATGAAGTGATGTTGGCAAGCAATGGTGGTGTCGGCTGGATTGCCAATGAACTACTGAAAAATTACGCAGCGGCACTGCGCAAGCGCGGACTAAAGCCCACGCAGGCGATGCTCAAGGCCGAAGACAACGATTTCAAGGCCGCAAACGTGGCCTGATACAACGCATCCCGCCCGCAACGGGCGGGGCTGGCGCGGCGGCTGCAAGGGCCCTCGCTACGTCCTTTAAGGCCAAGTCCCACCCAATCCCCGTTTATCCCCGCCTTCCTTCTCCTGTGGGCATACAGCCCCCATAGCGTAGCTGCTCACGCCCCACACCAGCGTTTGGTCGGTATTTCGTTTTCACATGACCCGACTCCGCGCATTGACCCCTATATCAAGACGGTAGGGGGCGTTTCCATCTTCACCCCCAGCAACGAACCGCTATCGTCTTGCAGACTTGTCCCATAGGAGGCCTTACCCATGCTGAACACCGCAATAACCCGGCGACACTTTGGCATGGTGGGCCACGTTCGCGTCACCCCAGAGAGGGGGATGGCTCCGGTATACTGGGTTTACCCCTCATGTTTAACAGCAAAAGGCGCACTCCCATGCCCACGCCCATAAAACCCGGCAAGCTCATTTCCGTCGAGGGGGTCGATGCTTGTGGCAAGGGGTCGCAGATCGCGGCCATCCATTCGCATCTGGAGGCGGCAGGGCACACCGTCGTCCAGGTGCGCGAGCCCGGTGGCACTCCCATCGGAGAACAGCTTCGCGAGGTATTGCTGGACAGTCGCAACCAGGCGTTAGACCCCATGACCGAACTGCTGCTGATGGCGGCTTCCCGCGCCCAGCTGGTGGCCGAGGTAATCGCTCCGGCGCTGGCGCGGGGCGATTGTGTTTTGGCCGACAGATTCCATGATTCTGGCCACGCCTACCAATATAGAGGTCGCGGGCTACCGCTGGCGCATGTCGAAGCCCTGGAGAACATGGCCCTGGGCGACCTGCGCCCCGACCTGACCTTGCTGCTCGATCTGCCGGTATCGACCTCTCTGGAACGCATGGGGCATCGCGGCCATGCCACGGGCGCAGAGAAGGATCGCATCGAGCTTGAAGCCGGGACATTATTCGAGCGTGTTCGCGCCGGGTATCTTGAACGAGCCGACCAGGAGCCCGGACGCATCAAGGTGCTGGACGCCCGCCAGAGTATCGAAGCCGTCCGCCAAGCCGCGCTGGGGCATGTCGATGCCCTGCTGGAAGCCGCACGCAATCCCGTTCCGGCCTCGCTGCGCCGACACTCACTTAACGGCCCCTGCTGAGCCAATCACTCAACTTCCAGCGAAACTCGCCACCCTCCACGCATAGGCCGAGCCATAGGAGAAAAAAACATCATATATGGGTTGACGCAATCTTATATATAGGCAATACTGTGTTTGTCAGCTCACAACAGAGCGACATCGGCAACCGCCGACCCAACCCAGACATGAGGCAATCGCCATGAACGCAATCACACAACCCATCACTCTTGACGTTTCTCGCAACGGCACTATCCGTACTCTGGCAGATCAGTTCACCAGTAACACCACCTTCCTCAAGGAATTGCTCCAGAACGCCCGCCGCGCAGGTGCCAGCAAGGTTGAAGTCAACTATGTAGACGGAATCTTGACCCTGACTGACGATGGCCACGGTATCACCGACCCTCAAGTGCTGTTCTGCATCGGCAAATCCGAGTGGCAGGATATGGACATGATGGCGCAGGAAAATCCCTTCGGGATCGGTTTCGCGGCCTCGCTGTTTGCCGCCGACCGGATTACCGTCGAGTCGGGCAGCTGGCGTCTCGACGCCGACACCGCCGACATCCTCGCTTTCGAGCCCCTCGACCTTGAGGCGGTCGAAGGGCAGCAGGGCACCCGTATCTCACTCATCATCAAGGATGCGCTCAAGGAGGAAAAGCAGCCGCTTTGCGAGGAGAAGGCACAGGAGCTTTTCGCGGCGCTCGCGCAGGCATTCCCCATCGACATCCTGTTCAATGGCGAGCTGTTGCCTGCGCCGCTACGCCAGCAGCAAGGCGGCAAGGCACTTGAAGCCGGAGCGCTCCAAGGCTGTCTGGTGCCCGTCACCGAGGAGGGCGTACTCCAGCGCTGGAATTCCGCAGTGGTCATAGTCCTGCAAGGCTTTGTCATGGAAAGCCTATGCTCCGACTTTTACTTCCCCGGTTTTTCTGCTGCTTTCCACCGAAACCTCCCCATGAAGGCCGAACAACGGGCCATAAACCCGGAGCGACTGTCGGTTTTGCATCTTGATAGCAGCAAGGTGCGTGCCCGTGTGCCGGATCGTGACCAACTGATCGATCGTGATGCGGTTTATAGAGGCATCAAGGAAGAATTGCTGGAACTGTGTCGCGCCCGTCTGGTCGAGGCCAAGGCCAACCTGTCCGCCAAGATGTTTATTGACAGCTTTTTTCATCGCTGCCAGAACTGGGGCATGATGCACCTGCTCAACGACTTGCCGCTTCCCAAGGGCTGGGTGCATACCGTCGACGCACTGGCGGCTTATGGCGAGAATGACGTATTCGAGTGGGGCGATGAACACATTCAGCCCAACGCCGAGGTGTTTCTGGCCAATCTGGAATACGAGGAACCCGACCCGCTCAGCGCGGTGTGCACCTATCTGGCCGCCACCCGCACCCGCGTCATCCAGAATTACACCCAGCTTGATGCCGGTCACTGGGTGAAGGCCAATACGCTGGATGTCTACGCCAACGCAAGCTCTGAAAGCTATGGCTTTGTGGTGAAAGCCACCCCCATCGAGGTGCTGGGCGAGGCCACGGTCGCGCTTTACGACTGGATGCCGTGTAGCGTGGTGATCTGCGAGGGCATCAGCCTGACTCCCTCGGATAGTCGCTTCGCAGCCGTGGAGGTCGAAAAAGCGGCGGTCTACGATTGCGAGAGCAAGACGCTGCTGGTGACTCGCGGAGCCGAACAAGGTCACATCAGCGACATGCTCCTAGCGCTGGATACCTACGGGGAAAGTGATGAAAAAGACCGTGATGAAACCCTGCTCGACAAGGACGCAACCAAGATTTACCAGCTGAAAATCCTGCATACCAGCGACTCTCCGGTGGCTGTACTTCAACAGCACCTCAGCGAGACACTGGGGCATCTGGCCCAAGCGCTGGCTGGCAAGAGTTTCACGGTCACGGTCGATGCCGAGAGACGAATCTCTATCCAATAGGGATCACTGGATCAACGCGCCCACCCCTAGCGGTGGGCGCTTTGCCGTCTAATCAACGTGGCCGCTTCTTGCCACCCGCAGGGGGCAGGGGCTCTTGACGCTCCGAGACGACGCGCTCTTTCAGGTGACTGGCCTTCACTTCCTGAATAAAGGAGGCGCTGCCGTACAAGGCCAACTCGACATCGATCACCTTCCCGCGCTCACCGATCACTTTTTTCGACTCGACCCGGCTTAATGTCCCGAACTTCTTGAGCGATTCGGCCACTTGAATGAACTTGCGGATGCCATCGCTGCGCCGCGAATACTGCAGCTCGCCGCAATGCCGCACGAATTCCAGATAGCTGATACGAAAGGGCACGGTGGTCGATATGTTCCTGGCCCGCGTCACCAGTATTTTGCTCAGCACCAGCGCCGACTTGGAGTGCGTGCACATCAATCGCTCAATGCTGTACTGGCGATAGGCGCGGTCTTCGATCGACATGGAAATCATCGGGTGAAAGCGCGCCGCCCAAGTCGCGTTCGGGTCATTGCGTTTGAAGCCGCGCTGCGAGTAGGAGTAAAGATCGGGCAGGATAGGGCCGGACGCCAGCAGCACATTATTGATCCGCACCTCCAAATTGCATTTGTGCAGAATCTGGAGCGAGCGAATCAGTTCGGGGTAAGTGCGGCCACGCTTGTTGGCGGACATGAAGGTGCGCAGCGAGGACAGCGAGAACGAAACACCGTAGGCGCGATCGGGGCCGACATCGCTTTTGAACAGCTCAGTGCGATCCATGGCCATCTTCACCAGAGACAGCTCCAGCAGTTCTTCGGTGAGCCCTGGATAGTAAAACACGCTGCACAGCTTGCCGTTGATCGTCTCGTTGATCTGGGCCGGGGTCAGCACCATTTCGCAGACCTGATCGCCAAACTCGAACTTGTGGCTGAAAATCTCCAGAGGCTCTTCCCCCGGCTCGCTCTTGAACCGCCCCTGCAGGGCCAAGCCCGAAAAGCGGGGAATGTTGTCCCAGAGGGAGAACAAATTCGACAGGCCGTCGCGCTCACGGTAATTGTTGGCCACCACGCCCTGAAAATCCTGCAGGGCACTCGAGTCCTTTTCAAAAAACTCCGGCTGGGGGTCAGGCGGTGCAAGAAGCCCCAGGTTGAGTTGCGCAACGCCGCCTGGCGGAATGACAGGATCGCTCTGATCATCCGATGTGACCGGCGCACCGTCGATCTCCGACATGAGTATTTGCCGCCGCGCTTGCAGCTTTTTGTAGTTAGGCTCTTTTCCACTCATCGCACGCCCCCCTTGGCTCTATCAGAGCCTAACCGAGTCAAGCGGCTATCTACTAGGTAGCTCACGTCGCACGAATGAAAAATAAACGGACAGTCTCGCCTGCTGCGACACGAACTACCTAGCTTGAAGGCCAATACCGTCGAAGGTGCGACAAGAACTACCGAGTAGGGGCGTTTTCACATCAACTTGGCATAATTTTCAAAAAACTTGGCATAATTCTCAACGTTGCGTGGCATAACCGTTTTTTAACGTCATATCGCATAGGGAAGGGGTCATACATCAGCCAGTTACGTGGTGATATGTTTCGTAATAACGTTGGTCAGCAACCTGTCCGAACGCACGTTTAACTTTATGCCACGTTTACCCGGACATTTTATGTCAGCATCCGGTGAAAAATGGTCGCTAAGATGCTGTTTTACCGTATGGCTTATGCCAACGGGTGGTGGAAAAGTTAGCAGGGAAGCGAAGGGCGCAACGCCAAGACCTGGCGCCCGGCTAGGTAGTTGCCGTCGCAGGGCCGGTGGAATAGGGCCAAGCTGCGACAACGACTACCTAGTTACCCCTCCCATCCGGTGAATTTCGCTCTCCCAAGGCGTCACGATGCGACAAAAACTGCTTAGCACAGTGACCTGGCTCGCGGCTGGCGCGCAGAAGGAGAGCACTAGGAGGGCAGCTAGGTAGTTTGTGTCACCCGAACTAGGTAGTTCGTGTCGCACCCCTCAAAATACGGCGAAAAACGAGGCTCGGCAGACACAGCAGCTAGGTAGTTCGTGTCGCACCAGCTGGGAAGCTAGGTAGTTTGTGTCGCACAGAACGGGGCTACTAGGTAGTTCGTGTCGCACAGCGCGATAAATACTCGGTAGTTCGTGTCGCAGCTGGCGTTGGCGGGAGAAGGGCTAGGTAGCTGGCGTCACGCTGAGTCGGTAGTCCGTGTCGTCGCCACTAGGCAGTCCTTGTCACAGCAGAGCGTATAAGCCACTGAAATATTGCGACAAATAGACCGCCTTCTTTTGTTCCTTTATTCCTTTCCGTAAAAAGACCTTGTTGCGGCTCACCCAGAGCGGTGAACCGCATGCTCTTTCGCGCTCACACAAGCGATCACATCGACGGCCCCTTGGAAGGCGACCCAGTGACCGGATAGCTAGGGGCAGAGCCATCGCCCCAGGCGCTGATCTCATCGTCAGGTGGCAGCGGCTCACCTTGGCGCGGACAGATTTTCGAGCCCTCAAGGGCTTCATACTGCGCCTCGGGATCAAAGCTGAATTTCAGCGGAAAGGGAATCGCCATCAGCTCGCCTAGCGGAATCTCGCAAAAACGCCCAGAGGCTTCAAGCTCGGCAGGGGTCTGCCCCAACTCAGGAATCGTCTGGCCAAACGTCCCTGCGAAATAATGACCCGGCACCAGTGGCCGCAGATCGGACATGATGTGCCAGTAGTCGCCCGTCTCCTGATCTTGCATGACGCCGCCCAGGAGAAGTTCGATACCCATTTCTCGCTTCTGCTCCTCGTCCATGGCGTCGATGTTCACCCCGGGATGGCCCGCCAGGTTGCGCTCCGCCAGCCAGACATGGGCATCGACGCCGCCAAAACTTCCATTGCCTTGGTAGCCACCCTCACCGATAGGAGGCTCTCCTCCCGGCTGCAGCAGATACACCATTCGCCTGTTGTGGCTACACGCCGGAATACTTTCCTGTGTGTCGGCGGTTTTCCAGCTGAAAAATCCCATGGGCATCATCCTCAGAAAGCGGTTCTTCAAACCCACTTTAGCAAATTTCTGCCGGGCCTACTGGTCGAACACCTCACTATTTCCGATAACCTGACATAACCATCAGATAGACCTAGATTGACGCCCTTTACCCTTACCTAGACGGCCCAGCGTATGGCTTTATCCAGCATGCGACTCCGCTACATTCCCGCCATAAGCACCGTTTAGCCCAATTCGTTGCTTTTGGCCGTAAAGCAACTTTCCCCAAGCAACTTTCCAAAATGGTACACTACTCACATCACCGGAATATTCGCATGATCTAGGCTGGCGCACTTGCCGCCACGTTCAAGTATCAGGCTGCTCAAATCCGGCACGAATGCCACAAGGGAACCAAGGGACATGCATAAACGGGTTTGCTCGTCACTAGCCGTTATCACGCTGATGTTTACGTCGGCCTCGCACGCTGCCGCCGTGCCCGCAATCGATGCGGTCGACACCATCCGCTTCGAGGACTCGCGCCACTATGATGTGCGCCAGGGCTGGCTCTCCGAGTCCGTGAAGACCATGGCCGCCCAAGCCGGTTACAGCACCCTCATCTGGACACCCGATCCCGAAGGCAAGCTCGATTTCAATATCCCCCAGAGTTTCCGGCTAAAAGCCCCCAGCGCGGTCTCAGCGCTCACCCAACTGATGGAACCCTACCCAGTGCGCCTGTGCCTTTATACCGGCAATGGCGTGGCCCAGGTGCTGCCTCAGGGGGAGCCATGCCTTTAATGACGTTTGATCGCGCCAGTGCCTTTCGCGCCGTGCTTGCCAAACGCCCTGGCGCCTATCTCGGCAAAACACTGCTAGCGGCTTCAATCGCGCTGGCGCTAAGCGGTTGCGCCACCTCCGGCGACGACCCACGCATCGTGCTGCCGTTTCACGATAGCGCCAAGAGTTCGATCTCCGAAGCCGAAGCCTTGTTTCTCGAGCGCCAGGTGACGCCCGATCGCTCCCTGTCCAGCGTGCAGCGTGTCCATGATGTCTACGTGGATGTCCGTCCCCGTGAGCGTGACAACGGCCAGTGGCTCAAGAGCATCCCGTTTTCGATGACCGTGAGCGAGGCCGAAAACGGCCCCATTAGCCTCATGCAGATCATGAAGATGTTCTCGCGCCAGGGGCTCAACATCACCAGCGACATTCCGCTCAATAGCCACTACTACGCCGGCCTGTCGATTCATGACAGCAACGCTCAGGATGCCCTGCGCATGATCCTGGGCAGCATGGGCGTGGACTATGAGGTGGATGACAGTTCGCGCATGGTGCGGATCACCCATTTGCCGCGTCGCTCTTACACCCTGACCCTGAACAACCGCATCTCCAATTACGACTCCGGCAAGCTCGGCAAGCTCGATGAAGAAGCGGCCGCAGGGGAGGAAGCCGAAGCCGACGAAATGGGTATCCAGGCCACCAATAATTTCTGGGAAAGCCTGGAAGAAGAAATTCTGGCCCGCTGCACCATCCTTGCCCCCGGCGAGGGAGAGGCCGTTGGGTCAGCCGCAAATCGATACAGCAGTAACGACCCCGATCAGTTGCTGGCACAGACCCTGCAAAACGATGCTGCCCGCATCGTGCAAGGCTCACTTGAGGAAACCAGTGCCTGCCGACATACGGTCAATCCCAACACAGGCACTGTCACTGTCCAGGCACCTCGCTGGATTCAGGATGAGCTCGGCGAGTATTTCGAGCGTCTGAACAAGATGCTCAATACCCGCATTACCCTCCAGGCCAAGATCGTTCTATTCCGTTCCACCGAAGACAAGACCGAAGGGCTCGACCTGTCGCTGTTCGCAGGTGAATTGGCCAAGACCGGCCTGGCGGTACAGAACAATGTCCTCGGCGGCCTGACGCTGGAAGACGCAGGGCGCAACCGCACCGACATTACCGCCGCTGGCGCCATCGCCAACAGCTTCGTTGGTGGTCGCATCGACGGGGCGCAGCTGTTCCTTGGCTGGCTGGAATCCCAGGGCAGCGTGTCGATCGAGAACGAGCCGGTCATCACCACCGTCTCCGGGGTGCCGACCACCTTCAAGCGCACCTCGCCCGTGGTTTATTTCCGCTACAGCCAAGAGACCACCGCGACCGAAGGCGGCGCCGTGCTCGTTTCTATCGAATCCAAGGAAATCGAGCGCCGGATCGGATCGATCATCAACGTCAATCCGTCCTATGACATCGACCGTCGCTTGGTGAGAACCCAGCTCGGCATCACCCAGCGCTACCTGACCGGCTGGCAGGAGGATACCTCCTACCTGGCGGCAGGCTCCAATATCCAGGCCATCCCGGTGCGGGTGCCACTGATCGAAAACATCTTGCTCAGCGGCGAACTGCTGCTGCGTGACGGCGAGACGATCATCGTCGGCGGCCAGAAATTCACCACGGCCTCCCAGGACGAAAGCGGTGTGACGCAGCTGCGCCAACAGAAAGCGCTGGGCGGTATTTTCGGCCAGTCAGCGGCGTCGAATCAGGCCGTGACCTACTACGTCATTCTCTCTGTCAGCGTCGATGAATCCCCCAACGACCTGCCGAGCCGACTTTAAGGAGAGGGCATGATGCGCATCCCATTTCGCCGGCAATCCGGTTTCACCTTGATCGAGCTGCTCATCGTGATGTTCGCGCTCGGCGTGGTGCTGGCCATCTTTTCGTCGGCGGCAGGGCGGATGCTCACCATGCAGCGCATTGCCAAGCAGGAACAGGATGCCTACGAGAACATGCTGGTGGGGCGCAGCATGGCCCAGTACGCCACTCGCCAGCAGGTGGTGGGCAGCCTGCCGGACGACATCCCCGACGACTATCCGGTGCCGAACAGTAGCGACATTCTCCACGACACCGGCGGGGTGCTTGACGCCCTGTATATCGCCCGAGGGCTCTCGCCGCACAAGGCCCGCCATGACGGTACCGCCAACAAGAACCAGCGCAGCTACCGCAAGTTTGAGCGGACGGACGACGAACCCCTGTTCGGGGCAAGCGGCGGTCCCATGCTCACCCTGACCATTCAGCATGCCACCGTGCTGATGTTGGCCGATGCTCAGGATAAAGGGCTGGCGCCGGACGCTCTGGTGACGCTCGACAGTAACGGCGACCCGCAATTTCACCCCTCCTTGGGTACCGAGATTCCCGCCTACCAGTTCAGTAACCGCGTCCTCCAAGAATCACTTCTGGGCACCACCGCTCAGCGAGTGACACGCATTCGTCAGGCACTCAGCGATTACGTGTCCGCTGAACGTGCCAACGACATGGACCGCGAGCTGCTGAACAACGAATACAGCAACTTCTATCCGGCAAGCGACGGTGATCAGGATTACCGCCAGCTGACCGGCGCAACCGATGACGGCAGTGTTTCCAACCTGGCTGGCGCCGGCAATGCGCGCTGCTACCAAAACTGGATTTCGCTGACTGACATCGATTCATCCTCAACATCGCCCGATGTGCTTTCCCGCGTCGGGCTGGTGTACCAGGAGCACGGACGCACGGCGTGGGGCAAGTCCATCGAGTTTTGCCCCAACTACATCCCGCCAGGCGTAACGATGGACCCAGACAAGCCCCCGTTTTATGGCGCCATTCGCTTTCGCAAGGATGTGGTGAACGACGCGGGTAACTGGGTGCATATCACCCTTTGAGAGTGGGCCTTCGGGTCCGAAACGTAGCGAGCCGTCAGGCTTTCCCTAAAGAAGGTAGGAAACCAGCATGAAACTGAAATCCATGTTCCAAACCCCGGCACTGCTCTCCAAGCGTGCAAAGCGTGATCTGCACAAGGCACGCAAGGCCCGTAAGCAGCAGGGCTTCACCCTGATCGAGCTGATCATCGTCATCGGCGTGATCGGCGCGATTCTCGCGATCATCGCCCCCAGCATGACCTCGCCTCAGGACAGCACCGAGTCCACCCAGATCGAACGGATCATGAACAACGTCCGTGGTGATGTGGGCGTGATCGCGGCGAGCTGTGGCCTGCGGACCAACACTGTCAATCAGATGTCGGCGGCTGGTGCTCCAGGTGAGCTCGAAGACTTGATCTTCCGTGGCGTCGGCGTGCATGCAGATTTCACGTCCTGTTACGAATCGTCCGGCCATCGTCCCAACTACAGCGGCCTGAACAGCACCAACATGCTTGGTGCTTATACGGTGGCGTTTGAAGATGGAGCAGAAGCCCCCCTTGCTGCGGGTAGCCAAGTTGAGTTCGTGACCTTCGCCGACCTGCCGGAAACCGTCGCCTCCCGCCTGGTGGCACGTTACACCGACGAAGACCTTGGCACTGTACTGGGCTATGCCGCTAATGGTGTCTACAACAGCGCAAGCTCCCCGTTGATCGTGAGCGGAACCGTTGGCGCTGACGATTGGACCGCCAAGTTCCGCCTGTAAGCCAACCCCTCAAGTAGCACCCCCGCCGCCCTTCGGGGCGGCGGACACACAGGAGACCGATATGCTCGTTGCACTGATCCTCGTCGGTTTCAGCATGTTTATTTCGGTGAACACCCTATTGCTCGTGGACCACTACCGCGAGCAACAGGATGGGTACCGCTACGAGCAGCACACCAACCTGCTCGAACTCGCCATTGAGGATGTGTCCATTTATCAGAAACGCCACCGGGCAATGCCGGATGCCGCCACCCTTGCCAGCCGCGTGCCGGCCTGGGCGGCTGCGCTCGAGCATCCGATGCCCTCGGTGCATTTCGTCAAGGCGGCCTTCAGCGCGACAAAGCCGAACCTGGAGCGGGGCATGCTGATTCACTTGCCGCCGCCGCAGCCCATCGAGGAATTTCTGGCACCTGAATTCAGCGCCTGCGAAGACGTCGACGGCCTGGGCTGGCTTGACGGCGGCGCCTGGTGCCCGCCGATCTTCGCCACCGAAAAGTACACCTTCAGCCGCGTCTCGCCTTACCAGTTTGCCGGTGACGAAATCGTCGCTCAGCGCCAGCGCCTGCAAGTGCTGGCCAACCGGCTGGCGCTCTACCACGCCGCCCATGGACGCTTCCCGGCCCTGGTGCTCGCCGATGGCACCCCTCTGGGAACGCCTGATGCCGGCGACAGCGTGGTCTCCACCTCGATCGCTGCGTCTCTGGGCGGGCTGGCGGCGGGGGATCATCCCATCTGCGAGAGCGTGGTGCAGTGGGACAGCCTCCCGGTGGAATGCGCTGATGTGGTGAGCGTCTGGGGAAAAATGCTGGAGTGGGAGATTACCCCCACACCCGCCGGCACCGCCTTCGATCACGTCCTGACCCTGCGCGCCAAAGGCAGCCCCTTTGGCAAGGCCATCACCCACCGATTGCCGTACTTCTAAGGAGTGATTCGCCCATGTCAGGCATGTTAAGCCGCATCATTCCTCAAAACGTTCAGGCAACCGATAAAGTCGCTGCCGGGGCCATCGACGGTCTGTCGCGCGAGGTTAAAGAACTACTCAACAAGTGGGGCTGGAAGACTGCGACCCCGCTGGCCATTGCCGCCGCCGAGGAAGTGATTGCCACCCGCAGCATGCGCAGCGGGGAATTCCTGGTATCTCGCGGACACTTCACGGATGAGCGCCTCTCGGAGCTGCTCAGCGATCAACCCAAAGACACCCGCACCCTGGAATACATCCAGAACGTCGAGCCCCAGACCGCCCTGGATGCCGACCGCTACATGGCCGCCTGCACCGAAGCGCCGTTTTACCCCTTGGCGGAAATGGAAGTGTTGAGCAAGATCTCGCCCGAAGTCATAGCCGAACTCGACCGATACGACGCCCTGCTGGTGCTGACCGAGCCGGAAGGTACGCTGGCCCTGGTGTTCGCCACCTATACGCAGCTTTCGCGTTTCCGCTCTCAGGGCCGTGGCGAAGTCCTTAATAGCGCGATTTATCAGGAAGTCGTCAACCTGCATGGCGGTGAGCTGCATGTCGCCCTGAGTCACCCCCTGTCGGTCGCCAAGGCGTTGCGCGAGCTTCAATCCAGCGACGAAAACACCACCGGCGTCGGCCGCTACGCCAACGAGTGGGTGGTGTCCAAGACCGCCACCAACATCTCCCCGGTGGAGAAAGACCTGGCACGGCTGCTCGACTACTGCCTGGCCGAAGAAATCAACGACATTTCGCTGATGCCGGCACGCAACGGCGGCTATGAAGTGGCCGTGCGCCGTTACGGCGATCTGGTGACTCCCGAAGGGCTTTCCAGCTACTCACCGGAGATGGCGAGCAGCATCAAGCGGTTTTTGATGACCCAATCGGGCGCCAACCCCACCCAGGCTACCCGCATCTCCGAGCCTCGAGACGGCAGTATCGCCTATCGCTCATCGGTTGGGGCCTGCTTTCTGCGCTGCTCGTTCATCCCCACCAACCACCGCGGCGATCTCAACAACAGCATGTCGATCTCCCTGCGCGTGCTGCCCCAGACCAGCAAGCCCATCGAGGTCAAAGCCCTGGGCCTGCCCGAGCAGGTGATTAAAGATCTCAGCCTCGCCATGCGCCTGACCAGCGGGCTGATCATCGTGGTGGGGCCGACCAACTCGGGTAAATCGACCACCATTGCTGGCGCCATCAACGAACACGTCAATATTTTCGGCGAAAAGCGCAAACGCCTGTCGCTCGAAGATCCCATCGAGCGCCACATCGCCGGCGTGATTCAGTTCGAGCCTTCTGCCAAGGAAGGGCAGGCCGGGCGACTCGAGCAGATGCTGCGCGCATTTAAAAGACATGATCCGGACATGATCTGGGTAGGCGAGATCCGCGACATGGAAACCGCCGAAATCTGCGTCGACTCGGCGTCCTCCGGGCACGTGGTGGTCTCGACGCTGCACGCCAACGACACCGTGTCCGGCATTGATCTGCTCGGGCGCCTGGTGCCCGAAACCAAAGCCTTTCAGTTGATCGAGGCGGTAAGCCTGGTGATCTCGCAGCGCCTGATCAAGACCGTCTGCCCTCACTGCTCTGAGCGCACCCCATCAACCGAAGAAGAACAATGGCTGTTTGACAGCTACCTGGCGCGCATGGGGGAAAAGGCCACGCTGCCGGAAACCGTGGTGCGTGCCAACAAGGACGGCTGCAACGAGTGCCGCAACGGCTACAACGGCCAGCTGCCCATCTGCGAGTCATTGCCCATGACCCGCCAGGCACGTGACGACACGATGGATATGGTGGTTCAGCGCCAGGCAAAACACGCCGAGGTCGCCCGACACCGCTCCCTGACCCTTCTCGATTCGGTGATGACGCTGCTCCATGAGGGGCGCGTCGAACTCGGATCAGTGCTGACATAGCGGACACGACCCATGATGAAACGCAACGAAATCAAGCTTTCCTCACGCCTGCTGGCAGGGTTTCTCGCTGCCGGCATGCCGTTGAGCGAATCCCTTGAGCGCATGAAACTGACCATGCCGGCGCACAAGCTGCTCTGGCACAACGGCGTTCTCTCCGTCAATGACGGCCGCGCTCTGTCGGAGGTGATGAAGGAAGCCTGGCCACCCTCATTGGTCGAGGTGCTTAAAGCCGGTGAGCAAGCGGGGCAGGTGGAGGAAGTGCTGCGCGGGATCTACGACGCCCAGCTCATCGAGGACGACGTGATGGGCCAGCTTGCCAAGATCTATTACCCCCTGGGGATGGCATTTTCCGGGATGATAGTGGGGCTGTTCTTCCTCTTGCAGGTCATGCCCAACATTGCCGAGGCCCTGGGGCGCGATAAGGTCGCTGGCATCATGCTGTTCTCGCTTACCGCCAAGGACTATGTGGTCGAGAATCTTTACATGCTGGGCATCAGCATTGTCGGCACCCTAGCTGCCATCGTTTTCGGTATGACTCGCCCCGGTTTCAAACCCTGGGCGCAGACGGTCATCCTCAAGATTCCCTTTCTCAATAAAGCCATAGCCGATCTGCGCTTTGGCCTCTGGGCGCGCTACGTCGCCCTGTGCGTGAAGTCCGGCCTGGGTACCCGCGAATCCCTAATGATTACCGAGCGCACCTTGCCCGAGCCCATGCGGGAAGCCATCCAGCGAATCAGCAGCGATCTGGCGAAAAACGTCGCGCTCGAGACCACCGTCAACACCGACAAATTGGACGACGACGATCCACGCAAGCAGTGGTTGCCGTTCTTTATCACCACCGCCTTTATCACGGCCGCCCAGACCGGGCGACTGGATGAATCCTTGGAGCGTGTATCCCCGGAGTTGATCTGGCAGGGCACGCGTCGGCTGGGGCAAGTGATCTTTGTCGCGCAGCTGATCGCCATTGCCATGGCCGCCGGCATGATCGTGACCCCCATGGCGGCAATGTTAATAGAAATGATCGCATCCACAGGGAGAATCTAGTGCGCATCAGACTGCCTTCTCTCAAGCGTCACCCAAAAGACGCGGGCGCCGACCCCTCCACCAAGGGTGATACCGCCACGTTGGTCGGGCGCAGCGTCTACCTGAGCCTTGATGACGAACGTCCGAAAAACATGACCTGGGTGAAAAGCCTTTCCGCTCAATCGCCGCTGCGCATGGGGCGGGCGCGTAGCCAGCTGCACATCTACGTCGATGATGAAGTCACCGAGTCAAAAGGGCGCGTGAAACTCATGGCCGAAGGCTATCTTCGCCTGGGGCTCTGGCGCTCTCATCGGACGCGCAAGGTCGTGGTGATGCTCGGTGGCGAGCAGGACGAAACCGGTACGAACCTGCTGATGATGGTGTTCCAGAGCGGCAAGCTCAAGGACGTGGCCGAGCGTTTCCTGCCGCCGTCACCCGCGATCGACTTTGATGACCTGGTGCGCAATACCATCCAGAGCATCCGCGAAACCTTTCCAGAATGCAGTATCGAGCAATGCCACCCCTTGCCGGAATGGAAAGGCGTGGGCATCGATCGCTACCACGGCCCCCAAAGCCCCCTGCTGCGCTTCATCATGCCCACGCGCCTGGCCCCCGGCAAAGGGCTACAGGGTCACCTGATGATCCCCTTGCTGGTGGTTGTCGCCGGGGCCGGGTACTACGCCTATACCGTGGGAACGCCCTACCTCGAATACCGTGACGCCCATCAGGTGGCAGAGCGCTTGCAGCTGCGCATGACCCGCGAGACCAGCAATCGCATCAGCCTTGATGTGCTCCAGGCGCAAAGCGAGTTCGTGCGTCAAGAGCGTGACGATAGCCAGGTTCTCCACGTGGACAACGCCCTTCGCCTGGCAGGGGCCATCCATCAGATCCCCGCCGCCCAGATTCAGCGCATCGAGATGCTACCCAAGATCGCTCAGGCCGAGACCGGCATCAGGAGCCGACTGGACATTGTGGTGCCGAGTAACACCCAAATACCCGCGCTTGAACAGGGCAGGGATGTACTGGGGGAGCTTAGCCGTAACTCCGGCATGTCCATGCGCCTGTCCCGCCAACGTGGCATCAGTGAGCGCGGCGCCACTCGCGCCTTTGTGGTGGAGGTCGTCGGCAATGAATAACGTCAAGAAAAGCACCGCGCTACTGCCGATGATCACCCTGATGACATTTCTGGCCAGCGGGCTGCTCGCGCACTCCGCCACCAAGGCCCAGCAGACCTTGCAGGACAAGGCTGATCGCCAGGAGCGGATCAATGTTCAGGTTGCTCATCACCTGGATACCTACGAAGAGCTTTCCGCTCAGGCCAAGGACTGGGATCACGGCTTTCGCCACATCAATGAAGCCAAGGACGTGCTGGGCCTTTATCGCTTACTGAATTTACGCCGGTTTGGGCTGGCCAGCGATCTCGGCCAATTCCATCTGACCAGCGATAGCCCTTTCCTGGTGAAGAAACAGCACATCGGCCTGATCGAAGTCTGCGTGGCTTCCCAGGGTGATCGACTGCTGGTGCAGGCCGAGGACTACACCAAGCTGATGCAGGGCCTGGGCGAGATGGCCCGCGCCGAGGACATCACCTTTGACGGCCTGACTATTTACGGTGACCGCGAGCTCGGTGAAGCCGAACTAAGCAATGTCTGCATGCTACTGCGTGATCGAGGTGATGCATGAGCCCGAAATTCAAAGCCCTTCTGATTGGCGGCATGGCGCTTGGCGGCCTTTATCGGGGTGTGGAAATGCTCGACCTGCATCTGGCAAGTCTCGAGGTATTCCAGCCAAAACTTACCAGTTCAGCTGAACACAAGGCATCCCCGCAAGGGTTCTACCCGGTACTGGTGGAGGCGCGAAAGGGCATTGCCCTCGTCTCAATGGAAGGGGTGAACCTCAACGAAGCCTTCGGCGCCATGGCCAGCGCAAGCACCCTGACCGCGCCGGCCTTTCTTCAGACAAGAACTGTCGAGACCGACGATGAAGAAGAGTCGGCACGCGAGGTCGATCCGATCAATTTCCTGGAACGTCATCGCAGCGCCTTCCGTGTGCAGGCCCTTCTGCCGCACCAGCAGGGCGCGATCATCAACGGCATCGCCTACCAGGTGGGCGAGCCATTGCACCAGCAGCTCAAGACCCGTTTTTCCGACCACGATGGCAACCACCACTTCGAGCTTATCGTCCCTGTCGTGCATGCCGTCACCGAGCGGAAAATAACCCTGCATGCCCGGCATAGCCGTGGTTGGCAGCAAGAGGTGGTTCTCACGCTCGACGGCTGACACAACGATTTTCGGGCGGCGGTAACGCCCGACAAGCGACTGCCCCATGGCAGTCATCCACAGTAAGAAGAAGGAGCATCACATGAAAGCAAACCCCCTCAAGGCCGGCCTTATCGGTCTGGCACTTGCCCTGGGAACCAGCGCTTTGCTGGCATCCACCCAGGTCATGGCGGTCGAAGGCGGCACCTCCACCGGTGAGCTGGACTCCGCGGCTCAAACCGGTTCCGGCGAGACGGCCAGCACCAACAACGTCACCTTTACGCGCAGCGATTACGTTCGCCTGAAGGACACCTCCGTCGATTCCTGTGACGGCGATGCCGAGCAAGGCTACATGGGCTACGCCCCTGGCAAGGGCTTCGCACTGCACGTCTGCTTTGAGGATCAGTGGGTACCGATCAGCACCCTCCAGGCACTGCCGGAAGAAACGCCTGAGCTTGAGGAGCCGACCGCAGGGGAAGGTGGCACCATCACCTTTTCTTACACCTTCCCGAGCGAGAATGGCAACAGCGTGAAGCATGGCACCCCTGTAGCAGAGGCCGAGACTACCTGCGCCAATGCGCCTTCGCAGGAACTGTTGAGCCAAGCCATCGGCCATGGCAACTACACCGTGACCGATTATTCCAGCGTCTTTTCGCTTGACGGTGACCATGACATCCACGGCGACAACTGCGGATTCAAGCAAACCGACTGCGACTGCACCTGGACGGTCGACTACGAGGCGTAAGCCTGATCGATCCACATTGAACCTCTAAAAGGAGAGATAGGAGTGCCCGCAATGTCACCCCCCAATGTTCTCGCCCACGTCCTGGCCTCCGCAGTCGAGGCCGGCGCTAGCGACTTTCATTTCGGTACCTTCACCGGTGCCCAGGCCCGTATCGGCGGTCTTATCCAGCCCCTCAAGGTGCCGGATGAGCTCAAAGACGCGATGGTTCCCCTGATGTCGGTCGCCGACAAGGGGCATTCGCTGTTCGCGGCCATCAACGACATGCTCAAGACCTTCGACGGGGACAACCCCCTGAACCAGCGTCTGATTCATCGTCTGGATGCCCTTGTCGCCGACAACAGCAGCCCTTACCGCAAGTCGATGGCCGACATCGAAGAAGTCTTGCGTCTCGGGGAAATGGGCAACTGGCGTATGTCGCTCTATGAGAGTGACATGGAAGGCTTTGGGGTGGCATTGCGGGCACTCCCGTCTAAAATTCCACAGCTTGAAAACCTGATTCCCAGTTCATTACTTTCACTCAAAGCCCCGCTTGAAGCGCTGACCAAGCGCAAGACGGGCCTCTTTCTTACTACCGGGGCCACAGGCTCGGGCAAGAGTTCGACGCTTGCGGCCCTGGTGGATCTGATCAATCGCCGCGAAAAACGCCTGATACTGACCCTCGAAGATCCCATCGAATACTGGCATGCCTCCCGAGAAAGCATCGTGCGCCACCGCCAGATTGGCATTGATGCCTCGAGCTTCGCTGACGGTCTCAAGGGCGCGCTGCGCCAAGACCCGGACGTGATCATGATTGGTGAGCTTCGAGACCTGGAAACCATCTCCCTGGCGCTCAGGGCGGCGGAAACCGGTCACTTCGTATTGGGCACCCTTCACGCCCGCGATGCGCGTTCATCCATCACCCGCATCATCGAGACCTACCCGGTGGAGCAGCAGAGCATGATTCGCTCCCAGCTGGCCGAAAGCCTGGTGGGGATCATCAGCCAGCAGCTGCTGCCAGTGGGCGGCGGCAGGCCGGGGCGGGTGCTGCACCCCGAGCTTGTGATTATCCCCGAAGGGCAGGGCGGGATTCGCGCCACCATCCAGGAAGGGCGCTTTCACCAGATTGCCGGCACCCTCGAAGGGCTCGGCAAGGAAAGCACCGGCTGTTACTACAGCTTCAAGCAGACCCTCGAGATGCTTACCCAGGGCGGCAATATCATTCCTGAGTCTCCCGCAGGCAATGACCGCAACGTCGCTTCGGATGCGCCCTCAGGCGGCTTCTTCAAGCGGCTGAGTTAAGCAGCAGCAAGCTTGCGTCATCTTCAACCGGCTCAGGCCGGTTTTTTTGTCGCCCGCTCCCTATGCCCTGACCCCTATAGGGGTGTATGACGCCTCGCCACATGCCCAACAGGTACCGACATGGATCAACGCATCCCGCCCGCACTCTTGTCGCCCGCAGCCACCGCTGACTGCCCCCTGCATCGCGCCGGTCTCGATTTTGCGAGAGCCTTCCTGCGCGGCGAGATTGCCCCCTTCGCTGAACCGCTGGAGCATAGCGACAGCTTTTCCGACGCCCTCAACTCCCCCGAGGGCAATGATCTTGAAAGCTGCATCATGGGCCTGGCTCACGGTGACTGCCATTCGCTCACGGCAGCGCTTGCCGACCGCCTCGATGTGGAGAATGTCGTGATGATCCGAACCGCAGGCGGTGGAGCTCCCGTCCATAGCGGCCTTCACCATCCTGAAAGAGGACTGCTTCTCGACGCCAACGGCGTGCACCGGGTGGAAGATGCCTGCCGGTTCTGGAGCGTGATCGGTGGTGAGCCCTGCAAAGCCGTGCCAACAACCACCGATGGCTTCTGCTCAAATTACGACGAAGAAGACGCCGATTATGCGCTGTCGCACTTTGCCATCATTGCGGCCTTCGTCACCCCCAGGCTTGCGAAACTGACAGCAAGCGAACGTGCCGCCCCACCCGGCAGGAAAGCAGTTAGCGGGCCGACTCTGGGCTGACGCCGGTGACAGTGAAAAAGTTTCGCCCGTTTTTTCCGCCTGACCCCTATTGAGGAAGAAGACACAGGCTTGATAGAGCGACACGCGCCAGCCCGAGCAACGCCTGTAACGCAACTGAATTGAGCGATGGCCATAACCGGATGATCGCCCCAAGGATTCGATGCCATGCCCGACGCGAACCAGAATTTCTCACCCGTAAATAACGAAACCAACCTGTTCAGCATTTCACAGGTGCAGGAAAACCTGCTCATTATCGAACGGCTGCTGGAGCATGAAGCCGAAGCCAACCGCAACCGCCAGGATCGCCAGCGGCGCAGTCATATCGATCATTTCGTTCAGTCGATGGCGAAAAAGCACCGCGATGATGGTCTCGAAGGGCAGGCGCTCGCCGAGGCCGTTCAAAGCAGCGTTGCCCGCACCAGCCTGATGTCGCCAAAGGAGATGTTCCCTGACATTGCCCAGGAGCTTGCCGCAGAGCGAGCCGCTATGGACATGCCGGAGATATCCGAGGCCCATGCCTTTTTCAAAGAGCATGCCCCCGATCTTTACCAGGATCACCCAGACGGCAAAATCGATGACGTGATTCGCCTGGCCGCCCAGTACAGCAACACCTATCCCGACGAACCCTCTCTGTTTGACCAGATAAAGACCGCCGCCAAATCACCGGAATTCAAGCAGAACCTGATCAAGTACGGCAGCTACGGCTTGATGGCGGGGATGCTTGTGGGTACCGGTGGGGCCGCGGCTCCGGCCATGGTGGTCAGTCAGGTGATGACGCGCATGCTACCTCACATGAAGAACGCGGGGCAGCGTCTGGTGCGCAGCGCCGGTGACGCCCTGGTCAGGCATGACATTGTTTCGCAGCAGAATTACGACAAGGCGAGCGATCACATGAATCGACTCGCCTACAAGGCGTCCAAGAGCAAGATTATGACCTTCGGCAGGGTGGCCGGCATGGTGGCGCTGGGGGCGCTGGTCACCGGAACCGTCACGGCAAGCAGCCTGATTTCCCCGGAGGGGCTGACGGCCTTGGGGGAGCAACCCGACAAATGGCTGAGCGACGACGCCATAGCCGCTGCCCGAGAGGTCGCAGGGGCTGGCGATCAAGTGAGTGAAGAGGCCATAGCCGCCGCCCGTGAGGTCGCAGGCATCAGTGATCCAAGTGCCTCGATGGAGGGTTCCAATACTAACGAGACGGGTAACACTGCCACCCAAGATGTGGCAAACCCGGAGAACGCTGACGGTTCCAGCAATGGCATCACCTCCATCAGTGCCCATCAATTGTCAGGCGCACTGCATGAGGCCGGGATTCCTGCCACCCAGATCAATCTCTTTCATCAAGGGGCGATCCTTGGCCAGGCTGAGATGATCGATATCCTCAACCTCTCGACCTCGCCAGAGGACGTGCTTCGGGTCATGGTGGAACAGGGCATCGATGCCACTTCCCTGGAGCAAGCCTACCTGGCCGAATTTGGCGAAGCCCTGACCGTCACCGAAACGGCCACACCGCCCAGCCCGCCCACGCTCGATGCAGCGACAGCTTCCGAAACGGTGACATCACCCACGGTCGAACCAGCGATCGAACCAGTGCCACTTCCACCCATCGAGTACACCGTTCAGCCTGGCGATACTCTGTCGGATCTCATTCAGCGGGCGCTTGTCGAAGAAGGTATTCCCTGGGACAGTGAGCGGGTCTATGGCGCAGGCGGGCTGGTCGATCAGATTGCCGCGGCCAACCTGGACACCATCACCAGCCCCGATTTGATCTACCCCGGCGATACCATCCAGTTACCGCTGGATATCCTGCATGGAGAGCCGCAGTACGTTCAACCGGCACCCGAAGTGGCTGCCCATGCTCAGCAGCCCATTCCCGAGGCCCAGCCTGCCACCGCCCAGGTGCAGCAGCCCATTCCCGAGGCCCAGCCTGCCGCCGCTCATGCGCAGCAGCCGACTCCAGAGGCTCACCAGGCCGCGCAGACACCAACAGGGTCACCAGAGCCGGCCCCGTACACGATCAACCTTCATGAGCGCGTCAACGACTACCTGAGAGAAAGCGCCCAAACGATGGCCGCCACCACGGCTGAGGCAGGAACCCTGGCAGCCGCGGAAAGCACTCCCTCATCTCTGTCACTTGTCGAACGCATCAAGCAAAGCTACGGGGACGCCCTTGCCCGCATGGCGACCATGGTTGGCCCGGAGCAGGCGGCATCCATCTCCCAAGGCTTGGACGGCGAAGTAGCTGCCACGTCGAACTGGAATTGTACCGAAGTATCGGGCGAGGCTCCCACAGCTGCGGAACCGGAAACCAAGCCAGAACCGAGCAAGTACAACAATTCATTCGGCAAGGCTTACGCTTTTAGAGGCCCTGGCGGCTAACCCAAGGAGACGCTCATGCAGCCCCCAAACACTACCCAAGCAAGCACTAATGCACTCAAACTCAAGGAGGTGGCGCGGGAGATAATCAGGGCACGCGAACAGGCACGAGAGCTTAGCCTGGACAAAGGCCACTCTCTCGAAGGAAGCGCTGACAAGCAAGCCCTGCGCGACCAGTTGCTATCCATGACCGAATCGGAGTTTCAACACGCGATAAGAAGCGGTGACCCTGATGTGATGCGCGACCTGGGCACCTCCCTGAGCGGGGTAGGGCGCGGTCTTTCCGACATCAAGGGGTATCTGCGTGAAGGCGAGCGCCAGGCCGAGGATGCTGGGGATAAACCGCTGCTCTCCAAAGTATCCAGCGCCACCCTGGAGGATTCGGGTAACCCACGCCTTGATCTCCTGCGTCTGGCGGCGGAACTCTATGACCTGGATGAAGAAGAAACCCTGGAGACAGAGCGGATCATTAGGGAGGAATACGAGCGCGAAACCCGCCAGCGTGAAGCGATGGAGAAAGCCAATAATCCAAAACTCGGCGGCCAGTCGCCCTTCAGTAACGGCCCCTCGATGTAGAAACGCCCAAATGATGTCTTTGTGCCCTGCCAATGTGGGCAGGGCATTTCTTCATCCTTTTGTATATTGATTGCACACAACCAGTATATAAGGTATTCTTTTGCTTAGGGCAGACGCCCAACGGCCTATCCGGCAACCGCCAAGAGGAATCCAGTCATGCCAAGCGCCACCCCCCAGATCACCCCTTTTGATATTACTGATTCAGCTACCCAGCCGCTTATCGAGCCCATGCTGGTATTGAGCACCGGCCATCTCCCCGAAAATGAAGGCTCGAGCAATCTTCACGACAGCCTGCCCAACCGGATTCTGGATGACAAGCTCGGTGGCCTCATCCGGGACAAGAGCTTCATGATCAACACCCTCGTCACAGAGCACAGTGACAAGCTCCGCCACTTTCCGGTGGCCTACAGCATCCTGTCCCGCGCCCGTCGAGGCGGCATCGTGTGGGTCATGTTCGATGCTGACGGTGATTTTATGGACGGCTTGCCCACGTATGACTGGTGAAAAGGTGACGACAAGCACCGCTTGCCACCCACGCCTCACGAGCCTCAATTGCTGACGGAACAAAAGCGGCGGGCAGCGCCCGCCATAACCATCACAAGGAACATAAAATGCCGACTGCCAACACCCAACAACATGCCAGCATCGCCATGCCGAGCCGTCCCTACCTCTGGATGGACACCCAAGGGCAAATTCACCGCCTCGGACGGGCAAGCAATACCTCTGATGCATCGCTGTCGCTACACCGAAGGGGAATCAACGAGGACGGCTGGCTGGCCGTGTTCGACGCTGACGTCATCAGCCAATGGGCGAAAGCGCTAACCCAGGGGTCAGATAACCCCTATTTCCTGTTGGACACGGACGGCAACCTGCACCCCATTACCGGTGCCAACGACTTCGAGACCGCCTGTGTCGCAACCGACGACATGGCGCATGTCATGCCACTTTGGGTGGCCGATCAGGAAACCGCCAAGAACTGGCTGGCCGTCATGGCGGCCCAGTAACCCAACAAGGAGAAGGAGACCATCATGCTCAACGCAACTACCCCATCGGTTAACCGCGACATCAAGCTGGGGGCCGTTTTGCACCATTGTCCGGGGCTTTCTCACAAGTTCGCCATGCTCGTGGTGCGCGAGGTCGAAGCCTACGGTGAGCAACACCGCTACAGCCGTTCACGCCCACTTCCACAGGAAACCAGCCGAGCGATCATAGCCAACGCCTTGGCACTTCAGGCCGAGGACGGCAAGCGCCACACGCTGGAGGGCATTCCTGGCCTTGTGCTGGAAACCCGCATTGCCTGGGGCATCGACATTCCCTTGCGGGGCGCTGTCGTGATTCCCTCGAGCGGTGAGCCCATCTCTGCCGAGACGGTTGAGCGGTGCGTACAAGCCATTATCACGCCCTTGGAGAAAAGCGTCAGACCCAAGGCCAGCGCGCTTTCGAAAGCCCTTAACGGCAAGCACAGCCCACTCCCAGCTCTATTGTCGCAGCTGCCCAAGGGCACGATGGTCTGCCTGCGCCTCATCCCGTTAACCGACACCCTTCAGGCAGCAGCCTGATGATCCTCTCTGCCCGATCCGTTGTGGAAAGGGCAGAAAAGAATACCAATGATTAACTATATATGAGTTGACCTAACCCCATATATGAATAATACTGTGCTTGTCGGCTCTCAACGGAGCGACATCGGCAACCGCCGACCCAAATCCAGACATGAGGCAACCGCCATGACCACAATGACACAGCCCATCACGCTCGACGTATCTCGCAATGGCACCATCCGCACTTTGGCGGATCAGTTCACCAGTAACACCACCTTCCTCAAGGAGCTGCTCCAGAATGCCCGCCGCGCAGGTGCCAGCAAGGTTGAAGTCAACTATGTTGACGGAATCCTGACCCTTATCGACGATGGCCACGGTATCACCGACCCCCAAGTGCTGTTCTGCATCGGTAAATCCGAGTGGCAGGACATGGACATGATGGCCACCGAAAACCCCTTCGGCATTGGTTTTGCCGCAGCCCTGTTCGCCGCCGACCGGATTACCGTCGAGTCCAACGGCTGGTGCATCGACGCCCACACCGCCGATATCCTGGATTTCAAACCGCTGATGCTGAAAAGCGGAGACGTGCAAAGCGGCTCACGCATCACGCTGGCGCTTACCGATGCCCTTCGTGAAGAGCACCAACCGCTGCACCCGGATAACGCAGCTGAGCTGTTTATGGGGCTGGCGCAGGCATTCCCCATCGACATACTCTTCAATGGTGATCCGCTCCCCGCACCCCTGCGTCAGGTGGCAGGCGGTGCGATACTTGAGAGCGGGGTGCTTCAAGGCAAATTGCTGGCCACCACCGAAAGCGAACTGGCCCAACCCTGGTCATCCAACATCGTGGTGGTACTGCAAGGCTTCGTGCTCACCCGCCTCAAGCGCGACTTCCTAAACCAGCCCCTATTCGCCGGTGACTTCATGGTTCGAAACGCAAGGGCGGAGAGGGCCGTGCCGGCACCAGAATGTTCATCCGTGCTGCATCTGGACAACACCAAGGTACGGGCGCGAGTGCCAGACCGCGATAGCCTGATAGACGCGGAAGCCGTTTATGCCGATATCAGGTGTCAATTGGCGGCCTTCTTTGCGGATCGCCTTGTCCAGGCCAAAGCTAACCTGAGCGCGGGACGCTTCCTGGCGTCTTACGCAGACCTCTGCCTGCGCTGGCGCATGGCGCACCTGCTTAACGACATGCCGCTTCTCGCCGATTGGGTGGAAACCATTAACCATTTGGCCGCCTTTGGAGAAGCATCAGAATATATCTCCATTGAGGGTAACCTCGCGCCCACCGATGAAATATTTCTGGCCAATATCCGGTTTGATGACCCAGACCCGATCAGTGCCGTAAGCACCTACCTTGCGGCCACCAATACCAAGGTGATCGATGGCTTTTCTCGGCTTGATCAGGGGCACTGGGCAAAGGCCAATACCATCGATGTCGAAGCTCGGGAGCGCCCCAGCAGCAATGCCGACAAATTCCGGGTTCAGGCGCGGCCCGTTTCTTCTATCTCCCCGATATCGCCAATTGAAGAAAACGGCGCACTTCGCTTTGACTGGTTCAACATGGAGCGCTCGATTGTGGTCTGCGATGCGATCGAGCTGACCCCGAATGACGCACGACTGCCCTCCGTGCAGGTGACCCAGGCCGCCGTCTACGACATGGCCACGCGGCGGTTGCTGATTACGCGCAACGCTACCCGCATGGATATTTCCACCATGTTCTTGTCCATGGATAGCTACGGCGAGAGCGATAATGGTACCGAGAGGGACGAAACCCAGCTTCATGTTGATGTGAGCTTGGTCGAGCAGGTGCAAATGCTGCATAGAGGCGACTCGCCGGCCACGATCATCGAGAATCACTTGAAGGCGAGCATTTCACACCTTACCAAAGCCCTCGGGGGCTCCCACTTCTCGGTTAGCATCAGCGACGCGGGAGAGATCAAGGTGGCGTGATCCGACTGGTGATACCTTTGCCCACCTCCCGGAGGTGGGCATTTTTGCGGTATGATCTTGCAAATAGTTATTTCTACACCACAGCACCTGAACTTTATGCAAGGGGCACCTAACAAGTGCCGACAAGAGAAAAACCTGGGTAAACGGTGATGGCGACGCCCACCACTTGGTACCCAGCCTTAGAGCCTTAACTACAACTACAAAGGAGGCGCGGCCAAGGGACTTCGGGTCGTGCGCGCACGACGTTATCCAACCCTCCCGACTAGACGTACCGGGTATCCCGCGCAATAGCCATGATTCCATTGCAACATCCTGACCGGGTTCGCCCACCTCGTCTCGCCGGTCAACGTGAGCTGCTGTTCCTCGATTTTCTCGATGACTACGCCTCGGAGCACGGCCTGTCCTTCAGCTACAGCATGGGCGAACTGGCCTGCTACATGTATCGCCCCGACAAGACCCTGCATGCCTTGGTCACCTATTGCTGGAACAGTGACCGGATCACTGTCGAACACCCCCACACCAGCCAGGCGCAAAGCATCTCGCTGACGTCACCGACCTGAGCAACCCGAACCGAATAAACAACAAAAGACCCTGCATCGGCGAAGCCGGTGTGGGGTTTTTAGTGTCCATTAGCCTGTTTTAACCCCCTTTCACTTCTTTTAGCCATTCCCCGAAGCCCCGGCTGGCGCGGCCTGTAGGTCGATTGAGCTTGCGGCTCATCACGCTGGGGCCATGCAGCCACATAATGCGCAACCTCGGCCCATGATTAGCTTACGTATTCACCTTTTTGAATGACGCCTTCACAGCATTGCCTGTATTAGTCTCATTTTGCGAAAAAGAAATCACATCCTGGGGATAAAAAATCAGCCTCCAAACCACGCAAGCAATGCCCGACCGGAGTGCCGTGGGGGTAGGGTAACGGGCAATGGCAAATGGCTTACAACGAAGGTCTATTGTTGGTCGGTGGTGGCGAGGAAATCCCGAATTCCGGGCATGCCAAATGCCCCGCGCTTGGCGCAGGGTGGAAAGAAAGAGGCCCGAGGTGTCAGATCACCAAGAGCAGGGGAGGCACCTTGTCGACAGGGGAGAGCCGCTGGAAGGCAGGGACGCGGCGGGCCGACGCACGCTCGAGACGATTATGCAGGTGCTGACTCCACCAGCTGCCGGCCCGTGCCTGGCTTATCTGGGACAGGGTGAGCGTTACATCGCGGCGCAGATTGTCCACGGCTGCTTTTTTCTTGGGGCTGGGTTTCGTGGCGGCAGGCGCTGACTGGATGCGATTCAGCGCAGCTAGGAGGGTGCGGTCGAAGGAAGAGGGGATCATGTGCCGTACCAGTTCGATATGTCCCGCCCAGCGCTGCACGTTGTACCGGTCGAACCCGCGATAAATTCTGCGGGTATCGCTAAAGGGCTGCACCAGATCCGCCTTGGCAAACCCACCGATGTCATGTGACTCGAGCTTGGCAAAGCTTGCGGCCACTCGCCGGTAGGCGCTCTGGCGTCCCTTGTGAACGCTTCCCTGTTTCTCGCGCTCTACCGCATGCTGGTCATTACGCTGCGCGACACCAATCTCTTTGACTCGGGGCTGCCAGGGGTCGAGAACTGCCTTGCCGGCACGCTGGTCATCACGTTCGGGCAGTGAATTGATAAATTCATCGGGGCATGTCCGCATGAGTTGCGACAATGTGTCGATGCGGTAGTCATGAATGTTATTGCGATCATAGCCATGGCCAGCGTAGAACAATGTCAGCCACTGCGCCCCCACGTGGCGGCCCGCAGCGCGCCAAAGCCCATGGGTAATCACCGTCAGGTCGGAGGCGGCGCACCGCAACATGGCCGTCAGCGGCTGACCAATCGATATTCGCCATTGGGCGAGTCGCGAGGGGCGCTTTTTCGTGCTCTCAAGCGATCGGGATTGCTGAAGTACCCCACCGTGGACGCTGACCTGACCGCTATCGAAATAGTCGATCAGCGGTTCGGCGCAGATGGCCACCCACTCACCACCTTCAAGCCTCTCCTGGACGACCAGCAGGCGAGCAAGCGTCGTGATATCTTCTTCAAGACTGTCATAGGCAGACCCCCCAGGCGCATACCCAAGACGCCGGATCAAGGGCCGAGGCTCGCACTGCATCGTGATACGCCCGCCGAGCACTGAGCTGATTTGAACATCAGTCCCAGGCAAGGGAAACTTCAAACCCGATAACAGGTAGGCGAGAGTATTGAGATGGCGTGGCTGGAGGATCACCTGATTGGCACCGACACCGCCTCCGGTCGCAACGGCCTGCTTTTTCGCTAACCGAAAGCGCCGCTGACAGGATTCCACTTGCGCCACATTGTGCTTGCTAGGAACGATCAGGTGATCCGGCTTTCCCTCAACGGCATGCACATACAAACAAGGGGCCGCTTCAGCAAAGCGCTTGTTACTGGCAGGCATCGCGGAAACCCAGGCACAGAGTGCCTGAGGGAAAACTCCCGCATGGGCAGGCATCTTGCGCTTCGAAAGCCCTATCAATGCAGGGATACGACAGCGATTTTCCGTGTCATCCGCAGAGTCATCGAATAACGGGGCTTGGTGTAATCCTTCACCTTCACTCATCTTATTAGTCTTAAACTTGATGCCCCAGACGCCATGCGATACCATTCAAATCGTTAGCAATACTTGGCCAGACATGAAATGACGTGGAACGACATAACATGGCGTGGAATGGAATGGTCAGGCATGGAGTCTGTAAGCAGAGTTGGAAACATGGTTGAGCAGGGCGGCTACCCTAATCATCCCTCGTGTTACAAAGCGAGTCAGGCAATGCGCAGCGGCTACTGCGTTCTTTGTTGAGTCGGACACGAGCAAACATTGCAGCACCCAAAACATGAAGCCCTCAACCGCCCCGCGGTTGGGGGTTTCGTGTTTCTGGCTCTGGGTTGTGATAAGCAATGGAATCACGCGGTCATCCCCTGACGAAAAAAAAGTATTTACACCACTACATGTTAATTCCAAACGTACTCTAGCAGAGCTAAAATGCAGTATGCAACAAGAAAGTGGTTAATTAAATAAGAGAAAAACTAGAGAAAACACGTAGAAACCGATACGATAATTCAAGCGGTTGATATATGGTGGTAGGCAGGGCGGAAAAAGCCGTAATTATTTTTCGTATCGTTCCATCTGAAAAAAAGTGGCACAACATGAGCGAACTCTCATATATAAGCGGTACGGATTCGCGCCTGATAGGCCGCCGATCTCCATATTTTGAGCCAACCTCAAGCGCCGACATCCATAAATGGAAGTCCCTCGGCTTTCGCCTGCTCGATAAAGGCGCGAGCATGGTGGCAAGCGAGCGCGCCTTCCTTGAGGCACTGGACTCCCTCAGCGCAGGCACCCCGTCTGGGGAGGTGATCGATGGCGAACAGATCCAAGACGCCATGTCGGCAGCAAGTGACGCCTCGATCACCAAAGCCTGGCAAGCCCAGAAGATCACCAACCTGTGCAAGAGCCTGTTTGACGCGGGTGTCGCCACCCGGGTCAAGGTGCGAAACGGCGCTAGAGGGGGCGGCTGGCTATATAGTCTTCGAAGTCCCGAGACGGTGGCCGAACTCTGGCGGGAGCAGGCCCCCTCCGCCGAGCGAATCCCAGGGGTAACCCCCGGCAAGGCGCGCACGCCACCCACCAAGAAGGCCCTGACGCGAGCCAGCGAGCTTTATGAAGTCCTGGTGGCCAGCAACCTTTTGTCCTCCAAGTATGACCTCAACACCCAGGAGCCCTGGACGTACCTGCTGGTCTCCCAATTGATCGAGAAGTGCTCCCGCTACAAGGCGAGCGATCCGCGGACGTCGATCTCGACACCGGTGAGCCTCAATAATGAGGTTGTCGAGGCTGAAGCGGCCACCACACTCTGGGATGCCACATCGGAGCCAAGCTTTGGCCTGATCACTGCGGATGACTCCCAGCTGTTGCTGGCGCTTCTCACCGCGGCCATGCAGCAGATCATTCGCGACGTGAAGCAGGGCAAGCGGCCTGAAAACCTGATGAAGGTGGATTTGCGCGTTCTGGCTAAGCAGCTGAGCAAAGGCAAGAATGAAACCTATGCCTACAAAGGCTTCCAGCGAGGCATGGTGCGCATCATCAATACCAGCTTCGCCCTGACCGTTAACCCGGAAGGGCGGATGGCCCAGCGCATCCAGGCCCACCTGGGCATTCGGGGTAACCGTACTGAATTTCGCCTGGTCGACAACGTGACCCTGGGGGCTGACAACGAAAGCGCGTCGACCGCCGCCAGCGCCTGGAAGCCCCAGCGCGATATACGCTACGTCACCTTCAGTCTGTCGCCGATGATCTGGTCGGATCTGATGCATGGAAACGGCTGGATGGTTCACCCGTCCCTGCTCTATGAGCGTTCGGGCTTTACGCACCGGGTCTATAACCACCTCAAAGCACACTCCAGTCTCAATGAGAGCTACAGCGTGACGGGGGATACCCTCATGCGCATGCTGAACATGGGCACAGGCGGTGGATCCGTTAATCGCCGGGCGGGGCGCTTTTGCGATCAGTTGTGGCGACTCTTCCATGATCATGCCACCCAGAGCACTGGGCTACTGACCCTCGACAATGAAACGCCCTACATGGAGATGTCCCTGCAGTTTTTTGACCTGGAGCTTGAGATCACCCCCCTGTCGGAGCATAAATCAGCGCTGCTGGTCGAGGCTCGGCACAGTGAGGCCAGCCGGCAACTCCTGCTCAAACAGGACATGCGTATTCGCGAGACCCTCGAGCAGCTGCAAGCAATCTCTGGCCAGGGTACGCCACGCATCGGGAAGGACTGATCCAGCGAAGGGGAGCGACTCAGCAGCAATCAAGATGTAGTATATATGTTGACGCATACACATATATGGCTTAGGCTTTAACTCAACGGGCACCCGGCAACCGCCGATGACCCACACTGCAACCGCCAAGGATTACCATCATGACAACAGCTAACCACACCCCGGACATGAGTCAGTCGCAGTCAGCGCGCTTCACCGACCGGGAAAGCGCCCAGTCCCAGCACCAGCCGATCGCCCAGACGGTGGCCAGTCCCCATGCCATTCCCCAGGCTGCTGCCAGTGTTATGAGCCCTGCTGATACTCATCCCCATGAAATGACCTCGCCAGAAGAGGCTTGCGAAATGGATAACCACCCTATGGATGCTGGCGCCTTTATCGACAGCCGCTGCGAGTTCATGAACCAGGAGCACGTCCAGGTAGCCCGTCACCAGGCGATCATTGCGTCTTTGTCTGGCCACGGAGAGGCTGCGACACCCATCGAGATCACCGCCCACACGAGCGACCAGGCCCTGGCCAAGTTCGCGAGCCAATTGCTGACGGATTCGAATGTGTCGGCGCCGGAAGAAAGCTCGACCCAGCCCGCCGGCGCCGAGCTCACCCTGCTTGAGGCACTGCACCAGCTGCGCGGCGAACTGCGCTCCCAGGATGACAACTGGGGAGAGATCAGCCCGCACCTGGAGGCCTTGCTCGACCAGGGACACCCCAATGTCCGCCTGAAATCGGCAGGCAAATACAATCCTTCGGCGAAGCGCACCCTACTGGTTCGCACACGTCCAGGCGATGGGGGTTGGGAGCCGGCAATCATCCAGGACAATGAAGGCGCCCGGCAGCAGTGGAAAAAAGCGGGGCTTGACTACCCCTTTGCCAGTCGTAGCCGTGGTGATCTGGATCCGGATGTAGGCGAAATGCAGCATTACATCGAGAGCCGTGTCCGCCAGGCCGGTCGCTCCTCGGTCACGGAAGGTTTGGCCTTTAAGCGCCACCTTGAGAAAAAGATTGCCGCAGCCACCGCTCAACTCCAGGCGCTGAAGCCAGTGATCCGTGAGGAAAACCTGTATGAGACCGAGATGCTGGCGCGGGAATATCGCAACGTCCTGGAGGGCAGCCCCTCCGAGACGGCGCGACTGAAGATCCGCCGTGCCCTGATCGAACTGGTCCTCAAGGCGATCAGCACCGATGCCGAAATTGGCACCGCCGACCTGGAGTATTTGGCATTTGCACGCATCTCTCGACTGGTGGAACTGGACATCGGCCGTTACACCGACCCGGCATCGATCGAGCGTGATCATGCCATCCTCGTGGAGGCCGCCAACGACGCCCGGGATCTGGTAGGTTATTTATGCGATGACGACATCGGCCAAGAGCTCAGCTTAATTATCGGTCGTGCTCTGGCGTAACTCTCTGCGCCACGACAGATGTGAGACCGACTAAACCACACCTGGTTGTCCCAGCCCTGGCTTAATGCCGGGGCTTTTGCGTGCATGGTTTTCTGGTATCGGCGTCAATATCATGCCAACAAAAACCGGCCTTCAGGGCCGGTCGGGTAAGGCGATGGGAGTGCTACAGGTTATGCAGCATCAGGTGACGGAAGGCGTCATCGGCCCGAACCTCAGGGGCAATCACCTCATGGTCAAGGACCACCGGCAGTTTCAATGCCTTGGCGCCACATCCCACCCAGGGCACATCGGGACGGCGATTCTCCACGCTTGCGTTGTACACCTCTTCGGCGAGCAGGGAAAACACGGTCCGCTGGAGCCCGTGGCGGTAAACAGTGTTGATCCCGCCGGAGCGATGCAGCTTGTTAATGGCCCAGTCGAGCAGGGGGCTTTTCTCTCGGTCCAGGCGGTCTTCGCCGAAGCCATCCATGGTGTTCAGGCACATCATGATAATTGCGCCATTCGGCATGGTGACTACCACCGGATGGCGGCGCGAGGCGGAGAAGGCCTTTTCGTTGAGGGGCTTTAACAGTAAGGCGCCGCTTTCTCCCAGCATGGAACTGGACACACCCAAGGGAAGGGTCGACTGGTAGTCCCGGAACCGGCAGCGATCCTTCAGTGCGCGCCATTGCACCATGTCCGTGAGATCCGGAATGAAATCATCATGGGTTACCGGTGCGCCGGCGTTGAAGCGAACGGGTGCACAGAGTGAGGCCTGCCAGCGGCTGCTGGAAGGCAGCCAGACATCCTGGTGGTCACCCATGGCTCTCGGGGCTTCCCCAGCCGGCGGAAAGGCAACGCGGGCGCTGGCCCGCTCATAGATATCCCGCTTGGCGCTGGCCTCAATGGCGGCACCGGCAATCGCCATGCCCAGAAGCCCATGGTAAGCCGCAACCAAATAAGGTACCTCAAGGGCATGGTGGGCCAAGTGATCACGAAGAAACTCCTCACGCACCCCATTTTCAGTGAGCGACACTAAAAAACGTGCTTCCGGCTGACGGCCCCGAGCCACGTAGCGAAAACGTGGTCGAGAATACACAGAAGACTGATCGGGAAACGGCGTGTTGTAAGCCAGGCGCCGAGAAAAGGTGCTGCCGTACTCGTAGATGGCACTGCCTGGCAAGTTGGCCTGCATCAGGGTGCGATAGTCGTCCCGCTGGGAAAAAATCTCTCCTGTAACGTGACGTCCGTCACTGAAGTCGTCTTCGTGGAAAAGAACATCGATATCGCGCTCGCTCTCATCGGCGCTCGAGATTTCGAAAGTGCTGTCTAGCTGATCGAAATCGTGAAGAATGAGGTTATCGGTCATGGCAAATACTCCCAAGTAGATTTAGTCAGAGTTAGAGGCTTTCGTTTTCGCTAGACGATGCGACGACCGGGACAGGCAAGGCTGGCCGAGTACGAATGTTATCCCAGCCACGCTGGCGAGAAGGCCGCTTGGGTTTAACGGATCTTTTGGCGGCCAATGCAGTGCCGACATGGACCGGCTTGGCGTGATCGCGTACAAGCGAGAGCGCTTGAAGATCGCAAAGCTCATCACCGGTCTGAATGACGTTGATCGGCTGTGATGGCGGCGAATCGAGAGATAGGTTCAGGTGGGACAGAATAGCTTCGGCAAGGTCGATCAACTGGCTGCAGGACTGCACGCCGAGATCTCTGGCCTGGCCACCCACAAAGGCAAGCCCGCCGGTAAGGCCCGGCACAGGAAATTCCTTGCGCCAAGCGGCGACCAGCAGGTCCTCCCATTGACGGTGGCTAAGAGTAAGTCCGTGCCAATAGACATGATGGCTCATGAACTTGGTAATGCTGGCCACATAGGCTTCTTGCTGGCGCGAGGCAGGGTAGAGCGCTCGTGTTACGACAATCTCTGTCCAGCCATAGGTTTCGCCACTGGCGTCCAGCACCAGCGCACCCGCCTGGATCAGAGCAAGCTCGGCTTCAGCGCGATTACGAATATCGAAGCGTAAGGTACGTGTTTCAGTCATGTGCGTGGCTCGTTTCAGAGAATTCTTACTTCGAGCGTACACAGGTCGTAAATTTTGCCGAAATAATCGGCACTTCGAATCAGGCGGGAACCGAGGTTTTTTGCTAGAGCGTGAGCATGCCTTGAAAAGCACCAATCAAGGCTTCACCGAAAAACAGGCACAAGCCACCGCCGATCGCCAGGAAGGGGCCGAAGGGTATCGGCTCACCGCGAAGCCTGGGGATGGCCAGCTGAGCAACGATCCCTACAGAGGCACCAATAAAGGCGGCTATCACCAGTACATAAGGAATGAAAGCCCATCCAAGCCAGGCACCAAGAGCGGCCATCAACTTGAAATCGCCATACCCCATCCCGGTCTTGCCGGTGGCAAGCTTAAAAATCCAGAACACTGACCACAGAACAAGATAACCACCCATGGCGCCGATCACCGCTTGCTGCAGCATGTCGGGTTGAAATAGCGCATGGAAGGCAAGCCCAGCCCACAGTAGCGGCAATGTAATGATGTCGGGGAGTAACTGGGTATGAAAATCAATCACCGCCAGGGTAAGAAGCGCAAGCAATGCACCCAGCAAAAACAGGCTCTCGAGGCTTGCGCCATGAATGAGGATGACGCCTGCCGCCAGGAGGGCACCGGCGATTTCCACCAAGGGGTACTGGACGCTGATACTGGCACTGCAGTTGGCGCAACGTCCCTTGCGTTTAAGGTACCCAAGAAGCGGAACATTATCGTGCCAGGCAATAGGGGACTCGCAACCAGGGCAGAGCGAGCGAGGAACCGCCAGATTGAACGGCTTTAACTCTTCCACCTCCTGGTCCAATGTTTCCAGGGCATCGATATGCCACTGACGCATCATCATGACCGGGAGCCGCGAGATCACGACATTAAGGAAACTGCCGATGCATAGGCCAAGCGCGGAGGCGAGGCCGAGGGCCAGAAGAGGATGGATCGCTTGCAAGACGGGATGCTCCAGAGAGGTCAGGACGAAGGTTTTTCGGAAGAGCCACGCAGAAAGGTGGACAAGAAAGTGACAATTACCATGAACGGCGCACCGGCAGTGCCCAGTCGCTGTAAGTCAAAGCCCCACATGACCAACCGGCCGGCCAGCTGCGTGGCGACATAGGTTAGCTTCATGCCGAGAATGCCCATTAGAAGGCCAAGAAAGAAACAGGCACTCATCATCACGGCACCAGCCATGCAGAAACGAAAAGCAGGCTTGTGAGCAATACCGACGCGCCGAGAGCGCCACTGGAGCATACGAAGGTACAGCGGGGAAATGATCGCAGCAGAAAGCCAGAGCGTCGAGAGCATCGGGTTAACATCGCAAGTTGGTGATTTGCTACCAGTCTAGCGAACTTCGCGGGAAAAAGGGGAAAGCAAAACGTCGCCCGAAGGCGACGCAAGAAGAACAGCCGTGCAGCACAGGTGGCAGTTATGGCTGGACGCGATACTTCTCGTTAAACGCCGCTTCGGCATTTGCTTCGTCGCGCAAGGCCCGCAGTGCATTATCAAGCGCAGGCCTCAGCTGATCCGCTGCCTCAGCAGAATCCGTCAGTCCTGCCACTTCAAGCACTGCACGCTGCTCGGGGGCCAGTGCATATACACTGAGAATGTCCTGAAGGGAGAGGCCCTGGCATGGAGAGGGTTGGCTCATGGTGTCGATCTCCTATAGAGAAAAGCGGGGTTGCTCAGTGTCATTTTACAGTGTCGGGTTGTTGCGACTCGAAGAAGGCGCACTTGGGTTCGCCGCATTGGCTTCTGGCGGCGCCATATCCGGCATCAACTGTGGGTCCTGAGCATGATAAAGGAACGTGCAGAAATTCTGTCGCGTCGATGCATCGGATGAAAGCGCCGCCTGAACCGCATCTCGCCAGCCGGACGACGTATCCAGCGAGGATGCTTGTGCGGAGCCCAAGGCAGCAGCTGCGCGCTGCTCCATGACCTGCCGAAGCCCGGGGTGCAAGTCGCCAGTACCCTTTGCCAAGTAATCACAGCAACTGTCCAATGATACGAACCCCTCGTCCCGCGTCTCCAGCCAGTCTCGAGCTGCGAGCCGTTGCGTGGGGTTTTGATCATCCGCATCACGAAGGGCGGCATGCACCTGCAGCAGTGCGATACGGGTTATGCCAGTCGGTAGCGATGAATGAGATGAAGGCATCGGTCTCTTCTCAAGAATGGAGATGAAGTTATGTCTAGGGTATCACCCTCACAAAGAAGGTGTATTTGTCAGTCTACGAGGGCTTGCCGAAACGGTCTTTTCCATAGACTTATCAAGATACTGACTGACGACAGTCCCTACTCGCTGACTGGCCTCCAGTAAACCATCCACAGATGCGGAGCGACACATGCGCGCCTCGCCGGAATTCGACAGGATATAGGTTCCATCATCGCTGATATGAATGCCTGCAGACGATAGCAGCATAGCTTTCACCCCTTCGGTAGAGGTCATGTCGGCAACGCCTTTTCTGATCCCTCCCTCGGCGCTAAGCGTTGTATGGCCGGCAATCTCCCGGGCCATCTTGGGAAGACCGAGTGCTGAATTATGAAAGCTGGAAATAAACCTGGCAACGGACTCAATTTGCGCAAAGCCATCGTCGTTCCCGACGAACCAGTCCATTGCCTTTTTGCGCCTGCTGGCACCACCGTCCAGGTCCCCGAGGTTTTGTGCTGCGAAATGCATGGCGATTCGATAGACCGGCAACGCCCGCTGAAAAGCTTCTTCGCTGGTCATGCCCACGAACCTGTTGGGTGTGGCTTGGAGTGGCTTGCTCATGTGATTTCCTCGGTCGATCTGAATTTTCTGTCCTTGGTATATATAAAGGGGTCACAGGGAGAAAGCGGGCGAAAAAAAACGAAATTACCGTGAAATGCCTATTGGGGAGATCCCAGCCTGGGGCTAAAGCTGCGCCTACGGTTATCAAAATCAGGTATGCTATACAAAGCATCCGAAATGAGGCACTAGCAATGGCGCTAACCCTGTTCAAGCGCAAGTCCAAGGGCAGCAAAAATCCGGCTCCCGACCCAGAGAGCCAGCTAAGCGATTCGTCGGTATCCCAAGCCACAACAGGGCAGGGGGTGAATGCCGCGGAATCAAGCGCCTCAACCCAAGCCGATGGTGAGGCGAAAACGCGTGCGGAAGTAGAGCACCCTGAGGTGCTGCTTTCAGAAGCACTCTCGCAACGTGCCTACCTTCTTGAGAGTAGCAATCAGCTGCACCGGCGCGCCTTCCTTGCGCTACTGGGAACCAACCTGTTCACTGCGGCGGCGGCGTATGTCGGGATGACCCGGGAAATCCAGTACAAGTATTTCTATACAAGCGAAGACGGGAGCGTTTTTGAGGCCCAGCCGCTGAGCAATCCAGTACATTCTCAGGCAGTGGTCAGAAACTTCTTGTCGCAATCGATCAGTGAGTTGTTTTCCTTTCATTACCGCAATGTGGAAATGCATCTTCAGCGAAACGCACCGGACATCATGACCGACCAGGCATTTCGCGACCTTGTTGCCGAAATCGATCGTATGGGGCTCGTAAATCAAATGCGCCAGCGCCGGGAAGTGGTTGTGGGCACCGTGCCCGATGCGCCCGTGCTGGTGGCAAGCGGTGTTGAGAAGGGCGTCCGTACTTGGGAGTATGCCGCCAAAATCGTCCTGATGCTTGAAGGGGCCGAGACGTCCGGATCAGGTGGTTCAATGCGGCCGGCAACCCGACGACTGACAGGGCAGATGCGCGCCCAATTGATCCGTGTCGAACCCACAGAACATCCCCGACGGATATTAATAAACCGCATCCAGATTTTGGAAGGAGACATCCGCTGATGCTGCCAAGACGTTATGCTCGAAACTCTCTTGCCAGGGCGGTGGTCTGCTTGGCGTGCCTGGGGAGCTTTCATACCGCCCAAGCCAATGAAGGCAAACCCACTAATGCCGAATTGGATGCACGCCTGGTTCAAATGCTCCAAGTGGATCAGGAAACCATGGACTCCGTGAGGAGCCAGATGGGAGACCGCCTGGCTCCTGAGGAAATTCGTGCGTTACGACAACAGCTTTCTCTTGAGGAGGCCGCTCGCGAAAATCCCAATCCACCCACCATCGCCAACAAGGTGGTGACGGTAAAGCGCAGCGAGTCTCCTCAGATAGACATTATGGAGCGTTTCGACACGACCCTGGTGTTTTCAGATCGGGCCGGCAATCCTCTAAAAATTCTTTCCTGGCGGATATCCGACAGTGAGTCGGCGGAGCTTATCCCGCTGCATCAAACCGGAGGCGGTTCTCAGGGAAACCAACCAAACCTTGTGGGTGATTTGCCGCCGAGCCAGATGATCACTGAAGACACAGGCGCCGGCGGCGACGGCGGTGTAGCGGCCAGTGGCTCGGGACCCGTAACGGGATTAATTGTTTCTCCTCGCCGCTCAATGCGCTCAACAAATATCACGATCCGTGTTGAGGGCGAAACGTACCCAATCATCCTCACAATTCGCTCGCACCCCTCGACACAGACAGAGCGGGAACTGGCCTATTTGAATGAACTCCGCCTGGACTGGATCGTGAACATGCCGGATATCGAACGGGCGGCGGGTAAGTATGCCTACGGAGAGGCCCTGGAGGGCGCGATGCTGTCGCTTTTGCAAGGCATTCCCAGCCCTGAGTTGGAAGGACTCGAGCTGGATGGCCCTCTCTCCGACCAGATGTCCCTCTGGCGGGATGCCACCGATCGACACTCTAAAACCTATTACCTGCGCATGGCTGATCACATAGCACCGTGGAACATTTCAATTGCCGATCAAAGTCATGATCGCATGCGTGGATTCACGGTCATTCGACTCAATGGCGCCCCTCCCAAGAGCATGGGGTTCAGTGCCAATGGGCAATATACAAGCATCAGCGTTGCAGAGTAGGAGATTTCCATAATGTCAGAAGACAACACGATCATCAGCGCTGATCCGGATGATATGCCCCAGGCACCCCAAGCCAACATGGTCACGGGCAAGCAGCGAAAAAAACGATCTTTGAAAGGCGTTCTCATAGGGGTCGGGCTGCTACTGGGGGGGCTGTTTGTGGTATGGCGCATCCTGTTTGGTGATGGCAGTGAGCGCGCGCCTACATTGGGTGGCCAATCCATTCGTGGGGAGGCTCGAATAGAGGCGGAAGTCAGCGAAGGTGGAATTGGCGGCGGAATGCGACAAGAGCAGGCCGGGGTGCAGCGCGACATTGAGGAAGAGGAGCTCAAGCAAGAAAAAATCCAGGGCGGCCGCACCGTGATAAGCTTTAACGAATCTGTCCTCGATGAGGATGAAGGCAGCGAGCCTGCGGCTAAGAACAACACCTTCGGAACTATCGCCCCTGAGCCGACCCGCCCCCCGGAGCCGGTTCCTAGCAGGGTGGGTGGGCGCGAGCCATTGGTGCGTGAAACGGCAGGGCCTGTGCAACCGGCCGGTATGTCGATCGCCATTCAGGAAGAGATGGCGCGACAGACGACAACGGGCTGGAATGCCAATGTCATGTATGCCTCCGCAGACAGTACCAATGGCGGTTCAGCCCGCGGTGGGCAATCCATGCCTTTTACCCCAGGATTGGAAGAGCGTCTGTACGGAGCCAGAGGTAATGGCGGTGACGGCAATTCCGAGTCAGACGGGGCAGGGCGCTATGAGCTAGGCGAATTCGGTATGCCAGGCGAGGTGATTACCGCTTACCTGCAAAACCGGATCACGTCCGATCAGCCGAATGCCAGAGTAGTGGCTACGATACTCGAAGGACCGCTTGAGGGAGGCCGGGTGATTGGGCAAGCACGTTTTGAGGGTGAGCGACTCCTGATCACCTTCAATCGTGTGGTAACGCCCGACAATCAACTGATCGACAGCGTTTCGCTGCTTGCAGTAGACCCGCAGAGCCTTGAAACTTCGCTACAAACGGGTATCAATCGTCGCATATTGCAACGATATGGTGTCCCATTGCTTTACGGTATCGCCGCGATGGGGATAGACTATGCGGGCGTTAAAGACACGACGTCATACGTAGAAACCGATCTTGAAACCGGTGAAACGACAAGCAGGTCAATTCAGACTGACCCAACTTTTGGTGAATACGCATTTAGACAAAGCTCGGATTCGCTAAAGCGACCACTGGAAGATGCCGCAGGCAGAGCAGCAAATGTCCGCCCCCTGGCGTGGGCTGACCCCGGTGTTATCGGACTTATGCTCGATACACCGATCCCCTCGCAATAACAAACCCTCATAAGAAGGGATTGCGAGAAAGAAAAACGAAAAAAAACGAAAATATTGTTGTAGGCATGCAACAAGAACGAGGAAGATTATAGTGACAGCTCACAACTCGATGGGTCAGGTGCTTTCAGGCCAGGTTAAAGTGGTTTCTGAAGTGCTCCCACAAGGGGTCCGCGTTGTGTTTGGTGAGCGCGCTCCGGCCAATCTTTATTGGTGCGTGGGAAGCGACAAGCATGGCTTGCAGGTGGCACTGATTCCCTCCGGGCAGCTCGAAGAGAATCTAGCGGACCTTATAGCGCATCTCTGCCCCGGCCAGCCAGCGTCGGTAGTTAATGACCTGGCGTTTCGTTTGAATCGCCACGCAGCGGTTCGCGAGGGGGGCGTGGCAATGCTGGCCCTGCTGAATGCAACGCTCGTCGCTGAAGGGGTCGAGCTTAATGCATTGGATGACGCGGATCATCCCCAGCAAGTGATTGCCAACAGCATCCTTGATAACGCCGTATCTGCGGCACGTAACCTGCAAATGAGTCTGGTCCATGGCGCCAGCCTTCCGTGGCGGCAAAACTTCCAGGCAAGTATAGGCATGGAAGTGGCGATACCGGTCGTCATGCCCGAGCAAGACGAAATGAAGATCCTCATGGCCTGACATTGCTCGAAAAGTCCTACAAGAACCCGGCCCACATGTGGGCCGGGTTTTTTGTGCCCGCCCTTCACGTTTTCCCCCATCGCCCTCGTTCGATCGTTTACAATGATATGGAAGCATCCAATATCATGCGTAAGGCATCGGAATGTTAGCTAATTACCCGTTTGATCTCGCCATAAGCATAGTTACGAGTGTCGCGCTTACGATGCCAGCGGTGATTGATTTTCTCTCGTCAGCAGCAATCGTTGTGCAGGGAAATATCGGTAATAGTGCCATCCCTGGTTGGGCGCTGGTTTCAACCGACGATCCTGACCCGATGACGGAACTCGCCTTGAAATTCCTGCAATTGATGGGATTGATCGGCGTATTGAAGGGGTCTGTCGGTACGATGCGCTTCTTTTCGCCCGACCCGCATCCCAAAAAACCGCCAACGCTCGCTGGGCCATTGTTTCAGATTCTGTTTGGAATGCTGGCCATGGTGCCGCAGACCGTTATAGACATCGGGCAGGATGCACTTCAGCGAGTGGGCTGGTAAATCGGGTTAAACACCAATCGATAAGAACCTGGCCCTATAACGACGGGGCTTAATGAGAAGAAGGAGTATGAAAGATGGAAGAGATTTTATTATCATCAGCCCCAGCGCCGGCCGCTGGCGGAAAGACTATCTTTGGCTTCATGGACTTTCTGGTCAACCTCTTCGACGGGGGGATCGTGGTTGTCGGTGGCGGCCTCGCGCTGATCGGGGTGGTTGGCGTCGGCCTGGGGCTGCTGGATATTTACAACCACTTCAAGCCCGAAAATCGCGATAATCCCGGTGAAAAGAACCGTTTTGTGTCGGGTGCGGTTAAATTTGCCATCGGCGGTCTTTTGGCAAGCAGTGGCTACCAGGTGCTTGCCGAGAACACCTTTAAAGACGGTGCGACCAGCGAGACGATTACGACCAGCATTGTCGAGGAACAACCGGCAATTGCGGCCATCGATCCGCTTCAGGCCTTTGCGGACCAGCACGGCCTGGTAGTGACGGTCTGATATGTCGGCTCCCGAGCTTCTCCCGTTGCACCTGGATGTCATCCGTCCTTCGGAGGGAAGCCCGCCCTCCGAGCACGACCTCTATGACCTCATGAATGAGTTGTTTCTCAGGGACCACAACACATGCCGCTACTGCGGCATGTACAGCCCCTCAAAGGCATCGCTGGAGATTGATCATCTCGACGGGAATCACGGTAACTGGAATGTCGACAACCTGGTGACGGCCTGCCTGTGGTGCCATGGCTGTCATCACCTCGAATTTTCCCTGAATGCCGGCGCTAAACTCGTGCAGTGGGATTATCCCCAAGTCGCCATCTCGCGCATCACTCAGCAGATCATTATCAGCGGCAGTCTATTCGATAGTTTCAACCAAATGGTGGAGGCCGGCACCCGCCGTCGCGAGCAGAACTTCCCCGGGGGAGAGCTGGCTATCATCATCAACGATATTCCGCGGCTGGTCGCGCAAGGCAAGGCGGCCAAAGCGAAGGAATACCTGGAAATGATGGAGGCGGAAAATATCCGCCTGGCATTCCCCACCACCGAGTACCTCAGTGAAGTGCAAGCCATTCCCGGCGTCTCTCCCTCGGCGTGGCGTCATTTTCGGCGTTATTACATCGGCTATGTAAATAGCAATATCAGTGACGCCAATGTCCGTGCGATGGTTTTCAAGGCATGGAAAGAGATGTCCTGAATCATCCGCACACAAGGAGAAACAGGATATGAGCAGTGAAACCCGCTTTGGCCTGGCGTGGTTCTTCGATCTGAAGAATTGCGTGATCGTTGATCCCCTGCATCCATCGGGGCGCAACATCGCCCTGCCGAGCGACCTGTCGCCGGACATCATCTACCTGACCAATCTCTCCGCAAGAGATATCGACAGCCTGGATGTGCCGGACATCACGCGCAATCTACTGCTGGACGAATACACCTTCACGGTTAGGCCGTCCGCGGTGGCAATGGATTTGGGGTGGCAGACAGAAGCCATGAGCGGGGTAGCGCTTGATCCTGACGTTAAAAAAGCCATTCTCACCGCCGTCTGGCGGGGCTATCAGGTGGCATTTGAGCGAGCAGGCATCATCCCTGGCCTGCATCACAAGGCGCAAAAAGGCGCATTTCTTCAGGAGCTTTGCGAAAAAACGCTGCCCGGTGAATTTCGTCAGCCAGCCTGGCCGGACATACCACAGGTCAAGCTGAAAACCGCCATCAATGCGTGGGTCAATGTGCAGCGCCCCCCCTCGGCCGACAGCCACATTATCCGCACCCTGTCGGTCGATCGCCACGCCTTCTACAGAACCTTCCTTGCCCACCCGTTGCCGGTGGGTCTCTGGGAAGGCGGCGATCCGGGCGCAACCCAGGAAATGATGCTTGGTCACCTGTCAGATGACAGGGGAATATTGGTGAGAGGGGCGTTCACACCTGTTACCAACACCAGCTTCCCCAGCTCCTGCTTCACGGCCCAGTCTCGCGAACACTTCATTGCCTATGAGGTGCTGAGCCTCGAAGAAGAGAACGCCAAGATCCAAGTGGCAGACTGGTGGTCGGGAGAGTTGAAGTGCGCGCCGGACATGCTCGCCGATATTGAAGAGATCAGTCTCGGAGACGCACTGCTTCTGGAAATGGTGCATCGAAGCTGGCGACACAATCCGGCGACAGGCTACTGGATGGCATGTACCGAACGTCTCGCTCTTCATGGTATTGCCGAGTCGATTCATTCGCCACTCATCCCCGTACTTGGGTACGGCTCAGGCAGGCTAACCATCGCAACACCGCGAGATAGCCAGAAAATGGCCGAACAGGACAAGGCACTGGAAAGCATCGCTGGGGATCTCATGCTCCAGGTGCCCCTCGATCTTACTTGGCAAGGCGATAACCTGGCAGGTCGCCTGCCGTTGCTCAGCGCTATCCAGCGGGTGGCAATCTGCGGCCATAGCTATCTCTATGCCATTGACCAAGCCATCGATCAGGTCGACCAAACAGCGATTGATTCGGTGCTCTCTCAAGCAGAAACCTCCCTTACCCAGCGTATTGAAAGCGAAAAGGTCTCCTCGTGATCGTAATTGAAAAAGCGCTTAGCACTCTCGGGCTGATTAAATCCGGGACACGCTTATCTCCTGTGCACGCGGGTTATAACGAACTTCTTTTCGACTCAAGCGGCGGTGCCATTACCATTTACCGCATCTATGGTGCGTTACGACGCTTTGAGGGTAAGCAGCGGGAACGCAAGCTTCAGGATCTGGAGCGTTACCTGGGAACATGGAACTCGCGTAGCGGCTATTACATGACGTTCATTCATGAGCACAGTGCTGATGGGCTGCAAGAACAGATAAAAAGCTCACATGATCCTATGCGCGCAACGATGCGCCGTATCAAGATGCCATCGGCTGAGCATATGCTCAACAGCCGGGAAGAGATGCTTGATGGCAAGCTGCACTACGAGAACTTGTACCTGGTTCTGCATACAACGACTGCGGTTTTGCCAGCGAAGGAACGTGACCCCAAGAAAGCCAAGAAGTGGGGGTTTCCAGTAGGGCAGGGAGGTAATCACTTCACCAAGCTTCATGACATGCACGCCATGTATGAGACCCAGATGGAAGGCGCGCTGGATCAACTAAGTATTCAGTATTACAAGCTCAATGCTAGGGATGGCGCCTCGCTAATCGGGTCAATGTGGAAGCGCCGCAAAATAAGGCCTGAAGGTATTCGCCTGGTAGGCGATCACATCACAGCGTTTGCCGAGTCGGTGGCTTACCGTAAAACCAGCACGGGCTACGCGCCAATCTTCAATTTGCAGGACATGGCGTACCCTTCGCTCTCTGAACAGTTATTTGACGACAAAATCTATTTTCCCGCCGAACGGGATGATTTTTGCCAGATTGGTGGCAATTACCAAGCCTCCTTGAAAATGGTGCAGGCTCCTGGTGGGGGGTCGGTGAAGCCTTATAACGATCTGCGTAAACGCTTGAGCGCGGATACCAACTATCGACTCTCCATTCAGCTTGCAAGCGGTAGTAATGCCACCGCCACATTGGCTGTGAAGCGCATAATGGCGCTCATGCTGGCAGCCACCAATACGCAGAATCTCGAAATTGCCAAGTCGATCGAGGAGCTGGACGGACTCCAGGAAAATGGGGTTTCTGTGTCCGGGGTCCGGATCATGTGCGCCACCTGGGCGCGTGATACGCAGACCCTTGAGCGCAATGTGGATAAATTGCACGGCGCCTTTCAATTCTGGGGTGGACAAAGCGGCGGCGGGGCTCGATTGGTAAGCATTACCGACAATCCTGAAGAGGGCGTGGCAGCGACCTTGCCCGGTGCCATCATGAAAGGCCCCATGACGTTCATGCCTATCGGGATTATTTCCGAAATTCTGCCCATTGAAATGACCACGAGTCCCTGGGCGCAAGGGCTGATCATGCGAAGCGGTGCGGACCAGGCCTACCCGCTTGATCCCGGTGACAATGCCCTGCTCGATTTTCATGTCTATGTGCTGATTGGCGGCACCGGCAAGGGCAAGTCCGTGACCATGACCGAGCTTATCAAGGCATGCCTGTTTCGAGGCGGTCTCGAAGGACTACCGCATGTGCGCTATCTGGATGTGGGCTACACCTCCAAAGCCTTGTTTACCTATTTACGCTACATGCTGCCAGAGGCCCGGCGTCATGAGATCGTCCACTACACCATCCAGAACACACCAGCCTACGCTCTTAATTTATTCGATACGCCCCTGGGAATGCGCGAGCCACCGCCCCAGGAACTGAGCTTCATGGCCGATACCGTGGGCAGCTTTTTAAGCGGTGGGGCGGGTGCGGGCATGGCGAACTCCATCCTCAGAAAGCTGGGTTCGCTTGTCGTCAAAGAAGCCTATCGCCTGTTCTCAGATACTGGCCGCATGGCCAGGACGTACTACCACCCAGACAAATATCCCGAACTGGTCGAGGCGATCAAGCATCATGGCATCGAGGTGATCAGTGGAAAAACGCTCTGGTATCACATTGGCGACGCCCTCTTTGATGTCGGTGAAATCCGCATGGCGAGCATCGCACAGCGGCATGCCTCCCCGACACTGCCGGATCTGCTGGGCGTGATTTCGTCCTCGACCAGTATTCAAGAGGCATTTAAGGATCAGGAAGTGGAGGGGACAGGCATCCTCAACTATGCCGTTACCACCCTCCAGAGCATGATAGAAAGTTTCCCGGCCCTCTCTGGGGCGACCCAGCTTGATATCGAGACCGCGAAAATGATTGGTATCGATATGCAGGATGTCGCCAACTCCAGCGAAGAAACCAATCTTTTCTACATGATATTGCAGAATGTACTTTCGCGTGGATTCATGACCGATCCAGACGAAATCTCGCGGCTCAATATGCCGGACCAGTACCGGGAATACCATCGCAAGCGTATCCGTGAATTACGCAGTGCCGATAAGTTATTTGCCTTCGATGAGCTGCATCGTCTGTCTGTGGGCCTGGACAACTCAGCGCCGCCCCCAAGGGCCATGATGCTGCTGATGCGATGGATAAAAGAGGTTCGTAAGTACGGTATCCGCCTGTTGCTATCTACGCAGTCCATGGACCACATGCCGCCTGAAATCAAAGGAGAGGGCATGTGGTCGCTGTTCTTCTGCATGGGGGTAGACGCGATTCCCGCACAGGAAAAGCTCGTGGAGTTATTCGATATATCCGAATACGGGCAGCATGTGCTAACCCAGCTCAATGGGCCTATTCCCGGCAAGGGCGCCCCCTGCCTGTTTTTGGCCAACACCAAGTTCGGCATGATCGAGCAGGATCTGTATATCGTCACATCGGCGTTTGAGCTCTGGGCCGCACCTACCAAGGCAAGCAACCTGGAATTGATGCAAGAGGCCATCAGCAAGATCGGCGATCCCATCTTGACGGCCAGGGCACTGACCAACATGTTCCCTAAGGGGTCTGCAGAAAGTGAGTTGCGCCGACTGATGGATCAGGAAGACAAAACCACGAATCAGGCAAAAGCCATTATCGTGAATAGGGTCATTGAAAAGGCGGAGAACTTGCGTTTGTCACAGCCTGACGAATAGACGTATTAAGAGGTGACAAACATCTCCTGCTCAATCGCTTCTATATTTCTGGTATTATGAGTATAGCTTCCGATTAATTCAGGACTGACCTATGCACAACATCCAGAGAGACAAACGGGCCATGAAGACGATTTCAGCATCTGCGCTGTTAATTCCTTTCGCATTTGCGCTGTCTGGATGCGGCTTTCAGCAGGTGCAAGCGCAAAGCACAACGCCGATTCCGCAGAGTCTTTTGCAAGCGGCAGAGCGTGCCAGCCAGAGCAGCATGATCATGGCGGATATCATGGCACGCGCTCACGGCCAAAGTGTGGATCAGGTAAAGCTTGATCTGCCCGATTCAAATATCCCCGAATTTCTGCTTACCCGCGTGCGGCTTGATTACAACGGTCCCATGGCGCAGGTTTTGGAACGGGTTAGCCATGATATTGGCTATCGCGTGGTGGAATATAACAAGACGCCTTCCGGTCCCAGCTGGCAACCATGGATTCGCCTGAACGGTGACAAGCCCTTGGTACAGCACTTCCGCGAGATGAACGCCCAGACCCCTTGGCATCTGGTTTTGGATCATCGTAGCCAGCGCCTAGTGGTTGATTACGACGCCGATGGCAGCATGGCATCGCAGATTCGTGAAGCTCAAGAGTCGCTGGCGAAAGAGCCCCCGGTTAGCCAGCGGCGCAATATGCCTGACACAAGCCGAATGGCAGAGGATGCCAACCGCCAAGTCTCCCAGCAGGTGATTCCTTCGCCCATTGCGCCATCGGTGCAGGCAGCTCCCTTGCCAGCGACCCAAGCAGCTCCTTCCGTTCAAGCCACGCAATCTACCCTTAATCCGGTCCCCGAGGCGGGCACCGGCTACTGGTATGCAGGCATTGGCGGTTACCAGACCAGTGATCGCGCCAAGGCCATGCAAGACTGGCTTGGGGCTCATGATTATTATTCGCTGCTCTTGGAGAGAACACGCGACATCGAGGTGCAGGTACCGAGCCGAGACCATGCCCAAGTTCTGGACATCACCTCCGTCCTCAAAGATAAGGGCGTGCCATCCGAGGTGCGCTATATGAGCGTGGTTGAACGTAATGCAGCAAGACCGGCTAAAGCAACGGCCGCACCCCGCAGTGCGCCCCGACCAATCATCCAAACCTCGCAGCCTGCCCAGAGCGCGATAACCAACGCTGCCGCCAGTCAAAAGGTGGTATCGAGCAACACAGACTCCTCCAAGGCGAACTTTGACAGCCGTATGCAGGCGGATATGTGGTACGTCCAGGTTGCCTACCTCAACAAACAAAGCTCCATTGATCGAGTGCTTGAGGAGGTTTCTAGCAACGGCTATGCCATCAGCGACTATTCGCTGGGTAACAACTCCGGGAAAGCCTTGCGAGTAGGCCCTTACGATAGCCGCGAGCAAGCCATCGGCGATCTTGGCAAGCTGCGCAGCGCCGGTTATCCCGACGCTTATCCGGTCAAGGGGGATCGTGCATGATTCGTGCGCGCCACGCACTGGGAATTCTGGCGGCGGCGATCATGGTGGCCGGCTGCGCTGCCCCTTCCAAGCCTCAGTATGCCCAGCCGGACGGTTCTATCCCGATCGTGCCAGAGGATTCCGCTTTCCTCACCCATGACATGCATATCGATGAATTGCCGTCCGAGCTTCGAAACTACAGCGCTGAGCGAGACAGCATCGCCTCGGGTACGGAAAATCTGGAGCGTAAGGTGGTGCGTGACGCCGGTAGGCGGCTCGGTGCCACCGCCGGTTATAACCACCAGGCAGAGCGCCTCTACCAAGAAATCGAGGGCTACAGCCAATACCTCGAGAGCATCTTCGATTTCCAGGCATTACTCTTGCCCGATGGCGTCGTCCCGCCGGTGATTGCCCAGACCGATCAGGTGATTTCTTATGACGGCGGGCGCAGCAAAACCGTCCGCGCACGCGTCTATAAGGCGTTAAAGGAGGCACGATTTGCCAATCCGCGGGCGCCGAGTTGGCGTAATTATCTAAACCTCAATCAGACGGGCACTGAGTACCCTCTGCCTGAACTGCAGCAGGCCATCAACAAGTACAAGACGACCTGGGAACAGGCTGTCCATGACGGCTGGGAGCGTGGTCACCACCAGGCGCAGCAGGGCTTTGAAATCGCGATCAACGAGCTGGAGCGCGATTACCTGGGCATGCATCTTTTCCACATGCTCTGGCTCGCCGAAATGGTGGAGCCCCCTCGGATCGTTGACGCTACTCAGAATATCGATGGGGGCGGCAGGGGCCGGGATGAAATGTCGCTGGGCGTTCGCCGGATCGTGATCAGCGAAGAGGCTTACTTCATCGATGACAGCAGTCGCTGGAATGCGCTGATTGCCGAAGCCAGTGAAAAGCTTAGCGGCATAAAGTCAGGCCTCAGCGATGTAACAGCGCGCAAAGACAACCTCTCGCAAGTGCCCTCTGCATTCCTGGACAACAACCTACGCCGTCCCTAGAGGTCTCCCATGGATACAGCAACGCCCGAAGCCGTGCTGCCGGCCTCGTTACGGATACTTAGCCGTGAGGCCTTCGATAGGGTGCTTGATAGCCTGGAGACGGTCAGCGATTACTACTTCGCAACCAACGAACCCATTCGAGCCAACGTTCAAAACCGGAATAGGACGGTATTGCCCCGGCTGCTGGACGAAACCGAATTGCGCCAGATTGTCTATATCCTGGGGGATGAAGCCTCGGGACTTTACGACACCATCATGAGTGATCCCCATCCTCGCGACAGGTCCTACACCACCTGGACGACGAAGACGCGCTATCGTGTCTTGATCGTGCGTACCGCGGGTCACCGGCAAAGTCGTATTCGCATCGTCATGCGACGTCTTGAAAAAGAACCCTGGGAATTGAGCAAGCTACGTTTGCCCGAGGGTCTTCTGGATGCCACGATGAACGACAAGCCAGGCCTTGTGATGGTGCTGGGCGCCACGGGTTCGGGCAAGACTTCCCTTTTATCCGGCCTTCTTAGAGCCATCGTAAGTAACCCCGATGGCGACAGCCATCTGGTTACCATCGAGGATCCAGTGGAATATCTGTTCAATGACGTGGCCACCGAACGCGCCGTGGTTTCCCCCATCGAAATCGGTGAAGGCTGTCGAACCTTCGAGGATGGCTTGCGGGCGTCTTTGCGGATGCATCCGACGCATATTCTTGTCGGGGAAATACGCGATGCCGAGACGGCCGCGACGTGCATTGCAGCCGCTCGATCGGGGCATAAGGTCTTTGCCACGATGCATACCTCCTCGATTTCAGAAATGTTCTCTCGCTGGTCAGACTTCTTCCCCGAATCGGCGAAACGCCGTGCGATAAGCGATCTGACCACCGTTGTTGACTATGCCGTCTATCAGACGCTTGAGCGCAACGAAAAGGCCTTCGGGCCGGTCCAGGAATCTCTCGATTTCAGTCTGTTCGACCGCAACAAATTGGTGGGCCATCTCGAGAAGAATGTTCATGACATCTTTAACACCGTCCATGATCTGGTCGCCGAAGCGGGCATTCTCCATGAGGAGGATTGGGCCATCCTCAATCCCATCAAGGCCGAACAGCAGCGCCTGGCCAGCCAGGAATCACTGAGTGTTGAAACCGAGGCCGTCGCCCAATGAGAAGCTTGAAAGTGTGTCTGGTCGCGCTGGGTGTTGCCGCGATGCCGGTATCAGCCATGGCAAGTATCCACGATTTCCAGTGCCTCACCGCTGACATGACGGGCGACGAAAACGCTCGTCAGCTATACATCGCCGCCACCTCGGAGGCTGCCAGAACCTTTAATATTGCCCCGGCCATCATGGTGGCAATTAAGCGAACCGAGAGCGGGCGTGGGCTTAACCCATTGGTAACAAACAGAAATAATAACGGAACCACGGATCGTGGCTACTACCAGGTCAATGCAGAGGTGTGGCTTCCGGAATTACGCCGTATTGGCCTCCCTATCGCCAATGCGGATCTTCATGGCGTTAGGGCCAATGCCTTGATAGCTGCTTGGGTCTATAAGCGACAGTTGGCTCGGGTGAAAGATCCGCTTGAAGCGGTGGGTTACTACCACAAAGGCGGCGGAACCGGCCCTGGGTCCGAAAGAATCCGAAAAGTGTACAAGGACAAGTTCATCGGCCACCTGCGAGCCATGGTGAGCCGTTGCGGTATGGGTACCGGTAAACAGTCACTGGTTAGCCGATAGGAGGGGCCACATTGAAGCTGATCATTGCCGAGAAACCCAAGATGGCAAAAGCCATCGCTCGCGCTATCGGTGCAAGCCCAGATCCCAAGGTGCGCGGCGCTTATGAAGGTGGCGACTATCGCATCGTTTCCTGCGAAGGTCATATCCTCGAGCAGCTAAGCCCCCAGGGATACGATGAACGCTACAAGCGCTGGCGAATCGAGGATCTTCCCATCCATCCTGAGCAATGGAAGCTCAAGCTGATCGAGAACAAGGGCCGCTACCTGACGATGATCCGCAACGGGATGAAAAATTCCGATGTTGTGGTGTCAGCAGCCGATCCGGATGCCGAAGGTCAGTTACTGGTGGATGAGGTCCTCCACCACCTGAATTGGAAAGGCGTCACTCTACGGGTTCTGATCAATGATCTCAATCCCAAGCCCATCCTCAAGGCTCTCGACAATCTCGAGGATAACAACAGCGACAAGTTCCAGGGCCTCTACAGGCGTGCATTGAGCCGCTCCCGCGGCGACTGGCTGCTGGGCATGAACCTCACGCGCTTCTACACCGTCATGGGCAGGGAGTTTGGGCTCGACCAGGTGTTGAGTGCGGGTCGCGTTCAAAGCGCCGTGCTGGGCATGGTGGTGCGCCGCGATCTCGAGATTGAGAACTTTAAGCCCCATGACTACTACGCCATCAATGGACGCTTTGGTCATGAAAAAGGGGCCTTTACCGCCAAATGGAATCCTGTCGAAGGGCAGTCGGGCCTTGACGATAGTGGGCGCCTGATCGATCCGGACATTGCCCAAGGACTCACCGAGATTGCTCCTGAAGCGGCTGAAATCGTGGAGCATGAAGTCAAGCGGCAACAGCAGAATGCGCCCAAGCCCTTTTCCATGTCCGACCTGCAAAAAGAAGCCTCCCGCAAGTTCGGCATGACCATGGCCCAGGTGCTGGAAATTGCACAGGCGCTATACGATAAGCATGAGCTGATAACTTACCCGCGTAGTGACACCGGTTACTTACCCGAAGGGCATCACGAGGAAGGCCCCGTCGTACTCGCGGCCATTCGCAACAACCTTGGCAGCCAGGCCGTTTATTGCGATAACGCTGATCCCTCAATCAAGTCCCAGGCATTTAACGACGCCAAGGTTAAGGCCCACCACGGCATCATACCGACCGCCAAGAATTCCCAGCAGGCCATCCTGGCGCTCAATGCGCAGGAAAAACGCATTTACGAGATGATCTGCCGGCGCTACGCGGCCCAGTTCTTCCCGCCTGCGGAATTCAACGCCACTCGGTTGTTGGCAAAGACGCTGGAGACCCAGCAACTGTTTAAGGCCACCGGCAAGCAGTGGCTTGCCCAAGGCTGGCGGGTCACGCTGGACACGAAGGCCGCCGACGAAGACGCTGAAAGCGAAGAAGAGAGCGAGGCGACAGGTGAACTGCCGCCGATGCAAAAAGGCGATGCGCTGACGCTTGAAGAAGTCGTGTCTCAGTGCAAACAGACCAATCCTCCGAAACACTTTACGGATGGCAGCCTGCTGGATGCCATGACCAGCATCCACCGATTTGTGGAAGACCCGAAGATAAGGGCGATGCTCAAGGAAGGGGATGGTATTGGTACCGAGGCCACGCGAGCGAATATTTTGGAGAAATTGGTCAAGCACGGCCTGATTGTGCGCGAGAAAAAACTGATCAAGTCCACGATGGCCGGCCAGGCTCACTATCATCTGATGCCCCAGGCGATGACCACTCCCGACATGGCAGGGCTCTTTGAAAGCCGGACCCGGCAGATTGAAGACGGCGAGACGACCCTTGAGAGCTTTCTCGAGAGCGTCGATGGCTTCATCCGTGAACAACTGAGCCTTAAAGAAGACTGGGGAAGACGGGCTCGCGAACTGGGGCTTGAGCCACCGAAGAAGACACCAGGGCCACCCTGTCGGCATTGCGAGTCGGAGCTCACCAAGGTCAAATCCAAGCTCACCAAGAAGTTCTTGATGCTGTGTAAGGCCTGCAACTCTCTCTTTGAACATGACTCCGGCTTGCCAGGCTTTTGTGTCAAAGGGCCGCTTAAAGAGCAGGACATGGCGGCCAAACAAGCTCGGCGTCAGGAGCGGATGAAGGATGCACCGCCCTGTCCAGAATGCCAGGCGCCCATCCTGCGGTTCAAGTCGACCAAGACCCAGAAGCATTTCTGGCGTTGCACGGGTTGCGAGTCGTTCTATACCGATTTAGCCGGCAAGCTTGGGCCAGCTTTCGTTGTACGCGGAGAGAAAGTCGAACCTAAAGCGGACGGACCACCGTGCCCAGAGTGCGAAAGCAACATGAGCCGGCAGATAACCAAGAAGAAAAAACCGTTCTTCCTCTGCAGGGAATGCGACACCATGTGCTGGAGCGATGAGGGAGAATTAGGGAAGGTATTCAAACGAAGAGGCGAGATGGTTAACACGGCAAGCAAAACCAAAACATCGGACTGAACGATCAGGCTGGGGGTTGCCACCGCCCAGCCTGAGCCTCACATCCGAGAGTGACGGCTGCCGGGGCGCCCTTGTGACATGAACGAGCGACGTACAAAGCGATTCCACCAAGGCACCAGGCCGGGATAGGTGTCGAGCCTCTTGTTGCGAATTGCATAGATGACCCAGAGAGAGGCCTCAAAGCAAAGGCCTAAAAGCCCAATCATCAAGACACTTTTCAGAAACGGGATCATGGCCAGGAAAGGAATAGGCAGAAAGATCATGCCCATCCAATAAGGCTCAAAGATTATAAAGCGAAGGGGCCGCTGATGCCCATTGAGCCGAACCACATGGCGCGCCAGGGCATCCCCCCGCAACTGGCGCAGATCGGTTTTGTTTGTCTGTTTTTTCTCGCTCATGTTTTGGATGCAGCCGATTGAATCCAGGGAAGACCCTTGGTGTGTTTCTTGGCCACTTCTGTTTCATGGGTCTCTTGAGTGGCAGACCCCTCGATGACAGTAGTACGCGGCTCGGAAAGTGCCGGCGGATAATCCTTGGCGGAACGGCGCGCACCGGGCAGCGGACTTGCTCGGGCAATTTCAGCGAGCGTGTAGAGATCATCGGTCCCCTGAGCGCTGTAACGGCGTTCCCCACTTTTCGTATGATAGACCGTGACGTCTCGGCCAAGGACTTGCGGAATGGTGGCCAGGCGGGCATCCGAGATGAATTCGAACAGGTCATCGTCATTCAGCTCCATGATCAGCTCACTCACCCGCTGTGAGGCCTGATCGGGGGCAGTGGTGCCGGTGACCCAGTTACCAAGCACCGATTGACTCTTGTCAAAGACCTGGCAGATGAAATAGTCCACCTCATGCTGTTTTTCATATCCATGGCTGGCGAGCACCTTCTGGATACGCTCTGTGACCTTGGCAAAGCTGAACTGGGTCGATTTCAGCCATTCGGGGTGCTCTGTGTAAGCCCTCAATAGGTTGCATACGTTAGTGTTGCGAATGCGCTCATGGGGGTTCTTGTGAACTTTGTACCACTCCTGCACGGACGGAAACCCGAGAAGGTTCGACATTTCAAGTGCGCGAAGCTGGAAGCGCTCCATGAACTGTTCGATATGAATGGGGTAGACCACATAGAGGTCCTTATCGTGAGTCAGGTCCGTGACCGGCACATCGTTGGATGCCTGCTGGTCCGAAAATGGCTCAATGGCATGCGGTTTCTGTGCATCGGTTGTCATGAAATGCCTCCAACCCTGAGGGGGTAAATGAATATCTATACACTATATGGCATGATACCAGAATAGCTTAATTTCGACCTTTGTCGGCCACTTCATTTTCTGGATAATAAGGATTATTACCCAGGAAAATAATGTCCTCCACCGCCGCAAGGTTACATATTGTGGTCGCAATTAGGCAGCGATACGCATCCCAAGTAATTTTATGTTGCGAAAGGTAGACTGCGAAAGGGGAAGTTAGGTATGGTATCTACACTACACAACAATTAAATTTGAAGAAGACGTAAAGTGTGCCAGACTTATCAAGAACTCGTAACGTCAGGCGGGCACGGCAGTAGGCCTCCCGACAGGGGTAGCAGGAACAGAGGGTAATGGGCAGTTTACCTAGCGGCACAACTTCTTTCCCGAAACAGGCATCGGATATGGACATGACGATTGCCAATCGAATACAGGCGTCAAACCAGACGCGGGAACAGAGAGACAAGACCATGGAATCGGATAAGACAAAAACTGAATATCGCACTCATACGCTTGCGTATGCTGAATTCCCGCAGAGCGAGGAAGATCGAGAGCGGGACTACGATCCGGACACCCATACCTGGCAATTGGGTCCCGTGTCGACCATGCCGCGCTCTGTACGTGATTACGCGGAGGCGAGAGGCAAGAAGATGCCGGAGGGCCTGTATCTCTTTTTCGGGAACAGCGCGCGCTATCATGTCGAACAGGAAATGGAATACCTGTACGCCAAGCCTGAGCCCGCCACGGGATATGACCTGCGCTTCAATATCACGCTACCTCGCAAGGGGTTGCAGCGGACAAGCGCACGCTCGCTGATCTGGAAATCCCCGGATGACATCAACGCCATGTACCTGGGTGTGGGGCGCACGTCCAAGTCCACCAACGATCTACTTCGCATGTACACCGGCGACCGGTATTGCATCGATCGTCTCAAGGTTGAGCCCTGGCGTATCAATGAATACACCCAGATACTGGAAATGCAGTATGGGCCATTGAAGGCCGTCGTTTTCGATGCCATGACAGCGACAGGGAATAGCGTTCCGCTCATGCGGGTGTTCAACCCCTCGATCATTGAAAGCATGGGGCCGCTGGGCGTCTATAGCTCACTGCACGATCCGAACCCACCCAAGCTTGCGTTACCTTCTCGGGACTGGAAAGGATGGGCGCCGACAGCCAAGATCAAAAGCGAAGACAGGGATCTGGTGCGGCAGTTCATCGCTTTGCCGGAAAAGGATCACGAACCCCGCCATGACATGCTCAAGGCGCGCACCAAACAGATGGTGCAGGAAGGCCGCATTAAACCGAACCCCGAAATGGATGATGTTGTGGAGGACCGTTTAAAGTCTGAGCGTCATCTCACGACCGAGGCTTAATAGGTGCGCCTGGCAACTCGTTATTGCCATATTGCAATTAAAAAACCCCTCCAACCCATGCAGGTAGGAGGGGTTTTTTAATGGTTGGGATAGATCACTCGGGCTCGGGTATGTCATAGCCCATGAGATCGGCATAATCCTCAAGAATAAAAGCCAACGCATCACCCTGGCTGCCCAACCCGTGCTCACTCTTGATTTGCATCACGAAATCCTTCAAGTAGGCGGGTACAGACAACTGTGACCTGACGTTTCGGCGTTCATGACGATACTGAATCAGAGCTCTGCGCAGGAACTGATAGCCCCCATCAGACATCCAGTCGTCCAGGAATTTTTGCAGCCCCTCCTGCAGTACCGCGTCTTGCTTGTCCTTGTCAGCTTTTTGAAGCTTTATATCAAGCGCCTCAACGGACTTCAGCATATTGCGCCATACCTCAAAATCGATCAGGTCACGCTCGGCTTCCTGCTCAGGATCCAATCCCTTTTTCAAACCGATCGCTTGGTAGGCCTTGGAACCTGAGGAAACCCGCCGAGCGAATACGAGTCGCTGTGCACCGGAGAGGCGACGCTGAAGCACATCGAAAAGGTCTCTGGAATACGTCAAGAGCAGTGCAGTGCCTGTCTCGGTCTTGGTTTCACGCTCTGGCGCGCCTTCCGTCACCCCGGCTTTGAGCAGCGCTTCCCTGGCCAGATGATTGAGCGCACCGCGCATACGAACGATGCCTTTGCCGGGGCCGACCCAGCGGTCTAACCACTGAACCACGCCTTGGTAACCCTTGGCATAATACCCCTTCTCGACGTAGCTTCGTGCCATCTGCTGGAACTCCTTGTGGGCAGCTGACACAAGGCTGTTCAACTGCGCTTTGCTCGGCGTCTCACCCTTGAACATTTCTTTAGCTCCCGGAGACCCAGGAGTCACCGCTTCGAACCAGACCTTATCCGCGTTCGTAGAGCTCTCGCCCAGCCGATCGCACAGGTAGCGATACCCTTCCTCCATGTCGGCAAGGACCAAGCGGTAGCGGCTTGCTTGTGTCGGGGAGAGCTTAACTGCGTACTTTTGCTCGAAGTAGTCCTGGACGGGCTTCATATTAAGTTTTGCCATGATAATGATCTCTAAATTGTTCGGATATTGGGAACAGGGTCATCTAGCGTAAGGGCGCACGCCAGTCGTCTTCGTCCCAGGAAGCATCCAGGTCGCCATCCGCGATCCGCTGCTTAAGGTCAGTCTCGGAAAACGCCACCAGGGGAAAGCCATACCGTTTGCCGGCGGGCTGTGTATGGCGGATCAACCCCGGCGCCCCCTTGGGGGCTCGTGTATTGGGGGAGGTGGTGTACTCAGGGTCTTTGCCCTCCACGCTGGCGTAGCGCATCTGGTGCATGCGGCGGCGCTCGTCGCGGCGCAGCAGATCGTCTTCCGTTGAAGGGGAAAGCATGGATCCTCTGCCCAAGGACTGAATGCCACTTTCCAAACGGCAATCTGAGGCATCCGACAGCAAGACGTTGGCCGTTGGCGTTTTTCCATTTGCTGTTAGCGTGCGCGCATCGTCATCGATGCGGGATGCCCAGTCGGCCCGAATCAAGCTGTCAGCCTGACGGGCGTACCACAGCTCATCCAGATCGCTGATCCATTCGGTCCCTTTGGTGTTGTGATTCCAGTGCAAGGGGTTATCAAAGGCTTTCACCACGATGTACTTGGCTTCGGCGGGCGCCGTTACCCAGAACCAGAACGGGTACTGGACGTTGCTACGCCGAGAGACGTTTTGATTCAGCGCCGTCTCGAATCGATTGAAGAAAATCGACATGGGCTTCAGTGGCCCATCCTCATCATCCATATAGTAATAGGCTAGGCCGAAGGTATCGTAAGGCAGCACATTGCCCGCGATAGGACGATCCTGAATATGCGCCGGTGCAGATTCACTGTATTCGGGCAGGGTGATGCCATAGGGCAGGAAATCAAGCCCTACGGTTCGCAGGAAATGATCCCGGTACCAGGTGGTATCGCTGTTAGCCGTCGAACGCAGGCGCAAGCCATCCGGGGCATAGTCAGTGGTGACGTGCTGATACAGGCATGAAAGAACCACGGGACGGTCGGTCTCGGTGTACTGCTCTTCAAAATCGGTGCCGCATCCGGCCAGAAGTGTAGCAGCCAGAGCGCAAGGAGCCAGGGTAGAAAGCCGGATGGTCATGAGGTTGTCTCCAATCAATATATACCCCAATCCTACCGCATCGCATATAGATCACCAAAATATATGAGACTTCAACGACTGATATAAAAAGACCCGGCGGAACCAGGTCTAGGGAAGCGCTTGGACAATCAGGTGCCGCAGGAGACGATTGCTGGTCAGCTGGGCGTGTTGTTGGAACGCTTCGGGGGGGTGTCATTACTCGGCGTACCCGGCGCGGTGGCAGCCTCCGTTGCCGCCGAGGGCGCAACACTGGTGGGGGAGTCTTGGGAGACGTCGGCGTCGGCACTGGCCAGGGAATCAGGATCGATGCCAAGCTCCTCCATTAGGGCACGCTCGAGCGCCTCAGGATCATTTGCGGCCGGTCCTTGGACAGGCTGTTCGTTCTCGACCGCGGCCCGCAGCAGATAGGCCGGTAGGCGGTAGGGATCAAACACCATGAAAGGCAGGTTGATGAAAGGTCCGTCCGGCGCATCGGTTTCACCCGCCCCGTCCGGGCCTGAGCCTGGATAGTAGCCCTTGATGGGACTGAAAGAACTTGACGCAGCCACTATTTCGTTAAAACTGGGAATGTCGCGGGAAGCCATGCGCGCTCCTGATTGTACGGGGCGAAATGTAAAAAATGATTGCAAAGCCCCTGTCGTTGAAAATAACGGTTTTTTCTCACGAATCCGGGCCGTAGAATGTCAACATAGTTTCGCCCGAATTGATGACGGGTATTGTTTTAAGTATACCACCTGTAAGCGCGGCCTATTTTAAGCAGGAAACACTGATGAAAACCAACGTCTATGCCATCACACCAGAAGCCAAGGAACTCAACGTCGCCGTGTGCAGCATAAGGCGCAACACCGACAGGGAAAGCATCGAGCTGCCTATTCGTTTCGCCCATGCAAAGGGCTGGCAGGTAAGGCCCGAAAGCAATGGCCCCATTTCCTTGCTGACGCCCGGGGCCATCAATCTCGCTATCCGTACAGGGATTGGCAGTCTCAACGATCAATTGGGCGGCATGGCCTTTTTCTGCCTGTCCTTGTCGGCAAAAGCTTGCTGCACTGATTGCCGATCGCCTAAGAAAGAACTTTGCATGGCTTACCAGCAGATACCGGCAGAGGAAATCAGCTCGCAGGGTTAGATGTCGCTGCATAGCGTCACATGGCGCCAGGAGCAATTGCAGATTGGCGTTGACCAGCGTGGGCAGGAGCTTGCGCTGCTGTCACTTTGTCATGAGCGCCCACGCTATCCCAGCCTTTACCGGCCGAGAGGATAGCCCCGTCATTCTGGCGAATTCGAATGTCGAAATCTTCCCCGATACGCTTGAGGCTATTGATCACCGCCGGTGTCGCGAGGTGAATTTCCCAAGCCTTGCTGTCTCGATCGAATTTGCGCGCCATGGGCGGTAAATCCTCTTTAATCCGCTCCACCAGGCGGGAATTAAACGGTACAACGACCCGAACGCGGTCAGCGCCACAGGAATCGAAATAACCAAATCCCTTGGCATCCAATGCCCGTCTCGCCTCTGAGAGCGTGCCCCCGGCCCATTTGATGGGCATATCCTTCATGCTAGTCAGCACCTCGTGAGAAAGGGGTAGGCGCCACACCTTTTGCTCACCATCAAAGCTTGCATCCAGTTTTTTGAGTGCTTCCTTGTGATCCCGCAGGTTATACGGGAGCTTGATTGATACTTCCGGCCACCCATCACGTTCCAGAATGCAGGCCTCTGCAACCGAATTCTCCGCCTTAGCTTTATCGGGAGCAGGGGGTGTCGGGTTTGGTGCAGCGGGTGTCGATGCGCGTTCCGGAAGGCGCAACGCAGCCCTCTCAAATAGGGCAATCAACTCGTGCACACGTGCCGGCGTTGCCACGCAGATCGGAACCAGTGAGGCTTGCTCCGGGTCGGGCAAAAAAGCCATCCGAGCCTCACCTAACGCTGCCAGGCGGGCCACCATGTGCTGAAGTCCGCCCTGAGTCTTTGCGGTAAAGCGCCACGCCTTGCTGTCTTTGTCCCAGCGCCCGCGAGCCTCCTTGAACGCTGCGATCAAGGTCTTATCGAATTCGCTATGCACAAGTAAGCTGATTTCGGCATCGTCGGCCATGGGGTCGCGCTGCACCACCATCGGCGGGCCGACAAAGGCCTCGGCGTCGTCAAGGGCCCCTGCGTTGGCAAGCGCCAGCAGATGCTCCTTGGCCTGCCGGGCTGCCTCAAGGCTGCTGTCGCTAAGCGCCTCCTCAAGTCCGCCATGCAGCAGGCTCATCACCAGCGTTTGAGCATGCACGTCACAGGCCTCGATGCCATTTCCTTGTTTCAAGTCAGCATGACAGCCCATCGCCCGCGCCAGGCGCAGGTATTGCTCAAACCCTGGAATATCGGCACCCGACTGAATGGACAGACTGATGCGCTTGCCGCCAAAACTCGCGGGGTCATCGGTAAACGTGAGGGTATTGATCGGCGCCCGGTTGCTCTGATGGACGCCATGCCGCACACCCAGGATATCCAGGGCCTTTTCCAGCTCATCATCAAAAACCGGCCGGTGTTGACTCATGAAGTCGGTGCGAACAGCGTGCGCTCCCTTGGCCTGGTAGACATCGGACCAGTCCTTTTCCTCGGAAGGCACCGTCCAGGGGTAGCCCGAGCGCATGGCGGCAGCGCGACCGGCCTTGTCATTGTCAGCGGCAACGATGACCTCGACGGGACTGCCAATAAAGTTGGTCGCGGTATGCACCGCCCTGGCGACCTTGCCAATTGATGGCTCACCCACACAACAGGCGACCGGCAGACCAGTGGCTTCGTGCAGCCGAAACCCATCGGCAAGCCCGGCGCACACGATGATGGCATGCGAAAGCCGGGGCATGTCCTTAATATCAAAACCGATCGGGGTAAAGCCGGAAGTGCTCGATCCGGGCGTCAGAAACTTATCAGCCTGTTTGTGGGACGGGCTTCTCTGTACCTTCTCATCCAGAATGCGCTCGAACCCGAGTGAGGCCCCGAGCGGGTCGACAAGCTCTCTGAAGATGAAGTCTCCCGTATGGGAATCGACTGCGTTGTTATCGTCATCAAATATCAGGATCTTGTCACGCTTGATGAACACCCGAGAGGTGCAGTATTCCTGCAGATCCGCGAGCGCAATGGCCTTCTTGTCGAGGTAGGGCGTTGATTGAGTCACGGGTACTCCAGGAATAAATGGGCATACCTCTCTAATAGGGGTCAAGTCACGAAGTTGGGTGAAATCGAGATGCCGGGCTCGAATTTGCGATACTGGACGCAACACACCGGATAAATTGCGAAAGGGATACCTTCAAGGAGAAGACACATGGGACGGCAGCCAGAACTGAATCTTTCACGGGAGCGCATCAAGAAGATGTATCTCGACCTTGGCCCGAGCATGCTGCGTGAGGATGCGCACAAAGCCGTGGCACATGCCAAGCGTCAGAAGGAAAAGCGCCAAAAGAACCGGGGCATGCAAGGCGGGAATGACGCACCGTTTGAAATGTGGCGCCTGTTCCCGGGCAACAAGTCACTGGATATGCAGCACCTGGTGCTGAAGTACCAGCCGGAAACCGCCGCAGAGGTCGACGCCTTGGGGGATTATCTCTGGCGCAACAACCTGATTCACATGCTGGTGGCGCATGACTACGCCGGCGACCCTGATCGACTGGCGAGCGCCGATCAGCTGTATGCATCGGCGTCCGACGCCGCGGAAATGTACGTGCGCTTTATGCAGGGCCTGCATTACCTGTGGCGGCGGTGCAGCGGCGCCCGTTACGCGGCGGACGAAGCCGGATCCCGAGGATTGTCGCTGCCGTTCTTCCTGGATTTACTGAGCTATGGCTGTGCCGACGTTCTGCTTGAACCGCGCATGCGCTTCAATGGCGAGCGTGGCTGGGTGGCGCTGGCCGTGGTGCATGACGCGGCAAGTCACTGGCAGGCGGCAGTGATGGACAACGACACCCTGTTTCGCCGGGCAATTCCCGGGGATGACATGCACACCGCCCGTCGTGAGTACGCTGAAATCTGCTATGAGCTCTTGGACAGTAAGGGTGAGGTAGCCCTGTGGGAAACCCTGGGCGATGCCTTTGCTGATCTTCAGCCGCTTCTGGGGCGGGACCGGTACGGCCACCAGGAGCGATTACACGATATCCGCATTCACGTCATGGCTCAGCGCGCCCTCTATGTCGAGATGATCGACCCTGCAGAGCGTTATTCCCTTTTCCGCACTCGCTGGGCAAAACCGGAGCCGGGTGTCATACACCGCCCGCTCCGTCACCGGCTTTTCCTGCTGGACGATAACGACCGGCCAGGCGAGGAGGTGGGCTTCTATGTGGCCGAGGACTTACCGCTTGCAGAACGGGTCAGCGAGGTGGCCATTGCCCGAATGATGGCGAACAGCCCCGGTGGCACCGAATGCTACGGCACTCTGCCTAAAGGAATTCGCGGTTATAGCGCGCCCCTTAACGGCCACAGGCTCGCAGGCCCTCGCTCTGGCCGCACCCAGGCTGACAGCGTGGCGCGCACCTTATGTGAAGATCCAGAAATTTGATTTCGCCCAGGCTGATTTTTTGACCCCTATTTAATGGGTATCCGCGAAATACGGGACTCAAGAATAGGGAGAGTGGGATGAACACCACAGCATTGAGCAGCACCCCGCCAAATGCGTTTGGCAGCATCGGCAGCTGGAAATCAAAAGCCAGTACCGCGACCCTGGCAAGTGACACCCCGGGTCAGCCGCGACGTCTGCGCCTGGGAGAATATCCCCGTTGGGCGGAGCTGGTGCAGCGGGGCCTTCACCTGATGCCCCCAGCCCTGCCGAGGGAAAACCACGCCATTCTCCAAGGCGTGCTGCAGCTGCTCCATGAGCACCTCCCCAGCCCCTGGAGCCTGACGATCTCCGAGGGAAACCCCGATTTGTCTCCGGCACGCTGCAAGGAAACCCGCAATCACCTGACCCATACCGAAGACGGCTGGAACTGGGTGCCCCGCCATGAGCGTCATGGATTTCAGGGACAGACATCCATGCTTCACCGGATGCTCGAGCCCGCCACTGTTGCGGAGCATGCCCGCCTGGTTCGCCACCTTCAGGTGGCCCCGCTGGTCGTCTATGGGTGGGGTAGCGAGGGATATATCGCGGTACTTAATATGGCTGGCGTGACCCTGGCGGTGCGCGACATCCCCGGCATGCCCGAGGCCAATGAAATTCTATTGAGCCGTGAGAGCATGGAAGGCCACGCTCTGGATCGACTGGATATGCATACCGTCCTGCGGCTTTTCGAGCGGGAGGAGGCTATGGAAGACAGTGCCTTTTGCGAATGCCCCTCATCCCTCGCTGACGACGAAACGGAAGGCCTGAGCGCCATTCCAAGCGCCTTCATGTCCATGAGCAAGCCGCGTGAGGGAAACGCCGAGGGTATCCTTCAATACGTCAATCGCCTGATGCGCCAGGCGGGACCCGGAAACGAGGGTAGGGCCTGGGCGTCGTTACGCGCCAGCGACCAGTACCGGTTCAATGTGGAGCGCATGCGAGAAATGGTGGTCCCCGGCATCCTCGAAAACTCGCCAAGCCATGCAGCGGGTGCCGAAGGCGCTGATATGTTGTTGTTGATGGGCGTCGCGCATCGCTTCGAGCGTAGCGTCAAACCCCTCGACGGCTTGGGACAGAAGACCTTGCCGGAGGCGGCAATTGCGCTGGCAGCGGAGCACCTTCTGGCGCTGCGCTCTCATCCGCATCGGTCGGATGACATGCGAGAAGCCGTCGATCAGCGTCTCGCCTTGCTGGCGCAGATCTGGATGCATCACTGCGGAGAGATTGCGCCCTGGGCGCCCCTGTCTTACCGCGGGCAACTGGGCGCCTGTCTGGATGCCTTCATGAAGCGACTGACGACTAACGCCATGCGGGCTTAATAGATATGCATCCGGCTGGTGCGGAAGGGACGTCTGGCCGGTATTGCGCCAAGGCCATGGAACTACCACGCCCAAACGGCAGCGCCGCCAGACGTGGTTTCGATCGCTCGTTGGTGAGTCCAGTGCCACCCAAGCTCAAATTGATGGCTTGGTGATCGGGAAGATCACCAGTCGGTACGTCTTTTTGGGTTTCAAATAACGCTGAAGGCGCATCAGTGTCTCAAGCATTGTAGTGCACTGCGAAAATGACAGCTGATCCGCATATTCGACAAGCTGATCCGCCAATGCAGGCGGAGCGTCATCCCTCCTGTAGGAGGGGAGCCCGGCCTCCAACATTGCCTCCCACACAAAAGCGCGCCGGGAGACAGGCACAGGTTGCTCCAGCTCATTCGGGTAATCTGCCGCGGCCTGTCGGCTCAACCAGTGTAGCGCCTCCAGCTGCGTCTTCTCCAAACCTTGGCTGACAATCTCGTGGCTCTCTACTTCATCAGCGTCGCCTTGCCTGAACGTAAAGCTCGCAACCACATCACCTGTCGGGCTGCGGCCTTCGTAAAGCTCGTGGTCTGGGGTGCGGATTTCTAGCCAGTAGTGATCGTGCTCGGGGAGTGTCGCTATCATCAGATTGCCTGCTGTTGGGTGTCTAGGATGACTGGCTCTATAGTGCATCTACGGTGGGTTGAAGGGCAGCCACTTTGAAGAAAAACACCCTGCAGGGCTTCTGCGTTGGTGTTGCGACATTCCTTCACGGCGTCATTTCTCTGCCGGACGCTTCACGAAGCACCAAGCGACGCCTTTCCTCGATGATTGCCTCGAGCATTACCTGAAAAGGATACCTCAGTCGGCGATTTCCGCTTAGTAAGGTATGCAGGTATTGGCGAGAGGCGCCGGTGCGCCCCGCCAGACAACAAACCCCGCCTGACGCTCTGATAGCAGCCGCCACCAGTGATCTGGCGTCCATCGCCGAACGGCGGAAACGCTGCGGAGCATCCACTATCACCAGTACATCGCCCCCCTGCAGTCCTTCAAGATACTGTTCGATACACACCTGGCAGGCATAGGAGGGTGACCGGCAACCAGTGACCAGCGCATGAAGGTACTGGCGTGTCAGACCGCAATGATCGGCAACCGATTGCAGGTCGCCGGCACGTTCGCTGGCCATCTCAATCAGGTTGCCGACATACCCGGGTCTTGGGCAGTGCAATTGCCGGGCATCGATGTAAAAGGTGTTCTCGGCCATTTCCTTATCTCGCGATGATTGAATGTCTCGATCAGGGTAACGATGGGCAAAAAAATCCTGGCACGATCGCCACTTGGTAGCGGTTAGGAATACTTAGAAATCAAACGTCAATGGCGTCCCGCGAGGCACATTAATGGCCGGCTTCGCTACAGGGGGCTGCTGCGACTCTTCGTGTTTCGGTGTTGAGGGTTGAAGGGCCACGGGCACGTCCATGTCCTCCGCCTCATCCATGTCATCTTCGGCGCTGCGATAACGGGCATTGCGATCTATGGGGGGAACAGGCTTTTCAGGTGGGGCAGACTCGACCGGGCGGACGGGCTCAGGAGAGGGCAGCGTCGTGTCCTGGTGCAATGGCTTACTTTTTGATGTGGAGGGCACAGCCGTCGATGCAGGAGTCACGGCATTTTGAGGCACACCAAGCCCCATGGCCTTAAGGTAACCGCGATAGTTCGACACCAGGGCGGCCAGCACGCCCTTGGAGCCTTCGGCAGAGAGACCGTCCTGGGCGTTGGCATCCCCCAACCCGTTGGTGATCTTGGCCATCTTTTCCTGGATATTGGAGACCATGTTGACATCGAGGGTCTCGCGCATCATGGCGAAGTTCACGTTGACCGTTTCTGCCTGCTGACTGATTCGAATCAAGCGGTCCCGGCACTGGATCATCACGCCGCCGGAGTAGTCGAGTTCGGCGAAAAGACTGTGTGAGGCCGCGGTCAAGGTGATGTTCTCGCGAGCAGCTTTCATCGAGGCGATACACACGCGGGCACCCCCCTCCTGAAAACGTTTCTCTTCCTGCTTACGCACAGAGGCTTCCTGACTGCCAATCCATGCCGGATCGAGTTTGAGCTTCTTGGCGCCTTCAAAGAGTTCTTTCTGAACATCCTTGTGGTAAGCGAAAATGACAAGCTTTTCATCGGCAGGCGTTGAGTCGCGAAAGTTCTTTAGCCATTCGAGTACCGGCACGACCTTGGCTTGACCCAGCTGATGGCGCAGGGTGGAAATGGCGGTGAAGTCCACGGAGGCTTCCTCGCCAAAACCATCCCCGCGACTGCGGGAAATGATCCGGGAAACCCACTCTTCATCACCCTCTGCAAGTTGACGGGCGATGTCCTCAAGGCTTGCGCGATCAAGGCTATTGAGGGCGTTATCGATGACCCCATGGGCCAGCGCCGCCTCAGCGGCCAGGTAATCCTTGCTTGGCTCGCAGGGAACATTGGACACCATGACGGCCGGCATCTCGTCCCACACTTCGCGCTTCTCACGCCGAATCATGCAAGTAGCACGGAGGCGTCGGTTAAGTTCGGCGAGCTGGGGCTTGCCGGCAGTGTCCAGGGATTTTAGGTAACGGGCGCCGCCCACCGCTTCGAGCTTTTCGAGAATATCAAGCTGGGGAATCAGTTCGCTTGGCCGGTTCATGTAAGGGGTTGCCGAGAGCAGCAGCTTCAAATCAAGCGTCGGGTTCTCCATGATCTGTTCCGCCGCTTGAGTGCGCAGGGCCTTGGGATTTTTTACATAGTGCGACTCATCAAGTATTCCGCCCTTGAACGGAATGCTCGACAGAAAGTCGGCGTGCTTGCTGATGATGTCGTAGTTGATGATCACTACCTTGGCGGTCTTCGCCTGCTCGAGGGCGCGCATCTTCTGTTTGGGCGTGCCGATACCAAGGACCACCACCTGATCGGCCGGCACCCGATCGGTGAACTTCTGAAACTCGCCTTCCCAACTCAGCCGCGCAATCGAAGGGCAGACCACCAGGGCAGGGAAGGCGTCTCGGTCAACGAGCGCTCCGATGCCCTGGGGTGTCTTGCCCAGGCCACAGTCGTCGGCCACCAGGGAGTTGCCGTATTGGTTGATATACGCCATCCCTGCCTTTTGAAAGGGGAAAGGCTCCAGCTTGAAGCCCGGCACCTCATAGGTGGAGTCGGCCACATAGGATTGATCCAGGCGCTGGCCAAGCCCCTCGGCGAGGGTGGTAAGCACCGCCGCGGCCTGGTCGTTGTCCATGGGCTTCTCGCCTTCATAACGCAGCTTCAGGCGAAAGTCCTGCATCAGGGTCTTCACCTTCTCGACAAGCTCTGGCGTGCTGGCGCGAAAAATCCAGGTCTTGGTGCCACCGTCGAACTCCTTGTCGACTCGGGGAATTTCCTCGCGAAGAAAGTTCACGAGGTCGGGATGATAGGGCGTGACCATGCGTATGAGATTGTTGGGCTGAATATCCAGGTAACCGAACGGAGGTGGCTCACGCTCGGCGAAGAAGCGCTCGAGAGGCATCACCCAAGCGATGGGCACTTTCTTGAGCGCCTCGAGGTTCTGCTCATTGATCGGCAGAATCCATTCCTTCACATCCCAGTCGAAATTGGCGCCTAAGCGCTTGAGATCGTTCTTCATGTCCCGGAATTCATAGGGAAGGTGAATGCGGGCGATCACCCGATCATCACTGCCGGTGATCAGGTGACCGCTCGGCCCGTCAACCGGCGCTGGGTTCGCTTCGGGATCATCTTCTCGCATTGCCTCCAGGCGGCTTGCCTGGGCTGCTGCCACCTCAAAAAGGCCGGTGAAGGGTGCGATCAGCCGTTCATCGCCGTCGTCTTCTGAGTAGGTGGGGTTGTGCCAACCATCGAACGCCAGGCTGCCGTCGAGATACGCCTGCCAGTCGGAGGCCACCAGGTAACTCACCCGGCCGCCGAGCTGATCTTCAAGCTGCTTGGCCAGGCTGTCGAGCGAGGCGCCATCCTGGGGTGAGAACGTCCAGCTCTTGGTGGGGGCATTCCAGCGTCCCTTGGCGCGCCGGCAGACACTGACCGTAGTGGGCTCGTACATGGAGTGGAGTGAAAAGGTGATCTTCCCCTGAGAGAGTGCCTTACGGTCGGGGATGAGCACGATAGGATCGCGAGGAGCACCGTCAACGTGGGCCGCTACGGGGAGATCACCCCGGTCAACGGCATTGGCCAGGCGGCGATCAATGTCTTCCACGACGGCCATGTCTTCGGTGGCTGCGTTGGCCAGGCCCGAGGCCAGCAAGCTGGCAAGCAGTGGGAATTGCTCTGCTGTGCGAAAGATAAAGTGGTGGCCATCGTCATGCTCATAGGCACCGATGGCACTACCGATCATAGCCAGTTGATCGAGCGATTCCACGGCACGCTTGTTGCGCATAAACAGGCTGACGGTCTTGCCAATCGGAGAATCGGGATTGTCCGTCAAAATCACCCGGGCCTCAGGCAAACCGACATAGCTATTGCCGGGGTCAAGATGCGCCTTGAGCCATTGCCAGTCGGGGTGCTCATCAAGGCTGCCGGCGTAAACCGCGACCTGGCGAGGGTAGTGCATCAGAAGGTCGGTTGCGGCGATGAAGCTGTTTTGGTCATGGGTGATAAGCGAGGCGGACATCATGGAGAGCATCTTGCCGAATCCAGCGTGGGCCTTGCTGAACCCCTGATCATCGCGTTCCCTGGCTCCATCACAACTGGAGGCGATGAAGGACAGGGCTTCACCGGTGAATTCAATTACCGAGTCCGGTACCGGCACATCGTTGATTGTGATCGCCTTCGCCATGACGGCTCCCCTAATAGATTTTGGTCGTTGCTCCTTATCTAGGGGTCAGGGCACGGCAGCGGGCGAAAAGTTAATTTCACCAAACGTCAGCGCCTGACCCCTATAGCAGTGGTATGCACCTTTACTGCCTATGGGAGTCGCCCGCATGCCTGCGCAGACATCACCGATCAAACTTACCCCCAGTGCGACGCCTTCCTACTGGGCGGATATCGCCATGCGGAGTTATGAAGCCCTTCCCAGGGCGCGCACGCTTGGCCATCACACCTACCCCGTCATTATTCCTGCGCTGATGAACCTGGCCGCCATGGACGACACCTCCAACGACATGGCGTGGGAGCTGGACGTCTTGACCATCAATGCCGGTGGCACGCTGCTGGATACACACCGGCCGGTCCCGGGAGACTGGGGAGGTATCACCTGGGAGGTCGAGGCCAGCCGCCATGACCAGAAGCTGGGCTCGCAGCCGCGCCACGACGCGCTCCTGAAAGCGCTGCTGGATCAGAGCCCCACCTATGCCGTCTGTGCCTGGGATGATGAAGAGGGTGAGATCGTTACGTTGAGCATTGCGGAGATGCGGGTGGCGGTTCGCCCAGGCAGGGAAGGGCGGCCCACCCAGGTCATCGTGCCGGAAGCCCAGGCCGAGCAGTTCAAGAAGACCATCGCGAGAAGCCAATTGCTGTCCCGCTTTGATACCTCCGAAGGGGCGCCCCGCCCGTTACTGCCGAGCCGCGACTTGCATCGGCGCCTCGGGGTGACCGATGAGCTTGGCAATATTTCCATGGCGTCCTTGGAGCATCTCCCCGAGGGCGACCGGGAATTCTTTGCCAACATCGCCCGGCAGCTGGCGCTGACGGACGGGGACCTGTCAGGCCTGTCGCCCCCGGATCTTCGCCGCTTCAACGCCCTTCGTCATCAGCACCTCATGCCCCAGGCGATGCTGGCGCCGATATCGGGCCAAGTCACCCATGATGACGCCTACGAGCTGTCAGCGCTTCTGTGCGTGGCTGGCGCTATCTACCGAAACCTCGACCAGGAAGCCGACTTGCTCGGCCAGACGCCTACCCTGGAAAGCCTGGAGCGGGACGTGCGCCTGCACTTTGGCGCTGTCATCCGTCAAGACAAGGCCAATGCCGGGGCGTGCATGCCGACAGAGGCCAGTACGGACGATCCACAGGCTCGCAATCGACAGCTTCGCGGGCAATTGGCAGGGCAGATTTTGAGCGTGCCGGATAGGCTGCCGTTCAAGGCCACCCCGTTCACTTCCGTTCATGAAGCTAAGGCATTGGAAATTAAAGATTATGGAGCAGAAAAGTCAAGTATATCAGGGCATAAAGCGAGGTTGACCAGTCCGGAAGGGTAGCGCGCATCTTATGCAGGGGCGGCTAGAGGTAGCTTGCAATTGGTCGAAAGGTGAAGGTGTAAAATCATTCCGATTCTAATAATATGGTATCCTGACCATGTGACCATAATCTAACTAGGTGCCGCATGAAACTGAAATCCCTTTCCCGCGTTCTCGTTGCTGCTGGGCTTGTCGCTTCCATCAGTGGCTGTGCTTCTATCGTGGGTAACCCCGAGCAGACATTGACCTTTACCAGCACGCCTTCCCAGGCAGGTCTCTCCATCACGGATGAGCGCGGCAAGGAAGTCTTTGACGGCAACACGCCTTCCACGGTCAGCCTGCGCAAGTCAGATGGCACCTACTTCGGGGGCAAGACGTATCGTGTGTCGTTTAGCAAGCCAGGCTACCGAACCCACGAGATCACCCTGGATGCCAAGCCCAACGGCTGGTATGTCGGCGGGAACCTGCTCATGGGCGGGATTGTTGGCTGGCTGATCGTTGATCCGTGGAACGGCAACATGTACACGCTAGGCCCCGATTATGTGGACACCAAGCTGCGCGCTGGGACGGCCATGAGCGGGGGCGGCGACATCAATGTGGCACTCATCAGCGAGATCGCTGAGGAGGCGAAGCCGCATCTTCAGCTTGTGTACCAATCAAGCTGAGGTTTCTTCCTGAAACAATAGCGAGGTAACCACCATGCCAGTCCGCATTCCTATTGCGCGACGCGGCGGATCTCTAAAAGCACGAACGCCCTGGCTGTTCGTGCTTTTGCTTTTCGCAGCGTTCAGCAGTTTCGCTCAGGCCTATTCTCCACCCACTGATCCCAATGACCGCGAATCTGACTCAACGGACAGGGACCCTAGCTGTAACTATCTAACGACTGCAGCAGGATCGGCCGGCGGGTCCTCCAAGCCATGGGTAGTGCAAGGCACCTCGATTCGCTACGTTTCGTGCGAGATCCGCAACCTCAATACCCGTGCCAAGAAGCGTGAGCACTTCGATCACTGCGAGATCGATGACATGGCGCACAACGACAAGCCCACCGATTCGCGGCGCTTCTGGCCCTCGGATACCAATGTTGAGAACTGGACACCAAGAAGTGACAGCTCATATTGTCCACCGCCGAGATGGAATAACGGCTGCACCAGATGGAGTCCCAGCCCGCCCAAAACGTGCGGCACCTCCTATAGTCAGTCGCGAACCTGTAACCCCTACTGCAGCGCGGGGGGGAAGGGGCTTTCCGACACTGCGTGCGAGATCAATGTTGGACCTAAACCCACGCCTAGCACTAGCCGAAGCGGGTCAACCGGGGCTTGTCCGAAGCCGCCGCCAGGTGGTTTTCCCGGGAATCAGAAGACGACTTAGAGGTAGAAGTCATCCATGTCTATCGGTAATGCAGGACTTTTATGGTGGTGAGGCATGATGGGCTCTGGAAGGTTTTGAGCCTCCCAACGTTTTTAACGAATAACCAGTTCAGTGTCATCCGGCCTTCTGATAACTATGTGATATCAATAGATTGCTAAAGAGGCCGGACCATGTTCCAGCTTGCGCTGGAATCAAGCTGAAGTTATTACTGAAGCAATAGCGAGGTTACAACTATGTCAGTCCGCATACATAATGCGCGACGTGGCGGGCAACCATTAGGGCGAATGGTTTGGCTTTTCGCGCTTTTGTTGTTCGCAACGCTTAGCATGACCGCTCAAGGAGCGTCTTATCAGGATCCCATACGTCACAGCGCTGAGCAGGAGGGCTCACGCCAAGGGCATAATGCCAGTTCAAGGCAGAAGAGTTCCGGCGGTCAGCTAAAGGACTCTGCCGACACCGCCGCCAGCCAGTCGGCAAACCCTAAAAGCCAGGGCTTTGAATTTTCCTACGGCGAAACCAATCCTGACATTAATAAGCTCAGAAAGTCGGGCGGGACTTATACGCAAGCAGAAAATGACGGAACATCAGGTGGCGGTGCCGATGGTGGCTTTCCGTTCTGGCTCACGCCACATCCTTGGTATGTTGAATACCGCTCACCTCCACCTACAGTCCCTTGGCAGATTGGAAGTTGGGATGTGATCTCATGCGGGACAGGAACCGGTACCCAGACACGCTTGGTTACTTGCCCGTCAGGTAACTGTACAGGGGCAATGCCAGCTTCGACGCGACAGCAAGCCAGACCATCCTGCTCAATTCCAGAAGGAAATTGGATAGTGGGAGCCTGGACGCCAGACCCCGTTGCCTGTGGGACTGGGACGGCCACGCAAACACGTTCATTGACCTGTACTACAGCAAACTGCTCATCGGCTACTAAGCCGGCATCGACACGACAGGTTGCCCAGCCGGCGTGCGCCCCTGTGGTTGATCCGCAAGGGTGGGAGGAATTGAAGGGAACGGTATTCGAATTGATTATTACTTCAAGTAAGTCAGGTTGGAAGGGTTTAAACTCCCAACAATTAAAGGACACCTTTTCTGGAAAACTAGGCACCTGCCATGCAAATTGTGAGGGACTAGCATCTAAGGTCGATATACAGTTCTACGCCGTTACTGATTTCAAGGGCATTAATTGGAACAATCGTTGGGATCATATTGAGGCTGGGGGTTGGAAAAATAAAACGCTTAAATCTGCTGTTACATACAGGTTGAATGGGAAACGGTGGAGACAGGATCCGTCTGTAACTGTACAGGTCCTAGAAGGGTGCATGAGTTGTAAGGGGTATGGGGCTTACCTCCGCTACAAGTTAACTATGCCTTAGTGCTAACTGATTCTTTTTGTAAGGTCGAGCCTGCCAATACGGCAGGCTTTTAGGTCAAGATGGCCCATGAAACTCGGACTAGGCGTTAAGCTCTGATTATGAGGACTAGGGCGACGAATCATGAGCACGAAACACATGCAGTAGAGCAGCGACTTCAAGGTAAAGATCGCCTTGGCAGCGCTCAAGGCGACATCGGGAATTACCGCACGGTACGAGATTACCCCCACCATGTTCAATCAGGGGAAGCATGAGTTGCTGGACAAAACGCCGCAGGCGTCTTCAAAGACAAGGATGACAAGGCTGCCTAAAATTGCCAGGAGTAGATAGATACGCTTTACATAAGATTGGCAAATTGGCAGTGGTGTCGATTGATAATAAAGCTTGTTAGATCACAGTAAAGGTTTTGCTGATGGCATACCTTACTGGACTAAAGCCTATAGCGGCAGTTTCGACTAAAATGAGTGCTGCTTTTAAAAAGCTTTAGGCTTTCGATGGCTCTGTCAGCCGCATGTAGTCGTTTCATTTTTACAAACTTTGTTTAGGGCTATTGACCCAGAGGCTGCTTTGCTTGCGGCCCGAAGGCATCGCCCGAGATATCATCGCGGCGCGTAACATCCGGCAAAATCTTCATGCATCCCAAGTCGGCATGGCTGTTCTGGACTGCAGTCACACAGGCTTTTGAGTAAATCGTCAAATATGAGACCTCCCACCTCTTGCTGGAAGCAATCCCAACTCTCAGGCAAAACGCATTTCCCTAACCATTACCTCAATATGGTATCCTGATGTGAACATAAGAAGTGGCGACTTGTGGCGTTGGCCACAGGCTGCTGCGGGATACATATCAGGGGGCTGACCGTCCATGAAACCGCTACTAACGTTGCTTGCAGCAAGCCTAAGCCTGGGTGCTACGGGCCTTGCCCAAGCGACAGTCTTGATCAATACCGAATCGACGTTTGGCAACCAGTCATCTGGCTATGAGCAAAACGCCTATCAACCGTCGCAGCTCTTAGCTAATGAGGCACCTCCATTGCCCAGTCAGGCGGGGGAGCCGCCTTTGCCGGTCAACGCTCCGGACGTCTCACAACAATCCGTGCAACAGGATTTGCAATGGTTACTGCCTGATGGATCAACCGAGCCCGCCATGCGCAGCCAGCCGCCGCCCTTGCCAGTCGCCCAGACTGCGGCACGCTCAGATGACATTTCCGTACCCAAACCAGATATTCGTGAAATACGCATTACTCAGGGGAAGCGCGTAGCCGAAGAATCATCGCCGGACGGTGCAAGCGACGTAGCCAGTGGCATTGAACCGGATAAAGCACTTCCGTCAACGCTATCCGATGCGGTGGCTACGACTACAGGAAGTGAATCAAAGGATTTGCCTACATGGACCCTGAAACCAGGAAGTCTTCGCCAGCAGCTTCTGAGCTGGGGTAATACGAGCGTGACATGGGAAGTTCTCTGGATGGGCACATCAGATTTCACTGTGCGCGTCGGCCACGAATTCACCGGGCCGCTCGATGAAGTGGTGATTCAGGTCGTCAAGGCCTTTTCGGCACAAGGCGCACCGATCTCCCTTTTGCGCGCCCGCGCAAACCATACACTGGCTGTCCGGAGCGAATAAGAATGAGCAAGCGTTACCCCATTAAAACCCTTACGACCCTGGCGATGGCAGTTGCGATCAGCGGTTGCGCCTCGGTGGAGAAATCAGAACAGCCCTTTATTGACCGAGAGGCCATGGAACGTCGGCTCGTCGAGCTCGAGTCAGAACGCAAGGACACCTTGAAAGGGCGGCCTTTAGTAGAAGACATCGACACTCCTTTTCTGGGCACACATGAGACCACCCGGATCAGCTCCCAAGAAGGACTTCCCCCTCATTTGGATCAGCATATCTCCCTGTTTGACCTCCGACCCTACACCTTGAATGAAATTGGCGGGGTCATTGCAGATGCAACTGGCATGCGTGTCAGGCTGCGTGGGAACGCTGAGGAAGTCACTGTTGATAATCCATCCAATGATCGTAGTTATCTCAACCCAGATGACGCATTAGTGGCTACTCTCTATGCGGGCCAGACTTCCCCACGGAACGCCTACATAATTAACCATGAAGGGCTGCTATCCGAGCTGTTGGAGAAAGTAGCCTCTCGGTTCGATGTGAGCTGGGAGTATGTCAATGGTGAAATCCGGCTGTACCGCTCCAACACGCGGATTTTCCAGGTGGCGGCGATGGCCGGCAATGTGTCTTCAAGCGCAAGCCTTGCCAATCAATCCGGCGGGGGGGGTGATGGCGATAACTACGTGGCGGCTACCGGGGGTCTTAGCACAAGTTATGACTCAACCGTCAACAACTGGGTTGATATAGAAACCTCCCTTTCTTCTATTCTCGAAGGAAAGGGCACCTTTACGGTTAGCCCCGGTACGGCCTCGGTCGTTGTTACCGCCTCGCGAGGCACCATGGAGGAAGTTGAGGACTATATCAATGAACTGAACAAGATGTTTAAGCGCCAAGTCGCCCTCAATGTAAATGTCTACACGCTCCAGATGACAGAGGATGACAGCAAGGGCTTCAGTCTGGATGCGGCTTATCAGAGCCTGTCAAAAAACTACAACATCGGCATTGGGGGGATGCCGAGCCCCGAAGGTCTGGGAAACCAGTTCACGGCCAACCTCCTTGAGAGCGCCGACTCACGCTATGCCGGTAGTGAAGCACTCTTCAACGCGCTTAATGAATGGGGCGACGTCAGCATCGTGACAAGCGCCTCAGGCGTAGTTCTCAACGGTCAGCCATTCCCTATCCAGGACGTGAGCCGCGAAACGTATCTGGCAGCCACCGAGACGACCATTGTTGAAGGTGCTGCTACGACCGCATTGACACCGGGCCAAGTGGTAACCGGGTTCTCCATGCAGGTCATGCCCCAGATTCTCTCCGAAGACGAAGTGATTCTTCAGTACGCTTTTACACTTTCCAACCTGAAAGAGATCAAGGAAATCAGCTCGGGTGGCAATTCGATTCAAGCCCCGGAGGTTGATGATCGCTCCTTTACCCAACGCACCCTAATGCCACTAGGCACAACGTTGGTGCTTGCCGGCTATCAGCGCGATGAAGACTCCTCGAATCGGCGGCTCGGGGTAGGGGGCTGGCAGCGAGGCGTTAATCAGAACAAAACCATGGTTTTCGTGACCATTTCTGCTGCGAGAATGTAACCGCTATGGATACAAGCACTCTTCACTTGAAATCCAAGCGTCGCCACTGGATTGCCGGACTCTACTGGCATTCCCGTGATTCGGGGCGTGAAGGAAGCTCTAAGCAGGAAGTGCTGAATGCTGCCGAAGAGCTATATGCCCAACTCTCACAAACAGAAGGTGAAGAACTTGTCGGTGTGCTGATTAGTGGTAATCGCTTTCAGCAGGTGGGATTTCACGCCCCTGGGGAGGTGCCGGTCAATAGTTATTCGCTGGCGCAACTGGCTCTTGCGGCCTATACCAAGACCATGCCACTTCCTACAGTCATGGGGCGTTTGGCACTTAGCGAAGACCACCACTGGGTATTCAAGATCCAGCGAGGGAAGATCAGCTTCGCTGGGGATAAGGTGATTCCCGCTGAAGACAGCGAAAGTGAGCTCAAGCGTCTTCAGCAAACGGCGCCCGACAACGCCAGCATTATCGATATCCTGGATGTCACCGAGGCGAGCCAGCAAATCCTGGCATGGGAAAAGAGCGTCAAGTCCTCTCGCTTGCATAAAGCGAAGCCTTTCAAGGTATTGCGTAAGCTTAGGATTACACAACACCGATTTTTCAAGCCCGCCGCCATTGTAGCCACCCTTGCCATAGCAGTAATGGGCGGCAACGTCGGGTATGAGACACACAAGGACTACAAGGAGCGCCAGGCCGAAGTCGAACGTCAAGAGCGACTCAGGATTCTTCAGGACGTCGGACCTGCTCCCCGTCCATGGACCGATGCCCCGCCTTTATGGATTAGCTACAAGCGATGCACAGACCAATACCAACAAGGCCAGGCCTTTCGCGCTGGATGGTCGACTGTGAGCTGGAGCTGTGATCAGGACAACGTAACTCGGCATTGGCATAGAGGAGAGCACGGTAGTTTCAGCATCCTTCCCGCAGAGGGTGATTTTGTCGTAGAGGACCCCAATCGGTTGATAGAGGCAACCCCCTTGCCTGAGGTCGAGCCACGAGGCACGACTCCGATAGTTGATCGCGCTTCAGCCGCACAGCTTCTGATGGATCTCGCTCGGCTGCATGAGTTTCAAGCCCGATTCAAATGGGGCCGCGAGAACACTCGACGGGTTCCCCGAGGCAATACTTTCATCACCGAGAATCTAGGCCATGCCACCCATCGGCTTGAGTTAAGCGGCGATCAAATTCCCTCTGTCGAGTTGATGAAAGGCATCGAAAAGATTCCCTCAATCTCATTGGTAGAGCTTTCAGAAAGCTCCAATAGCTGGACTCTCATACTTGAATTTTATGCTGAGGCTTAACATGAAACGGACCCTTATCACAGGTGTTATTGCATCGATCCTGACGCCAGCGGCCTTTGCTCAGGTGAGTCAGGCAGAATTTCAGGCAATGCTTGAAAGTAATCCATCGGTCGCGGCGGACGAACAAGAAGATTCCACGGAAATCCAGGTAGTGACGATCGACGCTCCAGAGATTTTCAGGGAGATCGATGCCAACCGGATAGAGCTGCAGGAGCTTAACTCGCAGATTGATATCTATACGGCCAAAAAAAATCTACTGACTGTTATAAACGAGATCGAAGAAATCCAAAGTGGAGTAGCCGCCAAGAATGAAGCCAAAAGATCAGGGGCTATTGATAGCACCATGCCCTTTGAGAAAGCAGAGCAAGAATCACAGCTTCAAAAATTAGAGGCCTATTTGGCTTCACTGGAAGCGTCTCTGCAACAAGGAATGAGTGAGCTGAGCGAAAAAATCGATAGCCCGCCGCCCGCATCATCGGAGCAAGTGGAGGCGACTAAAGCTGCCAAGGAACCGGTCACGAATCACCCGCATGCCTGGTCCCTTGTGGAAACTAAGATTGCGAAAAATGGTGCCGCAGAGGCAGAAATAGTGAATATTTTCGGTATAGATTATCGGGTGAAGGCAGGTGAAAAGGCCGGTCCTTGGACGATTCAATCCATCAAGCATGGCGAGGTAATCGTAAAGCTTAACGGTGAGGGTGATACGAAAAAGATTACCCCACGGCGACTCCATCCTATTAATACAGGTGATGTTAGCTCAAATGCCGGTGATGTTAGCTCAGACGCCTCCAGCAGTTTGGCCAATGAATCCCAGCTCTCCTCAAGGCATGACACCAGCCCTCGGACGTATTCGTCTTCAGTGGATTCGGCGCTGTCGTTCTAAGCCGGTCAAGGAGAAATAGAATGATCACCGACATGCAAACGGAACGCTGTATGAAAGGCGCAGCAGAAAGTCATCCCGACTGGGCTAGCGTGGCCGACTTCCTGGATATTGATCAGGAGAGCAAGACACTTTTCATCTCCGATCTCAAGCGTGATGACACTTCGATTCACGATATCACCGAATACTTGATGGTATGTGGGTTCAAATTCTCGGTGAATCACCTATCAGCCAATGAATTGACGCGTCGTATCGAGGCGAGGCAACTGCTTGAAGGAACCGGTGGCGGCTCAGCAGTGGATTCGGCAATTCAGCAAGAGGCATTGAATATTTTCAGCAAGGCGGCGCAGATCAATGCTTCTGACATCCATATCGAGATTGGCAGCGGCCACTGTGAAGTCGAGTACCGGGTTAACGGCGACCTTGAGCGCCAGGTGCCAATCGAGAAGGAGCGGGCCAAGTCTCTGATGGCCGCCATCATGAACTCCATGTTGGCTGACGGTAGCAACATGTACAAGCCTAACGAGCGCCAGGATGGGCGTATCGCTGATGCGCGCTACCTACCTGCCATCGTAGGTTCGTTGCGGGTTGCCAGTGGCCCCATCGAGGGTGGCGGAAGGTTGATGGTGCTACGCCTACTCTATAAAGACACAAGCTCTATCTCGGGCACGCTGGAGCAGCGCCTGGGCACGCTTGGCTACAACGCGTCCCAGATACGCGACATCCGCATGGCCTGGGATAAGCCGTCAGGCATTAACCTCCTGGCGGGGCCTACCGGGTCAGGCAAGTCGACCACTTTGAAACATATTCTTGAGTGCAAGAAGGCCGAACACCCGGAAGAAAACTTTGTATCTGTTGAAGACCCTCCTGAGTACAGGATTCAGGGCGTGCGTCAGATTCCGGTGAATAACGCCAAGGGCAGTGACGCTCGAAGCGAGGCCTTCGTTGATGTCATTCGATTCTGTTTACGAGCTGACCCGGACAAGATGCTGGTTGGCGAGATCCGCGACAGCGCCTCTCTCGGCATGGCGGTCAAAGTCGCCTTGTCAGGTCATGGCGTCTCAGCATCGGTGCACGCCAACTCCGCCTTCGGGATCATGAAGCGTTTAGTCGACATGATGCGCAGCGCGGAAAACCCCGACCCAATGCTGACCCTGGCAGATGACACCGTGATCACCGGGCTGATCTTCCAAAAACTGGTCAAGATCTCCTGTCCGCACTGCGCTATCCCCTTTGAAAAGGCAACAGTCAAGGCAGATCTCAATGAGCGTATCGAATTATCCATTCCGAAGGAAAACCGAGCGAACATTGCCTTCGTAAATCCAAAGGGTTGTTCAAAGTGCGATAAGGGCGTCGCAGGGCGCGAGGTGGTTGCAGAAATTGTGGTGGCCACAGAAAAGTTGATGGAGGTGCTAAAGAGTGAAGGGATTTTTGAAGCGAAGCGCTATTGGCAGGAGCAAATGGGGGGGTTAACCGTGCGCGAACATGCCATCGAGAAAGTAATACAGGGCCGAGTAGCCCCGGATGCTGCCGAAAAAGCTGTAGGCCCCCTTGCCACCAATATTCACGTCTAGCGCTCAGAGGATTACGACCATGAGTGATGCAACTCAGCTTAAAAGGTCAAAGGCCAAACCAGCGACTCCCCAGGATGTCAGTGTCGAGATCCGGGACCCCGGGAAACAGTTTTATATTTCGATGGCGTCGAAATTTTTCATGGCAGATGCCCGCCAACGGATGTATGAGCGACTGGCATCCCCGGTAGAAGCAGGGGTATCCATTAAGGTTGCCATCGAGCAAATGTACCAACGCGCTGCCTTTAAGTCAGAGTCGGAAACCCAGGCAGTCGTGCTGCGCCACGTGCTCTACATCCTAAATAACGGTGGCGCACTTTCTGACGGATTACAGCCCTTTATCCCCTTGAACGAGCAGATGCTGATTCGTGCCGGGGAAGAAAACGGGGCTTTGTCGGAAGCGCTTTTTCAGGCTGCGGGCACCATAGAGGCTCAGAAGAAAGTGGCGGCGGCAATCAAGAGCGCTCTTGCCAAACCCATGCTGCTTGGCACGGTGCTTTTCGTCGCCATGTATGTGATTGGGGCGCATGTTGCACCGCAAATGGCCGAAATTCTGCCTATGGATGAATGGCGCGGTCAAGCGCAATTCCTGGCAACGATTTCCGGCATTGTCACCTCAATTTGGTTTTTGGTGGTACTGGCAGGTGTGGGAGGAGTTATAACGCTATCCATCCTGTCGCTGAAACGCTGGTCGGGGAAAGGCCGCCGCTTTGCTGACAATCTGCCCCCTTATAGCCTCTACCGGGTACTTCAAGGAGCGGGGTGGCTGACCACCTATGCCGCGATGCTGCAGGCTGGCAGACCCATCCGGACAATCCTGGATGAACTTGAAGCGTTGGCTGATCACGATGGTAATAAGTATTTGGCGTCACGAACCATGAAGATCGGTATCGAGAATGAACTCGGGGCCGAGAACATTGGTATTGCAATGGAACGAGCCAGCACTAACTTCCCCGACACGGAGTTAATCGCCGACTTAGTGATGCAATCCTCGCTGACCAATTTCGATGAACGCATCAGCGTGCTTGCGGATCGCTGGATCAACAGCACGGTGACCAAGGTTCAGGGGATTGCGTCGATCATGAATGCGATGGCACTGGTAGTTCTCGCCATCTTCATAGGCTCCTTTGTGATGGGCGTCATCACGCTTAACCAGCAAATCTCCTCGTCCATGGGAGGGTTCTAGCTATAATCGTTAGAAACCTTCACAATCCGATACCTAGACCATGATATTATTTAATCGAAAGCCCTCCACCCCATACAGGTATTAGCAATGGAAACCAAAGCAGCACGATTCACATCCTACACGCCGTCCCAGAGTCTCAAAAAAGCAACGCAAGGCGGCTGGGCAATGCTCGAAACCCTGATTGCGATCATCCTCGGTTTGCTGATGCTTATCGGCGTGTTCGTCTATTTTCAAATGGGCTCAGCCTCAGCAAAAATAGCCGATGCCCGCCAGGATCTGATGATCACCAAAGCCAATACGGAGCGCTTGTTCCGCGGCCAACCAAGCTATCTTGGGTTAAATAACGTTCTGGCAACCCGTGCGGAGGTCGTCCCAACGTCGATGTACACCGCTGAAGGTGTCATCGTTAACCGCTTCGGCGGTGAAGTGACCATCGAGTCCGTTGACAACGGTCGCGGCGCGGATTCCCACTTCCAGGTCACCATGGAAGAAATCCCCCAGGAAGCCTGCATCGAGCTTGGCACCTATACCCGCAATGACTGGGTTGGAGTCACTATCAACGGTACCGCAGTCGATTTTAACAGCGTTTCAGAGGCCAGCACCAACTGCTCGGATCTGAACGAAAACCAGATGGTTTTCATGTCACGCTAAGGCAAGTCTAAAAGGAGAGGGCAAGCCCTCTCCTTACTCTTCCAGTTCCGGGAATCTTCCATGCGACGAAGCAAATGCACATCAACTCAAGGCGGCTGGGCAGCCATCGAAGTCTTGATTGCCATTGTCGTGGTGCTCCTCATGGGAGTTTCCTCAATCAGCATCATTGGCGATGGACAGCGAGATCTGGCCATCGAGCGTAGCAAAAATGATGTCATGAGCCTTCGTAACAGCATTGTTGCAATTTACTCAAGTCGTGCCAGTTATACAGGCCTTAAAAATGAGGTTCTTGAAGATTTCGACGCAGTGCCTAGCGGCTTCAAGTCCTTCACGGGGCCCGCTGGCTCCGACCTCACCATTACCGATGATCCTGGTGACGATCGTTACTTTCGATTCATGTTCGATAATTTCGATAATCGTGAAGATGCCACACGCCTTTGCATTTCGCTTATTCCAGAGCTTCATTCCGTTTGGGATAGCTATATCGTCGGGGCTCAGTCCTTCGCTCCCGGCGACTTCCAGGATGCTTCCGCCGCATGCCATAACACTATGCGGTTTGGCTTGAGGGGCAAGTAATGATTGCAGCGATCTTCATGGCTATCGGTATGACCGCTGTTATCCTTTGGAACTTCCAGACATCCCAGCTGGACGATACGGGCACCTATACCGCCAGCCGGATTGCATCCGACGCGGAACAGTTCATGCGCTATAAAAACCTTGTGCGTGCCTATGACGCTTACAGCAAACACCCGGATTCGGAGGATTCGGCAACCCCCTCCGGCGAGCCTTCCTGGGCACAACTCAACAACGTCTCGCACTCTCATTGGGGGGTGCCTACGATCGATCACCATGCCTACGTTAATTGGAACGACTGGACCTTTGTCTGGAGTGAAAAAGGCGGGCGGCTCTACAGTGACGTAAGTCGGCTCAACGAAGGCTCAAAAGGGGTTTGCATGGTGATTGAGTCGCGCCAATGCATTATCCCTCATAGCAATATCGCGCTTCTGGGTGCTTCCGAGGTCCCCAGCTTCATTCCGGTAGGCAGCATCGTGTATGCCTGGAACAACTTGTGAGGTCTGCATGAAACGCACGCAAGGCGGCTGGATAAGTCTCGAGATTATTGGTGCGATCCTGGTGATTGCCGCTATCTCACCAATGCTGTTCGGCTGGTACATGAACTATCAGAACAGCCTGACTTCTCAAGTTACCGCAAGTCATCTATCTCGACTGACCGCTGCAGTGGAGTCCTACACCAAGTCGAACTGGAGCACATTACACAGCCAAGCCACCTCTGCCGGGGCTGCTGAAATCGATCACGCAACACTTGTCGCCGAAGGCTATCTTCCGGCTGACTTCAGCATGATCAACCCGCTGGATCAAGATTACGAAGTTATTGCCATTCCCGGCCCAGACGACTCTCTGACCATTCTGATAGCGGGTACCGATGGGAGTCCCGGCCACAATGGTACGCTCACAGGAGATGACCTGAATCTTGTTACCCGGATTGCCCCGGCAGTCGTTAGAGCAAGTGGTATCAATGCGGGCTATATCCCTTATACCCAGCTTCCTGGCTCTTCGCCGACTGTTTTTGAAGGTCCGGATGGGGCATGGACGTTCGATTTCTCAAGTAATGCCGCCCTTGCCGGTCTGGATATATTTCAGGGGTCGGTGGCCTCGCTTATCCACCTTGAAAGTGGGGCGATAAACAATGATTACCTGTATCGTTCCAACATCGGGATTCCAGAGCTCAATCGCATGGAAACCACCCTGGACATGCACGGCAATGACATTGTTGACGGCGGCACCATTCTTGCCCGCGATGTGGTTATTGATGACGTAAAAATAGATGGGCAGCCGGCAAGTTTGAGTCGTGCGGTGTTCGTAATGACCCGAATGCGCCCCAATCAGACAATAAGCAAACCCGAGTGCCCGACTTACTCTGATGGTACCGTTTCCACGCCATTGGTATTTGTTGCCGTCGATGGCGCACCAACCGGCGGGACTTCCGGTGCGGGCATGACCATCGCCACCACGTCTGGAAACGTGACCGGCGTCGTCCAGTCGGTACGCACCGACGCGGTAGACAACGGCAGCAACTGGACTTTAAGGATGCAGGTCTACATTCAAGGCGGGACCGCCGGAACTACGGGGAACTGGTACACCGTCAACGCTGCAAGTGGCGCCAACTGGGAAGCGTCCCTCATGGTAGGCACCAAATGTAGCTGAGCGGAGTGCTACGTGATCAAAGCCCGAGAGGTGATACCTCTCGGGCTTTTTCGTGGAAGCGACTAAAGTTCAGATGTATAAGTGCTGATATATGAAAAAACCTAAAAACGAAGGCATTTGAAGTGTCAGAAATTCTTGGCAGTGAATAAATATTGGTATGATGTAGACATTAGAACATCAATCCAATTCGCAGCAACCGCCGTCAGGAGTTCGACATGAAAAAGCAGCCTCTCGCCATCGCCATCGCCATTGCCTCCACTTCCATTATCCTTACCGGGTGTGGGGGTGGTGGCGGAGGGGGCGGTGGTACCAAGCCGACTGATGACTCTGGGCTCCATGAGTACACGCCAGAGGAACCCAGCACCCCTACGTATGACTTGCAGGCTGTGCGAGTGGCCGTGGTTGACGGCGGTTTTGACAAGGATGCCATCGATAACAAGGAGCGGATCATTGATAGCTACAGCATTCTTACCGAGGAAAGTGATGTCTTGAGCGATAACCCTTGGCACGGCAACGTCGTTGCGTCGACGGTCACTCTCGATCCTCTGGGCAACTCACGGTTGGATCTGATAAAGATCAGTAATGGTGATGGCGCTGTAGATTCTCAAGCACTTCGGTATGGTGTGGGAGTGGCGGCGGATCGCGGCGCTCGCGTGGTCAATCTTAGCTTTCGAGCAAACCTGAGCGACCCCACCCCTCATCCTCACTGGTCATACAATGGCGTCACTTCGGCAGAGTCGCTCAACAAGATCGTCACTTCCAATGGCGGTCTGGGTACCGTATTTGTCCAGAGTGCGGGCAACGACGGCAGGGTCATGGAAGTTCCATCGGAACAGCCAATTTACGACAACCAGGAAATGTTTTCGCGGATGCTGTTCGCGGGTGGCTCGATCGATGACGGGGCCGATATTCATCCTGACAGCAATCATCCGGGGGACGATACCCACCTGCAAAGCCGCTTTCTCACCGCACCGTATATCAATTCTGAGGTGGGTGCGTCCGGCACATCCATTGCCGCGCCACAGATTTCCGCCTATGCCGCCGGTATCATTGGCATGTGGCCGCACATGAATGCGCAGCAAGCCAGCCAGCTTCTGCTGGATACCGCCAGCCGTCATTCAGCTCTCTATGAGCGTAACGACTGCGGCGCAGGCGGCACCACCAACTGCGGTGCCTACTTCATGGGGCAGGGCGAAGCCGATATCCATGCCGCTCTGGCCCCTCAAGGTGAGGTTTCCGTTGCCTCGGGCAGCCAGGTAGCAGCGGGCGGCCACCTGCCCACCGAGAGTGTCGCGCAGCTTTCCGGTGCCTATGGCGATGCCATGGCCTCAAGCGCCGCCCTGCAGGACGTCACCGTCTTTGATGACCTGGGCCGCGACTACGCGCTGGATATGTCGGGCAATGCCGCACCTCGCGACAATCGTGCCGCCCTGATGCGCAACAACATGGATCGCCTCTCTATCACCTCCAACCAGATGCGTCACATGTCTCACAATGAGGCGGGGATGTTCAGCTTTGGCACCGTGCAGAACAATTTCGGTGACGTCCTCGCCAGCCGCTTTGACGGAACCTTTGGCAACGCCATGCTGACGGCCTATCACTACGCCGGTGGCGAAGTCGACCCACTCAGCAGCTATGCTGAATCCGGCATGATGCCGATGCTGTCCTTCCAGGGTGGCGCGGATATCACCCGCAGCATGGAAGCGGTTGCCGGCGTCAAGAGTGAGTACGCTCTGGGAGCACGCACAAGCCTGATCGCCGCGCACTGGAACGGCAGTGTGGATAACGATGCCGCAAGCCTGCTCAGTGATTACAGCGCCAATCGCTCTGACGTAGGCCTGAGCTACCAGCTGAGCCCTGCCATGAGCCTGACCACAACGCTTGGCGTGCTTAACGAGTCCAATGGACTGCTCGGGGCTCAGGGGGCGGGCGCCATGAGCTTTGGCGACAGTAACCGCATGACCTTTGCCGGTCTGAGCATGGATTACCAGATGGCTGATAACTTCAGCGCCTTTGCTCAGTTCGAGCAAGCGCAAGGCAGTGCCAGCGGCAATGGACTGATTTCCAGCATCGACAATATCCGCGCTCAGGAAATGGCGGCAGGCTTTCAGTGGAACAGCGGCATCCAGCAGGCGGCACTCACCTTCCGTCAGCCAATGCGCATCGACAGTGCCGATGCCACCTTCAATGTGCCGGTGGGACGCACCCTCGCAGGGGATGTGATTCGCGAGAACCGTGAAGCCTCCCTGTCACCCTCTGGTCGCCAGATGGACATCGAGTTTGGTTATACCGTGAAACCTTCGGCGCGCAGCCAGCTGCAGATCAACCTCCTGCACTCGCTGGAGCCGGGGCATGATGCCGATGCCAAATCCGATACCGCAGCGATGCTGAACTACTCCATCGACATCTGATCAACAACGCTTCATCGGCCGGCACACGTTGCCGGCTTTTTTGCGTCTGAACGTTGGGAAACAACAGGCTGCTGAGCGCAACCGATAGGAGTGTGGCTGTCGGGATGGCAGGGATAGCGCAGGAAGGAACTAAAACTAAAACAGAGGGAGCTGGGTTTCTTCCGTGCCGGGTCGAGACAGCGGGGATAGCACTTGGTGCCGCTCGCACACCGCGTTAGTGGCGTCACGCTCAAGAAGGTAATCATCAACCCCAGAAAACCAGGCGACGTCCTCAAGCGTTAGCCCCGGGGCGTTTTCGGGCGGGAAGATCACGCGCTGGGATTGCACGCAGGCAATATAAGCATCTCGGCGGATACGGGCAAATGCTTCAGTGGCGGATGGGATCGTATCCCCGGACTCCTCGCACGGCATAAGCGCTTTCACTCCTGAAAGAGAAGGTTCAGCCTAGCGGAAAACAGCACAAGAACCACCAAAAAATGCAGACACATGAACACTCTATAGAGAATGGGGGTCGAGGCCCATCCAGGGTGCATGCCACCCGCCCGCCAGGTCATCACCAGCGCAAAACACAGCCACAGCACCAGCACCCGGTACACAACAGCCGTCATGCTCACCGGCACAGTGCCGGCCAGTCCCGCGAAGATGAAAAAAGGCATGATAAACAAGGACCAGAACGCCCAATGCACGCTGACCTCCCCTCGCCAGGCGAGCTGCCATACCGCTGCGCCGGGAAGACGTTCCAGCAATGATTCGACAGGCTTGTGCTTTCGATTCTGAGACCGGTGGAAGTGACGGGCTCGCGTAGCGGCAAGATGGCGCAGCAATGTCGCGGAGCGAGGCGGGGGCAGGGCAATAGGCATGCAGGACTCCATTTATCTATTTACTGACCAGAATACCAGAAAATGTAAATAGCGGGTTGCGCTGCCTTGCCCGGTGGTCTAGTATATAGAATAACAGCAACCAATATACAGTCCAGGAGGTGCCCCGTGAGCATCACCATTCAGCAAAACATCGAAACCACCTTTTCATCCGTGTTCCAGGAATGGGACAAGCAGCCTACGCCCTTTCTGCGCGAGCGTGAGGGCGCCTATCGTCAGGCATGGCTGCGCCTGAACCTGGACATGAAGCACGTCGATGTGGTGTTCACCGGCGGTGTTGCACAGCCTGCCATTCGCATTGTCCCCGAGAAAGGGATCATCGCGGTACCGTTGCCGGCCCTGCTGACAGGCCTCCAGGCCAAGAACATTCTGGGCGGCCCTATCGAGGCGCACCCCTCGATTGAAAGAGAAAGCCTGGAGTACATCATGTCTCAGGACTTCATCAGTCCAGGGGCAGGCAAGGAGCGGATACTCAAAAGCCGCGATAAGATTGCCGATTTGCTGGAAGTAACCATGTTGCACCTTTACGAGATGGCGTCGATCAATGACGTCCGTGACGCCTTTGAGGGCAACATCAGTGAGATGGACCTGAAGGGCTTTGATGATGAAGGCCAGTACCGCAAGGCCGAAGCTCGCGTTACCCGGGTGATCGATAAGAAGACCGGACGCTCTCTGGCAGAGCCCGACGTCGCCCAGAGCGTGATCGACCGTCTGCACCATGGCGATGCCGCCAACCTGATCGTGATTCCGGAGCTGGTGAAGCGCATTCAGGAGCTTGCTGAGATGACGCGTGCCACCGAGCAACGTCTGGCAGAAGTCGCAGCCGTTGAAGCACGTCCGGTATCCTCCACGGATGATGCGATCGCCGCACCAGTTACCATGGCACCAGAAGCTCAAGTGGCCGCTTGCGCAGTGAAGGGCGTGACCACGCAGGGTGCCAAGGTAAAGAATTGGCTGGCACAGGCCGTTAGAACCGATACCAAGCCGGCACGCTGCGTCGCCGAGCGCGGCGGCCCTGCGAAAACACGGTTGCCAAGCATGTCATCACTGCGCAAGCTTGCACTGACAACATTGAACACTGGAGAACATGTCCATGACCGATCCATCACGCCACACCCCGCTGGAACACTACCTGGCACTCCCGCCGCAGACCCTCGAGCGAAAGCTGAAAAGGCAGGTCGTTCGAATTCGCCTGGTGCAGCTCAGCAACCGTGGGATCGGCGTCTTGAGCGACTTGATGTGGGGTGGGCTGCCACTGCTCCTGCTGGTGACGGGGCTGTGGGTGATGTTCATCAAATGATGACTCCCCCGCATCGAGATCAGTCATCGGTACCTTCCATACGACAGGCAGCGGCGGTTCTTTCCTGGGGATCACGTCCGACCATGACGACAAGTTCATCATTGATGCCTGCCAGCGAAAGCGCAGCGCTCAATGCCAGATCCGCACCAGCAGGTACACGAGCCTCTCCGGCGACAACACCGGCATACCGTGTTGGCCAAACAGCCAGAAGAGGGCCATTGGGAAGGCCGGACAGGATGCCAGATCAACGTAGCGCCTCATCCTGGAACAACCACTACCCATGCAAAGGCAGTACCTCGCCGAATCTGAGTAACACGGCCGCTATTTAAGGAGAAATGAGTATGTCAGGCGCAAAGATTGTCGCTGTAGGCCTTATGATTTATCCGATTCTGGTAGGATTTGACTACTGGCATGCCTGGTTCGCCAGGGCGCTGGGCTCATGAGAAGCCAAGCAAACTATCATGAGAGTCGGACGCCAACTTGCCTTGAGGGATTCATAAAAACAAATGCAGTGGTGTTGACATCTGAAATGGTTGAAGCTAATCTGAGTTTGTCCAGACAGCGTTGAGCGCGTAAGGGTTGGGTTGCATTCGGTGTCCCTGTTGTCTGGACTCTTTAGTCAAGGAAAGCGCATTTGAAACTGTATGACCTCGTTGTGCTTCCCTTGGCTAAAAACGGTTCCTCGCTTTAGAGCCGCCTCCTGTTCTCCCTGTCATGGACGACACCCTTTTAATGCTGATACTTTCCGACTCCAAGTGGGTCGGTTTTTTTTGCCTGTTTGCCTGAAATCAAAGAGACGGTCCCACTCCCATAGGCTTGATGGGCTTGGGGCTTGGCTTCTCAGACACTGCCCTTAGGTCATGGGTGGATGGCTTTGTGTTAAGGCACTCACGCTCTTCTTTGCTGAGATTGCGGACAAAATGCTCCATCATCTCCGTGCTCTTTGTCACTTCAGGCGCCAGCTTGATTTTGGCCTGTAACCGCTCAAGAGGGGGTAGGTCGGCGAGCTTGTCGATGTTGGCCTGCATCTCATTGCGTTTGATGTATGCGTGGATCATCTCCTTGGCGCCGTAAAGCTGGCGCTGGGCACGGGTGATCGCGACGTAATTTAACCGATCTTCTTCTGCCTTCGGTGCAGCTTCCTGTGTCAAAGGGTTAATTTCCGGCAACTGAAAATCAGACCCCAATCCGATTTCAGCCTGTTCGCGGCCTTTGAACTTGTGCGCGGTGGATACCAGGATGTCGGCATCTTCTTCTTTCACCGTTGAGGCCAGGTCGAGCACACTGCGCAATTTCTTCATCGGGAATTTGCTGACGACTTGCACGACCAAACGCAGCTCGGCCGGTGCGGCATACGCCTCGGCCGCTTCCTCGACCTCAACCCAATTGTCGAAACCGATAAAGTCAGGGTGCTGGGTTGCCTGACCACGCTGCAATTGTTCCACGGCATCGAGCATCATGCGCAGATCCTGGACCCCGCCGGCCACATGCAACCGCTGCTTGCTTTCGACCCCGCGGCTCATAAGGGCGCCGAAAACGCCGGAATTGGTGCGATAGAGCAGCCCGCGTCCCTCAAGCCGCGAACGATCCATGTCATAACCGAGCATCAACACCTCATTGCCCAAATGACGCAGCACCTCGTTGGCCGCCCCCGCAATCCGGTTATCGAATCGAAAGCTTTGGGAGAGGTATCTCGTCTGGGCATTCTCGATGCGATCCATGATGCTGATAGCCCCACGCCACTCGTAGATCGTCTGGTTGGGGTCGCCCACCACGATCTGCTGACAGGGCTGCAGCTGCAGAAGACGCAGCATGGCCTCGCTGGAATCCTGGCTTTCGTCAATGCAGACGAAATCAACCCCAAGATCCGGCTCTGAGTCCACAAACAGGCGCAGGTACCCATCATGGCTCATGGGCAGGCCGCTCGACTCGCTTAGCATGTCTTTCCAGAGGCGCTGCGCGTCTTGCACAAGTGTCGCTTGGAAGCCGGCGATGTCCGCAGGCCCCCACGCCTTGGCACGTGTCATTCGGCTGATGTCGCGGGCGGGCAGGTGGGCCACGCTTACCTCAGGATCGACGCTGGCGAGATAGGTGTTCAGCGTGGTCTTCACCAAACCGGCCCGCGTCAAGGGCGGGACGTTGCCCACACTTGCATAACGGTAGTGATGAAGCAGACGCACGGGATTCAGACGCCCGCCATTACCACCTTCAAGCCGATGGGCGTAATGGCGCCCCACGGCGCGAAATGCCAGGGAGTGAATGGTGCTGGCCTTGACGCTAGACGGGAACTTGCGCTGCGCCTCTACGGCGATGGATTTGTTGAATGCCAGGTACAGTCCCCGCCGCGGCGCCAGTGCATTACCCAGCATCACCAGTGTCGATGTCTTACCGGTGCCGGCAAGGGCATTCACCTGAAGGTTTACGCCTTGCTGACCAAGCTCAACGATGGACTGCTGCTGCTGCGTGGCTTGCATAATGGTTCCCTGGTGACCCATGAACGGTGAGGGGCATTCCCTCCATGATACCTATATAGGGGTCAGGTGCGCTTATCAGGCGTATTTTTTGCTGGAAAACGCAAGAAGCCACTGATCTCTGTCATCAGCAGGCATGCCGTCTGAGGGATTCCAGTGTCTGGATAATCGCGGTACGACAGCGCCCCAGGGTGAGCTCTGCAGCCGGGAAGCCCGCTGCGGGGTCAACTCGAAAACAGACCCTGGGAGCACCATCGGGATGGGTGGCATCAATGAACGCCACAAGGCGCTCAAACTCATCACTGACCGCCCAGTAGAGCTCCCCACCGTAAGCCTCGGGTTTCAACCGCCACCCCCGGATGGTCAGCCCCCGTGCCATGGCGGTCATTTCCGTATTGCTCGGGGTATGCGCTCTTTGCTCGAGCACAGCGGGATTCGCCAGTGCCTCGTCAATCTGGTTCTTGAGACGCCGCGCCATCCATTCGATTATATGCAAGGCCGCTACGCGATAGGACGCATAAAGCCTGTACAGCGACATGTCCTTAGCAGCGATTTCCAGGGCTTTACGGTGACGACAAGTGAAGTCAGACCACGAGTTAAAGCCCAGCTCCAACGCCAGACCATTGAGGGCCTGGTTGTGAGTAAGGCCGTGCAGGCGCTTGTGCTGCCAGGCTTTTTTCTTCAAAGCCCGAACATCCACCTCAAGGGTTTGATATAACGAACAGGACATGAACTTCACCTTCTTCGCCGGGTAAAGAGGGAGATAGCAGGGCCTTTTATCTTGATAAGAGAGAAGTAGCGACTTGAAGAGTTGCCCATCTGAGAAATGATCAAAGAACAAAGCCATTAAAAAGTGTGATGCTATAATAATACTAAAGGGTTAGTTGTTCAATAAAACCTATGCAGTAACCAGCACAAGCGATTTGGCAAGCCGTAAACAGGTGAGGTAGGTGAAAGCTAGCCGGCAGGCGCCAGATCTTCCCATACGGTGGTGTATCGAGGACTCAGCAACTCACGGCGCATCTGCCAGCCATGGCCAGCATCTTCTCGGGCAAGTCGCACGGTGGCCCGCCCCATTTTTGCGTTGATCGCATCCATGGCGCGCATCAGATCGTGGCTTTTGGGCCTTGGCGGTGGCGCAAAGAGATCCGGGGTGTAGCGATCGCCTGCAACAAATTGGGATAACACGATCCCCGCCTTGGCGTACCGAGGACCTTCCCGATACAAGTGAGCGAGTCCCTCGAGGGCGGCGGAAACCAGGGTGCGACTGTCATCCGTGGGGCAGGGCAAGGCCACGATCCGCTGGCCCGAGTAGGACTGGCCCTGTTTGGCAAACGCCGAGGTGCGAGCGAAGACCTGAAGGCACTGACAAAGCGACCCCTGGGCGCGCAACTTGGCCGCAGCTCTCACGGTGTGAGTGGCAATTGCCGCGGCAATATCTTCGTAGCGAGTGATCTTACGGCCGAAGCTGCGCGTGGCGGCGATCATCTGTTTAGGGCCGGGGGATTCACCCACCTCGAAGCATCGCTCGCCGGCAAGCTCACGGGCCGTGCGTTCGACGGTGACACCGAAGATACGGCGCAACAGGCGTGCATCCATCTTGGCAAGCTCCCAAGCGGTCTTCACGCCCATATCGGCCAATCGCCGGGTCAAGCGCGGGCCAATGCCCCAGACCTCTTCCACTGGCGCCAGCTTGAGCAAGCGCGCCTGGCGGCAAGGGTCGGAAAGATCGACCACCCAGCCGGTTTTGGGCGCCCAGGTCTTGGCGGCCCAGTTGGCAAGCTTGGCCAGCGTCTTGGTGGGACCAATCCCCACCCCCACGGGTATGCCTACCTGTCGTAATACCGTATCGCGAACGTCACGCCCCCAGGCGGCATACTCGCTTTCGGGAAGCCCGGACAAATCCAGCCAGGCTTCATCGATGCTATAGACCTCGATTCGTGGGGCCTGGGTGGCGAGCACGGCCATGATGCGGTTGCTCATGTCCTGGTAAAGTTCGTAGCAACTGCTGAAGGCGTGCACCTGGCCGCTGCGAACCAGGTGCGCGATCTCGTGCCAGGGCTGCCCCATGCGAATGCCCAGCGCCTTGGCATGAGAGTTACGTGCGACACAGGCTGAATCATTGTTGCTCAAAACAATGCACGCACGATTCCTCAGCCAAGGCTTGAACAAAAGCTCAATGCTTACATAGCATGAGTTCACATCTATAATTGAAATGGCGGGCGGGGCGGGTCGCATCAGCTAACCCCACATTTGCCGAGCAAGGCATGCAGGTTCCAGGTGCAGACCCCCCAGACTTCCAGCGGATTGTCCTCGCCGATCACCAGTGGGGGATAGGCCGCATTGGCGGAGTGCAGTGAAGGTGTTGGCACAAGCCGCAGCTGCTTGACCAAAAAACCCTCCCCGACAACGGCTACCACGATATCGCCGTCGCCAGGCGTCCTTGCCTTGTCGATCACCAGCACATCACCGGGATAAATCCCAAGCCCCGTCATGCTGTCACCCACAGCGCGCATCAAGAAAGTGCTCGGCTGGCGAAGGCAGGTGACGTCATCCAGGGAAAGCGGGGGCTCGGCAAAGTCCAGCGCCGGTGAACCGAAGCCGCAGCAGGCGAGAGGTAGGGGTGTGTTGTCCTTGGCGAGCGGCATGTCGAACGGCCTTAAAGCACTGTATGAAGATACAGTTTAGGCGACAGCGTGTTGTTTAATCAAGGCTGCGAAAAATGCCCCAACACCCGAACTCAGATGTCAGTGGAAAAGGCAGATGCCAGCCGGAGCCCATCGGGGCTCGATGACACACCGATGGGCTGGGGGAACGATAAGAGAGGCACCTTTACGGCAGGCGCCTCTCAGGGGAATCAGGGAGCGGTGATCTGCAGCTTCTGATAGAGCGTAGATAGGTTGGAGAAGTCGACTTCTTCCCCGATCGCGCCTTCCTTGGACACCAGGTAATAGCGATCCTTGTCGTTGGTCACGAAGAGAACTTCGCCGTATTTCGGCGGGGTATGACGCCCCTTGTTGCGGATATCCTTAACGTCATGCTTGGTTTCCACCAGGCGCTGCATCGGCGTTTCGCCCGGCACATGCTCGACGCATACCACGAAGTCGGGGTAGAAATTGTTGCGATGTTCGCCTCGCACCAGCCTGACGCCAAACCGCTTCTGGTCGGGATTGCGGAACCACCAGGCTACGAAGTCAGCACGATCCAACGCTTCGGCGAACCGGCGCTCGTCGTTGTTCATGGCAAAGGAAAAGTCGAAGACGGTCGTGCTTACCAGGCGGTCATTCAAGCGCCACTCCTTGCGTGTTAAAAGATCACGCTCCATGAAGGGAAGCACCTGATGCAGCTCCTGGGCTTGCTCCTTGGTCGGCGGCATGACCCCGTAAAGGTGTTTCATGGAAGGGGCCAGTCCGATATCCGAGGCGTACAGCACCGCATCCGGCAAGGGCTCGCTCTGCACGGTATTGGCATGCGAAGCAATTCCATCCCAGAGGGTTTCCTCAAGCGCGGCGGCTTGGGTACATACCAACCAGTGAGCAGCGAAGCGGGCCATGCGGGTGACCTCGATCTCGCTTGGCGCCTCATCCGCCTCGTCCTCCAGTGCGGCTCGCAAAGGCTCCTCCATCCGTTTGGCCAGGAGTTTGACCAGCTCGACTTGATCCTCTTCCTCGATCATCGGCAAACGTTCGAGCACCGCCGCTGCCTTCTTAGCCAGCGCATTGCGATCCATCATGATGCGAACCCGCTTATTGGTAACCTTCTTCTGCTGGGTAAGATCGATGTGGCGCTCTTGCTCGCGATGTTTATTGCGAGCAATCCGCAGGGCGTCGCTTTGGGCGGAAGGCGAGATAGAAAGCCGAGTCGCCGCTCGGCGAGTAATCGCGCCCATCGCCATGGCATCTGGGCGTTTCTCGCTATACAGGAAGCCCGGTACTTCGGGCAGGTCTTTTTGCAGGGGATACACACTGATGCCAAGCGTAGCAAGCCGTGTCACCCAGTCATCCCAGTTTTCGGCTTCCTGAGGCAAGGGGGGTGGGGGCGCCTGGCTGTCTTCCTCGATGGGGTCCACCACGGATGCCCCGAAAAGCGTGCCTTGATCATCGGGAGCCAATGCCGGTGTCTGTCCCGTCGCACCATCACCTTGTGAAGGTGTCGCCCCCCCGGGAGACGTCTGGGTAGAGCTGGGTGACGAAGTGTTCGTGGCCGTCGCGCCAGGCATACCCATTCGGTGCGAGAGGACGCCTTGCGAAGTGGGTCGATTGGTGAAAGCCGTCGCGCCGCTGCGCGTTTTCCGCTCATCCATGACTTCCGTCTGCCCTTCCAAGGAGCTCTTGACCGCCATGGCTGACTTGACGGCCACCTGGTAGCCGAGTTGCGCTTCCGCATTGGCCAGATAGATATAGGCGGTATTCAGCGGGCCTGGGATGTCACTGTAGCTCGGGAAGACTGCTCGGATTTCCTTTGCCACCCGCATGACCCGGCCGATGAACTGCATGGCGAAATCAGCATCGTTGACCGACTTGGTGGAGGCCAGCACAAAGGCTCGAGGAGCATCGAAACCGGTTCCGGCGGACTGCTTGAAGATTAGGGCGCGTATCGAGGGGTTGTTGGCGATTGACCCCATCATGACCGGATCGGGGGCGTCCGCCGAGTGCTTGCCAATGGCTTGGGGAGGCACTCCGCATTCGCGCATCAGAAGGCGCTCCGCTTCCTCGATGGTGCCATCCCCATTGTCCACTTGCACAAGCAACAGGGGGGTGAGGTTAGATACCCCTGATGACTGCAATTCGGCTTCCAGAGCTTTGCTGCGCGCCCATGCCTGACGAATCACCGTGGCCTTCAAGTCGGCCACTTCCTTGATCTGATCGCTCAAGTCATAAACTACCGCCTCAATGTAGGCCTTGTTCAGGCGCGCCTTGACCACATCGTCACGACTGATATTGAAGGACTCGAAGCTTGAGCGGCCGGCGTTACTGAGAAAATCGTTGATCCGCTGGCTCTTGGGGGTGGCGGTGGCCATGGCCAGGTACTTGGGATCTAGCCACTTGACGAATAGACCAAACTCGGTGGCATCATCAAGCGCAATATGGGCCTCATCCACGACAACGCCGATCTCCAGATCCATTGAACGCGCCAGTGCCACAAAGGCGGCAGGCGTGCGGGCGGACTCGCCACCCCCGGCGTTGTAACCCGCGGTACGCCACGTCTTTCGTGATACCCCCTGGGTCGTGGAGACCAGCACCTGGCCCGCCTCCGGCTCCTGGTTGACTCCATCAGTGAACAGCACCGGTGCAAGCGCAGGCGCGTTGCCCTTGAGCGCGTCCAACGTCTGGATAACCAGATTGGTGTAAGGAACGAACCAGAACCATATCACCGGCTTGGCCCGGGTCACCTTATCCATGACCTGCGAGAGCATGAAGGTTTTGCCCGAGCCGGTAGGTGCACGCAAAAGGCAGGGCGGTTCACGGTCACTGAGATGTGCCTTTGTGAGGTTGTCGATCAGCGTGCTCTGAAAGGCCTCCGGTAGCAGGTGCGGTCCTTGGGCGGTGGTGACAGCGGCGGCAATACTTTGCGCTTGGTTCATCACACCACCTCCATATCGGCCGGGTGAGGGGTACTGACTTGCCGGAACACTTCAAAAATCGAGCGGCACTCGACATCCATGTCCCCAGGCAGGGCATCCTGCAGACTTCCGGGGCGCGGGGAGTAGACGACCAGTCGTCGGGCAGGCCAGGCGGTCAGCTGCTCGACCACTGCCGTATTGATTGTACGACATACCAGTATGGCGACCCCCTCCAACTCGCCCACGTCTAGAATGGCGTCTTCGGTGGGAAGGTGCATTGCACCGGTATCTCGCAGCGACAGCATGGCTTGGGCGTGCTCGGGGGTGACGTCCAGGGCGAGGTCAGCTTCTTCAATCAGGTCCAGGGTGAGGTAAGCAAAGCTGCCACCCAACGCCTCCATACCTTTCTGGCCAGCCATCACGCGGCGGATACGCTCAGCACAAATATCGCGGCAGAGGTTTTTGTTGGGTTCTTTTTTTGTTGACTCTGTGCTGGAACAAAGAATAAAACGTCGGTTGCCGCCGTCGCGTTCGTTCAACTCCATCACTGACTGACCAGTGGTCCCGCTGCCAGCAAAAAAATCTAGAATTATGTCATTGCCATTAGATGTTTGACTTAATAGATTTCTTATCAGCGTAGGTGGCTTAGGATATTGAAATACCTTGCGTCCAAAGATTGATTGGATTAATTCTGTCCCTTCGCCCGCATTGGGTGACGTAATAGCAGCATAATCTTCATCATCGTACATTTCGTTAACACGAAATATCCAAGAGCTCAGGGGGTTCGTATGGCTTCTAAGGTCTTTCCAAAACTTCTTGAAAAGCGGCCGACCAAACCCAATCTTCTTGCCGATCCAAAACTCCAGATTTGGGGTATCCCTAGAAAAAAGCGGACGCTTTCGTTTAGGAGTGACAGGAACATCGCCGGAGTCAATCGCGGCATGAATCTCTTCTAAGTTTTTCCAGATGACAACTTTCTCATCTGCTGGAAATAGTATCTGCTTGCGGTTAATAAACTCTTCCATTGTTTCTGCTTGAAGCGATTGCCCAGCGTTTAGGCGAGCTTCTGAAGCGTATGCCCAAACTCGACTCTCATCACAGGCATACCATCGATCTGTTTCTGGATTGTAAAGAGGATAATAGAGATTAGGCCGATCAAATCGGTCAAATGCTAATGTCAGCGGATCTCCATTCCAGGGGCCGCGTGGATCATCATCAGGATTTTTATACTTTTTCTGAGTCTTTGGCTGGCCATTAAATGCAAAATCATTGCCGGCATACACCAGCACATGCTCATGAACATCGCTAAAGTTACGGCCTTTTGCGCTTGTGGTGTCTCGGGTCCTCCACACTAAGCTGCCTACTCGACGGCCCGGCATGACCTGATCCATCAGTAACTCAAGATGCGCCCTATTATCGTCATTAATCGAGATCATAATCACCCCGTCCGAGGTAAGCAGGTCACGGGCTAAAGATAAACGCTGATAAAGGAATTCAAGCCACTTGGAGTGTCGGTAGCGATCCGTCTTGGATACATAGTCATCGTTATATACCCAGTCCTTCGAACCCGTATTGTATGGTGGATCAATGTAGATCACGCGAATCTTGCCGGCGTGGGTTTTGCGTAACAACCGCAGGGCGTCAAAGTTATCCCCCTCGATAATCAGGTTGCCGGTGCTGGCGCCTGGCTCGAGGTGGGAAAGGGTAGGGTCTACGCGAGGCAGGACAACGTTGGCGTTTAAAGCTCTGTCATGCTCGATGGCATCGCGCTCCCATACGAGCCCCAAGGGTTTGCGGGTAAGCTCTTGAACCAGCAGGCGGCGTAGCTCATGCTCGTTCATGGTGTCTAGCCGGGAAAAAATTTCGGATGTCTTATCAGCCACGCCCTTCTCCTTTTGAATCACTGCTTTTTGTGGTCGCTTTGCCATCCGTCGAGCTGGGAGCTTCAAGAAGCCTCTTCCCCGGCTTGCTGCTGAAACCTTGCCATCATGTCGTAAAAGCAATTCTCGCAAATTAGGAGAATGCTTAGCTACTTTTGACCAGGAATACGGATGAGTCCGATCACACCGTATCAGACTTCAGCATTAATACGCTGCTTTTGCTCACTTGCAATTCGGCATATCAAATACTGAGGCGCAGGAAAGGATAGTCAGCGAAAAAATCCAATTTTGAAGTGCCGCTTAGTCCCAGAAATGAGAGCCATTCGGCATGCTGAGCTGACTCAATTGAGAAAGTGAAAAAGGCGATGTTTCTGTATTGACACCATTTATCCCGCCTAATTCATCACGGCGGCGGTAGCGCCATTCTTTAGCGCTTTACGATTACGTGATGGGCGCTTTGTGGCTATCTGACGTCTTCTCGACGCGCGCACTATGCAACATCGTTATGCTGCACCCTGTTTTTATCACTTTTATTAATTAATAACAGTCACTTATCCACTGCGTGTTCTCGGCTATTCGCCGATTACTGCCCTTACACCATCGAGCTTGCTAACGTCAGTCTGGCAGCGGTCGCAGTCGTCGAATACCCGCTAACAGGCGTGGCCACCATTTATCAGCCGCGACTCCCAGGCGCATTCGGATTTGCCGAGCATGCGTGGTAAAGGTCGCCGCCACTTTCAACACCTGTTCACGCAGTTTGACCAGGCTCCAGCCCTGCCCGGTATGTCGCTCCATCAAGCAACGCACGCTGTGCAGCACCTGGTAAGCATAGAGGCTCAGCAACAGGTTAACCTGGTTGCGCGCCATGACGTCCTGCACCGTTAAGTGCCCTCGATCTGCCGAGGATAAATGGAGATCAAGGGCCGACTTGAGTTCGCCCATGTGGGCTTCCGCCTTGCCGCGCTTGCGATAAAGTGCCAGGACCTTCTCCGCCGGGTAATGATAGCGACTTAGATTTGTTACCAGGAAGAAGGCATGCGGCAGCAGGTCATCCGTTTTTTCCTGCACGATCAACACCACACGCCGCGGAGACTCCCAACTACCGGCCTGGTAGTCCAGGTCATGGCACCACTCCCGCGGTGTCTCCGGTGGTCGCCCGGGCGGCCGTTTGAGATAGGGTGCCGCCAGTGTCAGCAACGTTTTATTGCTCTTTAATCGCCCCAGATAGGCGATATCCTTTGAGTCGAGCGCGCGTAGCGTTTCGCCATCGGTGAAGCCCGCATCCAGACGGACACGGAACTGATCCACGTCGCGATTGGTGCCCTCCATCAGGCGCTGAACGAGGTGAGGGATCCAGGTATCCGCGTTTTCTGCCGGGCCGGCATTCCCTTCTCGCAGTAAGCCGCCCACCATGTCACCGGTCTCAGCGATGGAGGCGACAAGGGGTGAGTAAATCCGGGCACCCGCATAGCCGTTATAGGCACTGCCACCCTGGCGACCAAAGACCTCGATGGGCAGCCCATCGATATCGAGGGTCATCGGCGTATTGGCCGTGTAAGGCGTGACGTCCGGCAGGCTGTTCAAGCGCCAGATCGCCAACCGTAATAAGCCTTCATGCACCGTATCGAGGTTATCTGGATCACTCAGACAGGTGATCAAGCGAGATAGCNGCCAACCGCCAGAGCGGGTCGTGACCCAGTACGTCGGTATCGCTCAAGTCGCCCCATCCCATGGCTCGCTGCAGCACGACGGTACGGAGTTGGCTGGTCAGCGAGTGACGTACGCGCAAAGGATCACGCGGATCCACCAGGTGATAGTCAAGCGCGCTGATCACGCCGCTGATATCGAGCGCTTCGCGGAGTATTAATCCGCCAGCATCACTGGTGGTGGCATCGCTACTTAACTGGACATGAACGGCGCCGTTGCAGGTCGGCGACCAGGACGGTAATCTTTCACCCATGGCGAATGGTCCTCTAGGGTCAGGTTCTTGGCGGAACATACTGATTTACCTAGATAATACCATTCGCCATTCTTATTTTCAGGCCTGCGTCATGAATAACCCAGGTTTATACTCGTATTGATTTATCTTCTCGCTTTGCGCAAGCCGGAATGAACGCAACAAAAAGGCCGGCATATTCACGATATGTCGGCCTTGTTGAGTCGGTCTGCCCATTCAAGCAATGCAATGACCGGGAACGCTTACCGCATCATGAGTCCTGTCTCACTGTGCGACACATTCATCAGATCCATGGCGACCACGCCAATCTGGCGAACGACCCGCTGGAACAAGGGCTGGCTCGGGGTGTAGTCCACCAGTCGATGCTCTCCATCGAACAGCTCCCTGGAGATTTGGCTGCTGTCACCGATGCTGTCGGCCAAGCCCATCGCGACGGCCTGCTCTCCGGACCAGATAAGGCCGCTGAAAACATCCTTATCGTCCTTGAGGCGATCGCCGCGCCCGGCTTTCACGTCCGCGATAAACTGCTGATGGACGGTGTTCAGCACGCCCTGCCAGAAATCGACTTGATCCTCGGTGACATCACGGAAGGGGTCGAGGAATGCCTTGTTATCGCCAGCCGTAAAGACACGCCGCTCGATACCCAGTGATTCCATGGCGTCCTTGGCACCAAAGCTTGACTGAATGACGCCGATGGATCCGACCAAGCTGGAAGGGGAGACGCGAATCTCGTCTGCCGCTGCGGCCACATAGTAAGCACCGCTGGCGCCTATGTCTTCGATCACCGCATAGACGGGTTTGTTGGTGAGGCTTTCGGATTTCAGTCGCAGAATTTCATGATAGATGCGCTGGGACTGTACCGGAGAGCCGCCGGGGCTATTGATCCGGATGAGGACCGCCTCGGCATTAGGGGCCTGCCAGGCTGAGCGCAGGGCGGTAATGATGTTGTCTGCGCTGGCGGGGCTATCGTAGGAGATCTGTCCCTCGACCTTCACGACGGCTACGTGCGGGGTTTTCTGAGTCTTGCCGCCACCAAAAACACTCAGGCTGCCGGAAAGCAAGAGCGCATAGAAAATGGCAACCCCCGCCAACAAGGAATACCCCAGCAGGCGCCGAAAGGTTTTGGCCCGACGCTCGCTTTGCCGATCCGCCATGACGCCCTGCACCCACTGGTTCATCAACTGGGTCTGCTGGCGCGATTGGGCGGCCAGGGCGTCGGCAATGTCCGCGCTTTGCATCTGGTCATCCGTACCGGTGTCTGACTTGTTCACGTCGCTTCCTCGCAAATTAATATGTTGTGATCATTATACCAGAATGATGTCAGCGCCAGCGGTTCTGGCAGGCAGGCATCATGCGACAGCCACATCGAGCCTAAGCGGTGTGCTTAAAGATCCAAGCCGGATTGGCGGGCAAACCGAGACACCCCTTGGTCGGGGCGTGCCGGGTCACCCTTGAGTGCTTTAGCCTGATCGGACAGACGAATGGCCGCGGCTTTATCAATATGCGGAGCGATATCCCCGCCATAGCGTGATATCGAGTAGCCGAGATACTGCAGCGCCTTGGGGTTGTCCATGATCTGAGAGACCTCCCCCCATGCGAGGCTGTCCGCCACGGTCAGCTTGCGCTCCCAGTCGTCGCGATCGCCTTTGCGAATGCTGAGAAAGCCCACGGAGAGCATTTGCCGGACAACATCGGCATGATGCGTTCCGGGCGGGTAACCTTGCTGATTGCGGATATCGCGCAAAAGACCGGGATTTGCTTCGGCAAAGCGCTGGTAAACGTCAGGCTCGGTCTGCTTCAATGCCATCAAGGGATCGAGGTCGCGGGCTTTTTTCAAGACATCCGGCCCCATGATCCAGACGAACAGCTCCGCCCCTTCGGCATCGACATCAAACAGAGGGCCACTGTTGAGCGGCACCTGGGTCTCCAGCCGGGGGTCGGGGCCGTCGCCCTCCCATGGCACACAATCCCCGGCAAAGCTCCAGGCGATGCTTTGCAGCGCCGGCGCGTCCTTGCCGGTGAAGACGGTCAACGGGAAACGCGCCCGGTCCTTCGCCGCAATGCTGGGGAAATCCTGGCGCAGGGCGGGCTCGTCGCGAGCCTCGGGGTAGTAACGCTTGCCGTTGTAGATGGCGTGCCAGTCACTCAAGGCCGCCCACGGCTCGTGATAGCCGTATCGGGACCATAGCGCCTGTATCGCCATCACTTTGCGTTCATCGAAGACTTGAAAGGCCGGCACCGTGCCTTCCTGGGCAGCGCGTTCCTCTTCATTCGCCTGGGCGGTGATGATGAAGCGCAGAAGCTCGCGACAGAACTCGGGGCTGTAGGCGTTGGGGCCGATTTCCAGCTCGCCGAACTCGTTGGGTTCCCGGGTCAGCCAGCTGCGTTTGTCCGGGTCCCAGTGGTTATCGACGATGGCCTGACGGATATCGAGCAAGGGCTTCAAGTGCGGATGACTCTCAGCCACCATGTTCTCCATCGAGCGGTCGTTTTCGATTTGAGAACAACTCCAGCATCCAAAGCGCTGACCACATCCAGCAGACGAAGCCTTGCCGTTGGCAAAGGCCGTGATCATGCATTCCCCGCCATTGCCGTCACGGTACACCTGCGTCAAGGCCTCGAAATCGCTGTAGGTGGCATAGGCCGCAAAAGCGGCCACATCGCTGGACTGACGCGCCATCTTGGTCATGCCGATGTGTTCCCCGACATCATCCAGGGTGAAGTGGGCGATGGGGCAGAGCAGGCGTTCTCCGTCACGGTTGGTCACGAACTGGTCGGGGCGCTCGCCCGAGGCGGCCATATTTTGAGCCCGAGAAGCACTTTCCGACCAGCGCTTTCCAACGACGTTGATGGTCTTGCCCGGCAGCAGTGACTTACACCGGCGCTTGAGCTGCTTGTTGGTCTGTACCTTGAGCATATCGGCGCAGGCTCGGCCCTGTCCCGGCATCGTCGCGGTCATGCGACCCCCGACCATATTGACCATGTAATCATTGCTCAGCGACGGTGACTGAACCTCGACGCTGGCCGGCAGGTTATGCTTCTCAATGTAGGCTTTAAGGGCGTTTGCCTCACCCAAGGCGTATTGCTCCATCACGGGATTGTCGTAGCCCACCTCGGCGTGGGCGAAGATAGCGTGAGGCACCTTGATGCCTTGCTCGATCGCCCGGTGCATGGCCGCGCACACCAGGGCGTTGGTGACTGACGAGTCTTTTCCGTAGGAAGTGCCGGTGATTAGGTGATACCCCTCAGCCATGTGCCGGACCAAGCTCTCCAGCGCCAGCGCCACCTTGTCCTCGAAAGGGGCGTCCGGCTGGCAAGCCTCGGGCAATGGATCGATAAGATCGACGGCCTCGATGCGCCGCTGATCGGGGTCGAATATGAAGGCGGTCTGCCCGGGCAATAAGGGTTTATTCATCATGCGCTCCTTGCGGATGGCTCACATGCCGGGACTGGTGTGCTTAGTGGTCAATGCAGGAGCACTGGAAGACTCGGGCTGGGCGATGCGAAGGGCATTTTTCACCGGGTCAGGTAATGCAGCACCGTCCTCGATGTCGAGATCCAGCCCCTTGATGATGCCTGCAAAGGTTTCGGAAAATGCCGCGCCATTACCGGAGACCGGCGCCGACACATCCAGCATTGTCGGCATGATGCCGTGCTCACTGAGCGTTGCCATGGAGATGCGTTCGGCCCGTCCCATGTCATTGATCATTGTCATGCCCGCCAGCACCGCCCCCGGATTGGAGACGTAGCGGGCGGTCAGTGCATCCTCGAAGCGTGCATCGGGATTGCGCTGCACATAGATTGCATCCTGTCCGTCACTGGAGGCCGCCACCTTGTGCCAGTCATTCCCCATCGCTTCGTTGAAGGCCGCAAGCTTTTCGGGTTCAACCTTGAACTGCGAGGTGACCACCCCATCGGAGAGGCGACGGGCATAGCTGCCCGAGTCATCAGGGCGGCTGGCTAGGCGGGCGGTCAACTGCTCGAAGGCCGGCTCCGTCGTGATCTTGTGGCGACGGGCACTGCCGTTGGCAAGGGTCACGGCCCATGCCAAGTCGTCCGCATCCTTTGGCGTCATTCGCCACCACTCGCCGGCATCGGCGAACAGCATCAGGGCTTCTCCCCGCGCCTCGCTGATCAAGGTCACGTTCTGCCAGTCACCCAGCGGCTTGTCCTGCCCAGCGCCTTCGCCAACAAGAGGGGAGGCGTTGCAGTCCACGCCACACGAATCCCCCGTCGCTTGCACCAGCTGGGTCAAAGCCTCCTTGGGGGGTAAGCCTCGAAAGTGCGATTCAAACCCTTCGCGTCCCTGGGACTGGTACATGGTGGCAAGCTCGGGGAGGAGCTGCCCGCCTACCGGCGAGGCCAGTTGGGTGGAGATGGCCTCAAGCATGGTGTCAACGGCGCGCTCGGGAGGCATGAGCCGGCTGTTGGTTTGTGTGCTGGATGGGTTGGACATGGTGATGGCCTCGCTATCGGTTGGCGCCTGTGGCGGTTATCGCGGTACTTCCTAAATAGGGGTCAGGGTGAGTGAGTGGGCGAAAAAGATTCGCCCAGCCCCGCGAGCAGACCCCTATATGGATAAAAGGGCCGAACCATCGGCGTCGACACCCGAGAAGGAGCGACCATGGACGACATTCTGGCGGCGTTTAACGTCGAGATCCGCGAGATTCATCAGACCTTGATGCAGGAGGCGCTGGCGCTTTATGCCGAGCGCAACAAGCAACCGGACACAACCACTCGGTTGTCGCGTACCGCCATGGTTCGCCTCGCCGCTCCCGATACCGACCCCGCCATGATCCAGATTGGAAAAAGCCTCATCGGACGCGCAGGGGGTGCAAGCGGGGGTGCGGCACGCCGCGCACGCATGGCGATCACGTTGCGCCATATCGAGGGGCTGCACGCCCGCCGATCCGGCATGACGATCGAGGTGGCCAACTACATCGCCCGTTCGGCAGGTGAACCCGGTCTGGGCCGCCCAGCCAAGAAGCGTATCGAAACGACGCAACCGGCAGGCCCGGATGCCCGAGTGCTGAGCAGCGGGGATGTCGTGGCGACCATCAGGGCGTTATGCACTGATCTTGCATGGTTCAGGGTGTACGCCACCGAGATACGCCAAGCGTCGAGAAGCCAATGGCAGCGCGACTGGAAATACCGGTCGTGCCAGATGCTCGAGGCGTTGAGGGGGCAGGGCACCAAGGAACAGAACAGGCCGGAAGCCGTGGCTTGAGAAGGGCGTGAACGTGAAAATCCGGGCGGAAACGCAAAAGGAAAAGCGAAGTGAAGAAATAATATATAAATTACTTGCAACCCATATAAAAGATGCTATATTTATAGGGCATGGGCGACATATCGCACAGCTAAATCAAACACATACAGAAGGAAATTCCCCATGGCACGTGGAATCAATAAATGCCTCCTGATTGGCAACTTGGGAAGTGATCCCGAGATGCGTTTCACCACGGCAGGCGCCCCAGTGGCAAACGTCAGCCTCGCCACGACCGACACATGGAAGGATCGTCAGACGGGCCAAGCTCAGGAGCGCACCGAGTGGCATCGCCTTGTGTTTTTCAACAAGCTTGCCGAAGTGGTTCAGCAGTACCTGAAGAAAGGCTCGAAGATTTATGTCGAGGGACGCCTGCAGACGCGCAAGTGGCAGGACCAGAACGGACAGGATCGCTACAGCACCGAGATCGTCGTCAACGACATGCAAATGCTCGATGGTGCGCCGCAAGGGGGTAATCAAGGGCAACAGCCGAACCCGCAGCAAGGCGGCTATCAGCAGCCCCCGCAAACGCAACAGCAGGGCAATCAGCAGCCCGCCCAAGCCAATCAGCAGGGTGGCTATCAGCAACCCGCCCAAGCCAACCAGCAGGGTGGCTATCAGCAACCCGCCCAAGCCAACCAGCAAGGCGGCTATCAGCAGCCCGCCCAAGCCAACCAGCAAGGTGGCTATCAGCAGCCCCCCCAGAATCAACAGCAGAATGCTCATCAGGGCCAGCAGCCCAATACCCCCCCGCCTGCGCAACAGGCGCCCCCGATGGGCGGCGGCGGTGGGTTTGATGATTTTGACGGCGAGATACCGTTCGCTTGTATGCATAACATTTGCGGCGGCTAACCAATCGTATTGAAACGGCGGCACCGAGCGCGCCCGGACTTCAAGTCCGGGCGTTTTCTGTTTTGGATCACCGTACCGCCCGCAAGCCTTGCCACGCCGGCTCCGAACCACCACTTTCAATCAACGAATACTTCATATATAAGTTGCAGTAAACATATATATGGGATAATATTACTTCATGGAAAGGCAACCGCCCGTCCTGTCTCACGGTAACCACCAAGGAGATTCACCCATGGCAACATTGATCCAAACCACCATCAGCGAAAATCGCGGCCAGCCGCGCCTATGGATAGAGGGCGGACGGCTGGCGCGTGAGGGACTCGCGCCGGGAATGATCCTCAGCGGGCGCATTCAGGATGGCCAGCTGATATTCGCCCCGGCGAACGGAGAAGCCCCGGCAAACGATAGCGAATTTCAGGTCACGGTTTCACGACGCAAGCGCGGCGACAAGATCACCCCGCTACTGGAAGTGCGCCTGCCAATACTGTCCAAGCTGTTCGGCCTTGCCGCCCGCGTCGTGGTCAAGCTCATGCGTGGCAAGCTCTGCGTCAGCCGCCATCATCAGGACGTTAAGATCAAGGAGCGCGAGAGAAGCCTCGTGGAGTGTCTGGAAGGCGGTCAATCGCTGAAAATAGCGAGTCTCTACCATGGCGGTGGTGGTCTTGATTGTGCTCTGCATGAAGGGCTGGAGAAGGCCGGGATCGAAAGTTACTGCGCGTTGGCCAGTGAGATCGAAGGCAAGTACATGGATGCCTCACTGGCCAACAATCCTCATCTGTTCCGTGACGATAGCCTGATCCTCAACGCCCCGGTTGAGCAGCTTCAGTTTGCCAACAGTGGCGCTTTTTCAGTCCACGCATTGGTCGGTGGGGTGCCCTGTACTGGCGCCAGTTCAGCAGGAAAGGCCAAGCTGCAGCTTGCCTATGCCGAGCAGCATCCTTCCGCCGGGGCACAGTTTTTCGCCTTCTTGAAAATGATCGAACTGACCAACCCGGCGATCTGCATACTGGAAAATGTCTGCCAGTACCGCAACACCCCGAGCTACGCGATCATCCTGTCAGTTCTCAAGACGCTGGGCTACCGGGTTAGCGACCGCGACTTGAACGGCAACATCTTCGGCGCGCTGGAAAACCGCGACCGCATGGCCATGGTGGCGGTATCCGAAGGACTCCCGCTGGAGTTTGATATCGAGGCCATTCCGGTGCTCGCGGAAAAGCCCGCCGCGCTGGCGGAGGTGCTGGAGCCTGCCGAGGCCGTCGAAGAACGCTTTCGCGACTATGACTATCTGCGCATCAAGGAAGAACGTGACCGCAAGGCCGGGAAAGGCTTCATGCGCCAGCTGTTGACCCCGGACGCCGTATCCGTGCCCACGATAACGCGAGACTACAACAAAGTGCGCTCAACCGATCCGCAGCTCGCTCACCCGAGCGATCCCGTGCTGACCCGCCTGTTCACGCCCCTTGAGCATGCGCGCATCAAGGGCATACCCGAGCGAATCATCAAGAATCTTGCCGATACTACCGCGCATCAGATTCTGGGGCAGAGTGTGATTTACCCCGCTTTCATGGCGCTGGGTTATTCACTGGGGCATGCGCTTCGCCGCCTTGTGAGCGCTGCCCAGAAAGAGTGTGGCAAGCAACCGGCGATAGCCGCCTGAACCAAGAGGGGAGGCCTCGGGCCTCCCCGTTTGCATCTTTGCATGGCTTGGCAAGAACAATGCTCACTAGATACCAGTTGACCGCAACCAATATACAGAATAATCTATACGCTATGTCCCCTTAATACCATGAGCACTGGAGCCCGCCCATGTCGCAATCCGCCTCGCAACCCAAGCCAATTCTGGTCACCCCGGAATTGATCGCCTTCGCCCGGTCCTTTCAACAGACCATCCGCTATTGCCAGCTTGATTTCGCCATGAGCGTGGATAACACCCAGATGCCCATGCCCGCCAACTCGGTCTACCAACGCACACGCGATTGGTTCTTTCACCCCAGCCAGATAAGCGTGCTCAAGTCGCTTCATCTGCCCGCCGACGACACGACCTTTTTTGCGCTGGCGCGCAGGGAGGTCATCGTTGCGCTGGACGTCATGGAGAGCGTGCCAACCGAGACGCTGGCAGGGCGGTATGTCTTCGACTTCATGCCTTGTTCAGGCAGTCCCTTCTTCGATCGCCAGAGCGGTGACCGGATCACCTGATCAGACCAGACTTGGCTTTTCCGGGAAAGGGTGCCACTTGCCGAACGCCCATTGCTGAACGCTTCCCCCTGAGAATAGGAATCTCGCATGCAGCCCGTCACCTACCAGCACTACCCCCTGTTCACCAAGGCCACCATCAAGGCCCATCGCCGCCTGCCCAACAATAGGCGGGTAACGAACACGATCCAATTTCTGTGCCAGCAAAATGGCTTTCTGAGTTCGGTCGATGGCCAGACAGTGATTCTGGAGCACCAGCTTCCCAAGGGGCACGTCATCGTCCCCGAACCGGAGCTGTCGCATCAGCTGGCACGCATCAAGCTCTCGTCGGTCAAGGGCGATGCGTGGACATGGCCATTCCCTACCAGCACCATCTCACTGCCCACCACGCAGCGCTTTGCCGGACAACCCGCCAAGGGACTGATGGTGGCGTGGGAAAACGGGGATACGTTCGAGCGGCGCTTTGCGCCTGAATTTCTGGCGGCCCACGGCTCGCCGGTCGAACCCATGCCGAGTGGTAGTACCGAGCAGTTTCTTTTCATCGCCTGCCCCGGCGAGCCGGAACAACAGAGCGGCTTCAAGATGCCGGTCGTGCTGCTGATGACCTTCAACGTCGAGCAGATCACTGACTTCATCAACACCGAAGCCATCGAGGATCGCCTGTTCGTAAGGGGAACGAAATTCCCGGCAGGAATCGCCATGAATCCGGCCGAGCGAGACTTCATGCGGGAGGTGACCCGCTACGTGCTCTCCATGGGCATGTACTTCTCGGCCTTTCCCGACGCCATCACCCCCGGCGTCCCGGAATACATGAAAAACAAGCACCCAGCGACACGCAACAAGAACGCCAGAGCAGGGTTTGTGCGCCTGACCGCCCATGCCGATGCCACGCTCACGGCGGCCATGACCGCGCCACGCCGGGTGTCGGCCCACTGGCGCCAGCTGCGTGACGACCGCTACTACCAAGGACGCTACGCCCACCAGCCGCGAGGCTCGCGCTACGTGCTGGTCAGCGAGTATGCCACCGGGGCCGATCGCACCTTGGGGGTCGAGGCTGCCACGCAGGAGTAAGAGGTCGCTAGGCCTTCATATCGCTCAAATACCCAAGGAACCCCCACGATGAACGAATCACAAACCCTCGACGGCGTTGACTACCTTCGCGCAGGGATCGGCGCTGCATTACTGAGCCTTGCTCAGCGGCGAGGATGGGACGCTAAACAGGCGGCCAAATCGATGGGGGCCTCGGAGCTACATGCTGAAAGCCTGTTGACCGGCAAGGCCGGGGGAATCCCTCTGGAGGTTTTGGTCGACATGACGACGTATGCCGGCGCCGAAATCCATCTCAAAGTTGAGCTTCCGGAGTGAAGGAGAGGGGCGTCTATCGCCCCGAAAGGTAAACACAGTTGACGCGAGGCGTGGTAATGGAGCAAGGCAGCCTGTTCGATATGCAACCCGTAAGCCCCGCCAAGGGCCGACCCAAGGCGCAAGCGAAGGCGCGCACCATGGGGAACCCCTTTGATGACGCAACACTCAATGTGGGAACGACTCCAGCCGTCGAGACTCCTGCATCTCCCAGCGAAGCGTCAGCGAAAGCCGCGACCAAGCAGACAGGGCCAAAGCACAATGCACCGAGCGTGGCCAAACCACCTACCAAGCGTCGCCCCATCAAGCTTAGCCCCAGCAGCACGCTCCCCACGCTGCATGATGACCCTGACGGCTTGTCCGACGATGACCTGATCAGTGATTTTCTCCGGATTGGGCACATCGAGACCCCCGAGGATCTTTCCCAATGCGACGAAGCGCGCTGCGCCTTCGAGAAAATCCGAAAGCGCATCGTGGCGCTTATGATCGAGCGGCGCCTGATGGTCTTCGGCGGCTTTGAGGCCGACATGCGGGAACGGGCCAGACGCAAGGCGGCAGGGGAGGAACTGCCGGACAGAGCCTCCTGTGGCAATCCGGACTACCCCGACCCCTTTCCCACGCTGGTACGGGCCTGCCGGCACATGGAGCACCAGCTGGCCCATCTGGATAACGCTACCGTGGATCGCATGTGTTTTGATGACCAACAGTGGGTGCTACTGGTCTGGCAGGAAGCTCAGCGGATGGCGCTGGCCGCCGGTGCATCGGCGTTCCCCGACCCCTGGTGCCGCAACCGCTATACGTTGCAACTGATCAAGTATCGCCGCCTGCGCGAGTCAACCTCCCCCGAGAAGCGCTAAAAAAGTTATAATGCGCATAACAACTGAAAAATCTCAGGGGATCGCATGTTACACAAGGGACTATCCGGCATTGCGCTGGCGCTATTGCTGGCCGGGTGCAGCACCACTCAGCAGCTGACATCCGCCGAGGCCGACCAAAGCGCCGCCATTGCCCGCGCCCTCCAGTCCTATCAGGCACGCAGTCTCCCCAGCTTTCAGAATGCCGCAATCAAGAAGATCACCGTCAGGAAGGGCGATTCCATTCTCGCGCTTCTGCGCGGCGCTGGCGCCGACGTGGGCCTTTTCCATGCGATGTCCGCCGACGATCAGGCGCATTTCTCCCGGCTGCATCCGGGGGATCAACTCGCCCTTGCGATCGACCGCGATGGCCGCCTGACGTTGCTGGCCCAGAAGGTCGAGAATGCCGAGTGGCGAGTCGCCGAGAAAGGCCCCGAAGGGGTTACGGTGTCCTATCAGCCCCTAAGCGACGGCCACCACCAGCAGCTGCTCACCGGGAAGGCGGGCACCGATCTTGCCCGGGGGCTACGCCAAGCGGGTGTGCCGGACGCCATTGCCGAGCAGGCAAGCCAACTCATCGAGACGCAGGCCGGCACCGCCCGGCATCGCGGCGGACACTTCCAGGTGCTGATAACGCAGCCCACCCTGCAAGATAGGCCCGTCGGCAAACCCCAGCTGATTGCGGTGCAGCTCGATACGCCCACCCAGGCCTATGGCGCCTTCCGCTTCACCCCAGCCAAGGGCGCCAGCGGTTACTACAGCCATGACGGAACGCCCATTGTCACCCCGTGGCTTGAGTACCCCATTGCGGACTTCACTCGGATTACCTCGAAATTCAATCCTCGCCGACGCCATCCGGTGACCGGCCGTATCAGGCCCCACCAGGGCATCGACTTCTCGGCGTCGCCCGGCACCCCGATTATCGCACCCAGCGATGGGGTGGTGAATATGGCAAGCTGGCAAGGCAGCTGGGGAAGGCTGGTCACCCTGGCGCATGCCGGCGACATCGAAACCCGCTACGCCCATCTCTCGGGCTTCGCGACGAACCTTGCCCCCGGAACCCGCGTTGCCCAGGGCGAGGTGATCGGCTATGTCGGTACCAGCGGCCTCTCGACAGGGCCGCACCTTCACTATGAAATGCACGTCACCGGACGCCCAGTCGACCCCCTCAGCATGAATACCGCGAGCAGGATGCCGCTGGCGGCAAGTGACCGGCATGCTTTTCACGATCAGCGGGCAACCCTGATCGCCACGCTGGAGAGCGGAAACACCTCCAGCAAAACGCTCGTTGCCAGTCGTTAGCGGCGTCCTGCCGTCGCCGGAGATACCGAGCAAGGGCCATCGCCCGCCACATTCAGCATTCTCAATTATGGTATTATGGTGTTAATACTTGAACATTGATTGGATGCTGAATGCCGCCTAGACACATGACCGGGACTGCCCGCCAGACAGCCCTCCGTCACCCGGCCAGACAGCCCGCTGAATATGCTGGATTCATCGGGGGGTTGGCCGCCCTATGCCCGACTCCCCATTTGCACTATGCCCATGATCGCCAAGCCCAAGGGGGCTTCCCTGGTCATGGGTGTTTGTCGCGCACCACCCTCGTCACCACGCCACCCATAAAGTCACCGCCATAAGGGAGAACGCCCCATGGGTCTACCCAGTCTTATCATTGCCATCTTGCTGTCGTCGGTTTTAGGCGGCATTTTCGTGTCTTACCTCTCCGGTGTTTTCTTTGAAGGTGACGCCATGGCCACCGCCGCCACCCTGTCGTATCAAGGGCAGGAGCTCAAGGATGCCAGTAACGTTTATCAGGCCATGCACAGCGGTCGCAGCCCAAGCACTATCGAGGATCTGGTCAACAGCTTCCTGCTGACAACGACCCCGGATACCGGGATCGATGACGTCGAGTGGGAGATGGCCACCATCGGTACGGTCAAGCCAAGATTCGTTCTCCAGACCTCTCCCGGCGTGCCAGAAAAGGTATGCCTGCAAGCACTGGGTACCACTAACCCGCTGCCGGAAGACATCGCCCCCAATGCCGATGCGGCCCTCGCCGGTCCTATCCAGGGCTGCTACGGCGATGGCATCAACAATGAGTACGTCTACTACCGCCGCTAGTCCCATCCACTCGGGCTGGCGCTGGCCAGCCCCGTCACCAGACCCGTTACCCATGCCTAACCATAAACGCCTGCACTGCTGGATCGAATCAATCATCGGCCTGGGCGTGATCGCCTACGCGGTGGCCACGTTCGACAACGGCCTCTGGAGCTGGTCGCTGCTTCTGGGTGGTGTCGCCCAGCTAGGGTTGGCCGTGACCGGGGTGACAGCCCGCCTCTCCAGTGCCATTACCCTGAAATTGCTGCGCCAGCGCTTCAAGGCGAACCTCTAATGGGGCTGGCGCAAGTGGTGATAGCCATCATGCTGGCATCAGCCTCGCTCGGGGTGAGCGTCAGTTACGTCTCCAAGTTGAATATTCTCGAACGCCAGCTGGCATCCCAGCTTGGTGACGGCTTTCACCAACTGGATCAGGCCTGGCAGCACTATCGCCGCGATCATCAGCGCTTCACCTGCGCCGTGGCGACCCGCGATGCCGAATGCCCGGCCTTTGTCCTGCAGGACAAGGGACTGTTGCCGGCGGACGGCTGGCGCCAAACCCTGTTCGATGCCTACACCTTCGAGCCGCGCTTTCCAGCCGACTTCACGCTTGACTACCACACCGAAGCCACCGGCCAGCGGTTTTGCATCGAGGGCACCGGCAACGCCGCCCTGATGAACGCCGCCCAGCGCTTCGAGCAACGCGCCCCCATCAATCAGGTGTTTCTCACCGATGACTGCGCGACCCCCATGCCCAGTGGCGATCTGACCCCAGATGGGCACTGGGCGATTGTCTATCGCTTGAATGACCAGTGATTTCCACCTTGAGGTACCGACATGACCTGTCAGAAAGTCGCCGCCATTAAACTGATCGTCGGCACCTGCCGCGGATCACGCGCCGATGCCCGTGCGATAGCGAAAAGCATGATCGATCGCTATTTTGATGCGCCGGAAATCTGCCGCTTCTACCTGAAAGTCGAAAAGGGCGTGGGGGTGCATTATGAAATCCAGCAAGGCGGCGAGGGGCGGGCTTATTTGCCATCGATCCTGCAAGCGCTTGGCGAAGACCGCGATGATATTACCCTGGCCACCGAAGAGCGGCAGGTAAAGATCTGGCGACGAAGTAACGGCGACCTGTTCTGCCTGTGGCTTGCCAGCGACGACGAACACCCCATTGATGTTGACGGCCTGGTGAAAAGCGGTCCGCGCATGACGCGGCATACCTCCTCCTCAGGGGCAATGACCAATGCAGGCCGCATCGTCTTTCTGGCCGGTGCCCTGGTGCTCGGGGCAGGAGTGCTGAATCAGGCGGCCCTGACCCCTGATGCCAACCACCTTGGCGAGATATATGCCGAACGCTTTGCCGGTCCCGAGGCGTCGGCGCATTTGCCCATCGTTCACTTAGAACAGGCGCTGTCGGCCATCGAGCAGGGCACCCTGGTCAGCATCCGGCGAATCAACGACCCCTTCAGACATGGGTGGCGTGCCGTGATCGAGACAACCGCGGATGGCGCCGCCGAGCGTGAAATCACTGACTACCATCGCAACGCCAATGGCACCTGGACCGAAATGGAGGTCAAAACGATAACGGACGGCGACTCAACTATAGAGTTAATAAGAAAGGCCGACCGTCAATCTGATCTAACCAGAGGCGATTTTAAAATCAATGAACCCGCTGACTTAACCGAGAGGCTTACCCCAGAAAAAAGTCCTCCCGAGATTCATCGGCTGGCAATAGAAGGAGAGGGTTCATGATTTCTCCAAGCAAGGCGCGCATCAATCGTGAGTCCCGCACCGCACGCTGGACAGCGCTAGGCCTTCTCGTTGGCGGCATTGCCCTGGGTGGCCTGGGCGTGGCGCAACTCTACGGCTTCGGCTTGATGGCCGAGCCGGTCGCGGGAAGCGCCCTGGCACGCAACTGCCTGGAAAGCGCCGCCGCCTTGGGCGGCGAGTTGACCCCAGAACCGGGTGGTCAACTCGCCATCAGCCTTGCCGAGGCACCCACGCTGCGCGAAGGCATCCTCGCCAGCAGCCTCATCGTCGAGCAGTGCGTTGGTTATGAGGTCGCGACATTCTGTGCCGGCGAGGACTGCGGCGGCGACCTTCTTCAGATGACGCTCTCACGGACACCTTAACCATGGCGACCCTCACAGAGTCAGCGCTGCAGGACAGCAGCATCCCGATGCCGGTAACCAATCCGGGGACCGCCAAGCAAAAGCTCGGTGATATTCTGCTGGCGCGGGGCGAGATCACGGAGATGATGCTCAAGGTCTCCCTGGCCGAACAGCGCATCACCCAGGAGCGCCTGGGAAAAATCCTGATTCAGAATGGCTTCATCACCCAAAAGGTGATGATCGAGACGATCCGCGACCAGGACATCAAGGAACTTTCCTACGAGAGCACCCTGATCACCCGCTGTCCGCCGGAGCTGTTGCTCGAGACCAGTACGATGGTGCTGGTCGAGGACCGTGATGCCGTATTCGTGGCAAGCCTCTCCGATGAAGAGTGGGTCCGCCACGCGCTCAAGCCGTATTACCCGGGGCGCAGACTGCGCTTTAGCTCCGTGAGCATCCAGGAGATCGACCTATACCTCAACAAGCTTGAAACCATGCTGAGCCAGCAGAGCAGCTTTGCCGAGAAGCTGTTGCGCGAGGCGCTGATCGCCGAAGTGTCCGACATCCACATCGAGCCGCGTCCCAAAACCTATTCGATCTTCATTCGCCGCCTGGGGATGACAGAGCATTTTCACGAAGGCACCCTCGAGGAGTACCGCAAGCTTGCCACCTCGATCAAGATCAAAGCCAACGTGGATATTTCCGATCGCCTCAACCCCCAGGACGGCAGCTACCAGGTCGAACACGATTCACGGATGATCGATCTGCGGGTTGCCACCATGCCGACCATCGACGGCGAGAAGATTGTCGTGCGCCTGCTCGACCCGGACAGCTCCCAGCCAAGCCTGAAGGCACTGGGTATCGCTAATATCGAGCAGTGGCGCAAGGGCATCTCCAATTCCTCGGGCATCTGCCTGGTCTGCGGCCCCACCGGCTCGGGCAAAACCACCACGCTCAACGCAACGATCCGCGAACTGGACCGCTTCGGGCATACGATTAACACTTTGGAAGATCCCGTCGAGTACCGCATTCCCTTCGTCACCCAGACCAACATCAACTATGCCATCGGCCTGGACTTCACAAGCGGCGTCAAGGCCCTGCTGCGCTGTGACCCCGATATCATCGTGGTCGGAGAAATGCGTGAACTCGGCACGGCAAAGCAGGCCATTCGGGCAGCCGAAACTGGCCACCTGGTGATCGGGACCCTGCACGCCGACAATATCGCCGGGGCCTTTGCGCACCTGCGCGACATGGGCATCGAGGCCAAGGAAATTCGCACTCTGGTCAAGTCGGTGCTCATTCAGCGGCTGGTGCGAACCCTCTGTACCCCCTGCGGGGGCCGCGGCTGTATGGAGTGCCTGGACTCCGGCTATGCCAAGCGAGCGGTGGTGTCCGAGATCGCCTATTTCGATGACCCGGTGCAAGTGGATCGGGCCATCGAGGGCGAGAAGCACTGGCCCACCATCATTGAGGATGCCGTTGAAAAGGCGGCAGCCGGTGTCACGCGACCCGACGAAGTGATCAGGGTGTTTGGAGAGCCTGGCCGCCAGGCGCTTATCAAGCGAGGATACAGCGAGCTGGAGCTGGGGAACCCTTATGCGTGAGTATTGCGTCAAGGTGATGGGGGAGCAGGGCCTTAGCAAGAGGACGGTGATCGCCAGCGATTCTGAGCAAGCCGCCCACCTGGCCAGGCATGACGGTCGGGTCATTCGTGTCTATCGCCCGAGAGGATCGAAAAACCTCGACAAGGCCAAGCTCACCCCGCGACTGCGCATTGAGTTTCTTGAGAAGCTGGCCATGATGCTCGCCTCCAAGGTGCCGCTTGAGGAAGCCCTCGAGACCCTTGGCCAGGTATACAGTGGGGCGGTGCGTAGGGTGGCGACCACGCTAAACCGGGAGCTTCAGAGCGGGATGGATTTCTATGAGGCGTTGCGCAGCCTTCCGGACTTTCCCGAAACCACGGTGGCGCTGGTTGAGGCCGGCATGCGCTCGGGCAAGTTCCATGAGGCCCTGAGCGAGACCGTCACCTTCGAGAAGGAAATGGAACAGGTCAAGCGGGTCAGCAGCGAAGGGCTCTGGTATGCGCTGCTCAACTTCGGCTTCGGTTCAACCCTGATATTCTGTACCAGCTACATCTTCGCGCCTTACTTCATGAACAGTGGCTTCATAGCAACGTCCGAGGCCATTGATATCGGCTGGGTGGTGATGCTCTCCAACCTCATGGGCGGGGTGATTGGAGTGACCCTGTTGTCGGCACTGGGAGTTTGGCTTGTGTCCCATGTATTGCGCCCACTAAACCCCGGCCTTTCCGATCGGATTACCCTTCGTATTCCGCTTTACCGAAAGATCGCCTTGAATAAAAAGCATTACATCCTGTTTTATACTGTCTCGCGCCTGATCGGCTCCGGCATCCGTATCGATGATGCCCTTCGAGTGGCTATGCAGACGTCGCCCAAAGGCGAAATGCAAAAGGATCTGCAGCGCGCCCTCACTCGAATTGAAACGGACGATGGAAACTGGCCGGATGCCATGACGCATATCAATGCAATCGACAAGGCGGCGCTGGCAACGTCCCAGAACCGGGCGGATATCGCCGTTGCCTTGCGAGAGGTCGCCAACGGTAAGAAAGAGGATTATATTCGCGCCTTACGTGTCGTTGCGCCCTTGCTGCAAGTCTTCGGATTATTCATGATGGCGATGGCAGGCTTTCTGTTGTTCTGTTTCACAGCACTGCCTTCCATTCAGGCCCTTGAAGGCTTGCTATAGGCAGTATGCTTGGGAAAGTAGACGGATGCTGCATACGGGAGAGGATTTCATGGTTGGCGAAAGGGCCGCCAGCCGTGACAAGAGGCGAAAACCAGAACCATGCTCAATATTAAGCAGAAATGGGATATCGATGCCGAACTAGGCAAGATGCTGCGTGACGCGGAAAAGCAACAGGCCGACAAACAGGCCTTGGCGCACCAGGAAGCCGAAGCTGAAGCAGAAGTACAGGCAGCCTCGATGGATGAAGCGTTTACGGCGCAGCTGCTGACACTCTGCAAGGACTTTAGGGTAGACAGCGGGGATGTGGTGGCGCTTGCCAGACAGGGTTTTCTGTCCCGCTGAAATAAAGATGCCCGCAGCAACGCTGCGGGCATCTTTTTAATGTCTGGAGGGGCTCAGGCGGAAATAGCATCCTTGAGGGGCTTGGTCACCTTGAGCGATGCCGACGTTGACGCGGCAATCTCCAAGGCTTCACCGGTTTGCGGATTGCGCCCTGAGCGCGCTGCGCGTTGGGTCTTTTTCAATGTGCCGATACCCGGCAAGACAATCTCACCATCTTCTCTTAACGCCGTTGCCACGATCTCGGGAAGGGCGTCCAGGATAGCCTTTGCATCGGCCTTGGTCGCGCCGGTCTTTTCAGCAAGTGCATCGATTAGATCGGATTTTTTGCGCATCGTTAGTGCCTCTTTTGTCGGTTTGAGTAAGGGCCAACCCTCACCCTCTATAATACAGAAATGCTATTTAGCTGTTGTGCAAATGCCACTTCGAAACCGCTAAATAACGGATTACTTGATGAAGAAGCTTCAGAAAGACTCCCATCCGGCAACGTCAGCGGATATATCCCGGCGGGGCAGTCCTGCCTGATGACCGCCCGCCCCTAAGTGGCAGACGCCGGTTCGGGTGACGCATCCGTGACGCCGCCGAGCGTGGCGTTCTGCTCCGAAGGCGCGTCTGTCTCGCCTACCGCCGGCAACGCTTCTTCGCCCACAAAAACCGTGCTCTCGGGCAAATCAAAGACACATCCATCCGGCGTGCGGGTGATGCCATCACACTCAAGGCGCTGGCTCACAGACGGCATGCCGGGGCACAGCGTGACCGATGTCCGCAGGCGATTACGTGAAACTTGGCGCAGCGTCCAACCGTTATGAGTAACGCGTACCAATTTAGCTTTACGCGCCTGTTGATCAAACAAAATGTCAATGCGATCCCCGTCCTGAAAGCGCAGCGACTCCGCGAGTTTGGCGCCTACGCAAATCTCCAGCGCCCGTTTGTCGCCACTGCATTTATGACAGTGAAGGGTGAGAGCTTGTGCAATGGCTTCGGATTCAGCGGTTGGACCGCTCCCCCGTAAGGTGGAAACCGATACAAAGGTCATAGAGTGTATCTCCTTGCAATGGCCGTTTCTTGTGGCGGCGGTCGCTTAGGTAAAATGTGCGACGGGTTGGTATGCTGCTGGTAATGGGGAGAACGACCGATGAGGCCGTTCTTGTCCTGGTTAAAACGTCTCCCAAGTATCGTCGCCCGCCGCCAGCAGGGGCGAGGGCGCCGGCACCCGGCCGTTGGCGGCCGTGCGGGGCAGGGCGCGGCTCTTGGGCGTTGCTTTGGGCGTTGTCGCCTGGGTATTGGCAGCGCGCAGTGCCTCGGTATCGGAGAGAAAGGCACGAGCGCTGTGGGCCAGTGCGGATACCTCGCCGTTGAGCAGCGCGACGGATCGGTTGTAGGTCTGCATGCTCGTGGCACTTTCCTGGGTGCCTCGGTCAATTTCCGATATCGCCTGACTGATCTGTGCCACACCATCACTTTGTTCGCTGGTGGCGGCGCGGATTTCATCCATCAGGTCATTTACACGGTGGCTTGCCTCGCGAATACGAAGCATCGCGTCTTCCGCTTCGCGGGTCTGCATCTTGCCACCCAGAATACTCTGGCGCGACTGAGTGATCATCGCCTGTACCTGGTGGGCCGCCTCGGCGGACTGGCTGGCGAGCTTTCTGACCTCCTGGGCCACCACGGCAAAGCCGCGCCCGTGTTCACCGGCGCGTGCCGCCTCCACCGAGGCATTTAAGGCCAGGATATTGGTCTGAAACGCGATGGCATCGATGGTGCTCACCATGCCCGCCATGTTCTCGGCCTGCTGGGTGATCTGCTCCATGGCCTCGGCAAGCGACGTCATGACCGCCGAAGCGCGATCCACCTCTGTCACGTTGCCCACGGATGCCTGACTCGCAAGCTGGGCGTTTTCCGCACTCTGGGAGACCGTCGAGGAAATTTCCTCGGTGCTTGCCGCAGTCTGCTGAACGGCAGCCGCCTGCTGCTCGATGCGTGAGGCCATCTGCTCATTGCTGGTCGCCAGGTCTTCAACGGAGGGGCGCACCTTGTCCACGCGGTTGTTTAGATCGCCGATCAGCGCAGAAAGTGACTTGCGCATGAACCCCATGGTGGATAGTGCGCGGTCCATGTCGCCGCGCCCACTGGCTGGCGCTACGGCGTCAAGGTTGCCGGCGGCAAGCTGCAACGAGAAATCATTGGCGCTGCGGATGAAACGCCGGGTCTGGAGGCCATCAATCAGGGTCAGAGCACCAATCAACAGCCCGCCCGCCGTACCGGCGCCCCCCAGCCACAGCCAGCTGTTGGCCTCGGGGGCGGCACTGTATAGCGCCGCAGCCCCGGCAAAACTGATGCCGAAGATGGTGGCGACGTTAAACGCGGCCGCCCCCGCCATCCGCACCCGAGAGCTGCTCAGGTTGATCTCGAACAATCGACGCAACGGGTTTTGCGCTACCGGGGCGCCATGCTTGACCTTGTAGCGGCCGCTATTTTCGCGGATGTTTCGATAGATGGTTTCCGCCGCGTCGATCTCGCCCGGCTCGGGCTTGACGCGTACCGAGACAAAGCCTGTGATGCGACCATTGGCGCGCATGGGCACCACGTTGGCCCGCACCCAGTAGTGGTCACCGTTCTTGCAGCGGTTTTTGACCAGCCCCGACCAGTAACTGCCGCCCTGCAGGTCACGCCACATATCCTCGAACACCGACTGCGGAATGTCAGGGTGCCGCACAATATTGTGGGGGGCGCCATGCAACTCATCGTAGGTGAAACCACTGATGTCGATGAAAGTCTGGTTGGCGTAGGTGATACGACTTTTCTCGTCGGTCTTGGAGATAAGCACATCATGTTCGCCGAGCGGGTGGTCGATTTGCGTGACCGGGCCATTGTTTCGCATTGCCGGAATCCTTGATCTGAGTTTTTGTTGTGCTGATCCGTCCTTGGCTCAGGCTGACGGGTAGCGTTCACTTGGGGCGCGGGGATCGAGGTCGATGCTCAGGTGGCTGTCGAATAGAGTCTCTACATCACCGGTATCGGGGTGCTCGATATACCAGCCGCTGAAAACAAGATCCGGCCTGGGTTGCGGTTGATAGGAGTGACCGGCTCTGTAGGGGCGATGACCATAGGCAATCAATCGGCACTCGAAGGTGTCATGGCCGGGTGCGCACGCAAGTATTTCGTATTGCTTGCCGGAAGCCTGATGATTGGTCAGCGCCTCCAGCATCAGCCGCGCCGGTACCGGGCCTGAGTAAAGGGTGCGAGCGATAGCCCCCATTGCGTTACGCACCGGCAATATCTCGTTGATGGTGAGCATTGCCTGGGCGGGCAGGCAGTCGAAATACACCGATTCCTTGACCGAGAAGGTGTCGCAGGGTGCTTCGCTTGGCACGTTACAGCCAAACAAGGAGTGATCCGCAAGAGGAAGGTCGATGGGTTGTGGCGAGTAGGCGAGCATGATTGCCCTCATGGAGCTGGATAAGTTGATAATCCCATGCATACACTATAACAAAAGAATGTTACAAAAAGGGTAGCAAATCTGCCTGAACAACTATGTCACTTGGTATAATTCATCGGTAAGACCAGCACGTCTGCGCGCTCAATACACATTAAGGCTGGGCACGCTCTGCCGCCCACGCTACCCAGGGGCAACCCTATGCATCCAACCCATAAAAACCATGATCGACTCACCGGCAGCCTGCAAAAGCTGGGTGAGATACTCCTATCACACCCCCTCCGGCAGGGATAAGAGAAGCTGGCGCAAGGCGACCTTGAAACGGCATTAGAGAAAGCAGGCATCGCGTTTAAGCGCGAGGTTCACTTGTCCTCACGAGACATTATCGATTTTCTCATAGCTCCGGAGGGCGCCAGAATCGGGGTGGAGCTCAAGCTCAAGGCCCAGCGCAAGGCGATCTACCGCCAGTTATGCCGCTACGCTGAGCACGAGGAGATCCATGCCTTGGTACTGCTTAGCGGCACCGCCATGACGCTCCCCGAGACGATTAACGGAAAACCGGCCTATGTCTTCTCCATGGGGACGGCCTGGCTATGAGTGTCACCTATGGAACGCTGGCGCCCCACGTCGCCATCCGCCTGAAGCAACTGTTCCCTCGCATTGCGAAGGGCCAGTCCAAGGGCTTCACCTTCCCCAATGACACCCTGCATTGTGCCGACCTTGCCTGGTTTGTTTCTCGTTACCCCATGGCGATGTCGCTTGACGATCAACTGTCGCTCGATGGTGGGCGCGCCCAGTTCGAGGGTGAACAAGCTGCCATGTGTGATTATCGCCACGATTTATGCTGAGTCGCTGCTAGCCGCTATACTGAGGCTATTGGACAACCAATAGTCGAGGGGAAGGGAATGAGGAAATGGATTGCAGGGCTAGCGGTTATGGCTGCCGTAGGCGTCACCGAGGCCAGCGCATGGGTGGTGCAGAAAGAGGCATCGCCCATTGACGATAGTCAGATAGTAGTGATGGGGGTTTCATCAACCGATCAGATAAAGGACACGCTCGGCAGGCCAGCGAGAGCGACATTAAAGCTTCAGTGCGTTGAAAACCGGACGGGCTTTTTTGTGGAGTTTGGCGGCCACTATATGAGCGACCTGATCGACGGCAGCATGACGCTCCGAGTGGATGATAAGCAGGCATTTACTCGATCTATGCATCAGTCCACAGACCATTCGTCACTAGGGCAAATGGGTGGGAACGCCATCGCGACCATCCGAAAAATGTTAGGCGGCGATTTGCTGACGGCACGCGCTACGCCAGTCAACAGCGACCCGGTCACAGTGCAGTTTGCTATTGACGGCATCGAAGATGAGATAAAGCCGCTGCGGAAGGCTTGCAACTGGTAGTGTCGCAATACAGCCCGGCAAAAATATCCAGGCAAACTTCACCAAGGGTCGCTACAGCAGGCCTTTTTCGATGCAGATCAGGTATGTTCGAACAACCTACGGGAATACTGCTCCGATGATTCGGTCGCTTCTTCGGAGAGTTCCAACCTCGTGTAGCTAGCCTTGCCTTCCAGTGTTGAACGCTTTGCAGTTAGACCAGTTTGGTGTCGTCACTGTCGATTGGTTGGCTCGGGCAGTTCAGCTGACGCTCTCGCTGGCTGTTGGCGACAAAATTGTTCCGAGCTTCAGAAACCCTGCTTTCGTATGCCATTTCGTTTCAAGGCCCCCGCGGTGCGCTCAACGATTCCTGGAAACCAGAAGGTCCGCCCCTTCCAGCAGGGCTTTTACCACCGCCTCCATGTCCGGCAAGCCTGCCAACCTGACGATATCGGTACTGCCCGGGGAAATGTCAATGCCGTCCTTTCCCCATCCTCCCGGCTGAACCGAGCGATTCGAATAATCAGTTATCCAGAGAGACCACTTTGCTGGCGTGAGCAGCCCGCGACGGGATTTACGGATCATGACTGCCGCGCCCAGAGCCTCCGATTCCAGCCTGAAATCTAAGGCACCTTTGAGCTTGAACTTCACATAGCAGGTCCTGACATCCCTCCCTTCCGAATAGGCAGGGGTGAGTCCGGCCCTCGTCAGTCGAGACACGGCGAACTGAAGCTGGTCGAGCTCCCGGTCTTTGAAATGAACGGAGGTCGGCGGTTTGTAGAATTCGTTTCCGTGACCCCTGTATTGGGATGGCAAGAGCGCACTGAGATATAACTCAGTAGCCGAAGGCAGATCGACGCGCTCGCCAGTATCGGTCACGAAACAATAGCACGCGAGTCTGACCTGACTTCCGTCAAAGAACAGATAGGCCTGCCAAGGAAATTGCCGGGAATACCCCTCGAACTGGATACGCCCGTACACCAGATCCCGCTCTACCCGTTCATGAGTCCAGTGAAAGGAAGGGATGCGCTGATCGGCCAGATAAAGCCGGACCTCCGTTCCCGCCTCGAGGTTCTTGAAAAAATTCAGATCAGGTTGTTGTGCCAATTGCTCACTCATTGAATCTGTCACCCAATAGCCAGCGTTAGTGCGTCGTGTCGCGGTCGATTGTGTCACACCGGATAACGCCTTTCCCGCTCAAAGAGTGTTGTATTGATTATGGGGTGCTAGACACGCCAAAGAGTGAGATTTTCGAAAGCTAGGTCAGAGCATCCAATCAACCATCTAAAAGGTTGCTGTAAGTTTGAATAATGTACTCAGGCATTTCTATCGGCATTGACGACTCGGTACAATGAAAACAACGAAATATAATAACGCGAGGGAAGGCGAGTGCAGCGCGAGACAACCGGAGCCCAGGCCCAGGCCGACATCGTAAACTTTTGGCGATACGTTGAGTTTTTCACCCCCAATACCTTGCCCAAGAAAGCCCCAGACGATGCCAGAAAACCGATTTACGATTGCCGGTTAAATCGCAGCCTCCCTTGGGAGCCAGGCCATCCACACCATCAACACAAGTGCCTTTCCGCCAAACCCACCCACGTTAAGTCCTCTCCGGACAAACTATGGGCCTATAACGTCTATATCTGCCCGATCGATGTGGTGGCGGCGCGCAATCATATCGAACTGCTGCTGGGCGATTCAGAAGACAGCGCCGTTCGCGATCAACGTGAACCGGCCGGAGCCGGTGGGTTTGCATTCGCTGTGGATGGGTCGGGGTGTGCCGTCAGCGATAGTGGCGTGCTCTCGGTCTTTGCCTGGGCCTATGCGCGCACCTGTGACCTGGGCGAGCAGGCGAGCCGCGATTCGAGCTGGCTGGACGGCTTCGCCGAGATCGAGGAAGAAGTGCTGGATCACTTCCAGGCGGTGCTGGCCGGGAAAAGGGTGACGGGACCGCTTCTGGAGGAATTTACCCAATGGCTGTTAGCCACGCTCAAGCTGTCCGCGGCTAGTGAAAGCGTTCAAGCCCATGTCTGTCGGGTGCAGTGCTATTCCCGCAAGGCGACGACGGCCGCCAAGGACAAACAAGCGCAATCTTCCGCTGGAGCCACCTCGCCCACTCAGTCCCAGACACCCGCGCCCTCGAGCGACGGCGATGAGCCAGCCCAAGAGGAGAAGGGCGAGCCGGTCGACATGATCAACAGCATGTACCTCGGGGAACTTAAAGCGTTAAGCGCGGCGGTCAGGGAGGGTCGCTATGGGGCAGCGTTGAATGCCTATCTGGGCAACCACCCTCAAGACATTGCCCGGATCGACCTGCGGGAGAACATCCCCGCCGCCTGGGGCATGCTTCATCCCAGCCATTTCCCGATGGGCCGCTGGCCGGGTGAAGGCCGCCATCCCTTGGTGTTCAGCCAGCAGGTGGCCATCAACCTCGCCCAGAAAAATCTGTCAGCCTCCAGTGGCCTCATGGCGGTCAATGGGCCACCCGGCACCGGCAAGACCACACTGCTCAAAGACCTGCTCGCGGCCATCATCGTGGAGCGAGCGGTGATTCTGTCCAAGTACCAATCGCCGGAGGACGCCTTTTCGACCCGGGCGGTTGCCGCCTGGAAGAACAGTGGCGACTCCCAGTATTACTATGCCCTGGACAAGCGCCTGCATAACTTCGGTGTGGTGGCGTCATCCAGCAATAATTCAGCGGTCGAGAACCTGAGCCTGGAATTCCCCAAGGCGGGCGACGTGGACCCCGCCTGGGGCAACAATGCCAGCCCCTTCGGCGCGATTGCCAGCCATCTGCTGGGTAAGGACGGTCCGGCCTGGCGCTTGATGGCCGCTCGTCTGGGCAAGCAGCGCAACCGCAAAGAATTTGTCAGCAACTTCTGGTGGCCACGCCCTGATCCGAGCCTGGAGCCACAGGCGCAAAAGCCCAAAGCGTGCAAAGAGTCCGAGCTTCCGGGTATGGAGCAGCTGCTCAAGGCAGGCAGCAAGGTTGCCCCGCTGAGCTGGGCAGAGGCCCGCAGTCGATTCGCTGAGGCCTGTCGCAAGGAAGCCGAAGAACGCACTATCCGCATCGGGCTGGCCAAGGTTCACGATGCTGTGCCTGGCTTACGCGCCGAGCTGTCCCGGCTTAGCGACGAAAGAGGGCGTTGGCTAAGGGATCTCGAGCGCTGGGAGCTCAGTTTAGCCGCCGCGCAAGAATCCCTCGCTAAAGCCCAGAGCGCCCTGAATGCCGCCTACCAAGGAGAGAAAACAAGGCGCGAACAGAGTGAGGTAGCGGCGTCGAAAGCCGCCAAAGAGGCCGAGGCCTACAAGGCGACACTGAAGAAACGCCAGTCAGAGTTGAAACAGGAATTGTCTGATCTGGACGACGACGCACCGGCGGACATTCTGTGCTGGCTGGGCAAGTTTTTTCCGATTCGGTCGGTAGAGGATTGGAAAAGCGAGAAGCTAGCCCGACGTAAAGATATTCAGACAAAAAATATGGAAGTGGCGCGCGCCTCCAGTGCTGTTACTCAACAGAATTCGCAGCTCAGTACCGCCAGGGCTCGCAATACGAAACCCGCCATCCTTGATGGCTTGCCCACCGAGCAAGCCGCCTTTGCCGGGGCAAAGGACAAGGTGGCGACCGCCAGGGCGAATTCACGCCAGGCCGACAAGGCGCTGAAGACCAGTGTCGAACAGTACCAGCGCTGCGAAGAACGACTGTCCAAGTATGTGGCTCACTTTAATCTGTATTGCGAGCGCTTCGGGGCGAAGATCGGCGCCTGGCGCTACGAGCTTGCCCAAGACGTTACCACGCGTGAGCGATCCTCGCCCTGGGCGGATGAGTTATGGAACGAAGCCCGGGTGGCGGTGCTGCTGGCGGCCCTGGATCTGCAGGACGCCTTTGTGCTGCATGCCGGTAAGAAAGCCTACCTGAACACCATGCTGGCCATGAAGTTGATCAACGGCGAAGCACCCGCCAAGGGGGTGCCCCGTGAGGCGGCTCAGTCCGCCTGGGCGACCTTTTTCCTGATGGTCCCGCTGGTCTCGACCACCTTTGCCTCCTTTCACCGGCAATTCGAGCACCTGGAAGAGGAAGATATCGGCTGGCTGCTCATCGATGAAGCGGGCCAGGCCGCGCCGCAACAGGCCGCCGGGGCCATCTGGCGCAGCCGGCGGGTGATGGTGGTGGGCGATCCGTTGCAGCTGGAACCGGTGGTGACCGTGCCCGACCAGTTGCAAGATCGCTTGCGGCGCCATGCCGGGGTGGGCGAGCAGTGGATGCCCGGCTTCACCTCGGCGCAGGAATGCGCGGACAACGCCAGCCGCTACGGCAGCTTCATCAATAAAAAATGGGTGGGTGCCCCGTTGCTGGTACACCGGCGTTGCGACAGCCCCATGTTCGAAATCGCCAACGTCGTGGCTTACGAGAACGCCATGGTGAACGGCAAGCCGGCCAAGGCATCGGCGCTGTTGCCGAGTGGCTGGGTGCATGTGCCCGCGCAGAATGCCGAAAACCACTGGATACCCGGCGAGGGCGAGGCGGTGCGGGCGCTGATTGCGCGGCTTTGTCAGCAGGGACTGGCGCCGAGCGAGATCTTTTTGATCTCGCCGTTTCGCAAGGTGGTGGAGGGGCTGGAACGCTTGATCGAGCGGCACGGCCTGACGGGCGTCCAGTGCGGGACGATCCACAAGGTGCAGGGCAAGGAGGCGCCAGCGGTGATCTTCGTCCTGGGCGGCGATCCCGCGAAGGAAGGGGCCAAAAAGTGGGCCACCAGCAAGCCGAACCTGATCAACGTGGCGGTGAGTCGGGCGAAGTCACGCCTGTACATCGTGGGCGACCGGCAACGCTGGGGCACCTACCCCTACATCGAGGACTGCTGCATCGATGATATGCCGGTACTTACGGTGGCGTCGCTCAGCGCACAAACCGAGCGGCAGGTCAGCTAAGAAGGCCCGGCCGCGGTCAAGCTCGATGACCTCGGCCGGGTAGGGTGGGTCACCAGGAATTGATGCCGCCGCCCCCATCTCCAAAGCTGTCCATGCCGCCGCCACAATCCCCGAAGCTGTCCATGCCGCCTCCGCAGCTGCCGATGCTTTCGAAGCTGTCCATGGCGCCACTCATGGAATCGGTGCCAAAGAGGTTGCCGGCCACGTCGAAGCTTTCATTGGTCATGGGCAAGCCCGAGGCCGGGTTGACTGACGGGCCGCTTGGGGTGTCGGTGGCCATCCAATCGCCTGTGGAGGCGTGGATGTCGTGGGATTCTGACAACCCCGCCACCGGTGCCAGCCGATCATCGCCGAACGGCCCCGCGTCCTCGGCATGCGCCTGGGAGGTGGCCACCGCTGCCAGCAGGGTCGCGGCGGTGGCCGCGCCAGCAACCGCATCCGTGGACGGCGCAGCGGCGGGGTGGGGCTTGACCGCCGGCCGAGGTTTGACGCGCTGCGGGCGTGTCTGAACGGGAAGATCCCGCCAGTCGTGTCCCACCGGGGAATAATGCTGCCGACCCGGGGCCTTGCCCTTGACCGATTCACGCCCCAGCAACCGTCGAAGAAATCCCATCGTCCACCTCGTCTTTTTCAGAAAAGCCACCCAACGATAGCACCGTTTTTGCCTGGGACAAGGCCTACCCACCGAAAGGCCCAGGCGCCCGCCAGGCACCCCATATACCGTTACAACCAACCCCAGGTCCAACCGACCCCCAACCGCACCCTAATAGATATACCGTTATAATAAGCCCACCCCTACCTCCCAACCCCCAAATTCCTCCCTGCCTGCCCGGTTTTTCCTGCTAAACCGGCCCTTTCCCGCCGTTTTTTCCCGGCCGGAGTCACTCTCCCGACCTTAGAGACGTTCCCTCAGGGAGATCAACCCCAACCCCAGGGAGATCAACCCCAACCCCAGAGGGATTCGCCTGATAGAAGAGACTGCCCCACCGCCTGGTGACATGCGCGGGGGGTCGCCTCAGGGCAGGACAATCCGGGAGCCCGGGGCAGGCGACCCCCCGGGAGATGTTCGCCTAGACGGGCAATTCGCCCGGCATGGCGGGCCGTGGAGAGTCTCCGTGGCTAAGGCGTTTAACGCCGATCTGGGGAATGCCCGCAAGGGGCCGTCTCCCTGGGGCAGTGGCCCGGGCGTTGCCGGTTTATTACTAAGTGGAGTGAATACCAGAACTTGACGGGCATCAAGTCGCCGAACGTTGGTTATATACCTATATAAGAGGGGTATTGGATATCGCTTGCCATTTATAGGTGATATTGGCACAATCTGCTCGCTCGCTTGTAAGACATGTCTTACAAATGCATGGGATGCCTCCTATGAAAGGGCGATTATCCGCGACTGGCTTTGTCATTCTGATGTTGTAGTGACAGCACCAGAAATGGGTGATAGACTGGGATTCAGATTAAAGCTGTCACTTTGATCTTCCTCGTTTTCGTTCGGCAAGCAATTGCCAAGAGTTCCCTTGCCGGCCTGAATAGGGTCGGCGTTTTTTTTGCCTGAAAGGCCCCAGACGCTAAGCCCTGTCCGGCGGTGTTATGGCTGCGGTCGGGAAGCTCTCCCAGGGAGGATGACCCCATCGTCGGGATTGACGCCCTGGCCGGAATTGCTCTTAAAGCGCGGGTCTCGGCCATTGGGGCTTTCCCCCTCAGGGGATTGTCGCCCGTTGGGAAAGGCCGGTGAGCTCTGCGTCCTGTCGGTCAGGGCGTCGGGTGGGGTCGGGGTTCTCTCCTGAGGGGGCAGTCTCCCTGGGGGTGGGTTGTTTGGGTGGCTGGTGCTGGTGCTGGTGCTGGTGCTGGGGCCTTGGGGATCAACTCCCAGGGGAAGGGCGCCTGTCAGGGAAGCTCTCCGGGGGTCAGGGGAGTGACCCCATAGAGGCCAGGCAAGCCAACCCCAACGTTTGGCAGGGAAGTCAGGGGAGGTTTTAGGGTTGGTGGAGGACTGGCTGGCCTAATTATAACGGTATACGGGGGTCTTTCTTCATTTCCCGTGCTGTAGTGAGGGTATGCTAAAATCAAGGTGTCCCCTTCTGGCATCGGAGCCTTCATGCCCAACCTTCAGCACGCTGCCCTCGTCATCGACAGCAACCCGGCCGATACGCGCCGCGCCTGCGACATGCTCATCGCCATGGGGTTCTCGCCCGTGTGCGGGCTGGCGCGCTGGCAGGACATCACGCCCTGGCTCACGCCGTCGCTGGGCCTGGTGGTGCAGCGCGTCGACAGTGGGCGTGATGCCAACCCCCTGGCGCTGCACGACCTGCTGCTCCAGCACGGCTACCGGGGCGGCCTGGTGCTCACCGGCAACGCCGACTGCCGCCTGATGGGGTCGCTGGTCAGCCATGCCCGCAGCCGCTCGCTGCTGGTGCCGGGCTACCTGTCCTATCCCTTGTGCGCCGACAAGCTCAAGCGGCTCTGGGCGGGCCGCCTGGCGGTCGCCCACTTGACCGCCTGCACCGATCAGCCCCAGCCGATCACCCGCAGCGCCCTGGCCGAGGCCATCGACACGGGGGCGATTCAGCCCTGGTACCAGCCGATCATCGATGCCCGCACCCACCAGGTCGCCCGCATCGAGGTGCTGGCGCGCTGGCAAACCCAAAGCGGCGAGTGGATTCCCCCCGACAGCTTCATTCCGATCGCCGAATACGGCGGGCTCATCCAGCCGCTGTTTCATGCGCTGCTCGGCCAGGCGGTGGAAGACATCAAGCGCCTGAAGGCCGATGGGCTGAACGCGCCGCTGGCGCTCAACCTGTCGCTGAGCAACCTGACGCAAAAGGATCTGGTCGAAACCATCGCCATCACCCTGGCGTCCCACGACATCGACTCGACCTGCCTGGGCCTTGAGATCACCGAAACCGCGATCACCTCCCTGACCCAGGACATCCTGTCGTGCATCTCGCGGTTGCGCCTGGCCGGCTACGGGGTGGCCATCGACGATTTCGGCACCGGGCAGTCGGGGCTTTCGCACCTCAAGGTCGCGCCGTTCACCGAGCTCAAGATCGACCGTACCTTCATTCAGGACATTCACCTGAACCCGGTCAGTCAGGCGATCACCAAGGCGGCCGTGGTCATGGCCCACGACCTGGGCATGTACGTGGTCGCCGAGGGCGTGGAGCAGGCGGCGGAAGCCCAGTACCTGCGCGAGATCGAGGTGGATGAACTCCAGGGCTTTCTGTTCGCCAGGCCAATGCCCGGGGACGCCGTGCTCGACTGGCATGCCGCCTGGAAAACCCAGGGGATCAAAGCGCTGCTGGCCTGCGCGCCGGACACCCAGCTTTCCGCCTCGGCGTCCTAACGCCTCTGCCCACCAAGGCCGGCATGACCTGGCGTCGCGCATCCCGGTCAACTGGCCGCTTGCTGGGCGGCCTTGATCACTTGGCCGTAGTAATTGCCTTCCTGAAAAAACCAGTGCAACAGCGTGGCTTCCCCGGACCCGGGCTTGGCATGCAGCGCCTTGAGCGTGGCCAGAAGCTCCGGGTGCTTCTTGCGCAACTTGCCGATTTCCTTGCGTGCCGTGACCTCTTCCTGGGGCGCCAGGATGCCCTTGGCGCTCTGGCGGACCTTCTCCTTGAGCAGGTTGGCCTTGCGAAGCGTCTCCCAGGGAATGCCGCTTGCCCGGACGGTGGCCACGTCCTCCCGAAAGTCGAGCAGGTTGAGCACCAGTCGCCCGTACTTGCCGGTGGTGCAGAAGATGATCCGGGTGGGCGGCAGCGAGATCGCCATGGCCGCAATCGGGCTGGCCTTCTCGACATTGCCGATCAGAAAGGGTTGATCCAGGGGCGCCTCGTGATACAGCCAGTGCGCCAGGTACTGGTTGCCCTTGATCGCCGCCCGTCCCTCGTCGTCGTCAATGCGCACCGCGGTCACCCGCTCGGATGACGGCGCCGCCGTGTTGGACAGAAACCAGGCATGGCTCGGGGTGACGATGTAATACACCGGCATGCCGGTCCCGACACGCTTGACCGGCAAGTCCGCTGCGGCCAGTCCCGCCTCCCGGGCCGCCTTGGTCCGGGTGGGCAGCGAGGGCGCGGTACTGTTGCGGGGGCTGGCGTCGGGCACCAGGTACTGGCCAAGGTGCGCGTGAAAGAAATCAACCGGGCTCTGGATGTTCAATTTACCACCTGTCTGTTTTGATATGTGTTCCAATGCAAGATACCTTACATTACTTTTATCCCATAATGGATTCAGCCTAATGACCGAGATCGCGCCTCCCTCCGTTTCCAACTACGTCCTCGAAGGTAAGATCACCGCAGAACAGCCCCTGGCGACCTGCAGCAAGGACCTTTTCGACCGCGAGGGCAAGAAGAACCAGCCGACGCCGGTCCCGCACACCCAGACCGCCCTGGGCAAGCGATTGATGTTTCCATCGACCGGGATTCGCGGCACCCTGCGCCGCCGGGTACGCGATGTGGTGCGCGATCGGGTCATCGAGCTTACCGGCAATCCGCAGCCCTTCGATCTCGATACCCACTTCTTACTGGCGCTGGGGGGCATCAAGGGCGCCGGGGAGGAAGACAAGACGTCGGTGATGCGCATTCATGAAGTCCGCCAGAAAAATCCCTTGCTCAACCTGTTCGGTGCGGGCGATGCCGGCACCATCGGCTTTCTCGAAGGCCGTCTGGGCATGGGCAATGCGATCTGCGACGACGCCATGGAGCCGGTGATCTTTTCCGGGGCGCGCAGCGATGATGTCTACAGGGATCCCGACCAGGCGCGGTTTCTGTCGGATGCGGACCTGCTGCAGCTGAGCGAGCGGTCAATGGGCAACCGGGAGCTTTCGCGGCTCAAGGCGGACCTGCGCAAGCGCAACTCGGACATTTATGGCGCCCTGAGTCGTAACGCGGACGACGCGGAAGTCCAGGCCATCCGTGAGGACGTCGCCAACATCGAAGCGCAAATGAACGAGGTGCGCGAGGAAAGCGGCAGCAAGAACTCGGTGGGCATGCCGCTGGCCGGCTGGCAGGCCATCCCGCAGGGCGCGGTGATGTCGCACCGCATGATCGTGCGCCGCGCCAGCGACGTGGACATGGGGCTGCTGCTGGCGGGCCTGGATGCCTGGAGCCTCGAGCCGATCATCGGCGCCCACGTGGCCAACGGCAACGGCCTGGTGTCTGCCCAGTGGGACCTCTTCGAGGTGACCCGTAAAGGCAAGGTGCTGGTGGGCACCGTGCGCTGCGAGCCGTTTTCCAATGCGGTGTTGACCGGTGACGGCCGCCTGGAGGGGTTTGTGGCGGCGTTCGATACCTTCATGGCCGACATGAACTGGGATTTCAACGTGCCGACCAAGGTGTAACGCATGAGCCATTATTTGGATATCGTGATCCGCGACGGGGCGTTGGCGGCGGAACTCCACGGGCGCTTGCTGTGGATCGTCCATCAACTGCGCAGCGCCTCCGAGCCCCATCACATCGGGGTCGACTTCCCCGGCTACCACTCCCATGGCATGGGGTTTAGCTTTCGCGCCTTTGCCGAGCCGATGGCGCTGGCGCGCATCGTCGCCATGGCCACCAAGCTTGAAGACATCGGCCTGATCGGCATTCAGTCGATCCGCCCGGTGCCGGAGAACGTCACCGAGTACGTGGTCTGCTCCCGGCTGGCAAAGGGCGATTCGCGCAAATATTCCCCGTCGCGCTTGCAGCGTTATGCCAGGCGCGCCATTGCACGCGGCGAGGCTCCGCCAGATTTACCGCAAACGGCCACCGGCGGCATCCGGGCCGAAAATCAATACCCCCATCCGCGTCAGTTTGTGGTCATGGCCAGCCAGTCATCGAGCAGCCCCGAGAATTATACGCTGGCCATCAGCCGCACCCCGGCCAGATCGTCGGACAACGCAACTGTCGGTCCGGGCGCGGCCTACGGCCTGGGAATCCCCGTGCCCCTGGTCAGCGAACGCCTCAAGGCAGGGCCGGACGCGACAAGGGGGGCGCATGAGTAACCCAACCGCAACCCCTGAAGCCCCAAGCGTGGTAGACGATCCGCTGGCGCTGAAGGTCTTGGATATCGTGGATCGCATCCTGGCCCCGCAGGGCCTGGCGCAAACCCACGGCTATCATCCCAATCCCCAGCAGTGGGACTACGCTCGACGGGTGGCCATGGTCCTGTGCGCCTACGATCACGCAAACGAGAAAACCGCCCTCGGCATGCTCGAGGCGGGTACCGGCCTGGGCAAGACCCTGGCGTACCTGGTGGCCTTGTTCGCCCATGCTGCGGTGACCGGGCAACGGGCAGCCATTTCCACGCACTCGCGCCAGCTGCAGCGCCAAATGCTCGGCAAGGATGCGGAATGCGTGGCCGACTGGATCGCCGACCTGACCGCGGTGCGCCTGACGATCGCTCGCCGGGTGGGCAAGCAAAACTATGTCTCGCCGGGGAAGATCGACAGCCTGTTGCATAATCTGCGCATCGGCCGGCAAAAGGGCGAGCAGGAGAGGATGCGCGCCATTCGTGAGTTTCTGCTCGACCTCAAGGCTTGGCGCGAAGCGGGCGGTGGCGTTCTGGATGACTTTCTCCAGGAGGGCGGGCAGGATTTGCCGGATGGGCTGACGCCGGGTCAGGTGACCCTGGATCAGCATTCCGATGCTGACGAGGCCGCGCCGTATCATGCTGATGTGGCGGCCTCAAAAATCGCGGATGTGCTGGTGATCAACCATAGCCTGCTGGTGCTGCATGCCTTCCGCTGGGGCAATCTTCTCGATGACGCCGATAGCGTGCGCCCCGTGCGCAGCGTGGTGGTGGATGAAGCGCATAAACTGCCGGGGATCGCCGAGTCGGTATTGAGTGATTCGCTGTCGGTTAGCCGATTCAGTCAGCTTTCGCGGCGCATTGCCGACGACCTGGGCCAGACCCAGCAGGGCGAGTGGCATTCGCTGCATGAAATGCTGACGGCCCTTTCGACCTTTCTGACCGACCAGCATCAGGGGGCTCGGTATAGCACCGCTCAGCAGATTGGCTCCTTGCCCGAACGCCTGGCGGGGGCGGCGAAGATGGCGGTAACGGCAAGTCGCCAGTTGGCGCAGCTGGTCGGGAACAACCTGCTATCGAATGCCTACAGCCAGGACATGCTTTACGAGGCGCTCGATCACTGTCATGACCTGTCGCGCATCGCCTCGGCGCTGGGAACGGGGGGTGGCGGCACGCCGATTGTGAGCTGGTCCCCGGTCAGGGAATACCCCAGCCTGTCGGTCGGCGCTCCCGATGCCGGTCGCACCCTGTCAAGGCTATGGGCGCCGCTATCGCAAGACAACGATACGGATAGCCCGGACACCCTGCCGCCCAGGCCTGTTCTCAATGCGGTGGTGTTTACCTCGGCAACCCTGAGCGTCCCGGGCGAAGCCATTCCCAAGGCGTTTGATGGCTTTTCGCGCCAGCTGGGGATCAACCGCCACCCGTCGAAGACCACGGGCAAACCGGTGCATAACGTCCAGGTCGAGCTGATGGTTCGCCACGAACCCACCGACTTTGGCGAGATGCGGTTCGTGCTGGCCGATCCCGCGGTGCATTCACCGACCCGCAAGCAGCTTAACAAGCAAGGCGATGTCGCGGTGGTGACCGACCCCGCCTGGTTGGCGTACAGTGCCGCCATGCTCATCGAGGCCCAGCAAGGCTCGCTGGACCGTGTGCTTGCGCTGACCCTTAGCTGGCGCGACACCCAGGCCCTCGCCGAGCAGGTGAGGAAGCTTGCTCCGGACATGACCGTGATCGAGCACCAGCGGGGGGCGGCGCTTCGCTCCGTCCTTCAGAGCTATCGAGAGACGCCCGGCGCGGTACTGATTACCCCCAGTGGATGGGAGGGCGTCGACCTGCCGGGGCTGGTCCCCAACGTCTTCATCCACCGGATTCCCTTTCCGCCCCCGGAGCGTGATGAACAAATGCGGCTACGCCTTCATCTGCGCAGCATCGGCTACAGCCACGAAAGCGTGACGCGCATTCTGCAGCAGCACGATCAGGAGCAGGTGCGCCAGGTGCTTGCCCAAGGCCTTGGACGGGGTATCCGCGCCAGAAGCGACGCCTGCTGTGTGTGGATTGCTGACCCGCGCTTTCCGCTTCCCCAAGCCTGGGCCGGAAGCTTTGACCCAGAACTGGAAAAGCGCGCCGGTAAGCGCTTAACATCAGCGCCACGCTCATTGCTGGCCTGTATCCCCCAGCGGTTTCGTTCTGAGTCATTCGAGCAGGCCCAGCTTTTTCTGGACGGCTTGGGTTGCTACACCCCGGAGGATATCTGATGTCTGAATCCGTACCGTTCGAATTGAAGCTGGATTTGGTATCCCCGGTGATCCTGCCGTTTCATACCACCCTGGATGGGCTTTTGTCGTTTGCCGCCGAGGTCATGACCGGGCTTCGCGGCGACGACTTGGTGCCACATATTCCCCTGGAGCGTGATCCCGACTCCGGTATCTTTCGGGCGTCTTCGATCTTCCTTGGCCCGGAGGTTCATTACCTCGACAGGATCAAGGTACGCAGCATGAGAAGCGCTGACGATCTGGACATCCGAAATATCGGACCGAAGCGCACGGCCAAGGGGAAGGTGTCGACAAGGCCCTACACGCCACTGGACAAAAAACGCGGCGACTATGCCAACAAGCTCTCCAAGTACGTGACGGTGATGGCGCCCACGGCCACCTGCTACGGGGTGGGCAAACCTGCCGACATCCTGCACTTGCTTGAGCTTGTGATAGGCCTGGGCAAGCATGCCAATCAAGGGCAGGGGCAGATTGCCGGTCGCTCGATTCGTGAGATCGCGGATGACCGCTCCTGGATCGCCGCTGACGGAACACCGGCACGACCCTTGCCGGTGGCTCTCTGGGAGTCAATCTCCGCAACGCCGGTGGAGCAGGTGACCCATGGGCTGAGTCCTTGCCGGTTTCCTTACTGGGCAACCGATTGGGAGGCATGCGTGATGCCGCGCCGGATCGCTGGATAACCCTTTTTCAAATCTGAATCATTCGCTCTTTAAAAACAGGTGCTTATCGACCTCCGTGTAAAAGGAATATTTCCGGGCGCTGCGTATAAAAGACCTTTATTCAATGCTTTAGCCATTTGTTTCCCTAGTGAACCGCTGTGCAAGCGGCTAATAAGTAGGGACAGTCGCGAAATCCTCTACCCCCCCGTGAACCGCTGTGCAAGCGGCTAGTAAGTATTAATAGTGCGACAAATGCCCAACCTAAAAGTGAACCGCTGTGCAAGCGGATAGTAATATCGCCAGCATCCCGAAGAAGGCTTGGACCAGGAACCGCTGTACAAGCGGCTAGTATGCATTGTCGATCCAATAGAGCCAGATTAGATCCAATCTCCGCTGCGCAAGCGGCTCAAAAGTGTCTTTTTTGCTTTGTGAAGCTACCGCTGAACAAGCGGCATGTGACAAGGCCGCCCCAGATTGTACCCATCATTGGGTATAGCCTGGGCGGCTTCCTTGTAACAGCCTCCACTGCGTGCATCCCGATATACCGCAGATGCAATTTTCACCTTCTCCACGGGACTCGAGCAGTGAAGCAAACCACGACAAAGCCGAGCACCGGTAAGTGTTCCTTACCCCAAAAGGTGCAAACGTAAGTGTTATGATGTAAGCATCGGATTATTACCATGGAATGCTTACATGACTTACCAATTGTTTGCCGACGCGCTGAAGGATCCCTCCCAAATTGGCGTGATGATGAAAAAGCCTGAAGCTGCGGTCGGCCTTGAGCAAAAGCAATACTTCCAGAGCCTTATTGATGATTCGAGCATCATGAGCGGGGAAGGGTCGAAGGAACCCATGAGCGAAGCCATGCGGCTAGTGTTATATGGGGGAGAAAAGGAGCCCGATACCGGCACTTTTACGACGCTTTTACCCTTTGCCCCATTTCAGGTCGCCCTGGATAAAAGGGCGAAAGACCCCAGGCATCCTTTGTCATTCGCCACGCTGACGGGAAAGAGTCCCGATACCTATTTTAAAGAAATCGCTAGTTTGCCCCGCAGCAGCATCAAACGGCTGCGTAAATCCTTGCGCGGGTGCGGCACTTTCCTCATTGATCAAGACTTGCTCTTGCTGCTCAGCTACCTGGCAAGGCCATCGCATCGCCTATTCCTGCTGGAACACTACCTCGCCGGAAAGAACGCCCCGGTAATCGAGCACGATATCCTCAATCACTGGATGCAGCAGGCCGGTGTCGAATTTGAATCCGAGGACTTCTTGTCAGTCCCTGCCTCTGCACTCATCGAAGGCCAGGACTTACGGCGGATCAAAAAGCATCAGCAATACCTAAGCTTGCTGTTCCCGGTACTCGATAGCCTTAAATCGCTCACGCCGGAGCAAAACGAAACGCCCGATGCGCTGACATGGGCAACCTTCAATGCATGGTGGGCCATTGCGAGCCTTTACAAGACAGTGCGGTTTCTCAGCGACCTTCGCATGCTCTGGCCCGGCGCCCACGACATGATGGTGCACACTGCCTTCAGCTGTCACGGCGACAGCACGCTACAGAAGTGTGCCGGAAACATGCCGCGGGTCACTACGTCTGCATTCAAAAACTTGCATCACATTCAGCGCCTGGGGAACTGGCTGGCCAATACCGCGACGCTACTGGGCTGCTGGAAAGATGCCGGTACGGGTCTGAATTACGCGCTGGAGCAATGGTCTGAGATTGAAGATGAAAGCCGCGAATTCTGGTTTAACTCTCAGCGCTATCTACTCGATAACATACTCTTTCGGGGCGGCTCCAGCGCCAGCATCGGAAGCAATGCTGTGCCAACGGATAACGTGGTTCGCCAACTGGCGGGAACACTAATCCGGATACAGGCCGGGAGTTCAAACGATCAACTGGCGTCGGATATCGAACGGCTAGGCGCTCGCGCGGACTTCCTCGACAAGCTTATCCAGGAGGCTGGCGAATGCCGCGGTGTCATCATTAGCCGCATTGACGCCCCCACGCCTACCCAAGCGCCCTCGGACGCTGAAGCCGTCGAACAGCTAAATGAGATGCATGATCCATCACTCCTGCCAGATGATCTGGTTCCATGGTTTTTGGAGGTCGAGTCGTTAGACAGCCGTCTTGTCGAACAACTAACTCACTGGGAAAGCCAGCTCGACAAGCTGGGCCAGCAGCAGGATAAGCCTATTGCTGAGCGTATGGCCGCCCTACAGGCGCAGGCCAATCAATACGAAGCCTGGAAAGAGTCGATCAAGGGCAAGGTAGATAAAATACTCGCCAAAAGTGACAAGCTTCCCTGGGAATCACTCGGGATATCTACCGAAAAAGCCCAAAGCTTTACGGGAATGATCACGATCGACAGTGAACCCTCCATCGCCACAGAGCATGCAGAAGCAAGTAAGCACGGCGAATCAGAAGGCCAGGACTCGCAGATAGAAGAGTTGCGGGAACAGCTGCACCAGCAGGAAGACTGCCTGCGTGATCTCAAGGCGGCAAACTGGTCCCTGCGCCAGCACCTGGATAACGCGAATCAGGAAACCTTCCCCGGCAGAGCGGATACCAGCGTTCACGAAGCCTTAAAAGAATTTTCCATGCAAGGCACCGCGCCACAGGCGCTTGCCCTGGTGCAAGCGAGCTTTCCCGAACGCATCCGGGTGCTTGACACAGCCATGGAGTCCGCCACGCATTCCGCCAGCCAGTTGAGCGCCACCACCTTGCTGCAAAAGCTCGTGGCGCTGGCAACCGATGGCCGCGACATCCTCATGGCCGGGCGCCCGGCCTATGAGATGAACGACTGCCTGCCAGGCGTGCTGTCGCTGAACGAGTCGGACAACGTGCGCAATCACGAGCGCCTGGCCCAGGAGCGCGATTTCGTGGAGCAGGGCGCCGATGGTCAAAGCACCACCTGGACCATGCACTGGCACCTGCGCATCGATTATCGCCACCGCCTGTACTTCGCCTGGGACGACGCCACACAGCAGGTCGTGATCGGGCATGCCGGCGCCCACCTGGCGCTTGCCAACGGCACCTGACAGGGCAGAGAGGCTGGCGCTGCAAGGCGCCAGCTTGTTTCGTCTCGAAATCCTGTTTCGCGTCAATCTTTAAGCAGAGGGCACTGGAAACAAGGTCGGGCAACCCGCAAATTACCGAATCATGATCACATGGATTGCATCATCAGTCGTTCAAGGGCCATTTTATGCAAAGACCAAAGCTGCAGGTGACAGTCAGACCGTCAATAGCGCAATTGATTTACAGGAAAAAGATAAGTGTCCGCTACCGGCGGCTATCCAAATGCAAAGAATGCAAGGGCACGGGTGGCACTGCAAGCGAACCCTGTTACCGTTGTCATTGTCTGGGCGAGACCCTTGAAGATCATGAGCTCAACCTTACATTCTCCCCCAACGATATTTCCTGCGTAGATCGCATCTGCACGGTTTCAAATGTAGGGCATGAGTTCGAGATTGGTGAAAGGGACGATATTATCGTCAATATAAAGGTCCAGGATGACCGTGAATTCCATGTCGTAGGGAAGGATATCTATTGTCATGTAGACATTACGCCGCTCCAGGCAATGTTTGGCTGCAAGATCTACTTTCCGCGTCTTGACGGGGGCGCTTTCAGGAAAGACATATCACCATCGGACAAAAAGAGCGTTTCAACAAAGTGGCCGGATGGTCGAGTCACCCGCGAGGAAAACGTGCGCTGGTGTCAGTCTCACATGGCCCTCATTGGCAAGGGTGGCGGCGGGTACGAAAGGGGGAGTGCCGAGCGCGGTGATATGATCTATCTGGTGGATGTTTGCACTGAACAAGATCGGGATGGCCTGGAAAAAATGGCGATTGATCGCATCCATAATCTGGAAAAACGCATTGCCGGATTCAGGACACAAAAAAACCAGGCGGAACGTGACACTCGCGAGGAATTCGAGAAAGGGAAGATGGCGGCCATATCCTCACTGGCGAAGGCCATCATTCCATCCATAGACAGCCTGGAGAAAGCCCTTGAGGCCATGGCCTCACCGGCGGATGAAGCCCACCGCAAGGGCGTGGCGTTGATCCTCGAAATGCAGCGCAACACCCTAGCCCAGCATGGCATCGAGGTCATTCCGGCCTTGGGCAAGCCGTTCGATCCAAATGTTCACGAAGCCATTGCCGTGGACACGGAAAGCGACCTGCCCAAGAATACCGTCACCAATGTCCTGCAGACCGGATACCGGCACGACGGCAAACTGTTTCGCGCCTCCATGGTTCGGGTCCGCGGATGAACTGACTGGCAAGCTCACAGGGGAGGATCTAGCCTCAGTAGGCTGGCGCTGTCTGTGGCGCTGGCCGCTTTTCTAATCAGGAAGGGGATTATCTAAAAGCGCGTAATACCTCTTCCAGAGTCGCGTAGCGCTGAAGGGTGGGGAGAATGTCAACTATTGGCTAAGAGGCCGGCAAGTCAAACCTTAATGCCTTTCCACTCAGGCACCTTGCTGCAGTCGTGCCATCAGTTTCCCTTGGATATCAGAAGGCAGGCCGGTAAGCCGCTCCATACGCGCCTTGGGGGGGAGCGATTTCAGGTCACGAATCAGCGTATTGATATCCAGATCGACGCCATCCTTCAACTGACCTTCGCGCAGCATGGCTTGACGCTCAAGAAACGCCGCCATCATTTCCTCGCCACCCTCCATGCCCACTTGCCCACGGGTGAGGGCCACATAATCCAAGCGGGCTTCCTCTTCCTGAAAGGGTTCCTCGGCTTCGGGGCTATTGTCCGGCCGGTAAAGGTCGTTCCCAAGCCTTACGTAGGGCCACTCGCGCCCTTTGGACTTGTGCGCGGTGGATACCACGATATCCGCCTCATGCTCTTTGACCCGATCCGAAAGCTGCAGGGCGTAGCGGAGTGCCTTGACCGGATTGGATTTGCATACCTTGACCAGGCGCACCATGTCGGCAGGAGCGCCGGGGATCTCGGCAGCCTCGATATATTGCTCCCAGCGGCTAAAGCCAACGAAGTCGGGGTGGGGCGTTTCCTCTCCGGCCTTGAGTGACTCAACGGCTCTGAGAACCTGGGCCATATCTTTCGTACCGCCGACCACGGCCACCTTGCGCTTGTTCTTGAGCACCTGCACCAGAAGCTCGGAGAATATCGTGGTATTGCTGCGAAACAGCATGGCGGAGCGCTGACCCAGCTCTGTGCGATCAGTATCAAAGCCCTTCAATGGCACCTTTGCACCCAGACACTCGAGCACCACGTTGGCTCGATCCGCGATCTCGGTACCGAAGCGAAAGCTTTGGGACAAGTGGCAAGTGGGAAGGTCGGTAATCTGTGCAAGGATGTTTACCGCGCCCCGAAAACTATAGATCGACTGAAATCCATCGCCTACGTATATCTGCTGGCAGGGCTGGCTTCGGATCAGCTCCATCATCATCTCGTTTCCGTCCTGTGCCTCATCGAAAAGGATGTAGTCACAGGGGAATACCGGTTTTTGCAGCGCAAAAATTTTTAGGTACCCATCGTGCGGAAGGGGAAGACTGCCGCCGGTTATTATCTCTTCCCACAGCTTGCGTGTGTCCTTGGCTATCACTTCGGCCAACATTGCAGGACGCGAGAGGTTCTGATTCGCCGCCTGGGCGGCAAGCTGGGCTTGCTCCATGGGAACGTGCTGGGTTTCCGGCAGCTCTGCGGCGGAATTCATCCAGTTTGAGAGAGTTTCCCGAATCAGGGTAGCTCGCCCCAGGGGAGTAATAGGCCCAAGCGCTGCGTAATTGAAAAACTGTACCAGGCGGTATGCAGAGAGCTTGCCCGCTAATTCGCCTTCAACCCGATCGCCAAAATTTACGCCCACGGCTTGGTAGGCCAAAGAGTGAATGGTCGCCGCGTCAGCAAAGCCTTTGAATTTTTTCTTCGCTTCGAGTGCGTTAGCTCGGTTGAAGGCGAGATAGAGTCCCTTACCCTTGATTGCTCGGGCTGTATTCACAAGAGTCGCAGTCTTGCCACAGCCAGCATAGGCCTCCACTTTCAAGCTTTTCCCTTGAGACCCCAGATCGATGACTTTCTGCTGCTCAGGGGTGGGCTTCATCGGGTAGGTCTCCGGTGAGAAAATGGATCAGGGAAAGGGAGATAGCGTGGCTTCAATGCCGGGATAATGTCGCTGAAAGCGACCCGGCATCTGTGTTGAAGGTAGGCGAGGGCCAGACTGCTACGCCGTCTGAATCGCACACCTTGACCGCAGCGACATTACGCCAGCGATGCTCTGCGACCGTCCTGGCGTAGGCGAAAGAAGGGTGCTCGGAAAGGACTTTCCACTCGGAATCTCGAAAGCACAGTTTGAATTGGACAGTGAACACGACACGCTCCTGGCAATCTCTACATTGTCCATTCAGTGTACACTACACAATACCAGAACATTGAATTTCAGCCGAAATACCGTGTGCGTTCGCGCTCAATGTAAGCCATCGCTTCAGTTGTAGGCTTTTCTGATCCACCGTAAGCGATAAACCGATAAGCGATCAGGCCAAACAGCCCAGAGAACACCAGGTGGTAGAACAGCCCCCCGATGCTGCCAATGAAATAGCTAAGCACCACCCAAGGCAGAATAGTGATTGCCAGGCCGACCAAAATACCGACGATCCAGTATGGACGCGCCACATCATCCAGCACATCCACAGACCAGCACTCGAACGCACGGCAGAAGTGGACGTCATTCAGCGCGCTTTTCTGTGCACTCGATTGGTGTTCGGCGCCATCGAAAACATCGCCAAACACCCCACGTAAGAAATCGTCCTGAACGTTATTGTCATTGTTGTGCATGAGGCACCTCCTGACTAAATAAACCACCCTATGTAGTAGCATTGTACCAATATGCCACTGCGGGCGTCGTACCGGAGGCACTTCACAGCAGCTACTCTTCTTGCCACTCAGCGACCACATCGGGACCGTAGCGAGCGCTCCATTCTGTCAGCTGACGGTGCTTGCCCCCGCGGGTGCGAATCACTTCACCGGTATGGGGGTTGCGAAAGACCCTCAGCGGGCGCTTTCGGTAAATCGAGCCTGGAGCCGATGCCGGCGCATCCTGCTTGTGCTGCTTTTGTTTTTCCTGACTTTGTTTTTCCTGACTTTGTTTTTCCTGACTTTGTTTTTCCTGACGCTTTGGCTTTGGTTTCGGCTTCGGTGGTTCGGGTTCTAATGCTGATGCCGGGGCGGCCTCCAAGGAGTCCACTTCCTGGGGCATTGGCTCTGCTGTTGCGAAGCCAATGGCCATCACCCCGGGAGTCTCAAGCATGTATTGAAGCTCGTTGAACCCAATAGCGTATTCAGCCATCAATGCGTTCAGCCGATCGACTAATTCAAGATCGGCCCTTACTTCGGCAGTGTCTTTCAGCGACTCAATCTCTTGCTCAAGTGCTTCAAGCTCCCTTTTCTTGGTGAGATACTCAATGAGTAGCATCGCCCATTCCCCTGTATGCGTGTCAACACTGTTGACATCCTACACCCGCATTCAGCTGACATAAAGGCAGGAAGGATATCGTTACAATCGAAGCATAAAACCCTCGATTGGCTAAATTATCTTAGTAGAAATAAATCAGGTGCGTATAAGTTGCGAATGCAAGCTATCAACGATAACGATAGATCCGCAATGAAGGCAGAAAGGGTTCTTCTTCTAGCTTCTCATCGCTGCGCACCTTCCGGGTCCTGCTTTCCGGTGGGAAGGGAGTTGGCTGGTTATGAAGCGGCAGCCTGCCATCTATTGATGGGATAAACAGCGGAAGCGGTACATTCATTGCCCGGCGGTCCCGCCCATCCCTTAAAGGGTCAATAAAGAAAAGGTTAGCACGCATTGTCGGGGCAAGCGTCTGCACCTGGGCGAGCGGCTCTCGGCTGGGAACTGACGCCAATGTCTTCATCAGGATCTCTACATGCTGAGAGTCGGTATTCATGCTCATTAGCTTCTGTTCAACTGCTGCAACCGTCAGTCGCTTGATAGAGCGGCCACTGGTATACCAACTCAGGTGAACACGCTCGACCGGCGCATCGGCAACCGGAATATGGCGCCAGCACTGCTTGAGGTTAAGCCTGGCCAGACCCGCCCCGGAGAGATTGGAAGCCAGGGCAGGGTGGCGAGCAGGGAGGCTGCCCTTGAGCTCGGGAATCAGGGCCTTTTCCTCCCGCTTGATCTCAGCAAGCACCTGAGAAAAAACACTTTTTGCGGCATTGACTGCCGCCACAGCCTCCAGCAGATCCGGCCCAGCCGCGATCATGCCAATATAGGGCCGTGTGCTGCGCCCGTCCTGACCCTCCTCATACCAATAGTCGAGCAATGCGGTCTCAAGCCAGGCCGCGTCTGGTCTCGGGGAGTGCAGGGCCCAAGCATGAGTTTGGTCATTACTGTACTGGTTAATAAGCTGGTGAGTGGCCGTAACTATCTGATCAAAAGCTTTTTCAATGGCTGACAAATAACGGTATTGATGCGCCACGGCACACCTCCTGAATTAAAGCCTGGCTCAAGCAAACAGTGATATGCTTAATAGTACACCATAAAGACATAACCCACGGGGCGCACTATGCCAGGAGCAACCGATCATCCGGTCGAGTTATTAACTGATTTCCCGGTTAATGAAGTGGAAAACAGTCTACGGACTTTCTTGCATCGCCTTGCTTTTGCTAGGTTCGGCGCTTACCCATATCCCAGTGCCAAACTTTATGTTTTCCGTTTGCCTGACCAAGGTACTATTCATGCGGAAAATGCCACTGCTTTGCATACCACGTTGCGCAGTCTTCACGATATGCCAGGCTTTATCGAGGAAATAAACGGCATTGACTACAAAGACCGGCCCCTCGAGGACATGCTCGCCGAGATCATTAGCGCTCCCGAAGCCACCGTCCAGAAAGCAGTGTCAAACCCTGATTTATATAAGCTTCCTCACTTATGGGCACACCTTCCAGAAAGTGAAGCGCTGTGCTGCCTGCGCAACCTTCTTGAGCTGATGCGGGATGCTTCAAGCAACCGAGAATCCAAACACCAACGAATTCGCGTCGAATTTGATGCCGATCTGCCCTGGGAGCTTTTTGTAACCGATGAAGGAGCCTGTGTCGCCGTGCGCCAGGAGACCGACCCCGAAATTCCTGATACCTACATCACGATGCCCGATAGCTTGTCATGGTTTTACCAAATGACCGAGAGCTTGCCGGCTAGATTTTAAGGATTTAAGTCCGCGAGATGAATAGCCTCGAGGCTCTGTACTGCAGTGGGTAGGTTCCGTCACACATGCAGGGCCTCCCGCGCAACGTGAATACCTGCCAAGAAACCCCAACACAACGGTTCAAACTTTATTCATTCATCGCGCAAGAGAGGGCAAGCAGCCCTGGCAATCCAAATTCAAACCGAACATAATTGACGTTATGATTAGTTTGAAATCAGTAGGGCGGTTGGATCAATATCACCCAGCGGGCATCGTCTGTCGGTACGCCTACCAACCAATTTTCCATGCGCTGAGTTTCGCTGTGAACATAATCATCGGTGATGATGGTGACCCAGGTCTGCATAGATGGTCGTCCGCGGGACTCAAAAAGCCGCTCCTACGTAAAATCTAGCGGGTATTGCCCCGCACCACATAATAGATTTTGCGCACAGCGCTACGAATATAGATGACGAACACACGCAAAGCCACAGCACATAAGGCTTTCAGCGCTATTCACCGCCAAAGGAGTGATGCCTGTGATCGACCCGAAAACCCGGATTTCATCCGATAATGTGGACGATCAGCGCCAGAACGGCAAAATGCACGGGATACCATGCCAGCCATACGCTGCGTGGCAGGCAAAGGCGTGGTTTTTGAATCGGCACTCGCGGTCCCGCAGCCAGCACAATGATACCGAGCGCTGTCATGGTGGCCACCAGCGTCGACACCGGATTGATATTGGCCAGACTGGCAATCAAGGCCGTCATGAGAATCGCACCACAAGCGCCGGCAATTTTAATAATGCCTTGCTCAGCCATCGCCTTTCTCAACGTATGGAAACTGAGCATATACAGTGGCACCAGCAATACCCCCGCCTGGCCATACTCGAAAAAGCTGGAAACCACGAGAACACCAAGGCCCATGGCCAGCGCCTCAATAAAAAGCAGCGCCATGCTCCGCCGGCCTTCGCGGAATACCCGATACCAGTGCTGTCCCCAGCGCGCTACCCCCAACCCAAGTGCCAGGGTGAAACAAATATTCAAGTAGGCGATGTGCGGATAACCGTTGAGCCACATCACCAACGGCTGGGCCGCGATCGCAATCAACAGAATTCGGCCGATATAGCGGCGCAAGCTGCGTGTGTTGTAAAGCGCATGCCAGGCCACCATGCCGGCAAACACGGGAAAAGCGATCCGCCCGACCGTGATTGTCACCCCATCGGCAAACGCAGCCTCACGAAAGAGAAAGCGAGCAGCGTGGTCGGCACTCATGGTCAACACTGCAATCCATTGCCCCCAAAGCGTCCAATGAGAAGATCGTGGCGCAGGCGCCCTATCGTAGGAAGTCGCTGGAATCACTTGCGTTTTCGTGAGCATTCGGCCAACTCATTTATATTATTACGGTATTGTAGTCAGTATATCTGTTTTTGTTATTTTATTGGCCGTGCAGCGCAGACTCGGCCTGATACACCCGCAATCAATGGAGCGCATCCATGAGCAAAGATAAGCCAGTAAAGCACGAAGGTCCTGGCACGGCCGTTCAGCTTCCGCCGTCTAAGCCCGCCGATGGCAGGCTGCCAGCCAAGCCGTCGCGTTCATTTCTTCCCGATGCCCACCTGAATCGTGACGATTCCATTGACGCGACGAAGCCAGTTGTCAGGATCACCAACCACCCTATTCCTCGTCTTGAGAATCCCGCCCATATTCATCTGCAAAGCCAGGGATCTCCCTCCGGCGCCCGCAGCAAGATGTACCTGCTGAACAACGTCGCTCGCTACTTTGGCGCACACGATTACGAGTATGTGGTGTGGCACGATCTCAAGGTGCCGGCCATCAAGTTTGTACTGGGCCGACTAAGGGATGAGGGTTATAAGCCAAGTACGCGCAACGCTTACCTCTCGGCCCTCAAAGGGACAGCCAAGGAAAGCTGGGGTATGGAGATCATGACCCCGGACGCCTATGAACGTATCCGCGCCATTAAACCCGCAAAAAATCATCCAGAACCAGCGGGCCGCGCTCAAAACCTCTCCGTCATCAAGAGCTTAGTCACCACAGCTCGCACTGACGGGACTCTCACGGCCAATCGCAATGCCCTGATGATCCTGTTTCTCGGCTTTCTTGGGATTCGGCGCGAAGAGTTGATCAGTATCCATATTCCCCGAGACTTTGATTTCGCCGAAAAGAAGATAAAAATACACGGAAAAGGCACTAAAAAACGCAACCTAAGGCTTCCCGACCCCCTTTGGGAGGAGCTTATTCAATACCTGGATGCCGAGCGCGGCTACTCACCTGGGGCGCTGTTTTGCCGCTACGGCAACAACCGAGCAACGCCCAGGATTAACGACGTCGGCCTCAACGTGACTGCGGTCAACTACATTTTGAATAAGGTCAGGGAGCGCTGCAACACGACGATAGCGGATCTTATCGGTATTGAGGTTACCCCTCATGACATGCGGCGAAGCTTCGCCACGACCATGCATGAACATGGGATGAGCATTCGTGAATTGCAGGTATTGCTCGGGCATTCCAACTCATCGACTACCGAGACCTATGTGCGAGATGACAAGGAAGCCTATCTGCAGAAAGCCGCCAGCGTCGGTGAAAGCTTGTTCCAGGACAAGTAGTGTTATCGGTCGTCAACAGGCCATAATTCGTTCATGTTATAATGCATTGATATAAACAACGGATTATGAGTTTGTTATGGAGTTTACAGTCATGCTGATTCTTTTCGGTCTCGGGCTTTGCAGCCTGATTATAATGGACGGCATCCGGAGGGTTCGAGCCGAAAGAACCGCGCCAGCGTTAAACACCCTCTCGCCTGAGCGCGCCGATCACACCCAGACGGCTCACAGGGTAACCCCCAACCCGAGTGAGGAACCTGCATCCGCAACCTCAGACGTACCCCGCCATGCAAAGCACGCCAGTATCTGTCGTCAAGCCGTGGAAACGCTTCCGGCTGACGGGGGCGCCTTCATTTTCTCCGTCGTGATGGATGATGACCACAGCCTAAATTCCTTCATTCTTCAGCGAATGGGAAGCGGCTTGGCCACGTATGACGACAACCTCAAGGGGTATCACGGCGCAAGCAGCATGGGGCACTACTTCTTCACTGTCTTCAGCGCCTTCAATCCTGGCGCCCTGCCTTCCCCGGATCAACTTCAAGCAAGGGATAGCCTCCTGGTGCAAGGGCTAACCTTTATCGTGCCACACCGCGCCATTGCAACGGACATCAACCCCCTACAGGAAGCAATCTCGCTGGCCTTTGCTGGCGCTGTCTTGGGCGGAAAGCTCATGGATGATGCACATGAACCCATGACTCAGGAAAAATTGAACGCCCTCGCTGATGAAGCGTGGCGAGTTCAGGCCGAAACCAAGACCGTCGCCTGACTACCTACGCCTGCCGGGCGTGACTTAAAATTGGCGCCAGATGTAGTCATCAGCCGGTGATAATCCTGACTCTTCCAGCAGGTCAGCGATAGCCTCGCCCGCCTCAAGGCGCTCGCGGCCATTCACCGTGATATTCTCAGCAATGGAGATGACCTCGCCAATCACGTTAGCATTGCCGTTGAAGGTAATGTCGCCGCCAGACCAGACGATACCCTCCAGAACATCATTGCCCATTCCCGACACCACAATATCTCCAAGTGCTACCAGCGAGGTGGAGAACGTAGACGGCTGCCCTTGCCCGCCCACGCCTGTAGTGATACTGCCGGTTGTCACCAGCAATATGTTTTCCATCCCAGAATCAATCTGTCCCACATAGTCTCCGTTGCAAAAGGCGATGCTCGAGCCGCTTGCCATAATCGTGCCCGCATCACAGCTGGCGATCACGTCATCGCTTCCCAGCAGGGATTGGATATAGTCGATGAACTCTGTGATTGCCTGTATCTCGCTCGGATCCGCACCGGTGTTCTGGCCTGCCAGACTGCCCGCCAGCATGAAGTGACTCGCCTCTGGTCGTTTTGAATCGCCGACATAGCCCTCGATCACGAATACGAATGAGCCGAGCTCATCGGTCAGCACGCAAGGCGTGTAACGGCTGCCTGAGTGCGTGTCTGAGTGGTAAAAGCCCGCCTCCCAGTCTTCCCGTCCTGATGCATCTAGCACCATGGCATCCTGGCAATCCAAGCCGGATTCATCCGCGACGACGAACATTCTTTCAGCCGCTTCTGATTCAGCACTCATCTGCGCCTGGACCGCCGCTCGATAGTTGCCGGCCAGACGCTCATCGATCAAGGAGGACTGCATCATCGACACCCCCAGCATCAGCATTGCTGTCAATAGCACCATCACTATCACCAGCGCGGCGCCCTGCTGGGATTTCATGGCATTTCTCGAAAGATAATTGGGCAAGGTATGGGTATCCGGCAAGGCGTTAATGGCGGTTTCACAACGTCAGGGTATCAGCTTTTCCTATATACTGGTGTGAACACCATAAAATTGGGGAAGGCCATGGAAAACGGTAACGGCAACATACCGCCATCTCACCAGAGCACACCTGCGCAGCCTGAAGAAGAGGTATCACTGGCCACATTGAAACCTTCACTGAAAGCCGCGGTGCCCACCTGGCTCGCTTACGGCCTCCTCGGCTTTGTGGTCATGGAAATTCTGAAACTCCTGCATTTGCCGGTGACCTGGATCGCCCAGTCGATCGCGGACGTGATGGGTGAGGCCTTTCCCTACGAGACATGGCAAGCATGGGTGTACGGCCTTGTTTGGCTTGCTTGTCTGTTTCCCGCCATCCGCAAGACGCTCTCGCTGGCGGTCATGGAATTTCATTTCACAAGCCAACGAATCAACTACACCCATGGCATTCTCAATCGCCGCAGGGATCAGGTCGAGCTGTCGCGTATTCGAGACATTATCGCCCTTCGCCCGATCACCCAGCGACTTCTAGGCCTGGGAACACTTCGGCTCGATACCGTGGATCGCTCACACCCGATTCTCGACATTCCTGGCCAGAAGGACGTGTATGAGATGAAGGAATGGGTCAATGAGCTCAACCAGAGAGAACGCCAGCGCCAGGGTTACCGCGAATTTGAAGGAACGCAGTCTCTTGGGTAAGCGTTTTCGCCCAGCAAGGACGATAGACCCCTATATCGGTGGTAAAGAGAGCTACCCATACGCGCTACAGGAGAACCCCCATGGTCTACACCGACAGCCAACGCGATATCGTCCTTGCCGCACTCGCCAGTCTTGAAGAAACGCTCTGGGAAAAACACAGCACCCATCACATTAAAGGGATGCTGGCACCGCTTGATTGGGCTAGCCAAGACAGCAGTGCTGAGCTGCATCGGCTCCACCTCAAGATGACCGCCATCCAGAGGGGTGCCCTTACCGACCGCGAGAACCTTATTCTTGCTGCCGCCCTCGAGGACCTGGTGCAAACCGTGAATACCCGCGAAGATCTTTCCGGCATCCTCCACGGTACCCGCCTTTCAGCCACAGATCTCTCGAGTTACCAGTTTGCGTTGGATGTGGTGAACATGAGCCCCGACCTTACCGCCAATGCCTTGTATCGGCCGAGGCAAGCCCCGGCTGTTTCAAGCCCTGCCCATCACGCTCCCGTCCGTAGCACAGAGGCGATTAGCTTATGAGTGCTGAGCTTCCAGTCATCATCCGCAGTCACGGCCAGGATCATGCATCGAGCCTCGGCAAGGTGGCTGACACACTGGCGCGTGACTTTCGCGGAAAGCACGTTGCGCTTCACTGGCGGCGAGTGTCTTCCGGCATGCGCCAGCTGGCCTTGGTCAGTATCACAGACGGGGGTGACATCACTTTTACGTATAACGGACAGCACTTTCCGATCGAGTCAGAAATTTACCCTTGAACGGGCATGCCCTTTGCCTCACCCACGAAGCTACCTACGGAGAAAAGAAATGCTCAGCGTTCCATGCTTGCACTATGACCAGTGGATCGATACGCCACTCGAGGATCTAAAAAAGGGCGATCTGGTTCGGGTCTCTGCAAAGCTTCTTGATGTGCTTGGCCCCGTCTACGTCAAGGACGGTACCCAATATTTACCGGCGACCCCACATGACCAGCAACCTATCCGGCTCATGGTTGGCGAGTATGCCAGGAATCGCCAGCATATCTGTATGGTTATGGATATGTGCCTGGCTGACTTGCATGAGTTCCCTGATGGTACCGCATTGATAGGCAATCTTGCGGCCGGCAGCATTTTTTCACCGAGGCTGTCCGAGCCTGACCTCGAGACGTTCTGTAAAAAGCATATTTCACGCTATAGGGCCTTCGCCGATGACCACGAGCACATTCTGGATACCGGCGAGGTCGTGCCTATCACGCCGTGGTGGGAGCCGATGCTAATCACCGGATAAACGACCCTGGCCTACGCCACTACGCACCCTTTTCGAAATAACCAACATATTTTCGCCCACCGGTCACAAGGGACCCCTATATGGGTGGTATGCAAATTTCGCTCCTGAGGTACCCACCATGCAACTCTCTTTCAGCGATCGCCACCTAGCCGCAATCTCTGTCTCCTGCCTGCTGGATACCCTCAAGCAACAGCGAGATACAAGCCACCTGGATGATCGTCTCGTCTGGGAGATGCAGCGCCCTAACTATGCTGCCCGGCTCACTCAATTGCTGGATAGGCTTTGCCACGACGGAGATCTTGTCATCGACAAGGACAGCGCTGCCCTTCTCTGTGCAGGGATCTCCGATCTGGTGATGGCCACCTACGTCGCTCGCAATTGTGGCCCGCGCACAATTCCTGATCGCGCCAACCCAATCCGCCACAACTGTACTTTACTGCGCCTATGCCATCTGCAACATGAAGTGGCCAGCCTTCAGGGAACAGCGGTAACAGGCATGGCCGCTGACCTGCTCGACAGGCATCCCCTGAAAGATCCTTCCCAGGTGGTACCGCTGGAAATGATTACGAACCTCGTCGCAATAACGCCCTGTACCTCTGCAGAAAAAGTCGTTTGCGCGTGATTCTTTGACCCATCCCCAGAAACAAAAAAATGGCGCCTCGACCGTTGGTCTCAGGCGCCAGCTCTTTCACCGCTCAGCGGTTATCACATAGCCGCAAACCGCGATCGGCAGTCCAGCGTGACCAGCCCAGGCACGGCTCCCAGCCCCGTGAGCCACTGCTGCAGGGATTCCGCCTGATCAAAAGGCACCCGCTTGTGTAGCCGTTTACCCCGACCATCAGCCACCCACTCAAAGCCTGCCTGACGTACCGTGGCTTTCTGCTCCAATGGCAGCCCGAAGGCATCCACCAGCGTCTCATCCTGATCTGCTCGCGCCAGCAATTGGCTAACCATGCAGGAATGGCGATTAAGTAGCCAAGCAAGCGCAGCAGCCTCGTTAATCGAACGCCCGCTCTCGTAAAAAGCGCCTGTCTGCATGCAAAGGGTCTCGAGGATTTTGCCCTGGTAGCCGTACCGCTTGTGCCAATCAAGATCACGTGCAGAGCACCCCCAGCGAAGGCGCGCATGCGCAGGGAAACGGGTATCGAAAAAGCGCCGGCTTGTTAGCGCATTGTGTGAAATGACGATCGGGTCATCATGCATCAAGGCAGCGATATGAGCGTCATCGAACGCCTGGCCTTGCAGCGCTTCATTCGTCAAGCCCAGCGCGCCCTGCTGTTCGTCGCTAAGCGCACCCCCTGGAAACTCAACGCCTTGGTAACCGGCTGCGACCGACATTGCACAGTTCCCATCCGCATTTCGAGTGGCGTAACACTTGAGCATGCCAATCTCGACCGGCGTATCCCCACTTACATCATTGCCAGTAGCCTTGAGCATGAGGATGATAAGCGGCGTTCCTTCCTGGACTGTGCCGGCCATGGACGCATCAAGTTTCGGTCCAAGCGTCGCCTGGTTCAGGTGAATTCGACGTAAAACGCGAAAGCGATCTGGGTTATCGGTGATCGCGCTGCATAGGCTACCCAGCCTGTCTGGTGTCAATGCTTCAGGTTTGATCATCGTTTACGCGGGAAACCCGGTTGCTTTAGCGCCGGGAGGGATAGCGCGTCGCCCGAAGGGCGACTAGGCTACCTTTTCCCTTCTCCTTACAGTTAGATTGTGGCTGTTTGATGATAACGATAGCCATCACCGTGCTGGATTAGGGTGCAGGCTTTCCACCTGCTGGGCTGTTAGGCTCTGCCCGTAAAGGCCTAGTAACGCGGGGCTTGCGCCCCATCTCCCCTCGGGAATGTCTGCAACCGGCTCCTGCGTTTCCGCAGCGATCAGAACCTTCGGCGCTTTACCTTTCGCCAGCATGATCCTGATCTTCCAGAGCGCCGAACTGAGAGAAGCATTCGGCGGTGGGTCTTGACGACCTGTTGCAAACGTAGCGGGTTGGCTACCGCTTTCCCTGGTCAACCGGGCTTGTTGTTACAAGCATTGCCCTTTAGGGCGAGGTAGTTGACAAGCCTCTCCATGAGAATTTTGGTGCAACTGGATAGCCGCATTATGTCTTGAGAAATTGTTGCCGGTGTTATCCCCGCTTTCACGGGGAATCTCACTCGTCGTAGTCGTCGTAGGCAGGTAGCGAGCCAAAGCGCCCATCTCTTTCACGGAAGCTATGGCCAAAGTAGCGCGTGGCATCTTCGTCGGTGTGTGGCGCTTGAAACACATTGGCGATTTCACGCTCGTCTTCGTCAATTTCCCGATCGATGTCCCGGAAGTCTTGCGACACCCCGCCTGGTCGACCTGAAGATGACCCCAGGCTAACGAAGCGAGACTCGCTTACCGATGCCCTTGCATGGTCGCCCGCCGGTGACCCTGCGTCTTGCGCTTTACCCTTCGGCAAACCCAGCAATTGGCCAAGTTGATCCTGTAACTGCGTATTGAATATCTCAGCAGCGGATGCCTCTTTTTTTGAGTAGCGAATCTTGCAGTCAGTCCGGGGCATGACGCCACGCTTCTTAGGGGTTGGCGCCGCGCTTTTCCGGCCGACTTTCGACTTCTTTTGGGTAGGCTTTTTGCGGCCCGGACAGGTCGGAGCTGGCTTTCTCTCAGACTGGGGAGCGGCGAGCGCCGGGCCACACGGACGGTTGTTCGCATCACGATGGATCACCCGAGACATCGCTTCTGCCTGGCGCTGGCGCTGACGCTGCATCTTGGCTTGCCAGTTGGCCGCGGCAATCTGGCGTTTCTCTTCCCCCTCTGCATTACGCAGCGCGTCGGCTTTTTCCTTGGCTACGAGCGCAGGGGGCTTCTTTACCGCCACTACGCGAACATTGCGCTTCTTTTCTTTCTCTCGCTCCTCAATCCCCAGCCGATTGAGTGTAGTTCGCACCGTGTCCGGCACGACGGTCATGGTGTTTTCGGGAGAAGGCGCTTCGTCAGTGAGAAACCCTTTCCCCGAGCAGCAGGGGCAATTTGGGGCATTTATCTCGCCGCCGTGACAACGTGGGCACAAATCCATCTGACATCCTCTTGTTATGGGCGATCTTGTTAAACGGTCGTGAATACCTTTGCCTTCGGCATCTCGCCTCTCTAGCCGCCGTAGGTTTTTGAACGCAAGGCACCGCTTGAAACCCTTGGCGTCGGGTTCAACGTTTCGATGGGCTTGGCGTCCGGCAGTACGAGGTGCTTGTCGCTGGGGTACTCATGAGAGGCTGGAGAGCAACACTCCCGACTGTCCGGTGAGAACCAGGACCAGCGCGCAGGGTCGCCGTAATGATGACGAATGGCGGCTCTGTCGGCAGGCTCCTGCAGGTCAAAGACCGTTCCCGCCGGCACCATGGCGCTGTATACCCCAAGCCAGGGGTCAACGATGTAGCGACCACGAATCAGGGCGAAATCATGACCTCCAACCCAATCCTGAATATCGGGATTACCAACCGGGTTGTCCCTTGTGCAAAACCCATAGACATCGCCCTCACCCAGCGCCTCGATGATCCACCAGGCGCAGTGGGTGCATTTTCCCATCTCCTGTCCGTTATCCAGCAAGGCCACCCCTTCCTCGCTATAGGTGATGCCCATGACATCCTCGGTGGCGATCATTCGGGCGAGCGCCTCCTTCAAGTTCTTGTCGGGGAGTAACGCTTTCAGGGATGGTGGGATAGACATCGCAGCTCCTTACGTTAGGGCGAGAGACTTGTTTCGTGCATAGGCTCTTGCAACCGTGCCACGACCGCCTCAATTTGCTCGAACAGAGGTGACTCTGGCCTGCACGAATTATCGATCACCACCGCGCCAATGTTTGAGGGCGCCGTCTTGGGGATCGTGCTGATATAGGTATCCCAGTTAATCAATTTCCAAACATCACGACTGGCACCACGCGAAAGGATGCGCTCCCGCGCAGTGCGCGGATCGACATGAATCCATATCTTGATAACGTCCGCATCAAGCAGCTCGGCCTCAAAGTGAATGCCATCCAGCCACTGGGGATCACCGAATTCGCGAATGAACGGTGCGCTGCAAATGACCGTGTGCCCCAGCGCAAGATTCTCCAGCGCATGCTTCATCATCGTCTCGTATTCGATATCCCGCACTTTGCCGAGATAAACGCCAGACTCACGGTCATCGACGTGTGATCCCAGCAGCTGGAGCATCTGCTCGGTAAAGAACTGCGACACCGTGTCCTTGTCTACGAATAGGCCCAGGCGTCCGGCTAGCGCCTTACCGATTAATGTCTTGCCGCTGCCCGGCATGCCTCCGATCAAGATTAATCGTCTGGCCATAATGGGTTGCCTGTTCAGATGCACCGCTATGCGTTGAGTAAAAGTGACCGGGTTCCGACTACGTTAGGCAAGGAGCCAGCGAGCTAAGCGAGAAGGCACGCTGGCTCCTTGCCTCAGGGAACCATGATCAGCTCGTCTTCCTGGTCGGCGAGACTCACGTTCGTCTCGGCCAAGGCCTGCGCCAGCTCTTTCTCTGAATCCGTCCCGGCACCGCTCAGTAACTGGCGGCGAATGCCCGCCTCGATTTCGGCCATCAACGCCGGGTTTTCATCCAGAAAATCCGACGCATTGCTTTTGCCCTGGCCGATCTTATTGCCCTTGTAGCTGTACCAGGCCCCAGACTTGTCGACCAGCTCGCACTGCACCCCGAGATCGATCACCTCGCCGGCCCGATTGAAACCCTTGCCATAGATAATCTGGAACTCGGCCTGACGAAACGGCGGGGCCACCTTGTTCTTCACCACCTTGACGCGGGTTTCGTTGCCAACGACTTCATCGCCCCGCTTGATCGAGCCGGTGCGGCGAATATCCAGACGGACGCTCGCGTAAAACTTCAGAGCGTTTCCGCCAGTCGTGGTTTCTGGGTTTCCGAAACTCTGCCCAATCTTAATGCGAATCTGATTGATAAAGATTACCAAGCAATTGGCGTTCTTGATGTTGCCGGTGATCTTGCGCAGCGCCTGGGACATCAATCGTGCCTGGAGCCCCATATGGGAATCACCCATTTCGCCCTCGATCTCAGCCCGGGGTGTAAGCGCCGCCACCGAATCGACCACTACCACGTCCACTCCACCCGAGCGCACCAGTAAGTCGGTCACCTCAAGGGCTTGCTCGCCGTTATCGGGTTGCGACACCAAAAGATCGTCCAGGCGAACGCCAAGCTTTTCGGCATAGCTGGGGTCAAGGGCGTGCTCGGCATCAACGAAGGCACAGGTCTTGCCTTGCTTCTGTGCCTCGGCGATCACTGACAGGGTGAGCGTGGTCTTGCCCGAGGATTCCGGCCCGTATATCTCCACCACACGGCCATAGGGCACCCCGCCAATGCCCAGGGCCACATCGAGGCCCAGTGATCCGGTGGACACGGACGGCATGGTCACGCGGGGCGTATCGCCAAGGCGCATGACCGTGCCCTTGCCGAACTGTCTTTCTATCTGGGTAAGTGCCGCACTGAGGGCTTTCTGGCGGTTGTCGTCCTGCTTCTGGGTCTGGCTCATGATGTCTGCCTCTCTGGTAAAGCGAGTGATTGGAGATCCTTTTCCATGTCCGCTCATTTTACTATTTAGATACCATAGCATCCGAATGATTGGCACTTCAGCACTACAGATAGGTGAGAAAACTCTCTCAGCAAATGCAATCAATCAGTTCGGCTCGCGTGGCACCCTGCGGCGAGCGCGCAGATAGCCCGCCACGCCCATGCAGGCGCCAAACCCGAGCGCCGGCACCAGGGATGTAAGGCTCATTACCGAAATGTCGCTCGCCATAGCCGTTTGATCCATTGCCAAGCGAAACGCAGCCACCGGAATGCCCCAGAAAACCATCACGGAAAGGGCAAAGATGCCCAGTCCATGCGCGATAGGCCTATCCATGAAGTCATCTGATCCACTCATGCCAGTCACCCTGTTTTAGGCTCAAGCCGTCTTGCTTATAAATAATTCCCGTACACATACTATAACATGGGAAAATGATACCTAGCGGCATTTGCCAGTTGCTGCTCCCTGGAGAGATGGCGAGTATTTTCGCCCATTTTTAATCAAGGACCCCTATATCACTGATGAGTCCCGGCGGGTGGAAAGCGGCATCAATGCCTCGGTAAACACCCGCACTTACCCTAAGCGAGGAAAATGCCATGCCAGCCCCCGAAACTACTGCCACGGATCAGTCAACGCTCGCAAGCGACGATAAAGCCAACCGCAAGGCCTCCGCTGAGTCGGCTGAGCGTGAAGGTGAGGCCCAGAAAGAAGTCGAACAAAAGCGCAACATGATGCAAAGAATCATGGACTTCTTTTCCAACCTCTTTCGTCGTCGCGTGGCGGTACAGGAAAAAGCCCAGGAAAAGAGCCCCACGGAAGAAGCGGCTACGGCAAAACAAGCCGCTGCCGGGGGCAAGAGCAAGGATAAGCTCGACCCCGACCTTGGCGTGAAGCCTGAAATGGCCAAGCCCGAGTCAAAGGGAACGGTTGCGCCCCTGGAAGGCTCGTATCTAGCTAACACTAACCACGCCAAACTACTGAACGCCGCCCGCACACTGTCGGCGGACAGCCCCACCCCCAAGCTCGGAAGTTCTGAAAAGTTAGATATAAAACCGATGGACGACCACAGCCTCAAGGCGTACCGCTCCAACACGGCACAGCTTTTGAGTGTTCATAAAGAGGCCGTCGCCGAGAAGGTAGATGGGGTTAACCATTCCGGCGCAGGCGGTACCAAACTCAGCTATAACGATTCCGTGCCTTACAAGCCTAATATCGAAAAACTTGACGCCCGCCTGTTTCCGTTACTGGCGACAGACAGCAATTCAAACATAGGCGAATCTGACATCAATCGCGCCCTTTACGCGGCCAAGGCGATGGAAGAACTTCAGCGCTTGAACGCCAACGGCGTGCTCTACATGAATGAGCACGATACGCCCGAACAAGTTGATTTCTACGTCGATAAAGTTGAAAAGTCTGTCCGTGACGCAGACCTGACAAAGCTTGCCGAAAGCGGCAAGAGCCCCGAAGAGATACACGCTAAACTGGTCAGCGATGCGAAAGCTCATTACACCAATTTCATCAACAAGGACAATCACAGCCCCGACACGGAGAAAGACTTCGATGCCAAGCTCGCTGATCATCAGGCTGAAGCGTCAAAACCGCGTTTTCAGATGAAATCTCATTCAACACCGGCCATGTAATAAGAAGGGAGTGCCCGATCGGGCACTCCCTCTTGGTTCCAGCTTTCCAAGCGTCAATCGTTAACGCCCACTACTGGAATCAGTCTTCTGTCCGCAGCAACCATGATTCGACCACTTCATCCCCATACTCATCTTTCCAGGCTCGCAAGCCCTTGTGATTGCCGCCGCGAGTCTCGATCACTTCCTGGGTTTCAGGGTGCTGAAATACCTTGAGTTGACGCTTCTTGCGGCCAGTAGGGGTGGTGTTTAGTGCCTGGGCTTCAACGCCGGAGGGATCCATGAGCATCAAGATATCTTTTGCGGACTTCTCATACTCCTGCATTAATGTCTCAAGTTTGGACTTAAACTCAAGCTCTTTTTGCAGCCGGGGATCCTCGGAAAGCTCATCCAATTCCCGCTGCAGTCGTTTCATGTCCATTTCGGCTTGGGCATAACGCTTTATCAATGAGCTCATACGCTTTAACTTCCTTCACAGTAGATTTACACGACTAATACTAGCATGTTTCAGGTGTTCAAATTATGGTTTAAATGTTTGCGCTCGCCGCCGGGATTAATTTCCCTTGTGCGCCAGCTTATGTCCCGGCAGATAAAAAGCCGCCATAGAAAATCTATAGCGGCTTGGGCTTGGAAGAGCTAAGTCAACAACGTAAAGAAACTGTTACTTCTTTTTCTTTTTGATGTTTAGCAGCAAGTTGACCACCGCCCGCTTTTGCTTTAGTTCCTGCGCTGGAGACTCATTGCCCTGGGGCGATTCCTGCAAGTCAGCGGCTGGCGCTGGCGCCATGGTTGCTTCCACCGCCGCTCCTGCCTGATACCCAGCAACGTCATTTTCCTTGCTGGCCGTCGTGTCGCCTTGCATTGAGGTCTGGTCTACGGCCTCACCAGACACGGCCGTTTCGCTGTCTTGTGCGAGATCGTAGTCGTCGTGACCTGCTTGCTCGACGTCTGCTTCATCGGCTGCATCAGCGGCTTCCTCGGCTTCCTCGGCTTCCTCGGCTTCCTCTGCAACGTCGCCTTCTGCGGCGACGTCAGCGTCATCCACTTCGTCTGTTTCCGGTGCGCGGGCAGCCTGAGTGCCCACCTCTGCAAACGGCTTAGGAATCTGTTGAGCCGGGTCTGCCTGATCCTGCCCCTGGCCAGCCTCGGAATCGGCCTGCTGGTGAGTTTCGTCCTCTGCGGCCTGGGAGGCTGCTGGCGGGGCACTGTACCCAACGCCCATTACGTCGTCATCCACGCCGCTCAGCAATTCATCCACATCATCCGGCATGGTCGACCAAGAGGCCGAACCCTGTCGATAGTCCTGCTTTTCCATCGCCGGAGTCGTACCCGAGCCTGCTGTCGCACCAGCGTCCTCGCTACTTTCGACAGCTTCGGCCTCTTCCCCAGCTTCATCGCTCTCTGCAGCCGCTGCGGTTTCATCGACAGCTTCATCGCTGTCATCAGGCACCACCGAGCGCTCATCACTTACATGGTCGGACGCCTCCTCGGCCTCCGGCGACTGGTACTCCGTTGTTTGGGTGACGACAAGCTCCGAACCATCGAGGGTTTTCAAATACCCACTCAGCATCGCCACCAAGTGCCCCTTGATAACCTCGTTCTCGAGATCCGGGTCCTGCTTCAGTGTCGTCATCAGATCCAAAATACGATTATTTTCCTCCTGAGCCGTCTCAAGCAACGTCGCCATGCGTGATTGCGCTGAGGTAAGAGCCTGGATCAAGTCATCAATCCCCCGCTGAGGGAAACCGGGTGACGCTGCAGTGAAACTTTCCATTTGGGTCATAGGGAACTCTCCAGTGATACGGAAGGTGGCGAAGCACCATTCTATTTGCCACACCATGATACCATTTAGTATCCCTGTAACGGTGAACGCCCTATGTCCCTACGCCTTTCATTACATGAAGCCAAAAAGCTTGGCATCCATTCCAAAGCGCCCGCACCGGCAAAGCCAAAACCGAAAGGAGCGCTTGGCCATCTGGGAACATCCGCCGAGAGAAGTCCACCGCAACGAACGCTCTTCCAGACCCTGCGCATCGTGCCGGAGACGGCTCGCTTCAGCTGGGTCTGGGAGGTGAAAGATCCTGTGCCGGGAAGAAAATTCAGCCTGGATATCGGCCTTCATCTGTCGCCTTTGCATAAACTTGGCATCGAGGTGGATGGCTTTCGCCATCACGGTCTCAGCAAGGAAGGCTTCTATCGAGACCGGGAAAAGGATTTCCTGCTTGATAAGCACGGGTGGAAGTTCATTCGCGTGCCTGCCGGTTTGATAGAAAAGGACATCAATCTGGTGCTGTCGCGGATCGCCTATATGGCCCAGCGACTGGAAGCTCAGCTGCTGCGCGAGCGGCTGCAAAATGCCCCAACGTGGTGGTTGTCTCGCTGGAAGGAAATCACAAGGTCGGGCCTGCCTCCCCTGCCATGGACCCTGTATCACCACCCTGCCCCTGAGGGCTGGTTCACACGACATTCCCGCACACACCGTATGGATAACCGACTCTTATGAACGCCTTCATTAAGCGCCTAAAGCGCCAGCCTGAGTCCAACCCCCTGGGTGACCTTCCGCTTATGCCAGGTGGCTGCTTTGCGCTCCAGCATGCCGATAAAGCCAACATGCCGAACGCGCTGGCGGCATTGCTACGCGCCTCTCAGCAGTATTGCAGCCGGCACACCAACGGCGATGCGGTCTTTCTCATCGGGCTCGACCCAACCACGCAGCAGCGACACTTCCCCGACGCCATGCCGTTGATCCCCGAGAAAGTGCTTGATGGTCTCACGCTGTCGCCGGGCACCTACGCCATGCTGCTGCGCATGCTGCATGGCGAAACCGAACTGATCGACCACCAACATGATCTGCTGTTGCTGGAAATGCTGGGCATGGACGCACCGAAGCCGATCCCGTTGCCTTTGTTCCCTGAGTGGGTAGAAGATCAGCTCAAGCCCGAAAACCTTATCAGGATACTGACGCATCCTATGGGGGGCGAGCGTGCCGCTGGGGCTGCGCTCAAGGCGCTGATGATGCACCCGTCCTTCTCGTTCGCCGCGCTCGACAGCCTGCCTTCGGTCGCCCAGCGGGTAACCTTATATGACAAGGACAACTGGAATCCTGAGCAGCGACGCCTCAACCAGAAAAGCCAGCAACTGTTTCGTGACTGGCAGCAACACGCCCAAAAGATCACCCTCCTGGCCGCCGAAATAGCCGCGGCACCACCCCCTGAGTTTTTCTTTCTTGCGGAGTTACAGCGGTGTATCAAGCAAGGGGGCACCTGGGTTATTCCAGATGAAAAGGCCGCAAACGTGGCGGCAAGCTTGCACGTCATGGGAATGGCCAATGGGCTGCGCCAGCGTAACCACTGGTATGTCGATTTGAGTGCGCCTGACCTTCAGGAGAAACGGGCAGAGATACAGCGCTCCCTGGAGCGATTTGCCGTCCAGCTGTGGCAGCAAGGGGATGCCCGCCAGAACGGCTTTGGGCCTTCGCTATGGGTCTATTGGGACGCACCGGCACTGGGTCACACTCCCCGGCGCTTGCTGCATGGGACTCAGGCCACGCTTGCGAGTCTTGATATGCTCAGCCCTCTATTGGACGACGACCGTGAGCGCAGGGGTATCGAAGAAGACAATGAAGAGGTGATGAAATCGGAGGAACTGGATCGAAGCTACCTGGGGCTGTTCGAGTCACAAAGCGGGCAGTTTCGCCATCTTAAACCGCAGGAGATAGCGGCGCTTGACTGCCTCAGCGATTGACACTCCGCTCCAAAGGAGCGGATTCTTGCTTCATAGACGATTCCCCGAAGGAATGGCTTGGTTATCGCCACAATATCGTCTCCACAAGCGTAACTTTCCGGCTGCCCAGCGGTAGGTCAAGAAGACGTCAGCATTGTAACAGCAGGGGTGAGACTGGCAAGGCCCAAAGAGCCTTATTTCTCACCCACTGGCTTGGCCTCAACGGCTTTGCGCGTTAACAGATAAAAAACCGCGGATAATCCGGGCTATTCGCCTCTGCGCTAAGCTGCGTTCAATGTTGCTTTCAGCCGGTCATAAAGGTCATCAATCCCGTTAATGACCCACGCCTGCTCCGCATTCAACATCAGCGTTTCGCCAGGCAGATCGGGGGACTGGGTGCCGTTGAGGATAGGGAGCAAGGCGCTGGCATGCGCCGCCATGAGTAAGTTATACCGCGCCCGCAGCTCAGCAATGGCAACGCTGGCTTCTTGCGCTTTCGACCCCACCCGCTTTTCAACGCCCTGCTCTTGCTGCTGGATATATTCCAGCGCCCGGTTGACCTGGCGCTCACACGCTTGAAGCTTACCGCCGTATTCGATGACTAACTGGCTTGCGGGTAGTTGCATTACTCTCTCCTTGTGCTTTATGCCGGGGCGCCAGGCGCGAACCCTCGGGTATTTTGCTGAACCCCGGGCTCCTTGTCATGCTTTTGGCTGTAGGCTTGGATTTTATCCAGTCGCTCCTGAAACTGACCCAAGCGCGTCTCGATGAGGTTGGCAGGACCATCCCCCAGCGACACCTGTTGCTCGGCCTCGCCGACGTTCTCCAGCAACTTGCTGATTAACGCTTCCCGCTCCTGCGTGCGAGGCCCCAGGTCAAGCGCGCTAAAGGACCTTATTACACCAGAGAGTGCCTCACGCTCAGAATCGGTCAGGCGAGCGTAAAGCCTGTTACTGTCTCCCTCGACGCCATTCTCGAGTCGAGAATGATGGCCGCGCAAGCCTGTCGCAAGCGCCAGCACGCGATCGGCGTTCAGTGCCAGGGCCGATCCCGCCGCAAGGCCCATGAGGCCCCCGACAACCTCTCGCACCTTTTCCTTGGCAATACCGTTCGCCTGTATCCGCTCGGCAAATTCGGCTTGGGTGATTGCCGCCATATCACGCATGTATTCAAGATCACCCTCGACCATGGTGACATCCGCGATCACATACGCCGCGGCGGCCACCACGGGAATCGCCGCCACCTGCAGGGCGGGCTTCTCAATGATCTTGAGCAGTGTGTCGCGCATTTTGGACAAGCCGCCCTGGAGCCGTGAAATTTGGCCCATAAGCCGGCCATTGTCCGCCGTTTCCTCAATGAGCGCCTCGGCCGACTCCCGCGTCAACCCTTCGGTCCCGTCCTCCATGCGCCATTGATCCATCAAACTGTGCAAACGGTCCAGGTGCCAGGCATGAATATCTTGTGTCATGAGCAATCCCCTCTCTCGATTAAGTACCTAAGTTCCATATAGGGGTCCAAGGCACCGTTGTCGGCGAAAATGTTTTATCTCGCCACCACTCCTTCGTCTTCTTCCTCGGTCAAGGAGTAATCGAAACGCGGTTCGTCCGGGCCGTTGGCTTCCACCGGAACCTGATGCTTGCTGCTTTCATCGAGATCCTCAATCTTGAGCTGGTGAATAAGGTGCTCGCGGTACTGCCCAAGTCCTTTGATAGCGTTCCGAAAATAGGGCTCATGCTGGGCTTCGCCAAAGGCCACCTCCACATAGAAATGTGACAAGGCGCCCAGACTTTCGATATGGGTGGTCTGGCGCCCAAGACCGTTGAGCGAAAACCACACAGGTATCAGGTCAGGCGACTCGAAAAGGCGATTGCGGATGGCATAGGGCGATACAACACCGTAGTCGTCACGCGCTGCCGCAAGGATGCGCACCATGGCGGTCGTGCGAAAGGCATGGCACTTGATGGCCGTTTCCACCACTTCATCGGGCTTGAAGCGCTCGACATATTCCTTACGATCTTTCCCGAAACTTACCACCAGCTCTTTCTTGATGATTTCGGCGAACTCCGCCAGAAGCTTTCGGCTTTCAGCGCTATTGGAGGGCGGCCCTAACTGAAAGGCGAACGCCTTGTGGATCCGCTCATTCCACAGATCACTCCCCCAGACGTACTTATTGAGTTCGTAATGATGAAACCATTGACGCACCGTCCATTGCTGGCGCGTCGCGGGACTCGGGCTCAGGGTGCGATAGTGCTTGTCGATATAGGCCTTGTTGATTTCATCAAAGCCCTGCTGGTTGCGCACCTTCTTGGCCTTCCGCGCCCACTGGATGCAAAGCGGAATAAACAGCACCATCACCGCAGGGCGCCATACCGACTGACCCGCCACCAGGTATTGCCAGTAGCTAGGCCATTCGGGCTCGATGCTTTTATAGTCCGAGAGCTTCTGGGCGTAGTAGTCGTCCAGGAGCGGCAGATATTGCAGCGCTGACAGCATCGCCACGTCCATCGAGTACCAGAGACCCTTGATTTCGTCCTGGTAGAACCAGACCCCTAGCCCAAAGACCGCCGTGAAAAAAGCCACCGCCGCTAAGATATCTTCTTCTTTCACAGGCCACCCCTCGTAAGCATCTCTTCCGTCCGGTTGGTCTCAAGGGTATGCAAAACCCCTAAAAGCTGGTCTTGACGCATGCGGGAGGCGTTGAGCATTGCCTGAACCTCCTGCATTGTCGTCTGAGCTTCAAGACGCGTGGCGTAGCGCTGCCCTTCCGTCATCTGATCAAGGTTGTCGATATTGATGCTGTTGAGCTGCTCGCGCAGCAGCGCGATTCGGGGTTTTGCCGAGGCCTCACGGGCGACGGCTTCCACGACATAGGCATTAGCGGCGGCCTGAGCATTGCGCTCGACGACGGCCATGATCTTATGGGTGGTCTCACGACTACTGCTCTGTCGAATGTTGGTGGCGCCGCGTCCAACCAGGATGTTGCCAAGGCGCATTTCATGCGCAATGGCATTCATCACCTCTTGCTGGGTCGCGTCCTGATGGCCATCACCCTCAAGGCTCCACCCCGCGCCAAACTCAAGAGCTTCTTCGCCTTTCTGGGTAACCCAGGCAAGGTCGTCGCGCATAAGGTCAGCCATCGGCCACACACCCTCTGCGGTTTTTATCATGCTGTTGAGGGAAATCATGGCACTGGGAGCGATATCGCCACCGGATGCCGGATCAAGGACCACCGCATACTTGGCCAAGGCGTCTTCGCATTCACTCAGGGCCATATCTGCCAGCTCCACGCTGGGACCCACGCCCTTAATGAGAGCATCGCACGGGGATTGCCCGTCAAACGCCTCGTCGGTGAGACTTTGGATGGCCTCGCCCGCCAGCTCTCGCGCCAGCTGCTTGGGATCTAATCCCTCCCTCAGCGTCTCCTTCAGGTTTTCCAGGCGATCTTTGGTATTGGAGATGCGGCTGGTGATTTCCGTTTTCGTTTCATTGACCCACATCTCCATGGCGTCGATTTGACGTTTGATTTCCTGAATCCGGTTGTAATAGGACACCAGCTTGGTGGCCGCATCGATCTGGGTGCAGCTCTCGTAGGCGCTAATCGCCACCCCGCTGCCGGCAATCAGCGTAACGGCCAACAGCCCGCCAATGGCGGCATCCTTGATCAATGTCTTGGGTTTTGTTCGCTCCGTGGTCATCAGCGCGCAGACTCCATGACTTCCTCTTGCTTAAAGGCCACCAAGGCACCCAGCAACCGCTCTTGGCGCAAGTTGCTCTCCAGTCGCTCGATCAGGCTATGCGCCATCAGGGCTTCACTGAGCACCACGCCACTCTGGGCATCGGCCACGGATTTGCTGGTGGCGTTCGAGATGGAGATCAGCTGACCCGCCTGCTCACGCAACCCTTGCGCACTGGCTTCATACACCATGGGCGCCAGCATGCCATCCTGGGCGATCTTCCCGGCCACATGCATGCGGGTTTCCAGATAGGCGCGATCAATTTCATCGATGCTGAGATCGGGGACCTTATCGGCATCAATGGTTTCCGGAAGGGGCGGCACCAGAATCATGCGGTCGGCCCAGGACTTGGCAAGCACCATGTCTTCGACGGGCACTTCCCGATTGGCTTCATTCAGGGTGCCAGGGGTGTACGGCATCATGCTCTCCGGCGCCGCGAGGCCGTAGGCGATTGCCCGCATCATGGGAAGCACCTTGTTGTCCGCATCATCGCCCTCATGCTCAGCCAGATAGGCAAGCACTTCGGGGCGCTCTTCGAGCATGCTGGATGCGGTGGCCACCACCTCGGGCGGGATACCCATTTCTTCGACGGCGTAGTCATTGAGGTATTCACGCACCAACAGGCCATATTCGCGCCAGGCGAGCAGGTCTCCGGGCGTGAGAATGTCGCCGAGCAGCTGCACCAACTGGGTATCCAGTTGCTCATTCAGGAAGTCTTCAAGAAATTCAGCGCTGAGCGTCTGAAACTTGCCCCAGGCCATATCCGTGATTTCGGTGACGAAGAAATCCACGCAAAAGCATTTGCCGTTAACCGTGAAACACACGGGGCCAGCCGCTTGGGCGTCATCCACCTTGGACACGGTAAGCGGGAGGGCTATCGCGGCGGCAACAACAAACCCCGCCAATCGGCTACCCCATCGTGCAAAGGGTGTGCGGTTCATACAGACCCCCGAATCATTGGCCGCGACCTGCGAGTCGCATCCCTTCCTTTTCGTAGTAATAATTGGCGAGGCTCGCCAATTGAGCGCCGAGCAACCGCTCTCGCCGCAGATCCGACTCCAGGCTATCGAGAATCACCGGGATCGCTACGTCCGACATCACCGCAAGCTGGTTGGCGAGTGCCTTGCCCGGGGTCAAATCGGCATCTCTTGTCGCCACCTGGACTTCCTCGACGTATTTCCGATAACCGGCGATCCTGGGACCATTCATGGGGTACTGGGTGATGGCATCCTGAGCAAGAAAACGGTTCTGGAGGATAGCCATCCGACCGTACTCGTAAAGGACGCCCTTGATATCGTCCCGATCACCTTCAAGGGCCTGCATCAACGGTTTATCCTGGGTAATCATCAAGGCGTGATCACGGATCACATTCATCTCGTCTGCGCTCATCACCCCGCTGGCCTCAAGCGCCGGCGGCAACAGATATTCAGCCGCCTTAACCGGATCGATATTGCCGTCATCGTCCATCACGTCCCCAAGCAGCGCTCTGGCAGCCACCTCCATGCCATCGCCGCCTTCCGCGTGGTAGGCGGCATAATCTTGGTTTGCCTGATGCATGATAGCGAAGACTTCATGATGCTCGGCAAGGGCGGCAATCAGCTTGTCCTGGTCGATGCCCTCTGACTTCAAGGTTTCCCACAACTGCTTGTAGGTCACATACAGATCGTAAAGCGAGGTAACCGTCGTGATAATCGTGCCAAGAGATGGCAGCAGCACCGTGGCACTGGCCTCGGCCGGCTTTTGGGTAAACAGCAGGGCCGATAACGCAAAGGCCGCCACGCCGCCGACAATGCCACCTTTGAAGGCGCTGCCGGTGGACATCAGCCACCCCTTTGATTCCGAGTCGTCGCGCAAGGGCTCGCTACTGGCAGGCTTGGGAAGTTTCATGTCTGGTTCTCCATGGGTTGGTAACGCCGGCTAGTAGAGCCATGGCGGCAAGAAGGTTTCCGCGGCCAGCTCTTTCCCGTACTGATAGGGGCGCAGCGCAATGGCAAGCTCCCAAGCCCCCTTGGGGCCTTTTTCTGATTCCATCACCTGTGCCGTGATCATGCGCGGATCCAGGCCGTCTTCCATAAGCCAGGTGGCGAGGCTGCGAAGCCTTACCTGAGCCCTGGCGGGAGCGTCATAAAGCAGAGAACGGTCCACGGTGCGAGCAGCCAGATGAATCGAGTGCCGGTAAGGGAGATCACCCCCCTTGGCAGTCATCTCGACGGTCTCGATCAGCCGAAAATAGATCTCGTCGTACCACCAGCTGTGAAGCCCACCACGAAAGGGGTTGTCGGTGGCCAGAGCGCTGCGGTCCAGCGTGATCAGCAACACCTCGGACACGCTGTCCTTCTCGACAGAGACCGTCGCACCGCGACCCGGGAGACCCCCCCAGATATCGCGAAGAACCGCAACGTCATCTTGAAAACTTGCCGACGCTCCAACAAGAATGGGTTCCGCACCCTCGGCTTGCCGGTATCGCCAGGCAGCACCCGAAGCACTGTAGCCTGGGTGAACCTTTATCCCGTCCGGTTCGATTTCATTGACGGCACACCCTGTCAGGCCACCGCCCATCACTAGCGCGACGGCGGCCGCACCAGCCCATCCGCGGATCATATTCATTAGATTCCCTTGTCTAGTACATAGCACCATTATTTTACATTCTACCTGTTTTGGCTGGCGCTACGGGAACAAATAGCAAGGCTGGCCGGGCAAGAACCTGTGACGGCGTTCACATCCCCGGATTAGACGTCGTTCCTCGGCCACGGCGAGGCGATGCAGAGGCTTTACGCTGCAGAATGCCGGCGACCACAGAAGGCCACTGGTCAAGACCATTAGTTTCATTTTTCAGGGGCGAGGCGTCGGGTGACGACCCTAGCGATGGTGGCACATCCCACCCGCCCGCTGTCTCGCCGACACCCATTGGCTCGTAGTCACCACTCATGGATGCTTCATGCGCGGCAGCCTCATCGAGCATGGCATCATCCCAGCCATAATCGGCAAAGGCAGGAGGCATGGCGTCCTGCCCATCCGACGCGGGACTGACCACTGGCGTCGCCCTCTCCTGCGCGTCGGCTGCCGCCACCTCTCGCAAGGCGGGCGGAATTGTTTCGTCCGGCGATCGCCCCAATGGCTGGATGTCACTTTCAGTAAAGGCCGCCTCTTCGGGGAAAGCGCCCGTCACTCCTGGGTCATCGTGCACATTGACAGGCTCTAACACAGGCGCCGCGGGTTCGTGCCAGGCCCCCATGGGGATAGCCACATCGTCGTGGGGGATTTCAACACCGCTTGTCGTGGGCGTCATCGTATTTGCCGCGGGAATATCCGCCTGAGATGGCTCTGCCGCCGACTGGACCGCCTCCCGGGTTGGCCTGGTGTCCTCTGGCTCGACAGGGGAAGCGCTCACGGGGTCAGGTTGCTCCGGATCACCCTGGGTCAGCCTCACGCCCAGCCATGAAGTGGCACGCTCGATGAAGTCCACGGCCTCAAGCGCCGCTGCACTTACCCGGCAGGCCCGTTGCCCCATGCAGGCATACAGCCACTGAGCCTGCGCCTGCCCACCGGTGCTTTCATCAAACTCACCGGCAAGCAATAGCGTGCCATTCGCGGGCAACCCCTGAAGGTCTGGCCGATCGCCAAGATATAAGCGCCCTTCACTGCCATCGGCGTAGTCGGCATCCTTCAGGCCCCGCTTGTGTATCACGCGGACACCCCGGTATTCGATCCCCGTCAGCGCCTTGAGCAAAGGGTATACCGGCAGGTCGGTACGCCGCTCGATCATCTCGGCGATGCGCGCCTTGTCAGGATTTTTCAGCAGGGTGTCCAGTGCCTGGGCACGGGTATTGAAGCGCCTGGCCAGGCGGCTGTCCCACTCAGGGCGCGGAGCCCGCATCACCTGGGCCACCTCAAAGGCGTCACGCACCAGCGACGCCCAGATGGAATCCATTTCAATTAATAGCTTGGGGGAGGTTTTGCCCGAGGCACCCGGTTTCAGGGCGTCCAGCAGGTATTCAAGGCTCCCGACGCCCGTGCGGGACACCACCGCCCTGGGGGCCACGTTGTCGTTCGCCAAGGGGGCCTGTCTTGGCGCATCGTCCGCCACCCCCGCCTTCTCCCGAAAGGTATCAAAGCCCGGTCGGTGCCGACCCAGCGCCACCCCGGAAAGCGCCGCCAGGCTTTGCACCCAAGCATCCGGAAATTCAACATCATTTCGCACGGCCTGATCGATGGTGGCCTCAAGCGCCTGATCGCAGGAAAGCCTAGCCGCCTGGTGGTGCGCCAGCACCTCGCTTCCCAGGGGCAAATGGCGAAGCGACTCGGGGGCGGCGTTCTTCACGCCCACGGCGGGATCGCCGAAACAAAAGATCGGGCAGGGCTGGGCCAGCAAGGCGGCAAGCTCGGCTTCGCAGAAACTCTCGGCCTCCGGAATCACCAACAAGCGTGGCGGCAGGTCCGGCGCCATGTCCGGCCACGCCGCCCCGTTCGCTGCCCAGCACTTCGCGGCTGCCTCACGACTCAGCCCAAGGCCAGTGTTCACCGGATCGTTGCGCTGCTGGCGCCATATCGTCTGCGCCCAGCCCAGCACCTCAGCGTTTGCTCGCCCTTTGCCCGAGACGTGCTCTGCACGGGGCGCATCCGCCCCGGAGAGATAAAAGGCATCCAGGGCTTTCATCACCGGCCACAAGGCACTTCGCGAGGCCGAAAGATCCGCCAGCAAGTTTCTCAAGCGCTCCTGACGCTTCTTGGGCAAGCTTTCGCTGCCCAGACGCCGAAACGTCTTGGGGCCGTAGCTTGCCGCCAACAGATCCTCCAGGCGGTAGACCGACCAGCCTTGCCGGCGGTAGCGACGTATTTCCGCTGCACCGGCGTTGCTTGGAACCACCATGGCCGCTTCACCGCGACGCAGGGAGAGTTTTTCCTGAACCCCTTCCAGCGCCTGGGTCACCAGCCGCGCCCGCCAATCAGAAACCGGGCCCGGGTAGGCTTCCACCGCTGCGATGACATTCGCCGGGGCGGCAATCATGCCGCTGGCGAGGGCGTCGATCAGCGCCGACACCTCCGCTCCCTGATCCTTTTCAAGCCGACTCTGGCGAGACATGGCATTCATTCCTGGTACTGGTTTGTGGCACGCATTACTTCATCTAGGGGCCAAACTGCGTTTTTGGGCGAAATTCGGTGCAATCGCATCACCCCGCCAGTTAATGAAATAATGTAAACTACAAGACATCGGATTCTTTGAGGGAACCTCATGCATCGTACTACCTTTATCCTTCCGCTGGTGGCAATGCTTACGTCCGCGTCCATTGCCTCTGCCGACGAATATGGCGTCTTTTCGGCCGCCGGCGAGTTGCCTGGACAACGCATGAGCCGTCTGGCGGAAGAGCGCTCACAGGCAGAGCTGGAGCTTCTGACACGCCGCGCCGCCGAAGAAATGTCACTTGTTCGCTCCTCGATGCGCCACATGCCGCCGCCCTTGCCGGAGGGCAATGACTCGCGTGGCAGCGGTGTGCCGGAACAGACGCAAAGCCTTGCTGGCGCTTATGCGCAGCCATCACAGACCGCGCCTCGTGCTACCGCTGCCAGCCAAGCGCCAGGCGCTGTCACAGCGCTTCCCGGAGCACGCTCGACCGCGATCCCCGCCCCCACCGCCACGTCGGGTTTCGCCAACCGTGACTTCGCCCTTGCCATGGCTGATCCGGTAACCATCGATGTCGTGGACATGGCATTGCAGGACATCCTCGAGAACCTGGCGCCTCAAGGCTGGCGCGTGCGCTTTCAGCGAATCAGTGAGAGCACCCTTGCCGAACGAACCGATCTCACCGCAACCAACCTTTCGCGAGGGGACGTGATGCACGAACTGCTCTCCCAGTCCGGGCTTACCCTAAAGCCCTTCCCGGACTTCAATCAGCCGCTGATGATCATCTCCCAGAAAGGAGCGCTCTAACCATGCCGCTAAAGCGACTCGCCTTGATCATCGCCATGGGTACCCTTGTGGCCGGCTGCCAGACAACCGAATCTCAGCCATCGATAGCAGAACCTGCCGCCCCCGCCCCGCAAATGCATCTGCAGTTTCAGGGCAGCCCCACGGGCAGTGGGGATATTTCCCATGTCGCCAAGGATGTCTCCCTGCGCAAGGCAATCAAGCATGCTTTCCCGGATGCCACCATCGTCGGCGACCCTGGCGTTGACCTGGACAGCCCTGTCAGCGTCTGGGTTGAAAATGTTTCTCCAGTGCACTACCTCGATCAACTGGGTCGCGCAGCGGGCCTTTCCATCACCCATGACGATGAAGTGATCCATCTGTCGACCGTGGCTCGCTGGAACTTCACCCTTCCCCGCCGCCACGAGGCGACCGCACGGGTCCTGGTCGAACGGATCGACATTGAGGCGGCGATAACCGTGGTGGAAAGCTCCGAGGACTTCATCACCCTTCTTGTCACCGGGCCGGCCTGGGCTGTTCCAAGCATCAAGGCCGCCATTCACCAGTTGGGCGACCAGACCGCCCTGGATGATGTCTTTGCCGGCCAATAAGGAGTTTTCGCGTGACCAAGAAAAACATGATGCCCATGGCAATAATCGGGCTTGCAAGCGTGGTGACGGTGGGCGGCATGTTCGTGTTCCTCTCGCAGCAAGGCGCAAGCTCCAATCAACCGTCAACGCAAAATGCCGCAGTCAACACGCCGCCAATAAGCACAACCGTTCAGTATGAAGAAGCGCCCGAGGAGCTAGATAACCCGTATGATTTTGAAGCGGTGACGGCAGGCCGCCTGGATAAGCTACGCACACGGGATTCTGAGCTCTCGGAAACCTACGAAGGCAGCGAAGACGCCATTTACACCTCCGCCGCAGACGACGAAGCACTTCCGGAAAATAGCTTTGGTCAGCTCAGCAACTTTGATCGACCGGCAGCCCAGCCGCCCGCGCCGGCGCCCGCCGTAGCCGTCGATAACGGATCGGTGGCGACCGCACCCCTTCTTCCCGAGGCTAGCACCGAGGAAGCGCCAGCGATGTCACATGAGCCGGATACCAATGGTGATCCGGATACGGGCACTGATGCGGATGCGGATGCGGGTGCGGGTGCGGGTGCGGACACTCAGACGGTAACAGAGACAAATGTCAGCCTGGATCCTTCCAAGCGTAATTTCGAGGGGAACAGCACTTTCGGGAGCAACATCCCGTCACCCACTGCCATCGAAAATCAGACCTTTTCCCAGCACATGTCAGGTGATCCAGTTGAGCCCGGCGCGAATGACGACGCTTACCCGGGCGAGCACGATGCCGACCTCGATGATGCGGTTCATAGCCTGACTCTCGCGCTCCTGGATGAGCAACTCGGCGAACTGAAAGCCCAGATGCAAGACATGGCCAGCTACATGGGTGAGCTAACGCTTCAGATCGAAACCTTGGCCGCGACCCAGAAAGAACCCAGCATTGACGCCTCCCAGCTCGAGAATATGCACAGCAAGCTTGATACGCTCAGCGAGCAGGTGGCCTCGCTTGCCGAACAGCAGCAGAAGATCGAACAAAAACGAAGTGAAACGGCTCGGGTGAGCGCACGCCCGAACGTCGAGGGGCTTTATCAGGCCATTGCCATCGAAAACGGCAAGGCTGTGCTCAGGGGACAGAATACTGGGCGCACCTACCGTTTAGCGCCTGGGGATAGCCTGGCCTACGGGGGAACCCTTACGTCTATCAAGGGCGACAGCATCCAGCTGAAATGGCCCCATCAGGAAGTGGTCCTTTCCATTTACTGACCCACCCCCACCCAAGGCGGCTTTACTAGCCGCCTTTTTTCGCCCGGAAGTGGCGCCTGACCCCTATTGAATTCAGTAAGACTAAACAGACTCAGGGAGTTGGTACATGGCCAAGCGTATCGGCGATGAAGGCATGATCCTTCCAGGCGCACCGAAATTGATGTTCGACAATGCCGTCAAGCTGGGCGACGGCGTGCATGCCCATATTTCGCAAATGCTCAGCACCAGTCTGGATATCGATGAATATGATCTAGCCGAACAGTCGAGCAAGGATCTGACCCCGGAACAACAACGCTCCTTGGAAGAGTGGCAAAAGATCACTTCAAAATCGCGCATGCTGCCGAAGCTCAGCTTCCAAGAGCTGATGGATGAAAACCTGCCGTTGCCTTTCCTAGCCACTTTGAAGGCGGTGCGTGACGCCCTGCCAGCCAGGCCATTTATCCCTGATCCTCGCCTGATCATTCAATACACCGAGCTCATCGAAGCCGCAGCTGATTGGGAGACGCGCAAGCTCGAGGAATTACGCCAGTTCGCCGACCTTTTCCGCAACGATGACGGCAGCATGAGCGAGGAAGCCTATCGCGACATGCACCTTTCCTTGGTACTGTCGTTCATGATCAATGGCGGCGTTTACACCCTGGGGAAAGACCCGGTGGTCGCCGAACGGCTATTTTTTGAAGAAGATTCCCCCTACGGCTCAATGCCTCTCGCTAGGCGGCAACGTATTTATGGAGGGGAACCTCGCGCCAAACTGAGCGCCGCCACCTCCATTATCGAACGCTTCAAGGAAGAAACGTCCAGTACCACGTTAAGGACTGCCCAGAGAAACCACATAGACTTGCTGAATAACCAAACGCCCTGGGAGCAGCGCAGCCAGAAAAAAATGGTCCGCAACAAACTCAGCGACTTAGATGACTTGGTACGCTTATCGAGATTTACGACCAATAGGCCTTTTCAAGAAGTAATCGATGATGGAAAAATCCACTCATCACGTCGCCGGCGCCTATTCACCGGCATGAAAGACGTCTACGCCCTCCCCGACGCCGACGACGAACCCGATTCCCCAGTACCGCTAATCGATCGCGGCGTGTATGCCGCTGGCGCCCTGGGACTGAAACCCAAGAGTGCCGAGGTTGGCCGGGACGACCCGGACAACGAAGAACCCGCCGAACTTCCTTTGGGTACCCCGGTGGACGAAGACGGAAACCCCTATTCCCAGCCCCGCCGACCCGAACGCCTGGATCTCTCCAGCATGGTCGATGACATCGACATCGACGGCGAGGAAGATCAATCCGAAGAGGCTGCGCTTGCCGATTTTCGCTTCTTGATTGATGACATGGGGTTTCGTGCCCTGCAACTGGGTAATTATGTGCCGCAGAAGATGCGGCGCTTTCTTACCGGCGAAGTCTATAGGGCCGTTCATGACCAGGCCGAGATACTGGATATTCTGCCAACGCAGGTTGCCCTTGGTAACCCCCTACCTGACGAACTCAATACCGGCGAGATTGTTGAAGCCCAGAACTATGCGCATAAATCGCTGGGGCTGGCGTTCGGCGCCCGGGGAAGCGGCATCAAGGGGGCTGCCCACTACGAGCCGGGGTCTCACATCCTCGCCGCAACTCGCGACAAGGGCGCGGGCAGCTTTCTGCATGAATCAGGCCACGCCCTGGATTTCTCGATCGCCTCTCGGATATGTAACCTGGATGAGGTCAAATCCCAGTTTGACGACAAGTCCATTGCCCGCGTCACCGGCAGAAAAGTCGGCACCGGGGTTATTACCCTGTCCGAGGCATTTGCCATGTTTTGGACCATGGCGACCAACAAGCATGTTCAACGCGGCCATGCGATGCCGACCGATCAAGAGGTCACGCAATTTGCATCAAGGCTTCTCAAGCCCGAATACAACACGCCCGAATACCTTGATCTGATCAAGGGCTTCAGCGATGTCATGCGTTCAATCTATGCCGAAGAAGTGTCCGATGACCACTTGATGCGTGAGCACGCCTCGTCTTTGGCGAGAGACGCCCAAGTAAACATCCGCCATCTGGAAGAGCTTCTGATTGCACTGATTCAGTCGCGTGACGGCACAGATGACAAGGAGATCTCCAAAGACGATGCTTTATCCATCCTCGTCAAAGAGGATCTTTGGCCGGCGTCCAACCAAGATGATGACGGACTTGAATTCATCGCGTCATTAACGTTCGCCAACTCCAGTGCCCTGAATCGTATCCAGAAGCTGCTGGGGACCGAGATTGCCAAAGGGATCTTTCAAGCCACCCGCCGCGACCCGCACCCCACGACGGTTAATGCGATTATCCAGCCTATCACCGACTCCGTTCGGGCCATCACCTGGCGGGCAAAACTGCTTTTGAAGGCTAAAGACGCGCCTGTATGGCCATCCGAAAGCGGCCAGCGCCTTCTCGAGGAAGAACGAGAAAAACACCTAAAAGATCATGACGGTAAGGTGACGAAATCCTTTCAATTTGGGTGGCGCTCCATGCAGGTCGCCGAATACCTGCGAAACGTGCCCACAGAAGATCACGAGATAGTCGATACCATACTCTGGAGCATTGGCTATCACGATCGCCTGGCCAACGATGCGGAGCAATCCAAGAAATGGGAGCTTGAGAACCCGACCCCGCATGATATGGAATCCACCGTGGCGGTACGTCCGAGTCCAATCGTGCTTATGGGAACGGGCACTGCTTCAGCAAACCTATTTGTCGAACTAAGGTGCGCCACCACCACCACTAATAAATCTGCCGACTTAGCCGAAGCAACCCTGGGGCTGCATCGAGCGCTCACCTCTCAGGACGTTCAGATCAACGAGAACCGCCTGACGCTTCACCCACGGCTACTTCACCGTCTCAATCAGGACATCAATCACCGGCTGGCGTATCTGCTCGACAACGGCTTTTACCATGAGCATGCCCTGATTGAGTCCCTGGGGATCGAGGAATCACTGACCGATCGCATTCACCCGAGCATTCCCTCCGACAAGGCCGCTGCCGCTCTACGCGATCCCGATACCCTCGAAGCCCTGCGCCAAAAAATCATTGACGGCGACTCGCTGGGTGAGAAGGTCCCGTACATTTCCAGCACCTGGGCGTTGGCCGCCCTTCTTGCGCGAACCGACTTGCTGCGTGAAAAAGTCCAGCCATGCCTGGCTGAAGCCACTCCCGCCCTGCAATACGCCGGCTTAATCGAACAGCTGGCCGACTGCCGCGACTGGCTGACCAACTTTCGCCACATTACCGACGACCAGTCGATAGCCGAGCAGGCGGCTACCATGGATGGTTACCTGGCGCCCTACCAGGCCCTCACCGACACTCCGGGAGACAGGTTGTCCGAGCTTGAGCGCGAGCGTTTCCAGCGTGAACTGCGCAGCAAATTTGAAAGCAAATTCCAAAGCCTGTTGCGACGGGCAAGAGACTTCGATTCCACCCAATTAGTCCCCGCTATGGAGATTTACAAACAAGGCAGGGCTACCAACTGGATCATTGATCACCTCACGGAAATGTCGCTTTACCCAGGTCGAGATCACCCCTACTACCCATCCCAAGATGAACGGATGCAACGCGTGCTGGCACGGCCCTACCAGGACGGCCTGCGAAAACTTGCCGACGTTTGCCAGACATACGGAAACCAGTTCGCTTACATGGAGGCCAATGAGCGCCTGCACCTTCTGGAGGATGCCCTTGGAGTGACTATCGATTGGACGCCAGAACGGGCCAAGGAGATGCTGCTTTCAAATAAATTCGAAGCCGTCCATACGAATTTCAGCCGCCCCCACGACGTGGTTCAACACGAAACCCCGGATCAGTGGTGGACCCGGGTGCTGCAGACCGGCTCTAGCCGCATGCACCGGTCTGAAATGAGGGGGGGCGAGGCGAATACGCTGGCGCTTATAAGGCGCGATTACCGCAAGGATTGCGTGAAGGACTTCCCGCAATACCAGGTATCCCGCATGGCGCGATCTTCGGCCGTCCGTGATGGACGGGACCTGGGTCTGAACGGGTACATGAGGAAAGGCTCGCCCAAATATTGGGCAGAGCCGGTCGAGTTATTTGCTCGTTCGTTTGAAACCTATGGCTACGACAAACTCGGCAAGGGGCCGACTTACCTGGTCAGCGTGGTGGAAAAAGACCGCCAGCAACGTGCTTTGGATGCCATCGATACGAAGCTTGCGAAACTTACCCTCCAGCGGGACGGCGGGTTTAGCCACTACGAGTCAGATATTTACCTCCGAACGCCCACGGACTATAGCCACAACTACCCAAGCGGCGCTCAGCGGGAACAACTTCCTGAGGTCTACGCTCCCCTGGTAAAAGCGCTCAAACCGGCACTGGACATGCTCTACCCCGAGTCTGTGGCGCTTCACGAGCGGGTTATGGCCAGAAAGGCGGCCGAAGCCGAGGCAAAAGCCGAAAGCCAGACAAATGATGCAACCGTTGCAGCAATCGACGCCACGCCTGAGCCAGAAGAGGCTCACCTAAACCACGGTCAGGTTGAGCCCTTGGCGTCTCATGACACCGATATATCAAGGGAGGCAACGCCGACCGTGGAGCTAGATGCCGATCATCAGCCGGAACGGCCGACAGCAGCCGTTGACGCGCCCTCGCCTGCGGAGGAACCACAGGAGCCTGAGGATCAAACCGACCTGCCGCTGGCGCTTCAATCCAGCCTGCCTGGCGATCCTGAGACCAACCAGGACATGAAGGAACAGACAGTGCCGACGCCGGAAAACGATACATCGGCCAATAAGGTCAAGCCACTACCCACACAGACTTCGCTCGGTTTCTGAGTTTGACCCCTATATCAATGACAGCAGGGACAAACCAGGCATTCCGGAGGCGATCATGGCAGAGAGCAAGCGCAAGGCACGTCCACCAGCGCCCACCACAAAGGAGGTCATCGAGAAAGTTGGCGATGACATCCTTAACCTGTTGGAGAACGAAGGAGTCACGGCCGCAGACTTTTCCGGTGTGGTTAAGAACCCGGCGCTTTCGCGTCCGCGAAACGCCATCACGCAGCGGCCTTATCGTGGCCTCAACGCCATTCTTGCCATGGTTGCCATGGCGCGCAAGGGAACGCGAGATGGGCGTTTCTGCACGCTCGCCAAGGCGCGTGAACATGCTGGTGAGAAGCTGTTCCCAGTCAAGGGAAGCGCTGCCACGCGCTTGATGCGCCCCGTGAATATCGGCAGGAAGCCTCAGGAGGATGAAGCCTCCGCTCAAGCCGATGGCGACCATAAGCAGGCATCGTCCAAAGCCCGTCGCGTCGACCTCAGCCAGCCCGACGACCAGGAAGAAGAGGAAAACCGGGGCAGGCCGGTGGGCTTCAAGCCCTTCGCTGCCTTCCACATCAATGACATTGCGGGTTTCGAGCCACCACCGCTGGAAGATCATCCTGAAATCACCTCGCACGAGCTGGTGTCGCATTTCGTCGCCGCCGCCGGGGCGACGATCGAGCCTGGCGGCTCCCCTGCCTTCATCCCAAGCAAGCAGCGCTCGGATGGCGGGGTCATCAGCATGCCGCTGAGCCAGGATCACGCTTCCCCCGACAAATGGGCCGCTGACTGCCTGCACGAGTTCTATCACTGGACCGGTGTGCCGTCGCGTCAGGATCGCTTCGGCTACCTTGAGGCCGAGACCGCAGAAGAGGCGAACAAGCTTTTTCATGAAGGCTATGCCGCCGAGGAAGTGCGTGCCGAGTTTTTCGCCAGCGTCGCCGGGCGCATGCTCAACCTGGATTATAGCCTGCGTGACCATGCCGCCTACCTGGATGGCTGGGGAACCCGAGCCGCCGACAAGGATGCCCCCAATGGCCGTGCCGATGCCATACGTAGCGCCATCAACGACATTGCGCCAGTGGTGACGGCCCTGCAGAGCTTTATGGTGGGCGAGGAACCTGAGATTGCCTGGTTCCCGAAGAAGACCACCTGGCCTGAGAAGACCCAAGCCTATTTCGACTCGCTGCAGCTCCCGGCTACTGCCGACACAAGCCGCGAGGCTGAAAACCAGGCAGTTGCCGCTGAAGTCGCCACTATCGATACTCAGACCCTGCCTCCCGCCCTTGTCGGTGTCACGCAGGCTCCGATGGAGGAGCTAGATATGCCCAAGCCTCGCCAGCCGCGAAACAACGCCATGGACACTACGCGCAGCGGTCGTGGCTGGTCCAATGTCAGGGTCGTTTCAACACCCCCTGCGCCGACGCCTTGACGGTATAATTGAAGGGGCATCAGCTAAGAAGTAACACCGAAGATTTGGGCTAAAGCGAACAAGGATTACGTCATGCTCTTACATCACGCCATAAAACTGCATCAGCTGGGCATCCCGCTCTATGCCGACTGGCAGGAAGACGATATGGATACCCTGAATCTGCCTGTGGCTGAGATTTCACAGGATCATGTACGTATCGAAGACCTGTTTGGGGGTGAACAGCGTGCCCACGGCTTTGATGGGAAGGCGCCGCTGGACAATGCTTGGCTTGGGTCCGGGCGGATCTCCCTTCACCTCAAGCAACACGATGACCCCGTGGCGGTGCTGCTCGATCAAGGCGTGGCCGAGAAGGAAATCATTCGTCTTGCACAAATCGATCACTGATCAAGGAATGCCCATGGCGTCACTACGCAACGCCCAGAGCATCATGGAAATCTGGGATAAAGAGCTCGACATTATCAACACTCTCGAGGATGGCCTTAACGAAGCCCTGGAGCGGCTACTAATGCATAGGCCGGGAAACTATCGCCATCGACTGGGGAAAAATGATGAAGCACTGGAACTCGCCAACCAGACCTATGTAGAGCTGTTGAAGCAAGGCGGCGCCTCGCGCGCAACGCTGCGGGAGCTGCGCTCGATCAAGACCCGCTTTCCCGGGCAGGTGCTTGATCCCGATAATGGGGCCTACCTGGTTTACAGCATTGCCCAGTCACTCATCATTCAGATCCAAGATTTCGTGGATATCTACACCAAGTGAGGTGAATTCTATGCCAGTTCCAATCGTTATCGCTGGCGCAGCCGCCGTTAGTAGCGCAGGCGCCGCTGGTGGGGCCGCCGCCGCTGGTGGAGCTGCCGCTGCCGGTGGGGCCGCCGCTGCCGGTGGTGCCACAGCCGCCGGAGGTGCTGCTGGCGCCTCTGGAGCCGCGGGTGTCGCATCGAAAGCCATGCCAATCATGCAAAAGCTCAAACTCGCCAATCAGGCCGTGAACACCACGGGGAAAATGACGTCCGGTGCCCAGGAGAAACTTGGCAACATGATGTCCAAGCCTGGTTCAAAAGCGGAAAAAGGGGGCTTTCAGCCAGATCGCGCTGAACAAAGCATGGATCCTGAGAATGCCAGCAACCAGACCATGGAAGAGGCGCTGTCGCTCAATGCGATCCTTTCCGGCCTGAAGAATGCCAAGGAAAAAAAGCAAGAAGCTGGGCCTTCAAAGCCAACACTCCCAGGCTTCAAAGGCCCGGGCATGTAATTGGCTCACCCATGTACAAAGGACCGCCCGCTTTTCTCGGATACGACGATGCATATAGTTGTTCGAAGGCGGCGGGTGACCGCACTTCGCCCTAAGCACCGAGGCGCCGTGGATATAGGAGATAACAGTGCAATCAGATGAATTGGAATATGTGGGGTTTTGGCCACGAACCGGTGCCGCTGTGATCGACACCATTTTGCTGGGGGTCATAATATGGCCGCTACTGACCGTATTCTATGGCGACTCGTACTGGCTCAGCGATAGCTTCGTCCAAGGGCCGATGGATCTGTTGTTGTCCTGGATATTTCCGGCCGTCGCGGCAATCTTGTTCTGGGTGGTAAAGCAGGCAACCCCTGGAAAAATGGCCGTTGCCGCAAAAATTGTTGATGCGAAAAGTGGGAACCCGGCAAGTACGGGGCAACTGGTCGGGCGATACTTTGCCTACTATCTGTCAATGTTGCCGCTCGGGCTCGGTTTCTTATGGGTCGTCTTCGATGACCGAAAGCAAGGCTGGCACGATAAGCTTGCGGGCACCGTCGTTGTCCGGCAAAAAAATCGGAAGCCCAAGCCTGTGACCTTCACCGAGTGACACTTCCTGCCTCACGCGCTAGCGCGTGAGGATCCAACACCTGCGTCAGGCCGTTTCATAGCGATTGCGAGACGGCATCTCTATCACTTCGCGGATCAGCTCCAACCCATGTTCTTCGGCCTGGCGTACCGTGTATTCGGTGACACCGAGCGTCTTGGCTGTCGCCATGCGCCCAAGGGGTTCGACGCCAAAACCATAGCGCATTGATAACACCTGCTTTTGCATTGGCGTCATCAAGCGCCAGGCCTTTGCGACAATCTCCTTTGTCTCATCACTGAGTAATGCTTTTTCGATCACCGTTAAATCCTGACTGTCGCCGATGGAATCCGGGGAATCCGCATCCAGAGCAATACCATCTCGACTCATGCTCGACTCGACAAGGGACCCCCAGTCCTGGAACATCATCGTGGGAGCCCGACCAAGCCCTTTGGCGAGAAAGAGCTTCACTCGAGACAAGGGCGCCCCTGACAAGGCCGCCACTTCCTCTGGGTCGAGGGAGGCATAATTGAATTCGCCCTCGGTGCGGTTACTGATCTTGCTAATGGCCCGCTTGATTTTTGGCGCGAATTTTATCGCCCAGTCAGGCATGGAGATTGGTTGGGAAGCCTCTTGGCATGATCGCCTCACCACGGGGCGGACATGATCCAGGTAGTAGCGAATAAACTGGTTTCTGACCATGGCATCCGGCAGGGCCGGGTCCGGACGAAACTTCCCAATCCCTTCCATGATGCTCAACAGGGCATCGTTATATAAATCCTGTCTTTCGATTGGCTGGGCGTGGCGATCAGAGAAGTTCGTGTAGGTTCGCACCAGCTTTTCCAGGGGATCCTGAATCGTGACGATGCAGTGTTCCATGGCATCCCTGTCACCCGTCTGAGCCGCGAGAATGGCATCGGCCATCGTTCCCGAAAACTTAGCCACTCACACCTCCTTGTTTTCTTGTGGATGCCTCTACGACTTGCGTGCGGTACACGCCCAGCTGTTCTTTCCTGCCGACTACTTGCACGTCGCTGGCATACTTCAGAAGGTTGTTACGCAGCTCATTTTTCGAAAGCATGCTGATGACCGGCATGTTGCGCTTGGATGCCACATGGGCGGCGTGACGCTCGAGCATCCTGTCGCCACACACCACCAGCCAGTCGTAACCTTCCAGTGCATCTTCGACTTTTTCGAACGCCTCACGGCCCCGCGAGCGATCTGACAAAAGCGCTACACCTTTGCCTCCCTGAATACATGTCGCCATGCGGTGTATCGAATCGGCGATGCCAGGGCCAAGAGACGCTCCCAAGGCCTCCTGTAATCCTTGAAAAAGATGATCCACCGATCGGCCGCTTTTCAGCATGGCCATTAGATCCGCTTCCAGTATGAGCGATTTGATAATGCTCAGGCTTACGTCTCTTTCGCAGGTCTCCAGTCGAGCCCTGTTGAGCACGCGCTTCCATTCACGCTGACTGAGCAAGGCATTTTCCCAAATACAGCAATGTCCCTCTGCGGCAAGCGATGTCACGAGCGCATAGGCTGCCTGAGGCGAGACAAGCGGAAGCTTGTGAAAGGCATCGCGCATCCAGTAACTCAAAAATCGCGACAGGCTGACTTCAGACACCGCCTGCGACGAAATATAAAATCCATGGGACGCGGCACCTTGCTCAATCACCACCTGGCAACTCATGTCCTGAGCAGATGCCTGAACGGACACGCTCGCCGGACAACCCAGCCATATCGGTGTGGTTGTCCCGAAATTGAACGCTTCCGGGTAGGTTCCGAAAATACTTGGCCTGAGACAGTCTTCGGTGACCTGTTGCTTCTGCATGTGAGTGCCGGCCATGGTTTTGTACTCTGTCTCACTGCTTTGGTTTATGTGTAAGCTCATTCGCGTCACTTGCCTCCGGCCGCCATCGCATTGGTGAAGGCAGAGCGCGGATCGGCGGCATTGTTATAGTTCTGAGGGCCACCCATGTAGGACATCATGGAGCCGGAAATGGACTGCCCAGGCGACTGGATGCCCAGCATCCCGTTGATCATGTCTGGGATACGAGCGATCGCTGTAATGGAGAGAAAGGCAGCTAGCGCCACGGCAAACAAAATGACGAAAGGCAGCGCAAAGATGCCGAGTATCGAGTCCACGAACCCGGCATTAAACGAACCCATAAGCATCATCGCCAGGGTGGGTACCAGGAGGTTGTAAATGATCACGCTGATCACAATGGCAACCACCACCAGCATCGGGTAGAGGAACAGATACATCAGGACGCCAATCCCACGCAGGAACGCCATGGTGGCAAGATGCGGCGTATTGGTCAGGTTCGAGAGATTTACCGCCACCCAGATGGTCGAACCGAACACAATAATGGCCGACCATATCGCCCATTCCGCCATAAGCATGGCGACAATAAGGATGGGCAGTTTGGGCAGTACCATGACCAGAAACAGCGAGATCATCATCACGAATATGAGCAGCAAGCCAAAGCCCGCCATCAGTGCATACAGGATTAACGACCCTTCCCCAAAAGGAATGCCCTCCGTTCCACTGCCTAGTTTGCTGGAAACGGTCTCGACCAGAGTGGTCACCGCCGAGGTCGCAACTTCCCCTCCCGGGATCAAGGTCAGAAAGTCGTGAATGGCAGCCGCTGCCATCAACGTACCGAGCACGTTGGCACCTAGCTCATACGTTGCTGCCGGGCCCGGCTGAGTGAACAAGGGATCTAAAAGCCAGATAAAAAATGTCTGGGCTGCTTCATTAGCGACTACCGCCCCTTCACCAAACCAATACCCAATTAAATCACCGAGGGTTTCACCAACACCACGCCTGACATATGCATCTCCAGCGGCTTCAGCGGCCACCAATGCCTGAACACGGTCCGATTGGATTTGGCTGTTCACTCGTACCAAGGTGCTATTGGCCTGGCGTATGCTGTCCCTGACTTGCCAACCGCTACTATCCGTACCGTTAGATTGAATCCGGCCTACTGCGTCAACCCGGTCGCCCAGGCTAGAATAAATCGTGGCAAGGCCCGGCCAACCCAGCTGAACGATCATGCCCTGAAACTCCTGGCCGATCGCGGTTGTCGCTACCACGTTATCGATTTCAAAGGTGGCGTCGGCAGGATCGACACCTGACGCCACGGCAGCTTCATGCATTCTCTCTGTTAGGGAATCGACCGCCGAGTTCTGACAGGCATTTGTCTCGCTGCAAACACTCGCATTAATGTCCTCTACTCTAGTCCCAATAGATTCCACGTAGACGTTAGCCAACGCCTCCATATCCGCCCGCGCCGCATCGGAGCTAAGGTCGTTGCCGTATGTCTCATACAGATCTGAAATAGACGCTTGCGAAGCGCGCTGTTGCTGACGAACTGAGATACAGGTATTTTTCAGCGCAGTATCATCCATGTCATCGCAGGATGCCTCGATCTGCGAATCGCTAAGCTCCCCTATGTTGATATCAACCGTTGTAGCATTTTCGATGTCGACCGAGGAAATGGTGATACGACCACACACACTCCTGACGCTCGCAGCACTTCGCCCCATTGCGCCCATCTGGCGGCGGCATGATTCGGCCCCCACCATCTCACTGAACGCCGAGGCGTTCTCACGCGGATCGAATGAAGCTGAGCTATCGAGCGAGAAAACACTGCCGCCTTCCTGGGGATCACCAAAGCCTTTACCAGCCACGACGAACGCCAGCTTGTTGCCCATGCCATTGGAACCGGCCGCCGCCCACATGGCGGCGTATTGCGCTGGCGCCAGCCCATCAGTGGTCATTGGCGAAATCAGCATCAGCGTGATAACGGCACGAAAGGCACCGATCATGCGCTCTCGAGCTTCCCCTAGAATGTCTCCGTACTCTAAGTAGGAGAAGAACATCGTTATCGCGTGCACGACGCCGAATGCGATCGCGACAGCCATCCCCAGGTAAGTCGCAAATTTAATGATCGCGCCCATCAAGTGATTTGATGGCCCTTCTTGAGAATCACCCCCGACCACGCGAGCCAGAAGATCACTACCAAAGATTACGTTGAGGAAATAGCCACCGATACCACCCAGCTGAAACTCTGGGGTTAGGCCCAACATGGCTGACAAGCTACCACTGGAGCTTGCCGCGATGGCCTGAATGTCAGGCAAGCTGGTTTTAGCGGCCTGCAACGAGGCTCTGGCGCTGCCCCAGGAGGCATCTCCGCCAAATGCCAGCTTGGCTTTATCGGCCCCCTCTAAAGCGGTGGACCACCCTATCTGGGTGCTGGCGGTGCTGGCGCCATTAACCGGGGGGTCTTCGCCGTTCGCCATGGCAGAGAAAAGAGTTAAAAACATAAGGACCAGCAGTATTTTTGCCGGTCGGAGCATGCGTCCCGATGCATCCCGTAGCGTTGCACGCATCAGCGTCATCTCCTTTGATTGATGCCGTATTCAAAGCATGAGTCCGCACCGCGCCAGCCAATTCTTACGGAATTAAACAACTCACCCCCGCCCTCCATGTCGAACATCTCGCTGACAATCAAGGGGATCACCTCTTTAATGGCATCCTTGACGGGGACATTTTCCAGCGTGAAACCACTGCCTTCCTGGGAAGCCAGGAAGGTATCTATCATCATTTCTGTCGACGTGGACGGGGTTATACGCTCCTTCGTCAGCCACCAGTAACCCGCCCTGCGCCAAGCATCGATGCCTGCGCAAACTTCGCTAGTTGCTGCATAGGGCTGCTCTCCAAATGCGAGCTGTAGTTCTCCGCCTAAATCCAGGGAAAACTGGATGTCACCAGGCTCAGGCTCCCCCGCTCGTTCCGCGGTATAGGGGGTTAGGCGAAAGAACCCTTCGCCCACGCCATTGATCATCTCGGCAGTGACAACTTGGGCGTTGGACCCCTGGGGCGGTTGAGCCTCAAGGGTATCCAGCAATATACGGCCTACCTGGTACAGTGCCTCTCTCGCCTCCTGATAGGTCTCGGGGACGGGCATTGCCTGAACTGCAGGCGGTTCGGCCAAAACAAGAGCTAGCGGCATGGGGGTTATCTCAATGTTCCGTTGTTGTCACCATCATACCATTTTTGGGAGTCGTGCGTTTTCAGCACTCCCTGGAACCCAAAGGCGAAGCACAAAAAACCCCAGGTTTAAGCCTGGGGTGACCGTTTGGACCAGATGGGCTTAACCGAAGGGTCTGGGTATCGACTGTGCCAAGGCAGGCTTGCTCGTAGCCGGTTTCGCTGGGACAGCTGGTGCTTCATCGTTATTGGCCGGCAAAGCAGGACCGGATACCAGGGACGCGGGAACCGTTAATGGCTCATCTTCCACTGAAATTTCCTTGGCGCTTGATTCCTTTGCTACCGTAGCATCTGGCGCCACTCGGTTTGCTTTCAGCAACATCCCATGCTGTTTTTCGGCCTTTTTAGTGGCCTTGATCGAAAAAGAGGGTTTGGTATCTTTCTTGATTGTCACTTCATAGGCACTGACATCACGCACGTTCTCTTCGGGGAGCCGCTCCGCTCGCGCCGCCAGCAGAGCCTCCCGAGCTTTGTCCGTTTCCTGGTTATCCAACGCCAAAAGCGCCTCGTCAATGGCACAGCGCGCATCGGAGGACGCATCGATAACCGCATTCAGCGCCTCCTTGTTGAGAGAAGTCGTTCGGCGACTCGAAGAACTAAGCACCATCTCCCGACCGTTGGCAAAAAGCGACTGGCCCTCTCTCTCCACTTCCTCTTTATAGAGATCACAGATTTTTGCTTCCGTTGCGCGCTTTTTATCGGTCCACTTCGCGACCATCTCGCCACAGTAATCCAGTTGCGTGAAACCGGCCTCAAGCTTTTTCTCAAGTGGTTCTGACGCAAGCTTGGCGCCGGGCATGCCACGATTAACCGGGTAGACACTGAAATGATCTTTTACTGCAGGACTGTCTGGTGAGACACCCCTCTCCACACAATCCAGAAAGAGCTCTGCACGACGATTCATTTCTGCTTCAAGAGCAGGGTCATAAGGCACCGGATAAAACCGCGTCTGCATATCGCCCGAATAGATATGCGATATCCCCAACACGTCTGGATAATCTTCGGGAGGATAGCCGTTGGCTTCGTTTTTCGCTCTCAGGGCTGCATTGTAATGGTGAATCTGCACAACCCAGCCAGGCATGGGACCCTGGGTCTCTACTTCAAGCCTGATGTCATAAACCATCGTAGCCTTGATATCAAAAACACCGACAAATGGTGGCTCTTTCATGGGATTTTCAGGCACGCTCAACAGCGGATCGCCTACCATCACACGATCTAAATTCGATTCCATGGTGCGCTTTCGCTCTCTTTCGAAGCGCGCCCATTTATCGATGTAATCCTGCATGGGGATCATTTTTCCAGAGGCCGGATCTTCAATTTCGCCGCTTTTGCGCACCACTGGCGCATCAATGTTGGCGCCGAATCCAAGTCCTTTCCCATCGGTACCATCAAGGCGAAGCCCTGCCATCTCATCGACAAGGGTCACCTCGTCGAGTCCATCAATTTCCCCGGCCGCAAGCTGCTGCTTTAGGTGCTTGAAGGCCACAGGCTCAAGCTCGATGCCTGTCTGCATCGCCTTATTGGACTTCACCCTGGTTATAGCTTCGCCGCGCATCTTGGCATAGAGACGTACAATGCCATCCATGTGCGAAAGATCGCCGTCATTGCGATAGCCATGGCCCATCAGGACCGCAGCCCCGGTACCGGTGATCAGCCGGCGATGGTCATGATGGAGTTCAAGGTCTTGATTGGACATACCTTCCGGAATAAACGCCATTTACGCACCCTCTTGAAATCCGTTGTGTTCTTACCCCCATACATAGGGGTCTCGGATTAAAAACGGGCGAAAAAAAACCAGAGACTGGGCTCTGGTTCGAAATCCTCCACACGACCCACTCTCACGATAGGCGCAACCGAGTTCTCGGGCGGGACAAGGAACTTGTCGCGCCGATCAAGCGCGAATCATACGCCGCCGCTCTTGAAAGACGCCGATGATCTGCGCTTTCAGCTGTAAACACCCGGCGTATCCCGCCCAGAGGCAATTGATCCCTGTCGATCAAATACGTTGGTAATAACTTATACGGCACCATCAAGGCGGCACGCATCACTTCCGTCCGGTTCATGGACCACCAGTACAGTGGCTGGTAATGGCGATCCTGGTCTTTACCCGCAAACAGCCCTGGCCGATCTTTTGATGCAGCAAATACCGATGCCGGCGGTTTTAAGTGGGACATGGCGATATTCCTTTAAGAGCTTTTAAACCATATCTACCACAACTCATCGCTCTGATTCGAACAAATGCCACTTTACGTAGGGCCTGGCAAACCAGGATACGGGCGATTGGGGCCCGGCTTGGGATTTTCTCCAGGAGGCAACGCACGCGTCTCTGCGTTCGGCTTCTTGTCGGTGTGCGCCGTCGATCCCAGGGAGATCCCCGCCCGGATGGGGGAAGTCTGTCCATTTGCCGGAGCTTGCTGCTCTCGAAGCATCTCGACAACCACCTCTTCCAGTTCGCAGGAGAAATCTTCTGGCCAGCCGTCAGGCATGAGGTCCGAGTCCCGCAAAAACGCGCAATACTGCATGGCGTGTTGCTCTACGCCTTTCCGAGCGTCTTCTTTCGGTATCATGTTGTACCCCCTACCCTTTCTATGCTCATTGGCTAAGCGAAGGTAGGCGATGCAGGTCAATGCATCCGACATGTCCTGCGAGGCAATCGGCTTGCCTGAGGTCAGCCTTTCTGCAAGCTCAAGGGCTCGTTCTTTTGCATACTCGGCCGACTCCCGCGTCAGGCCGCTATACTGAAAGTCACCATTCTCGGTGATAGTGTTTTTGTCCAGAATGGCGTCCAGCTGCCGATGTGAAAACAACTCCTTGGCAGGGACTTGTCCATTCAAATAGCCCTCCAACTTGCTCTTCCATGCGAGATCTTTCCACTCAACATCTGCATAGTCATTGCGTTGCATTAATTCCGTTTCACTGCTTGGCGTGAATCCTATGCCTGGCTTGGCTTGCGCAGCGGAAGCTTCCGCTGCTTTTTTGATGCTTTCTGCTGCCCCAAGAATCTCTGCATGCCGAGACTTCTCTTTAGCTTCCATGAAGTCATCCTTTTTGCGCTGAAGGTCGCGCTCAAGGTCAGACTGTTCGTTATGAAGGGCTTTATTATCGCTGGCCAGCTGGGCGTTAGTGCTCTGCGCTTCCTTTCGCTGTTGCTCGAGGTCCTGATTGGTGATTTTCCCAAATAAGCGGCGCAAGGCAGTCGCAATGGCGTCAATGACAAACATCGCAAGGTACTTGAGCCCGTTGACACCGGGCCTTAGCGCCCGCGCGCCCCGCTTCACACGCGCAACAAAGCCGGGGCCGCCAGGCCCTTGTGGGGCGGCTGGTTCACCCTGGCGCTGGGCGGATGGTCCCGCCGACTGGCTGGCATTTGCCTGAGCACTTTCTCGGTCCTGGGCTCGTTTGGCACGCGCCGCCTCATCCTCTCTTTCCTGAGATTGAGCAGCCTCTTCACGCTCACGACGATTATGCTCCTCTCGTTCACGTTCCTGCTCCTGCGTTTCATGCGCGCCACCGCCCTGAGTGCTTTCCGGGCCAGGCCTATCATTGGCACTTTGCGTACTCATAGGATATTGAACCGCACTCCCTTGATCCTCGTCCCGGTTTGCCTCTGAGGTAGCCATCGCTTTTCTCCTTCTCTGACCAACGCACTGGTTTATACATCGCTATGTCCACTATATAGGGGTCTTGCTTCATAATTGGGTGAAAATAGCGTTATGGCACTTGCGGTGCATCAACTAGCAACATGGGAGGCAGTCGTTGAAGAGTTTTTCGCCCGGCTACATACCTTGGCCCCTATATAGATACCATGGGGGAATGCTCCCAGACCTGAGTCCAATTTTTAGAGGAAGCTAACCATGGCATTCACGTCACAGTCACAAGCCAAACGGGTTGCCCGAACAGGCGCCACGGCCCCAATCTTGCTTCGCGTCAAGGATGTCGATCCACAGGCTGGAACCCTTACCTGCAGCGTCACCCTTGAAGACAATCCCGAGAACTTGACCGTGGCTCCCGGCGATTACGTTCTCTCTATGGACATGAATGCGATATCCCCCAGTGACAGGGAGCGCTACGCCCAGAAGAGTAAATCACGCTATTTCGGCGGGCTAATCGGACAAAAGATGGCCAGCAAGGTCGGGGAACCTCTGATCGCCGAGGGGTTTCAAGCCACGGCCCCAGGTCATGCCGTCGTCCGCTGGCTCAATAGTGCTAACAGCGAGCGTACCGAGAACAAGCCAGCCCTGATCCATACGCGCAAGGTCGTGCATGAAGGCCAGGCCATGATTGAGACCGCGGGAATTACCGTAATCAACCCTAACGCATTCGATGTGTTTCATGATGGCCAGCTCTCGCCTGAAATGGCCAAATCTTTGGATATCTGCCAAGACCACTTTAAGCGGTGCACGATCCCCAGCACGGTGAAGAACGGCGCCGGCCAATCTATCCAATGGGCTTCTATGCCTTCATCGAGTGCCATCTTCGCCATCCTGGACAAAGACAATCAGGTGATAGAAACAACGGAGCTCTATAAAGAAATTCCCCACCCAGAGCCTTCCGATTATCCGGACTGGCTGCCCGAGAGTGAGCGCATCCGCATCTGGAACGGAAAGACGTATCCACGCAAACTTCCTTTACATGCCAATATGCTCAACCGGATCGCTCATGAAGCCTTGGATTACATGCGCGGCAAGTACGGTGATGACGCCAAGCTAGTTTGCATCCGTGGGACCGAACTCAAGGCCAGTCGCAGCGTGGATGATGACAATATCGATATGCGAGCCTTGGAAGGGTCGAATCGACCGCTGGACTCATGCCACAAAGACAACCAGAACGTGTATCTTCGTGATCCCGCAGACACCAGTCCTGACGCGTTGCAGAAAAACCTGTCTTTTGTGCCGTCAGTAGCCTTCACCTACGCTGCCAATAAGGGCTCAACTTTTTCAAAATACATCACCACTCGCCACAGCTATGGCATAGGGCCACAACACCCACTGACTCAATGCCAATACAATGGCGAGTCCCTGAAGATGAAGCCTGAACTTGCGGTGCCAATCAACCACCCCTCGCACCCTTTCAAGCAAATGAATCCGAATGCCTCTACGCAGGCACCGCAACAGACCCAGCAAGCCCAGGCACCGCAACAGACCCAGCAAGCCCAGGAGCCACAACAGACCCAGCAAGCCCAGGCACCGCAACAGACCCAGCAAGCCCAGGAGCCACAACAGACCCAGCAAGCCCAGGCACCGCAACAGACCCAGCACGCCCAGGAGCCACAACAGACCCAGCAAGCCCAGGAGCCACAACAGACCCAGCAAGCCCAAGAGCCACAACAGACCCAGCAAGCCCAGGAGCCAGCACACCACCATGATAGCAGTGCTGAATTCGACGCTAATCAGCGTATAAATGACTACATCAATGCTAGTGGAGGCAATGCTCAGTCAGCGCCAGCAACTCAACCTGATCCTGACTTCCCCCTTGGGGGCAATGCTGTGCCTGAGAATGAAGGGGATGCAGACTTTCCTCTTGGCGGCAACTTTGCTGCTGAAAATGAAGGTGAACCTGACTGGCTAGATGGGTTCAACGACACTTTTGATGATACCCCACCTTCTGACAAAGGCAGTGAGATCGACAATTCTGACAACCCGGCGACAAAAACCGCGCCAGTAAGAAATAGCTCCTTTGATATGCCCTTCACCTAATAGGCATTTCCCTCGCGCAGTGCAGGCGAGTCTCAAGCAGTATTAAAGGGGCGCGAGCCCCTTTAGTTTTTCTTGCTTTTGAACCCTCCACCGATTAACTCACAGAATAGAATCGGCGGAGAGCAGTCACATGGGCAAACGCTCATTGATGTCCCGAAGCACTTCGCGCCCAAACTCAGCCAACTCGTTAACTGAGGGTGACTCTTTCAGGTAAGCGACCAGACCAAACGGTGCCTGTGCCGGCAAAGCAGCCCTCACTTCCTGAATTGGTGACTCCCCCACCAGACGGTACTCCAGCAAGAGCTCTCGCATGCCTTCAGCAAAGGGACCACCCCCTTCAGCGGGAAGAAACTGTACACCCACCAAAAACTCCCCTACTTGTGCGTCAGCAAACATATTGAACGTATCCACATCCTCGCCCAGCACAATCCGATCCGCGATCCGGAAATCTACCAGACCTAAGAGTGTCACTAAGGGCTCTAACTCTTTATCCAACGTGTCCATCAACAAAACTCCTTAAAGAACAGGTATTATGGTCACAGTACCATATATGAAGATGCGGCAAGATATTACAGGAGACCGGCCTTGGCACTTACGTCCTTCAATGATGGCAACCGCGAAACGCAAAGAAGATCTTACAATGCGTTTTTTGAAGCGGGCTATTCGGTTCGCCGCAGCGTACATCGGTATATTCTCGCCCTTGGCCTCGTTGCAGTAGCCCTTCCTGGAACGCCTGTACTGTGGCTATCCCTCGCCATGGTGCTTTATGTCATCGACACCAATCAGCGGCTAAGAAAACAGGACCCCTTTGGGCGAGGTACCGGTCCTTACATTAAGCGTACCCCTGGCAAGAAAAAAACAGTAGAAGAATGGTCCGTCTTGTCCACACCCTCCCATCGCGGCGGTGATGGCATCTGGCCCATGGGCAATAACTTCAACACCGGCGAAGAAGTAGTAGCCGCCGATAATTTAGTAAGAACGCATATGGTGCTTTCCGGCACCACCGGCTCGGGCAAGACCGTGACCATGACCTCTGCTTTCGCCTACACAGCTTTTGTCTCCGGCTCCGGCATGGTGATGATCGATGGTAAAGCCGATCCCAAAACCTGGTTCGATCTTTTTGCCATGGCCGTCGCCGCAGGGCGTGCGGACGATTTTCTGGTACTCAACTTCGTGGTGGGTGCCTCTCAGCAAGCGGACTACAGCTTTTACAGCGCAGCCGAAAAGGCGCTGTGGGAAGAGTTTAGAGCGGTCGAAAGTAATACTTTCAATCTGTTTGGTACTGGTAACTCCGATACGCTTTTCGAGATTGGGGCATCGCTACTCGGCTCTGAGGCCAGCGGTGAGAACAAGATGTGGGTGGAACGTGCCGAAGCCCTGCTCCGCTCGTTGCTCAAAGGTCTCGTGGAATTACGCGATAAAGGACGTATCCAAATATCGGTAAAGTCGCTGCAGGAGTATATGAGCCTTGAGAAATTATCCGAGCTCGAGAAGGACCCTGACATCGACAAGACAGCGCGTGATCAGATAGCGGCGGTACTGAACGAAATCCCCGGCTATCGCGACGCCATGTCTATCGATGATCCCCAGCAACGCTCCATGGCCCTCGCTGACCAACCATCCAAGCAGTTCGGCTTCCTGCTTATGCAGTTCTCAGCCCTCTACGCCATGTTGATTGGTACCTACGGCCACATAGCCAATGTTCAGTTCTCAGATATTTATTTCCCGGATATCGTGTACGGGCGCCGCATATTGCTTTGTCAGCTTCCCGCTTTGGAAAAAAGCCCGAACTCCATGAGTCAGCTTGGCCGTATGGCGCTTTCCGGCATCAAGTCCGCCCTTTCCCAATCCATTTCTGGCCGCTTGACTGGCCTGAAAGCCGATATCGTCGATCGTCGCCCAACAAACTCCCTGCGCGCCATGCTGCTGATTTACGATGAAGCGGGTTCGTATTTGCAGGCCGGTACCGCTGACGTTGCCTCCCAGGCACGTAGCCTTGGTGTCTTTAACGTTTTCTCCGGCCAGGAATGGGCCAGCTTTAAATCGGCCGGCGACTTGGAAGCGCAGCGCATCGTGTCGAACTCGGGTCTCAAGGTCATTCTCAAAACCGAAGACAAGGAAACCTGCGACGAATTTATAAATGCCGTAGGTGAAACACAAATTCTCCGCTCAGGCGGCAAGCGATTTGATAAGGGACGGTGGGTAGAGGATTCCCAGAGCCTCGAGAAAGTGCCTCGAGTCACCGTGCAGGAGATTACCAACCTGGCTGAAGGTCAGGCGTTCATGAAATGGCGCGACACGCTGATCCCGCTGCGAATGCCCCACGTCGAGCCTCCCGCCGTGGTCCGGGCTCAGCGCAATGACCTAGTGCCTATCCCCGGCAGCATGGCGACTGACCGCGAGCAAATGCGCAACAAGCGGGATGTGACAGAAGAAATCCTCGAGCAGGCAATGCCTGCACTGAACCTCGTTGGTCTATGCCGAGAGCTTGGCGAAGCAGCCGAAGAACCCGCTCAAGATAGCTGGCGCCTGATGGAAAAGCTGGTACGTTACGCCCACAAGCACCAAGTAATTATTCCATGGGAAGAAAGCCCGCCCCCTGCTGGCCGCCTGGATTCAAGCGAGATCCATGCCGTTAACCCGTCCAAAGGCGCTTTAGCGCTGGACTACCTCATCCATACATCCACTGAGAGGCATGAAGAGCTTGAGAAGGCGCGCAAGATAGTTAGGAACGGTCGTCCCAGCCAACCGCCTTATAATCCCCAGGAGGAGTCTCTTAGCACCCAAGGCAGCCTTGGCCAGGGTGTACGCCAGGAAAGCCGTGAGACGGACGCTGTTGCAGCCCGAATCGCCTCGCTACTCGACAACGCCGATGCTGAGCACCAGCCGCTACCAGCAGAAGAAACTCCCACCCCATCCGAAAGCACGGCAGCACCCGTCGAGCCCCAACCCCCAATCGAGCCCCCCGCACCGGTCGAGTCCCAAGAGTCCGAAACCGGTGGCAAGACAGAGGGTGCAATCGACAAGAAAGAAGCCATGCGGCTCGCGCTAAGTCAGTTTAAGGGAACTGGCGATGGCAGCACTCAGGCGTCGCCAGCTTCCGACATTGAACCCGAGGCGGCCGATATACACGTCGCTGAACCTGAGCCAACAGATTCCTATGAACCCGCAGATGAATCTGAATACGAGGAAGACTTCGAGGAGGATTACGAGGAAGACTACGAAGATAATGGTGATGATGAAGGCGCTCATGACGACATAGAATTAAGCGCTCATGACCTGGAAATCGAGCATGATCCCTCAGCCGACTTGGGCATCAAGAGCACGCCAGGACACAGCCCTACCGGTCTACTCGCCGACATTAGGCCCGCAGCCAAAAAGCGCAAGCGTTTATCCAAGTTGGATTAAGTGATTCAGCCACCACGCAACACGGAGAGATTGCTAATGCCGCTCAGCGCAGAAGAAAAGGGTCGTATCATGAGGGAGCGAGGCGAGTCGGGCCGCGTGGCAACCGGCAATATGCGGCGTTTCACAATACAATTCACAGACGGCAAATCTACGACGATGCTTGACCCTAAAGGTGGCACAGTGGGAGATGTCTGGGAGAGCGCTGAGGACAGGTTAGGAAAGGGTAGAATTAACAACGTTATCGTGCAGGGAGAAGATTGAAAGGCTTTTTTAGGCGGCAAGAATGCCGCCTCTCAATTAGCAAAACTCAATAAGCACTCCTGCCAAATCCACGCTTTTTCGAGTCATCTGGAGTGTCTGTAATCGCTCCAGTGAAAGCGCTTTTGGCTTTGCGCCACTCATCATCCTTGCTATTTGCCTGTTCTATACGGCTTGCGAAAGCCCCTCCATCACTTGAAAAGCCACTCTTGCCATCACCAGCAACCACGCTCTCGGCCTTGAAACCGCTCTGGCCGTCACCGTCTACCACGCTCTCGGCCTTGAAGCCGCTCTGGCCCTCACCGTCAACCACGCTCTTTGCCTTGAAACCGCTCTGACCCTCACCGTCTACCACGCTCTCGGCCTTGAAGCCGCTCTGGCCCTCACCGTCAACCACGCTCTTGGCCTTGAAACCGCTCTGACCCTCACCGTCAACCACACTCTTGGCCTTGAAACCGCTCTGGCCCTCACCGTCAACCACGCTCTTGGCCTTGAAACCGCTCTGACCCTCACCGTCAACCACGCTCTTGGCCTTGAAACCGCTCTGGCCATCACCGTCAACCACGCTCTTTGCCTTGAATCCACTCTGGCCATCACCACCCAAGGCACTTTTTGCATTGAAAGCACTCTCTGCTTTTAACCCGCTCTTACCCTCTTCCACATCCACAGTAAACACATTCGATTTTCCCGACAACGCATTCTTGCCTTCTCCGTAGGCACTTGTCGCACCATCGTCATATACGCTTTCCCGGTCCCCATAGGCGCTGTTTGACGTCTTGCTGTAAGCACTATTTCCCTTGGCATCGGGATAGTCGGGTTCACTGGAAATACCATTCTCATCGACAGCAACGCTTTTGCCATCTCCATAGGCACTTGTCGTCTTGCCGCTAAAGACACTTGTCGACTTTTTCTTATAAGCGCTATTACTTTTGTCGGCATCCCCGGCGCCTTCTTCGGCGGCATAGGCGCTGGATGTGGTTTTGAGAGTTTCCTTGTCTTTCAGCTTATCAAATGCATTTTGCCCAGCAGCTAACGCCGGAAATGCACTGAAGGATGACAAAGCAAGCACTAGGCAGGACAGCGCTACAGGACTGATCACTAGCGGCTTTTTCATGACGCACCTCGCCAATTAAGAAAATGGTGACCCGATAGGATCACCATTTCTAGTATACACATCAATGCAGTATTTTTGTTTAAAGGCTCATGTTGCTAGATACCCTCTTCTGATCGCGTGACATCAAACCGCTTGCCAGTTCCGTTGCAAAATCCGTAGCACGGGCCTCCTTCCCTGGGACGTTCGGGTCACTTTCATTGGTTGCTGTAGCCAGTTGAGCCTTTAGTTCGTCTTCCTCCTGCTGGAGCTTCTCTCCACGTTGGCGCAAATAATCTCGGTGCCAGTCACTGTGTTTATGTGAACCATGAAAGGACAGTTGGTGGTGAGTGACCAACCGCTGAATCAACTCTGGCAACAACGCATTGCTTCGTAGAGAGGCTGTCATCATGTTCTGTTTCCGATATTCGGTGCTGGTCTCAAAGTCGCTTTTGAAAAGCTCCATTAGCACACCGTCTTTCAAAAAGTCTCGGTTATCCTTCTTTTTTGCTGAAATTGACATCACCCATTCACGGCTGTCCTTATCACGCTTTAAATGTATGCCCGCCCCAAGGGTGTCTACCTTGTCATTGGCCCGAGCACCACTGACGCTGTACCAGGCATTGCTCGAATAAAGCTGCACATTCTGGCTGTCGTCCTGTTCATTTGCCGAAATGGCGTGGTTTAGGTAAGCCATCGCCACGTCTGGCTTGGAGATGGTGAAGTCGACGTCCATCAGCAAGTCCAGCTTGTCCAAGCTGAAGTTGTCTGGCGCCATGACGGCAAGGGTCTTATGACCGTCCTCATCCGTATACACCGCAGGGGTGAATCGGCCTAAGTGCGGATTCATTTCTTGAGCCTGTTTTGCCGCCGCCACGGCAGAAATGAGATTGCGCGTCAGCACGACCTTCTCTCGGTCCACCACGTAGGCTTCTCGATCATCATTGAAAAGCGCCTTCAGCGCTTCTGGTGTGAGAGGGTCATTGCCGAACATAATGCTCGGGTTTTCATGAACCACCGTCATCAACTGGCTAAGTGACACTCGCCATGCACCTACCTTACCCTCCGGCGAGGTCAGTGTGACGCCCCAGGAACTCGGAGCTGCTGGGTTATCCGTGGGCTTAGGCGGACGTACTGAGGTAATCACAAACTCCGCTTGCGGCACCCCTTCAATTTCTTCGCCGCCAAGGGCCTCTGGGGGAACCCGCGACACCTTAATTCCAAGCCCGATTTTGTCCCGGAAATGCTTCATCAGGGTGTGGCGCCGAGCCATGTTGGTTATTATGTCCCGATCCTCATCCTTGACTCGAAGCTTGCCCGGGGTCGTTATTGCGGTATGAATAAACTTGTCGGCCGCTTCCATTTCATCACTGCCGAGGCTCTCGAAAAACTCCTTGCAGCGACTCTTGGCCTGACGCCCCGCCTCCCTGAGCTGTTTGGTGTTGATCTCCTCCCACTTTTCCTGCATCGGCATTTCGCTGGCGCCAACCTTCTTTAAGCGTTGCCGTGAGCTATCGAGCATGCTTTCAACGGCGCTGAATGATATCGGGTTGACCTCTTGCTTGAAGCGTATCTTTCGAGCGATCACTGGATCCTGAAATGAGCTTGGTCCAAATTTGGGTACTACTTCATATTCCTCTGCCATCATCTGAGCGCGCAGGTCGAGTATCTTGGTCTTCAGGGGGTTGCTCCCCGTCCGATCCAACTGCTCAATGCGTTGCAAATATGCCTCCTGCAAAGCTTCATTAAGCGGTTCGGCCTGAGCAAGATGCAGCATACAAAAACGGGAAGCCGTCTTGTGATAGAGCTTCGTATCACTACCTATGCCTTGCTCGAATGACACTGAGGAAAATTGCTTTCTCTCTTTCTCCAGATCGATGCCCAGCCTTTTGCACAATTTTTTGGAGTCTGGATAATCCCGAAGCACTTCCAGGGTGACCTGATCGCCTACACGATTCGACATCGGCTCGCCGAACATCACCATCTTGCCTTCGCGATCCCCACGACTACTGGCTCTTAGTTGGCGCTCCTTATTAATGACCGCCGACATGGCTGCGAGCTCGGCAATCAGCGGTAGCCCGAATATCTTGAAGGAGGGGGTGTACCCCTCGACAGCACCAGAGCGGTGAATTCGACCCATCATCTGGATAAGATCAGCTGGATTTTGCAACTGCTGGACAGCATGGAACACACGGTCCTCTGTATTCTTAAAATCCTTGTGGGCATGGTAGCTGGAACCAGTCCCACCACTGGCATTCAATATCAGGTACTGAGCATCGCCGTTATTGAACCTTTCCTCTGCCAATTTTCTATCACGATCCTTGGAATCTCGGCGGGCAAACACCGGACTTTCCTCATCGGAATAATCAATGCGCAAGGAGCGACCCGTCACTTCGACGGTCTTGATCCCCGCCTGCTCAATCCGATTTCGGATGTAATCGATCGGAGACGCGGGGAGCCCTTCAGGCAGTTTGTAGATATGCTCTTCGGTCTCAAAATACAGATGGGCAAGATGATCACCTTCTAAGGGCTTGCCCATGGCCAATCGCTCCATGAGTGAGCCATCCTCCCAGCTTACGCGCTTCTCTTTCACGTCGAATGCTGGATTCATCGTTGTTTCGCCATAGCGATCAGTCGACTCGATAACGATCAAGCGATCCATCAAACGACGAATGGCATCCCGGTAACCGATATTGGCAGGTACTGCTTTTAGCTTTTCTGGCGTTATATCGACGGTATTGTCCGCCTGCTCACCATCGCCATGATCCGCCCCTGCCGCATCATTTGCAGCGATTTCCTTGCGAACGCTGTCGATGGCGAACTCGAGAAACGACTCCATAGTGTTGTCAAAGCCAGCCACTACGCGCTTGCCACTACGTATGTCCTGGATGGCCGCCTGGGCAGCCCCTTCAGCCTTCATTGCAAGCACGGCTTGACGAACAATATTGTGTCGTATCGATCCAAAGTTGACGGTACTTGATTTCCAGTGCTGGAATTTGGGTCGCTCACTCTCATGCATCGCCTCGAGCACGGCCTTTATTTCATCGTTTTCTTCGTTAACGATGGCTTCCGCACCCTCAGAAAGACCCGTCATGGCATCTAGCACCGTTGCCAGTCGATCGGATATTTCACGGACATCGAGACCGTCATACTCGCCACTTAAAAGTACCGGCTCTGGTGAGGGTGCCTCTGGATGACTGCGAACAATCATCTGTCCTGAGCGAGCAAGCTCGTTGGCCAGGAATTCCCGGTAAGAATCACCACCTGCAGCAATGGTAGCGACCAACGTTTCGTGATCGGAGCCATCGAACATGCTGGTGGCGATGTAGGCGCCAAGGCTGTCATCCCCAACCACTACGCGCTTGATAGGCGTACCACTGGCATACATCGTGTACTTAGCGGCACGAATGGCCTCTTTGACGTTCTGGCCGGTATTACTGCTTGCGCCAGACGCAAGGTGCGCCTCATCGAATAACAACACATTGTCTTCTGCGATCGCTGTTAGCCACTGTGCCTTTTCACACTTTCCCATCTCAAGGTTTATCTGAGAATAAGTCATGAAGACACTATTATGGTCTTTGCCAATCGTGCGCTCTTTCAAAAGCGGTTTAAGGTCTTTGGCTGGCGTATTCTTAATGATGACCGTGCCGTCCGCGTCCTTAACGACAGGAATGTCATTCATCACTAATGGCTTTAGCAAATGGTCGGACCCGATATCACGAAGATCACGCATGATATCCACAAATAGCCCCGCCTTGGCGGTGACGAATACTGGCTTATGTCCATTCTTGATCCCCCACACCATCATTGCGGCTACTACCCGGCCCTTCCCGATACCCGTATTGTCACCAAGGATGAAGCCCTTTCCCATTTTTGCCTGGTAGATTGATAGAGCCATCGCATCTACCTGCTCGGCGGCCAACCGCTCCTCCAGCTCTTCCAGCGTCCAGCCCAACTCATCGGCAACGAATGAATCAATTTCACCGTGTTGCAGTTGCACATTGTCCAGCGCCTGGGATACGGCAACCGCAAGGTTTGCGGGAATCATCTTGTTAAGCGAAGGCATGCGTGAACGGGGAAGATACGGAACCTCGGCATCCTCCACCGCATGCTGAGCCTTCATGTGTTCATTATCCAAAGCCTCGTCTTCCATGGCCTCTAGCTGATCCCAGTCGACGTCCGACAAATCAGCGGTCTCGAATTCCTGTTCCACTTCCTCTTCTTCTTCCGGTATTGCAGTCGCGGCTAGGTCGGTTTCTGGACTCTCAGTGTCCTTTTCTTCCTTATCCGAATCGGTGCTGTCTGGAGACTGGCTATTGCTACCGTCGTTGTTCTTTTCGCGCTTCCTGATGGGGTCGTTATCACGCTGCCACTTATCCACTTCTTCTTTCATTGTGGCGTGGTAAGTAATGAGGTCCTCATGGGTAGAGATGACCGGCAGCTTCTCTGGAACCGTGGCCTCGATTGCGGCTTCACGACGTCCGCCAGTCACAATCAAAATAAGCGGCCACCCTGCACCATGAGACTTGTAGAGCCCCCCGTCGACATAATGCGTGCCGATGACGTCGTGTGTGTCGTTCAGCATGCGAAGGAAGTTGCGGGTTTTCTCGGAAATCTCCCCCGCCTTATAATTCATTGGGTGATCCGCGCCCAGGATAATCGCACCGGTTCCTTTGGGGTGCATCGCCTTTAAATTCCGCAACGCGATATATTGGTCCTGCTGCGAAAGCTTCATTGCTGGGTACTCATTGCCGCCTGGCTCAAAAGGCACGAACGACTCGATCATCCGCCCCCCTTTGCCATCGGAGAAAGCACCGAAAGGTGGGTTGGCCACGAACTTATCGTATTTACCATCGGGCACATCGTTACGCGTAGCATCGGCATGCCGAATATTGGTGAAGCCCTGCTCATGCAATCGGGAAAGGCGATCACTATCGAGCTCAAAGCCCCCGACCAGATCGGGGCTTGCCAGTGATACCAAACTTCCGTTACCGGCTGTCGGCTCCCACACTGTCGAACTTTCATCAATGCCGAGGATATCTTGCATGACCACACTGATTGCGAGTGGGGTGCTGTACTGTTGCAATAAAAGGCTGGTGGACGACTTAACCGTATCGCGAGGCATCAGAGCATCGATATTGGCGGCACGGTTTATAAGGGGCGCTATGTTATCGAATCGCTTGGCTACGACGCGGAGCCCCTGGCTGCATGCCGCTTCGATGGATTCCTGCAACAGCCGCCCGGAAATGCCGGCCTCACGCGTAACCAGCTCCGGGGGAAGCGCAGCACTTTTGGCAAGCTGATCACGCAGCTGGTCTTCCGTGAATGGCTGGGGGGTATCACTGGCACTGCGGGTCACTACCTCCCTAGCCAGTTGGTTGCGATAGTCGGCCCAATCGATCTGATCGAGAGACTCCCAGGCGGCGAACGGATTATCTGCCGTCCCAACCACCACCTCTGCCCGGGGCATTTCCTTGCTTTCAGCCAGAGGCATCGCCTGCTGAATAGCCTCGAGTGTTTCCGGGGAAAAACCCTCATTGAAAATGATACGAGCATGGGTCCCTGATTCCCGGTCGAGATCGACAGTTGCACCCAGCTCTTCAAAGATCCGCGCATAGGCTTGCTCCGAGGACTTGCTGCCTACCACGGCAATCGCCATGTCACCTTGCCCAAGCTCACCTGTATCACCCACTGAGCGGTAGCTAATGGAAAGCCCGTAGGACGATAAATCAAGCCAGCGCAACGTGTTCTTGGGCGCCGTTTCTTGCGCCTGCTCAGGCTCAGGCTCCGGCTCCGGTTCTGGTTCTGACGCCTGAGGCACAGCCGGCACCGCAAACCCTTTGGGATCCACCCACTTTAGCTTCACCATAAACAGGGCAGAGGCCTTATCCTTAGCTATGTCGCGGGGGGATTTGGCGTAGTCGATGACAGCTTTTGGCAACACACCTTCCCATGCCGCGAAAGCCGGCAGGTCATGGAGACTCTCAAGGTATACATGCTGACCACGAGGCTTGAAGCCGAGGGTATCAAGGGCCGCCTTACTTTGTGCAAGCGCCTCCGGTGTTCCAATAACGACGTACTGCGGCATACCGTCGAGCGATGCCAGGGCTAGCTGCAGCTGGTATGCGGATAGATCCACCCAGGGCATAGTTGTATCGGCCATCCTGTCTCTCCTGTGAAATCGTGCCTGTTATCCATATAGGGGCCAAATAGCCAGGCTGGGTGTTACCAACCGGGAATTTCCTGTGATTCCCAGCTGTAGCGAGTGCGTTCCGGCTGTTCTTGCGTTATTGGTTCAGGCGCACTCTCTCGCTGCTCAGCGCTTTGCGCTATTTGCTGGGCAACCAGATTGCCAACATCGACACCTCCCTCTCTCTTCAATTTTGGGATTAACGGCAAGGGGTCTTGAAGGCTGCGCCCTGGGGTGGCACCCATTTCGGCAAGGTAAGGACTGGGATTCATCAGCAGAGTGTCGTACCCAAGGTTGAGCATGGCGCAATGATAGAGCGTGCATACCTTTGCGGCTCTTGTGCTCCCGACGTAGGCAAGGCGGCGCTCTTCCTGCTCGTCGCTCACTTCACCCGACTTGTTGGCCATCGGCATGAGGCCATCAGAAGCTCCCGCTATATAAACACGCTCCCACTCAAGCCCCTTAGCACGATGGACGGTTGAAAGAATCACCTTGTCGTTGTCGCTTAAATCCGTCTCGGGCTCTTCGAGCGTGGCCTGCAGAATCATGTGCCAAGGATCCAGGTCGCTTTGCATCTTGCGCTGCTTCTCTACCAGCAGACTGATCCAATCGGCAAAGCGACCAAGGCGGTCCATACGCTGCTCAAGCTGCTTCTCGGTCTCTTTAGGGAAATACGTTGATATCCCAATCTCGTTGACCAGCGTGGGAATAAGCTCCTCTGGCGAACGTCTGCGCAGGATTCCCACCAGAGAACCAAGGTGCTCCACGCTCTCTCGGGCCTTGGCGTTACGAATCACCTCGGTATTAGCGAAGAGATCGCCGCCGGAAAACTGCTCGGCATCACTACAGAGGGATTCCACGCCACGCTCACCTAACCCCTTTATTCCATCCGCTAGCTTATGAAACGCCATCTGATCCCTGGGGTTAATCACCAGTCGCGCAAGCGCCATTGCCAGCTTCACTTCCTTGCGGTCTGTAAGCTTCTTACCACCATAAACTTCGTAGGGAACGTTGTGCTCAAGCAACAACGGCTCCAGAATTTCTCCGATGCGATTCTTTCGGTAAAGAATGGCTTGCTCATTCCAGGGCACACCTTGAGCCCTGGCCACTTTGATATCGGCCACGATCGAGTGGGCCATATCGTGATCATTCTTGTTTGAGTGAAAAACAGGCGCTGCGCCTTCGTCACACTCTGAATAGGGATTTTTCAGCAATCGGCCGGTGTTGTTGGCAATCATCTGCGCTGCGGCAGCGACTATGGGTCGGGTGCTTCGGTAGTTGCGCTCAAGGCGAGCGACCTGAGGATTGAAGTCGCGAATAAAGCGCTTCATGTTGTCAACGCTCGCCCCACGCCATCCATAAATCGATTGGTCATCGTCGCCTACCACCACGATATTCCCGTGGCTCTTGGCGAACAGCCGAATCACGTCATATTGAGCAATGCAGGTGTCCTGAGCCTCGTCCACTGTTACGTAAGGATAGCGAAAGGCGAGCGCATCCCTTAGCATCTCGTGACGTTCGAGCGCCATTCGTGGAAGCGTAAGAAGGTCATTGAAATCGACAACATTCTGCTCGCGCTTGAATTTCTCGAAGGCTCCAAACACACGCCAAAGCCAATTCAGCTGGTCCTGGCGCTCGATACCGGCGTGCGTCTGCATAATCTCGCAGAAGCGGTTGGCATGCTGTGATTCAACTGCCCGGGCACCATCCTGAGCCAGTCGGTCATAGGCGCTCAGCCACTTCCGATAATCAAGATCTTTAAGATTATCGACTTTGACCACTTCTTTGAGCAGTCGCCGGAAAAGCCCTCGCTGGTCGGATTCATCCAGAATCGACATTCCCATTTCTCGCTCACACTCGGTTGGCCATTCCTTAATGATCTTGTCGCCCAGCGAGTGAAAGGTGCAGATAGTGGCCTGGGCCGCCATTTCGTCGCCGACCAGAGCGCCAAGCCGGGTCTTCATCTCGGAAGCTGCTTTCTTGGAAAAGGTGGTGAGCAAGAGAGAATCGGGGCGTATGCCCCGTTTAATCAAGTTGGCGGCCCGCCCAGTAATGCTTGCAGTCTTCCCCGATCCGGCCCCAGCCAGAACCAGCATGGCGCCGTGATTATGTTGTGCGACTACTTCCTGGTCTTTATCGAGCCTCATGCCTGTTCACCTCGTTTAAGCGATCCTACCCAACTACATAGGGGTCAAGAGGTGACTTCCGGCGTTCAGATAGCACCAAATAACCAAGCAACCCCTGTCACCGAGGCTGCCGCCGAGAGCACAGATGCCCCGACTGCGACTGAGATGATAAAGGCTGGCGACAACACACGCGTATCGGCGTCGATACTTTTACCCCTGCTCTGCTTATCCAGTTTGCGCTGCAGGGCGTCACGCTCGGATAAAGCGGTTGTTTTAGCTTCGGTCAGGTCAGTGACCTGCGACTGGAGCTTTTTAAGCGCATCGGTATAGGTGGTGCCTTCAACGGCTTTGGCTAAATCGGCATTGCTCTTGCGTAACCGATCCTGCATCAAGACGTTTTGACCATCCATCTCGCTTTGAACGCTTTCCAGAAAAGCCTTGCGGCTCTTTGCGAGCATCTCATCAAGCGCTTTTTGATCCGATGCACGATGCTCCTGGATAACATCCTTGGTCACTTCTTCAAGGCAACTCTGCAAGTCCATCTGAACTTGAGTCAGATCCACATTCCTGAGAGAAGAAAGCGAATCCATGATTTCATGAAGGCTTTCGTTGGTGGCTTCCGCATTAGCCTTTACCTGATGAAACTGGTCATCAAGCGCATCATCAAAATCGTTTAGGCGAACCAGGATGTCCTGGGCTTCATCCTTGGAACGCTTGATTGCATTCAGCACCTCCTGAACAGAAGCCTGGACAGAATCGATGATTGGCCGAAGGGCATGCTCGCCCTGAGAGGCCAGCATCTCACCGAAGCGATCCTTGATCTGCGCGAGATAGGCATCCTGCTCCCCACCTGGCCTAACCAGGTCGAGCAGAGCTTCCATGCCGAGCAGCGCCTGTTCAAGGCGCTGTGTTGTACCGTACACCCGTTGAATCATGCCCGGTTGGGCGCTGGTACCCTCAAGCTTCTGAAGAATACCTGGCCGATCCACCGAGCCGTCAAGGGCCGCAATGACAACCATGGCATGGCCATAAAGGTCGTCAAGAACTTCGCGCTCAGTGGCCATTTACTCGTCCTCAGCAGCCACGGGCGCAATAGACCTAGCGGCTGGGCAGGTCAGCACCTCGTCCAAGGTATTGAACAGATCCTCCAAGTGAGGCATGAGCTTCACCGATGACTGCGTGCAGCGCAATTTGCGCGTCCATCCACGCATTTCGTGTGTCGCCTGCCCTGCTTTGCGAGCTATATCTATCTGAGCAAAGCACATTTCACGAATACCTTCAGCACCTTGGGCTATCTCCCAAGCTGACATGCCCATCATGCGTGACATAGGTATGGCATCGCTCTCAGGTAAAATCAGAAATCCATCAAGTTTTTCATACGCGTATAATTCGGTTGCGTCCGGCATGGAATATTGCAATGCATCCCTATCCGAACCATCGTTAAGACGGGTAGCACCTAAAAGTATTTTACCCTCAAAACCCAGGAAGTGCTTTCTAATAAGATCCAGTGTTTTTTTAGCGTTTTCTACGTCCTTTCCTGTCTGCGATACAGGAATTACTATGAAGTCAACGTATCTGGAAAGCCCATTATTTCCAGCTGCTTGAAGGAAAGCCTCTGCCGTTTTATTCCCACCAACGTCGATCACAACGTTATTATCAATAGTAAGTTCGTTCAAACGCTCTACCGCTCGATGCGGATTATCACCAATCTTTATTTGCCTGCAAAGAATTTCAGTATTGTCGTAGTCAGAAGCATCGTGATTCTGGTCATCTACCTCAATAAGTGACGCGCTTCCCAGCCGCGACAACAAATAAGGAGCAACCACCTGCATGGAAAAAGCTGACTTTCCCACACCACCTTTAGTATTCACTACAATTGACAGCATTTCATCACCTCTCTATTTTCGATCCATTTCGTTCAAGCTTATTTCTACCCGTCTGTCTCGCTCTGCTTCTCTTTTTACATCCTCTTCAATGAATTTAAGTCTATGGGCCATTTTCTCTTCTTTGGTCATTTTTAAAAATGGCCGATCATCGATTAGCTCACCTTTAGTTGGGAGGTTGGCATGACAGGCATCCGACGATATAATTTTTTTGTCTGCTTTGCTGGAGTCGAGAATTGCAGTCTTATTGCGGGGCTTGGGAGGCTCCGAGTTCGCAACTTTAGAGTCACCCTTTTCAATAGGCGTCTCGAGGTCGCTTTTAGCTAAACTCGTCACATGGCGAGCTTTTTGCCTATGCTCAGGAGATAGCTTCTCATTAACAAACCATTTTTCAGGCCTGTCTTTCCCCTTATTCACCTTTGCAAAATTATGCAAGGTGCCGTAGGAGACCCTGATGCCAATTTTACGCAGGGCGCTAATCACCTCTTTAAAGGAATACTTTTCAAGCTGCCCCAAGACCTGCTCCCGCCGTTCGTATAGCTTCGCAACCTCTGGGCTCACAACGACTCCACCTTCCCGATCCTTTTTAGTCGGGATGTTGCAGAATTGAGCTGTCAGATCAGGCTGTGGAGGTCGATCCATGTTAAATGCTATTCACTCGTTTTTTCCGGTACATACAGCATAGCATTTTATTATTGAGCGTGGTTGTCGATCAAAAAGAATGGCCCGAAACACAAAAAACTAAAGCCAACCACAATATAAGCTACTGAAAATTAAGGTATAAAACAGGTATATCAAAGTAAGGATATAGCTAGAAGGGGGGCTGGTCGGTGTCTGACTGGGGTCTGATTGGGGTCTGATTGGGGTCTGATTGGGGTCTGACCGGGGTCTGACCGGGGTCTGACCGGGGTCTGACCGGGGTCTGACCGGGGTCTGACCGGGGTCTGATTGGGGTCTGACCGGGGTCTGATTGGGGTCTGATTGGGGTCTGATTGGGGTCTGACCGGGGTCTGATTGGTACTTGATCAGTGATTGATCGGGTCTGATTCCTAGTTCGGGAAGATCCTTATCACCACCTAACCACCTTGCGAGCAAATTCCAGCCTAAAAACCACACCGTCGCCCCATGCCAACCCTCGTTACCTGGCAAAATACCTCAATGTTGCATGCTGAACCCAACGCTACCTGACCTCCCTCGTCTGATCTCCTGGGCAGCAATGCCGACCTGCTTCATTTAGCCAGATAACAGCGCCTCGATCGTCAAACTATTCTGCCTCGCACAGTACAAAAAAGCTACTCAAAAGCGGGATAGTTTTGGCAAAAAATGAGATAACCCCATTCTGTATGGCGTCTATCTCCCATTCTTTTGGGGTAGATACGCAAAACTATCTTACTGCAAAGCCGAAACTATCCCGCCCAAAGGTGGCGTAACCTATGGTAGTCTTGGCCCCAGAAGGGCATCTCTCAGGAGGGAAATTCACCATGCCGACCTACCAGTTCATCCGCATCCAGGGTTACCCCCGTGGAGATGGACGCAAGAAAGGCACGCTCGGCTCCGTTACGGCGGAAGGGCGTCGTGCCCCTTCCCATTCCCGGCACATCGAGGGAGAGGCCGATATCAAGGTGATTCCCGTGCGCCAGCGGTGGAAATCGATACTCGAGTATCAGAAGTGGATCGAGAACACGATGGGCGCCTCGGTCTCGGTGATGAACTTCAAGGGAAGAAAGGTTCATCGGGGGGTTCGCTCCGACGCCATTGCGTTAGGCACCATCATTATTAGCCTTCCCACGCTTGCTGGGGATACCTCCCGCAAGTTGATAGATACATTCACTCAAGAGTCGATCGCCTGGGTGGAGAACTATCTTGCAGAAAAGCAAATGGCGCTGGATTATTGCATCCAGCATTTTGATGAAAAGTACCCGCACTTGCACTTCTGGTTTACCCCGGGCGATGACATGCTCTCACGCAAAGAGTGGAATGTTGGTGCCGTTGCCAATCCACCGTTACCCGACAAAGATGCCTTGCGAAAGACGTACTTCCGAGAAGTCGGGCACAAGTACGTGGATGAACTCGAAAAACCACCGACAGAGAGAATCCCTCGCCAGCATTCAAGAGCAATAGCCGCTAAAAACAGACTTCCTCCTGGAGAACCTGGCCTTGGTGAAACCAATAAAGCAATGGGCATTCCATTCAAGAAAAAGCAGCCCGCCACTGCAGATAAAGAGACCTCCCCTTCTGTCGAGCAAGACCCTTTAGTGCAAGGAATCATTCGCCGGATGATTGGCACTGCACTGGAGAGAAAATCCCTTATAGCGCGAATGTCCCAAGATGAGATTATCGACATGATGCTGGCGCGTGCAATTCAAGATCAGGCCGTTATTGATAAGCTGGCCAGGGAAATGAAAGAAGATGCCCGCAAGGGTGAAGGCAAGCCTGACCAGCGTAAAAAAGACGATGCTCCTGATCCGACAGTCACACAGCCACGCCAAGATCGACTCGATAGTTACGTTAATAATTCAGCAACCAATCAACCGAAAGACTCCTTGGTGCGAAACTCCAGTCGTGGTGATACTCGCCCGGAAAGCCCTCTTGATACACTGGGGAAGCTAAGAAGGACCCCAAAGCCACCCACTCCCGAGCAATAGTCATTAAAAAAGGCGTACCTTGTACGCCTTAGTCCTTTAAGCAGGTATCAATACCGAATGGATCGAGGGTTGCAAGCGAAGCTATACCAGCTCGGTGGGCGCACAACCCGCTTTTCTGATATTTGAGCACCGTCTGGACCATAAACTGGCACGTAATCCACTTTGCTGCCGTAGAAGTAGGCCTGATAGCTTTTCTCGGTATGCGCCCCCGCATGAAACGGTGATCCGACAACTTCAAAGATATATTCATCTTTCCGGTCCGTTTCATCCTGGCGCCTGGCCGGGACAAAACGGTGGGCGGTGATCTTTCTGGGCAGGCGCATCTGCTGGGTATTGGCCGCATTAGGCTCGCCAGTCTTTCGCGGTTCGCCCGAACGGTAGAAACAGCTTTTCACGATGTTTTGGAACCGCATACCGCCCGGCGGATCCTGCATGGTGTAAGCGCGAGAATCGCGGTCAAACACGCGGGTTTTAGCGCCCTCGTAGCGCGGATCTAGGAGCTCAGACCCGCTCTCAATCAACAGCTGCCCCTGATCGGAATAGCCGTAGCGAATCAACAGCTGTCCCGCGACAACCGCATCCATGGGGCTCAGGTTGTGGGTGCCCGTCTCCACGGTGCGAGCGAACGCCTCGATGTCACTGCGATTCACCTGCTGATTACGACTCATCTGGTCAATCAACCGTTCATTGGCCATTCCCTGAATTGGGAGTAGCCCCAGCACGGTCACCCCCACGATGGCCGCCCTTCCACCCCATCTGGATAGCGTTGATTTATTCATCTCAACCTCACTCAAGCCTCGGATTTGACCCCTATTGGAGAGGGGTAAGTAACAGTTTACCCGACAAACTTCGGTTTAATTGCTCACAACACTAGATTATTATAGTGCTGTAGTGAGAACATCGAATTTGAAGCTTCAAGCATACTCAAGAGGTGGGATCATGGGTTTTATACGGTGGACAGGGCGCAAGCTGGCGCTCCCGGTGTCTGGGCGTGCTCGTGTCTACAAGGATATTGGCACGGGTCTATCGAGCAGCTTTCGCCTCGTAAACCGCATCATGCCCCACAAGCGCGAATCGGAGCCGCCGTTACTGCCGGGGTCGGATGGCGACTTCGTTGCCATGATTCAGGATCGCTGGCAATCCATGAACCCTGAAAAGCGGAAGCTTGCCTGGGTTGAGTACAAGCAGGCGATGCCGCTGATCATGAAATACGAAAGCAAGCAGGGAGGCGGAGCATGGTCTCTCAGCGTGCCCCAGCAAGAACGCCAAGCCGTCTATGCAAAAGCCCAAAAGGTACTCCGTCAGTCGCTCTACCTGTACATGGGCCTAATGTCGGTGCCACTGGCGATGAGCATCTTCAGCTGGTCAAACCCCATCTACTGGGTGAACCTGACGGCTGCCACTCTTATTCTGTCACCCCCTCTGTTGCGCCACCTGATCGTTCGTGCCCAGGTCTATCACGACGGCAGGGTATCCCCTTTCCAGGTATTTCGGCGCTATCCCGCCACGCTCGACGCACCACCCTCAGGAAGCAGTGACCTCCCTCAGGACTCGACGGACGCCATCGTGTCTCGCGGCGACTTTCCGACCTTACGAGCCTTGTACGACATTCCTGATCCCGGCAAGGGGGTCGCATGAAGCATCTATCCCAATTAACGCTATCCGCCCTGGCAGGCTGTGCCGCAGGTGCGCTTCTGACCTTCCTCGCGGTTAGCACCGTCGCCGACACAGGCCTGCATACCGGTGACACGAATAGCGTTGAGCCGACCAACTCACTGAAAACCCTGGTCCAAAGCGGCCTTTCCATCAAGCCCCTCGATGCCCGCCTCGACGGGTTTCAGGCCTGGCAAGTGAGCAATCCCCAGTCTCCCGAATCCACTTCCATGCTCGCCGTAACGCACAAAGGATCTCGAGGGCATGTGCTCGGCGAACTTTTTGACGCTCAGGGCAATCCGCTATCCACGCAACTGCTGGGAGCGTCGGCTCGTGAAGACATCCGCTTTATGGACTTGGCGATCATCACCCAATGGCTGCCGGGGCTATCCCCCTCAGCAGAGAGCAGCGCCAGCGAGGTCTATCTCTTCATCGACCCCCTGGCGGATGAGTCTCGCGCCCTATGGGAGATCGCCGCCGGTAAAAGTGACTCCCTCCCGGAAATCCGTGTCATTCCCACCGCCTATGCCCATCACCTGGGGTTCGATGCGGTCATCGACATCTTTACGGCTCGGCATGACGTTGGCGCATCCCCCCAAGATACCGAGGACCGGCTGCACGACTACCTGAACGGCACCCGCTCTGTTCCGGAAACGGTTCAGGGGAACAACACGCCCAGCCCAGTCGCCATTCATGCCCTGGCCACCAACGGCAATATCCATCACCGCCTTCGTCTGCCCCAGGAGCCCACGGTAATTGCGCCAGCCGGCATGGAAGGTAAAGGCGTCGACGTTATCCCGTTTAAGGAATTTCTCGAAACGCATCTGGGCCAATCCCCAGAGTCACTCACTGCCCCCAAGGAAGATTGAAGATGCTCACCGATTTCATAGCGCAACACGACATGCACGACGAATTCGACAACGACATGGAGAGCGATAGCGCATCAGGCAGTAGTCAGGAAGACAAGCGCGATCGGCCGATTGGTCAGGCCAGCAAGGGCAATAGGAGCTATCTGCGCCTGCTGCCCAACACCTGCGGACACTCCGAGGTGGCACTTGAGTTGCTGTTGCTCGATGCCGAGGACATGGGCAATCACCCTTTCAATCCAGAGCTATATGGCTGCCACGCCCTGATTCACGCCCTTCTCTACCACTCCTTTCTGGAGCTCTCACGCAAGTCATCGCAGCACATAGAGGCCAACTTCTGGCGGTCACGCCGCGCCGACTACTTCGTCAGCATGCTCAACGAACTTCGCGGGCTGATGAATAAGCCTGAAGTGGCCTGTGATGAGCTTCGCCGCGGCATTGCAGCCAAGCTTGGCTACCACAGTGAATGGCTGATCCCCATTGATGGCAAGAATGAGTTTGAGGTCGATCGCTGCTGCGCCAGGTACAAAGCCATGTGGGCCGATATCTACGAAGCCAATCCCAATGGCGTTGACGATCCCACCTCTGATCGCCTCTTCGTGCAGACGCCAAAAGCAAAGCCAAAGGCCAAGCCCAGTGTCGAGAGCAAATCCCTGGAGGTGACCAATCCCCAGACAGTGCGGAACCCCAGCCCCCTGGAGCATCCCCTTCAGGCGGACAGCGCCAGTCAGGGGCATTCCCGTCGAAGTGGCAATATGAGGGCATTTCCCCGGCACTTGTATCATGATGCTCTTATTCACTAGAACACGGCTGCTTCTCATCGGAGGGACTCACCATGGCCACGACTGCTGGCAAGCCACAGGATGACATCGGTCGACTGACCGCCTTCGGGGTTGATAAGGATGCCCCCTGGCAAGCATTGCTGCTGGCGCCGAATCGCTATCTGGACCTTCGCCAAGTCGTGACCGCCCTCCATCAGGTGGAGCCCGCCGAGGAAGCACAGCCCCGTGTCATTCAGGGGTATATCACCCGGCCTGCCGAGTATGACCCGGTTAAGAAGCGCACCCACCTCAGTTTGCGCCTGGCCGATGATGCCGGCGAACTCCAGGTGATGGCCTTTGGTCACCCTAACCAGATGCCCGGGGACTGGCGCCGCATCGACAGCCTCGTTGCCATGCAGGGCAACCTTCTCGTCAAGCCTGACTTTCAAATGCTGTTTGCCCCCACCGCAATACCGCCTGCCCATATCGGCAAGGCCATCGGCGTTTACCCGTCAAAGACAGGCGTGATCGGCAGTGACAAAGTGCGTGAGCGCGTGCTGGCGCTGCTGAATGAAGACAACATGCGCGCTGCCGTCGACCATGTAGTGGATCGCCTAGCCCCCTACGCGCCAGCCGACGTGCTCAAGGCCTGGGGCCATGTCAACAGTGTTGACCACATGGAGCGTACCAACCTCGCTCGCATTCTCTATCGCATGCATGTGCCCACCTCGCCCGAACAAGGCCGCCGAGCAGTGATGCTGGTTCGCCATCTCGAAGCCCTGGCTGCGATAAGCGCCGCTGAGCGGGAACGTCCCAAGACTGGTGTCTTCCAGCAAGTGACGCATGACCCCCAGACCCTGGAGTCACGCATCCAGGCCATGAGCCACACCCCCACGGCAGAGCAGATCGCCGCGGTTCAGGACAGCCTGGCCGACATGGCAAGCGGTCGCCCCATGCACCGAGTGTTAAGTGGTGATGTCGGTACCGGCAAAACCACCGTCTACGCCCTACTGGCAGCCGCCGTGCACGATGCCGGAGGTGAGGTGGCCGTCATGCTCCCCAGTTCCGACATGGTGAATCAGGTCACCCGGGAGATCACTCACTGGTGGCCGGACATCGAGATCGAGAAAGTCACCGGCAAGAAGCAAACCGATAGCGTCGAAGGCGCCCGGCTCAAACTCGGCACTACCGCCTTGCTTCACCGCTTTGATAGCTGGCGCCCAACCCTCACTGTGGTAGACGAAGAACAGAAATACAGTGTCGATCAGCGCCAGCAGCTGGTGGCGGGAAGCGGTCACCTGCTCGAAGCCACGGCCACCTGCATGCCCCGCACCATGGCCAAGATCCAATTCGGTCTGGTACCTGTCTCTCGCCTGACCAAGCCGCACACCCCAAAGCACATCACTACCCAGATTCGAGATGCCGGCAAGCCGGATGACAAGCGAGCCCTCTACGAGGACTTGCTCGACACCATCGCCGAGCAAAGCCAGGTACTGGTGATCTTTGCCGCCCGGGATGCCAAGGAAGCCAAGAAGCTTGCCAATACGCCTGTCGCTGACGGTGAGTTGGATTTTGAGGACGAACCAGACCAAAAGGCCCAACCCGTGTCCCGGGTCATTCCCCTGGAAGAAGGCCTCGAGCAATGGAAGCGCGCCGGTGGGGAAAACAAGGTCGTCGCCCTGCACGGCAAGATGAAGCCCGCCGAACGGAAGGTCTCCCTTGGTGACATGCTCTCTGGGCGTGCCCAGGTGCTGTGCGCCACCACCGCCGCTGAAGTCGGCCTTAATCTCCCGCTGCTACGCCAGGTCATCGTGTACAACGCCGAACGTCTGGGCCTGACCCAACTCCATCAGCTGCGCGGTCGGGTGGCCCGCCTGGGCGGCAACGGCCGCTGCGATCTCTTTGTGGACTGGGAGAACCTGACCGACAAGGCCCGCGAACGCCTTGAGGCCCTGTGCGCCACCCAGGACGGCTTCGCCCTGGCCGAGATGGACATGCGCCAGCGCGGTCTGGGGGACCTCTCCAGCAAGGCCAACCTCCAATCGGGTGCCAGTGACGGCGGTATCCTGCGCAACTCCAAGCTGGCGCTGGAACACTTCGATGTTGCCCAGCAGATGCTTGAGGTGCTGGATGCGCCCGAGTCGGACAGTCCCGATGTGACGACGAATCACCAGGCCGGTACCGCGCCAGCGAACGCCGGTCAGCCAACTATACGCGCCAGCGGTCCACAGCCAGGTATGAGCTAAAAGCGTCGACCTTGAATACCCGCCACAGTCCTGACCCAAAAAGAGATCACGCATGACAGAACCGACGTCAGAAGTTAACCCGCCCACCAGTTTCAGAGATGCCATCGAGGGAGAGCTCCGATCCTTTGCCGTTGCCTATCACAACCTGCAGATAACCCATGGCGACCAGCAAAAACCCACGTTTCAGCGCGACGCCTACATAGATACGTTTGAAATAATCAAGCAGGCCGAGGCAGCTGATACCGCCGTGGAGCTTTGCCACCACTTCTCACGCTACCGAGATGCCGGCGGCTCCTTTGAAGAATTCGTATTCGATCAAGACAACCAACCGCCGTTTGGCATAAAGACGATGTTGCAGGCCTCTTGCCGTTTGGAAAAAACACGGCTAGCAAAGCTCCATGGCCTCACGCGCAGTGAACTCAGATCCGCGCATAAACAGATAGTAAGAGCCCATTACGGCATTTCCCACCTCGACCCGATCGGCCTCATCCAATGGGGCGAGGCCACGGATCAACGCGAAGAAGTGCAACCTGCGATCGTCCCGCCCGTCAGCCTACGTGACTTGCGGCACTTCCTTTACTGCCTGCTCGGCCATGTGGGCGTTATCCCCTTTGACGAATACATGGATCACATGGTGGTGAGGATGTATGGCGGCATAACCGGCATGCAGCCCCGGCATGCCAAAGAAGGCATCGCGTTTCGCATCAGTCCGAACTCTCCCGACACCCCGGCGCTCCACGAACCGTCTACGCCAACCCTTTGCTTCGTTGACAGCCCCGTCAGCAAGGATCTCTTCAGAGTGTTCGTGCAAAACGATCAGAGCGCGCCTTGCCCCTTTGACGTCGGCGAGCTTGCTTCTTCAGGTATGCAAGACATGGCATCAGTTGAACCCTATCAGCAAGTCCATTGACCACTAGCAGAGAGATCACGCATGACCGCCCTTACCGCCCCCGAGGCCCGGCAATTTACCGTACATCCCGCTATCATCAAGTCCATCATCCGCGAGCAGGCAGGCTCCCCCGATAAGGCCATTGCCGAGCTGATCATGAACAGCGTCGACGCGGGTGCGACAAGGGTCGATATTACGTTTGAGGACGGCACACTCACCATCAAGGACGATGGTCGAGGCTTTAGCTCTCGCGAAGAAATCCTCCAGGTGTTCGAGACCTTCGGCCTGCCACACGAAGAAGGCGATGCCATCTACGGCCGCTTTCGGGTGGGCCGGGGGCAGATCATGGTCTATGGCAAGGTGAGCTGGCGCAGTGGGCACTATGAAATGGTGGCGGACCTGGCCGGCGAGGTCGAAAACTTCGGCTACCACCTCCAGGAGCATGACACTTTTGCCGAGGGCTGCACGGTCACCGTCACCGGAACGACAGACCCCTATAAGCCCTACTCGCTGCCGCACTCAAGCAAGTCGCTGGAAAGAGACCTCGCCGAGATGGTCGCCTACGTCGCAGTGCCGGTCACCTTCAATGGAACGGTCATCAACACACTGCCCTCTCAAGCCGACTGGACCGATGAAGACGACCACGCCTTCTACAGCCTGAACCGAACGGACTGGGAGCTTTTGATCTACAACAAGGGCGTTATGGTCGCAAAGCAACAGGCTCATTGGTTTGGCGTTGGCGGGGTGGTAAACACCAAGCAACCCCTTGCGCTGAACATGGCGCGCAACGCCATTCTCTGCGGCTGCGACGTCTGGAGTCGTATCAAACTCAGGCTGAAGGCGCATTATCAAAAGCGCCTGGCACGCGTCCAGCAGCTAAAAGATCACGAGGTGCCCGCCCTGCTGGAGTGGATCGTCCACACCGATGACCCCATTCCGCATGAGCTGCAGCGCAAGATTCGCAGCTTGAGATTCATGGTGGATATCTTCGGCAACAAGCAATCCCCCGAAAAGATGCTGACAGCCGAACGTTTCACCCTACACGACCGCACTCACATTACGATCGCCGAGCATGTCCACCGCTCAGGCATGGCCTCAGTGATCATGCCGCAAACCATTGGGATGCTGACCCGAGGCAATCCAACCGACCAAGATGCCGTCGACATCATTGGCCGGCTGATAAAGCGACTCGCTATATTTCCGCCCAACGGCAAAAGCTACTTCAAAGATTTTCAATTCTTCGTCAACAGCCTCGATGACACCACGGACGATATCAAGGACAGCCAGCTCACCAACGAAGAAATGCTCGTGCTCAGGATTGCCCGAGCCATGAATGTCGAGATTTACAACCTTGTCCGGGCGCCAGGGGGAGTCAGGAAGATCAGTGCGGGCAAAGCAGACAAAGTGGAAGCCTGGACGGATGGTTGCAGCTACATCCAGATCGACCGCGGCATCCTGAAAAATGTCAGGCACCACAAATGCGGGGTCAATAAGCTGGTCGCGCTCATCGTCCATGAGTATTGCCACGGCGACAGCACCTCCGGCACCCACTCGCATGATTACGACTTCTACCAGCAGTTTCACGAAGCCATCCTCGACCCCGACTTTGGCAAGATCGTTGACGCCTTCTTCCGCCGCTATGTCTCCGGGCTGTGCCGAAAAGGGATCGTCCCCTCGGGCGAGCACGGCCAACACATCAAGCAAATCGCCAAGCTGGCGCAGGATTTGCCAACGCGCTCAACGCGCAAGGCCGCCGCGTCGTGACCGTATTTGCGCACCTTCACGTCGGCGTGTGATTCACGTCAATTGGATAATCCCAAAATAGAGAACCAGCTTATGTCACAAGCTACCGCGGACCCCTTCATCGCCCTACTCGGCAACACCCTCGTCGCACCGGTGTACTGGCACGCCTGCCACCAGTGGGGCATCGAACAGGTCAACGAAACCGTGCTTGCCCACAACGGCGCCACCATACTCGAGTGGCCGCATACGCGTGCGCTACTGAAGGCTCGCGCCGGCTCAACACTGTCTGAACTTGATACCCCGCTGGTGCTAGACCACATCCGCGACACCATCGTCCACTGCGTCGAGAACGATTTGAAAATTGAAGGTGGCTTGCTGTTCGATGATGTCTGGTCGATGGAGTCAACCGGACGAACCACAACCGCGGTGCAAAGCATTCCCAGCGATGACCTGGCGCTGATGACAGCCGCCCCCCAACGCATTGCGGCTAATCTTCCCATGCCCAAGGGTCGGTTGGGGAGAAACAACCCGGAGCCGAGCCGGGTATTAACGCGTGAGCCCACCGGTGGTCTGATTCGCGTCGCCATGAGTAGCCTTGGCGAGGGTATTCCCCCAGCGATGGAGGCTGTCTTCCTGGTAGAGGAACAGTTCAAGGCACGGGATGATCTCTACGTCTCAGAAGGTACCTTCCTGATCCCACTGGACGGCGCCTGTCAGGCAACGGAAGCGGCCTGGCTGCGCTGGATTCCCAACAGCACGTTCTTCTCCAAACGTTCATCTATTCTCGGTTCGGATAACGTCATGGCCATGCTGAGTGCGACGCCCGCAGGCAGTGCACAGCCCCATGTTAAACCTGGCACCCAGGATGACATCCCGGCCCTGTTTTTGTCCTTCTCATACCCCCTCGGGCCAACGGAGACGGCACACGAATGCCCAGCCAATGAATCCAAGCCAATGCCGCCGCCCGAGATGCTCAACTGAGCTGGCGCCCCAGAACGCTGTACGCACAAGGAAGTCATAACATGCCAAAACGGCTGACAGAAAACCAAAAACGCGCTCGCGAGATAATGGCGCAACAAAAGTGGCGATCCAACCGGCATGAGTTGCCCGATCACTACCCGGAGTGGCAAGAGGCACAATCAGCAGAGCACACGCTACGCCTAGAGGGATTTAAGCGATTAGAGGATCAGGAGATATTCGACAAAATCCGCACCATTCTCATTGAGGAAGCAAGATACCGCAAAATATTTCAACGCATTGCCGATCTATTCCGAACCCACGACACCATGGTCTGCCTAACCCAGTCACGAGAAAGCGTCGTTCGTGGCGGGGTCTCAAATCCTGGTCTTGAGTTCCGCTTGCTCTACCACCCCAACGTCAAGGACATCATCAAAGATGCCGGCAGCGCGATTTATACCAAGTCGCCCTCTCGATGGATTCTTCCAGTGGAGGAAAAGACACACGGCAGGCTGCAAGAGTTTAGCCAGTGGATCGCTGTCATTATCGACATACGGACAATGGCGATTTTGGTCAATGTCGGGGTTCCTGATATTTCCGCTCAACCCAAGGATGAAGATCTTTTTCCGGTCTTTCCCGCCTCACGGGTAGTCAGCAAAGCCGACATCGAAGCGGCAATACTGACGCAGCGCCCCCATGACGCGATCCGCGAAAAAACCTTGTTTATCCATGACGGCTCTCACTTCACCCAGGCTTCGGAATGGGATCATATCTGGACCCAATGCCCCCTTCTGCTCGCGCGTTACGGAGTTCTTACCGGCGAGCCCCGTTACGTTTTCTACGATGTCATACAGAAAAATATCGTGGAAATGGGCTTCGGCAATACCTCCACCGAGACACGCGCCATGATAAAGCGCTACGCCGATACCATTGAGTCGCATTGGGCTACGAAAGACCTTCACCAAGAACAGGCTTTCACCTTGACGCGCTCAACCCTCAGTCAACCGGCATAGGCCATGCCCGACGCAATAGTCATACCACGCTCTCCCGCCAGTGGGCTCCCGGCCGACATGGCGTGACACCTCAACCCCCAAGGACCGTGAAAAGGACCGTGTAACCAAGGAAGCCCCTATGCCCAGCGGAACCATCAAATCGTACTCAGCCCAGAAGCGTTACGGCTTCATCGACAGCGAAAAAGGCGAATCCATTTTCTTCCATGCCTCCAATGTCCGGCCCGCCGACAGAGAAAAGCTCGCCGCCGGAAAGATTGTCTCCTTCGGCGAGCGCCCGACGCCCAAGGGAATGGCCGCCGAAAACGTGGTGATTGAGGCCGTCGCCGCCAAGCACTACCAAGCCCTCGACCAGACCGACATGATCGTCAGCAAAACCTCGGCCTGCGGCAAGGGCAATGAAGTGATCCACCGGCTGGGGCGCGTCACTGTCGAGAGCAGAGATCCTCACGCCGCAATGGACAAACTCAAGGCCAAGGCGAGAAGCGCTGGCTGCAATGCCCTGGTGAACCTGCAAAGGGATCGGCGCACCGGAGAGGCATGGACGAATAACTACAAGTACACCATCCACGTACTGAGCGCAGAGCCCGCCCTGGTGAAGCGCGTCCAGTACACCGCCGATCGAGAACAGGCAAGCACCAGCCGGGCGAACGTGGAGAAAGAAGTGCGGCAGCTTCCCGCACGCCAGATCGCCGATGAAAAGGTGAGCGACGCCAGCGGCTATTCGCTTGCCCTCAGTCTGGTTGGGCTCTTCATTTTTGTGATGATTATTTTCGCCATGGGCCGGTGAGCAGCCCACCCCAACCCAACCCATCAACCCCCTCCCACGACCCGGAGAGCCCGCATGACCACCGTGACAACAATCCCCGAAGCCCGTCAATTTACCGTTCATACGGCTATCATCTGTGAGCAATCCGGCTCCCTCGGCAACGCTATTGCCGAGGTGATTATTAAAGGTGAAGCGGTATGACGCTAAGCCGTATTGCCACTCACCCACTCTCCCTCATGATCACCGCTGTTACGCTCTGGATGCTCTACCCGCCCCTGGTCAACGGACTGATCGACACCTTAGGCGCCTTCTATGTGGCGGCCGTCGCCCACACACTGGCAGCCGTCAGCATGGCGGTCTTCGCCTGGTTCCTGGTGATAGCCCCCAGCAGGCGCTCAGCAACCCCTGTCTTGAGTGCCGATCACCTGGCGAGACTGAGCCTGCCCACGCTGATGTCCGGCGTGCTGATCAGCGCAAACCACCTGCTGCTCTACTTCGCCCTTCAGGCAAGCACCCAGTTCGACGTACTCGCCATCCTGGTTTTCGAGGCCTGGCCGCTGCTGTTTTTCTATTTCGACAGCGCGCTTCGCCGGGAAAGCAAAAGCACTACCTGGAAGGACTTCGCCCTGGTCGGCGCGGCCTTCGCCGGGTTTCTGCTGCTCACGGCGTCGAACTATCGCCCGATGGAGGATGGCGCGCTGAGCGGCAGTGCGCTCATGGTAATGGGGCTAGCGGGACTTGGCGGGTTAGCCATGGCCCTCAACTGCTATTTCCGCTTGCGGTGCATGGACACCTGGCAAGCCATTTCCGCCGAAAAGGGGCTGGATCTGGACGGTTTCAAGCTAGGGGTGCTCACGGAAGCCGGTGTTCGCTCCGTCGCTGCTCCGCTGCTGATCGGGGCTTTCCTGTTGTTCGGAAACACACCCCTCGAAATGCCGATGGCGAGCTTAGTTCTCATCGGCTTCGTCGGTTTCGCCATCCTCGGCATGGGAAGCCTGCTTTACGATCTGGCGATCTATCGTGCCAACAATGCCGCCATTGGCGCACTCTGGTATTTCATGCCGATCGGCGCGGTCCTCACGCTTGCGGTGATAGAAGGCCGGCCTCTTACGCTGTATGAAATCGCCGCATCGACGCTGATCGTGGGCAGCAACCTCCTGCTGGGGCTGCGCAGCGCCCCCAGCCCCGAACAAGCCACCTCCTGAAAAAAGAGCGCTCGCCTCCGGTCGCGGGCCGCCTACAGGATTAGAAGCTCGCCCACCCGCCTCGAGTGCTACCATCAAACTGGTGACCACGAGAAAGCGAGCAATCAATGTCCCTACAAAGCGATGCCGAATACCGGGCGGCTCTGCGTGAGGTATCTTCACTGTTTGACCGGATACCTGAACCGGACCCCGCCACTACCGAAGGTCAGCGGTTTGATGCGCTGATCAATGACATCGAGGCCTACGAGCGCCAGCACTACGGGGAGGTCAGTCCCATCATCACCCCCGAGGGCGAGGTCGTGGAGCTCTCCGAAGCGGTCGTCGCAGGCATGCTGCCCAGTGAGCTGCTCTTCGCTCCGCGTGACGGTCTCCGCTGGCGCGAGTGGCGGGCAGAGCACATCGAGTGGTTGCCCCGGGCGGCCAGGGTATTGGTCACCGCGGTTCGCCAGCGACTGCATCAACGCCAGCCGGCTATCTGGCAAGACGTGCTGACCATCGTTAATGACGCCTTGCGCGTTGCCGAGGCCCGTGAGGACGCCAGCGGATCCAAAGAGATTGCCTCAGTGCTCGAGACCATGCGCGCCCTCCACGACAACGACGCCCTGAGCGATAGCGAACTCGCGGACTTTGAGCGCACTGCCGGTGTTCGCAAGCCCACGCAGGACGTACTGGAGGCGGATGCCGCCTATGCCGAGACCGCCTTCGAGACTTTTGCCAAGCAACCCACGAGCCCTGCCACCCTTGATTCCCCCGTCTGGGTGCACATCGAGCGCAAGCGTCTGCTGCTGGGTCTGGCCGATGGCCGGTGGGTCAGCTGCCCGATCGACTGGTTTCCGCGTCTTGAACGTGGCGATAGCGCAAGCCTGGGGTCACCCCAACTCTCGCCCCTCGGCATCCACTGGCCTGGCGTGGACGAAGATATCAGTGTCGATGGCCTGTTCGCCGGTCGCGGGGATCTCACCATCGGCTCGGGGCAACGCGCCCGGTTCATTGACGCCCCGACACCCAGAATAGAGCGAGTCGGTCATGGAATCGACACGGCACACCTGCAGTTAAGCGATGGACGTTGCCTGGGCATCCCGCTTGATGCCATCACTCACACCCGTAGGGCCCCGGACAGCGATCACCCGCTTAGGCCCAGTCCAACCGAGAAAACATAATGGCAACACGCGCATTTCACCTCGCCCTTGAAGACTTCCGCCAGCAGATGGCCATTGAAGACATGTCTGACCTGCGCGACCAGTTTTATGCCAGTGCCGGTCCCGGGCCTTACGACCACAGCACCCTAATCGACCGGGCGAAGGACTTCCTGGAGGCAAAGGACCTCAAGATACCGGCTTACCAGGTTGTCTCCCTGCTGATGGGCACCGGTGAACACCATTTTCATCATCTTGAGCACAACCTGGGGCACGTCTTCCAAAGTGACATGCCGACCCTGGCCCAGATGATCGAGCAGGATGCAAAGGCCACCCATGCCGCCCACCTTGAACACGATCCTGCGTCGATCCCACCCTTGCCGGCCTATCTGCACCATCAGCGCCAGCGCATTAGCCTTGAGGCAGTGGAGCGCCGCAACGATCAATGGCGCCATTATCATTTCACGTCCTTGCACGCCTACTTGCTGGAGCGCCTTGAGGGCAATATCACAGCCATCAGGGCTGAGCTTTTGCCCATGGCCAGGCACCGGGTCGATCACGGGGAGAATCGCGTTGAGCGCCAGCATGTACCGCTGTCTCTGTCGGAAAACCTCGTTCGCGGTGAGCTGACGTTGTTCACCAAGCGCCTGGCGCACGACCTGGCGGACCGCGCCCTGAAGACCCTCGCCAAAAGCCAGGCGATCCCCGCCCGCATCGGCATCTTGCGAGAGCCACAGGCAGGCCCGGGGATTCCCGACCCCCTCTGGATCGTGGCACTTGTCCACCCCGCGGATGCGGCCCACCTGCCCTGCGCGGATATCGAAGACGCCCTGCACCAGCTGGGAATGTTTGAGCTGGACCCCTGGTTTGAAGAGGTGGTCGCCTGGGCCAATGAGCAGGCAAGCTTGGAGCTCGCCCGGGAGATCAAACAGCTTAAAATCCATTTCGCCCACGTCCAGGGGCCGCCGGAACCCTATCGCGTGATCATGAACGCAGACCTGGATCGGCTCATGGAAAGCACGCTCTAGGGCGCATAGAAGTCCGAGGGAGAAAAGCGCTTGCGTGTACGCTTCTAGGGACGTACACTAAGCCTATCAAATCACCTTCCGAGGAACTAACAATGAAAGCCATCATTCTCAACACCAGCGGAGCGCGTTACATCGACCTTCCCGAGGACAGCGAGATGCAGTTTGGCCGTGCCATGCAAGCGGCTATCGGTTGTCGAGACATGGGGCCTGCAGGGAGTCCCGACCATGACCACGACGCTTACGCCGATGATGAAGGGATGCTCACGCTGGGTGAAGGTACCAGCCTGGTAAGAACCACGTTCTTCGATGAATGGCTGCCCGGCAATATCGTGATTACCGGTATCGACCACGCGACCGGTCAGCTTCAAGACTGCTCGCTGACGCCCGAAGACGCAGAAGCAATGCTTGTACGTCGCACCTTCTATTCGCGCCTCTCAGACTCCCCCCAACTCACCTTCTAGTATCAGGTGCAAGCAAGAGCCTTCCCTGGTGCGCCAGGGGGCTTTCGCCAGCCGATCTCAGGCCGAGTCGGCTGCCGAACGCGACCCATAGGCAAAGATTCATCGAGTTCGCGTTGCGACAAAACTGACCAAAGAGGTACAGGCATGGATATCAATCAAACCCGTCCAGTGATTGTTCTCAATACCCTCTCAACATCAGGCCACTGCGCTTGGTTTACAGATGACGTCTTTAATGGAGATTCCGGCTGTAGTGGTGCGGGCTACGCATCGCTTGTTGAAGCCGCTGAAGCCGCTGAAGATGCGTGTGAGCCAAATGAGCTAATGAAATGCGATGTTTCCGATCTCTCGTATCTCGGTGATGAATACTCGCAGTATTCAGACACGGAGCGCGGCGACAAGATTAATCAGCACCGCATTCCTTATGCCGACTGGATCGCGGCTAAACGGTAACCACCTAATAGGGTCTGCAGTCAACGAAAAATAGATAGGAGAACTGCCGTGATTCCCAACCTTAACCAAGAATTTCTTTCGACTGTCGACGCCAAGACAAAAGAGATGATCCTGCAATCCATCGCGAAGCACTACGAAGTTACTGTAGAGCAAGCGTATGCGGAGGTATCCGATGCAGAGGCCGAACACCTGCTCGAATACCTTGTGGAGCCCCAGCGCACCGCCACGCTGGCGCTGATGCGCAGGCACGGATACCGGCGCACCGCCTCGGCGTGACCATCACAGGAACACGATATGCAGATCAATACGGAAGACTTGATGGGGCCGCTGCTGGATTGGGCGGTTGCCGTTGCCATTGGCACGCTGACAGCAGAGCATGCCGGCGATCAGACGTTTTATCGCCTCAAGACTGTGGGCGTGGAGAGCGGCACTTGGGTAGGCCCGGTACATCCGGCAGGGCAAGCCGCGTGCGGGCAATCTATCTGGCGGCCGTCTTCGGATTGGCGACAAGGTGGCCCACTGCTCAGCGAGTACGCCATTTCCGTCCGCCCCATCACGGATGCGCAGTGGCTGGCCGAAGAGTTCATCACACATAACACGGCCAGAGCGGTAGATGACAGTAAGCACGATGGCTATCTGGTGGCCGGGATGCGCGTACTGGTGAAATCCTTGATGGGTGACACTATCACTGTGCCCGCACATTTGCGCCAGCAGGCATCAATGGCTCTGCAATAGCAATAAGAGAAAAGAGCCGTTAGGAGCGTTCCCACGCCCTGTGCGGGCGATCCAGCCCGCCTGGGTGATATTGACGGAGATTTTTTGATGGCAGTAATGACCGGCGCCGAGTACGACGCCCTGGTGAAACTTATGCGCGGCAACCCCGAGAGTGCCGCCAACCGCGCCGCAAGGCGCGTTTTGGTCGATGGCATAACCCAGGCGGAGGCTAGGCGGGAAACGGGTGCCACGCGCTCCACAGTGAGCGATGCCGTCACCCGCTATCAGGAGGCAGACCGTTTGATTCGAGTCGCATACGGGGTGGAGAAAACAGTGTGAAGAAAGTTTGATTGTACGCATCTAGGGGCGCGCACTAAACCCATCAAGACGCCACTTTACATGCGCCCGATAGATTACTGACCTGCAATCCCAATCACCGAGGAAGTTCCCATGATCGAAGCTGGCATTGTTATTGACCAGGAGTACACCGGCAAAATTGTCGCGTATTTAAACGGAGGCGTGATCAAAGAAATGCAGCGCAGCCTTGGGCTTGATGGGCTGACGCTGAATCAATATGCGGCTCACCCTGCTGTCCAAAACCGCCACCCCACTGGCCTCATGGTCGTGGACGAAGCGGCTTATCTTGTCGAGTACAGGCGGTTCATCTGGCGCCACTACCTATGCCACTCGCCTGTTCCTGTCACCGAAGAAAAATACATGGAGATGCTGGAGATACTCACCCCGGATGCGATGGGACAAAACGATGAGCATGGCGACCACTGGTTTCTAATGAGCGAGCACCTACGCGAAAACATCACGACCATGTACGCTTGCAAGGACGGCCTCTACCTAGAAAAGAACGTCGATGCGACGAACCGACTGACATGGATTACCCGCAAGCATTTCGATAGCGAAAGTCTGGTGGCAATAGACTAGCCATCAACGCACGTAACACGCATCACCAATCGCCCAACCTGGTTGGGCGTTTTTGTACGTGCCACGGGAGCATTCACGGTTTAAGGGGAGGCAAAGCAGAAGCAATCCAAAACCGCGCATCACTGGCTGATGCCAGTTGATACGGGGAATCCGGCCGCATAATTGTTGAAAAATAGAGTGATAAAAACTTGATTGTACGTTGCTAGGAGCGTACATTAAACCCATCAAGACGAATCAAGACGCCCATTTTACATGCGACCGAAAGATTACTGATCTGCAATCCCAATTACCGAGGAAGCCTCCATGACAAATGAGCAAATGCGCCGGTTTGCTGAAGAAAATATCGTAGAAGTAGCGCCTGTTGAATGCGATTTTCTGCCTGGAGATACTGTGACCGTAACGAACGGGTACGGTAACGAAATACCAGGCGTGAAAATCCTTGGGTTCGTCAGCGAGATTGATCCTGACTTTCGGCCCGAAGCGTTCATCTATCTGGACTGGGATTGCTACTGGTTCGCGGTATCCCCGGATAAACTGAAGCTTGAAACCCGACAAAGCATCTGACCTGGCTCGCCCCGCTTCGCCGGGGCCTTCAAGGAAAAGAATTGAACTCATTAACAGCCAAAAGGAAGCCCCTGACAAAAGGGGCTTGATGATCCACTCGGTACAAGACTAGAGGAAAGGGGTAATCCTATGCGCGACACTAACAGTGAGACTCAAAACAACAGCCAGACCACTCTCATGGGAGAAACCTACTCCCCCGCTGTCGAGGCAGCGATCGAGAAGGCGAGCCATATTGATGACAAAACTTCTGATGCGTTTAACGAGGCGCTTTTTCAAGTTCAGCAGCTAATGGGTGTTGACGACGGCGGCGTGGCGAGCGTGATGTTCAGCGGTCCCGACGAAGACTGGCGGGAGGCCACGCCCGCACAACGGCTTGTCGAACTTCATGCGTATATCGCAGCGGAGAAGGATTACCTTTGATTTTTTGATTGGCGCCAGCAAAAAACTGGCGCTGTTATTTCGCGTAGTTCGAGGAAGAGGCAATTGTCATGGATTATTCAGAATCATACGACCTGCCGCAGGACGGCGTTCCTTCCAGTGAGACAGAGCTTATGCGTGATCAAGCGGCCTATATTGGCGAGCAACGGCGTGACCGAGCTTGGATTTCGACCTCTTGGGATATCTGGGAACCCAATCCGCATTATCAGGGACCGCCCCAGCCGCACCCGGAAGATTATTGAGCACCGGGTAGCGCTCAAGGCGCCACTGGCGTAATGAACACCAGCACCCAGAATTCATGATTCCCCTGGATATCGACGTCACGCCCCATTAGCTGGCGCCCCACGTCAGAGATCACGTCACCTGCTCGCGCCGTGATCACCGTATGTGAGTAGGCGTGAGGGAAGAGGTTAAAGCCACCGCCCCCGTCCGGGATGCGTTCCGTTGCGTAGATCTCCAGTTTAAAGGCCTCGCTCCCGTCGAAGAGATCCCCGCCCTGGGTCAGCATCCCACCCAAGGCCTGTAGCGCCTGGCCCGGATTGGAGGTCACCACCTCATGGGCAAAGACATGCTCGCCATCCCGCGAAGCGACACCGCCGGCATTCACAACGCCCGTCGCCATCAGGGCATAGATCAAAACGACAGCAGAAAGCGCCATGCTGGCGCCCAGGGCCAGAAGCAACCAGGCCCGCCTGCTTCGCAGGTCATCGCTCAACCGTCTCTTCGAATCACTCATGGCCACAGGCCTCTTGGTGGTGTGTCAGCCCACGCGGCCACCCGCACCCCATTGGCTTAATCATTTTCTCTTGAGTGTAGCCAACAAGATCGTCTCCCCGCAGGAAAGCGAATCAACGGAGTGACAGAATCAGCAACCAGACGCCCTACCCGCCAACAGCCACCACGTAGTGAGAGGCCGAGCATGAGCCTTCGATGTGTCCACGCTTTAACCCCTCCAATCCGTCATAACTGGTATTGTGATGCTGCTATCATTTATTGGAGCCCATCATGCGCCGACACACCCCGCACGCCCCCTGGACCCTCTGCCTCGCCCTGGTCGCCGCGTTATCCGTGCCGGCAATGGCCGCCGACCATAGTCAGCCAGGCCACCTCCAGGCGAGCGGCACCGGTGAAGTGGTCCTCGCCCCAAGCGAAGCGACCATCACGGCAAGGCTATGGGAACAGACCGCTTTTGCGAAAGCCGACGCCAAGCATCCCGACGAACTCAAGCCAGACGCCATGTTCAAGGCCCGTCAGAAAGTCCTGGCGCGGGCGAGTAAGGTAATCCTCGCCCTGGAAGGAATGGATATCGCGTCCCGTCACATTGACGCCGGCAGCCTTCACATCGGGCACACCCAGACCCACGATCGGCTGGCTAACGGTACCCATCAACGCATGATCGCCATCCGGGTCGAACGCCCCATCAAGATCACTCTCCACGACTTGGAGCAGGTCCCTGCGGTGCTCGATATCCTCACGGGGCAAGGCGTCAATCACCTGGGCGGCGTGGACTACCGCATTCGGGACATGGAGGCCGCCCACCGTGAGGCCCTGGCCATGGCCATCGACCACGCCCGCCTTGAGGCCGAGGTCATGGCGGCAGGCCTCGACCTTGATATCGGGCGCGTGGTCAGCGTGTCTCGCGGGAATAAGCCCAACGTCGCGCCAAACCAGCCCTACACCAGCATGAGAGAGTCCCATATGGCATCAGCCGGACAAGCGCCGGAATATCGCCCAGGAGAGATCACGGTCACAGCTCAGGCCAACGTCACTTGGGAAGTCACCGCAAAATAGAATGCATCCCAAGGTTCCCCTGGCAAACAAAAACGCCCTTCAAAGTGAGGGCCGTCTTTGGGCTTTTGTTCTGCGCTCGGACTTTTACAGCACCGGTGACCTACTGAATGTCATACCGCTTCGCCCAGGCGGGCAAGGGATCGGTGGAGGCGGTATCCAGCATCACCTTGGGGTGAAACGCGATTCCGAACATATCCTGGAAGGCCAGACGCAGTGACTCGGGCAACACACCCACATGCGACTCGCCCTGATCGTCAGCTGCTATCTCAGAACGCCCTTCTGCCGCGGCATTGAAGAGGCGGGCCACTGGGTGTTCCTTCACGACCCCCAGCCGCATCAGTGTATCGAGTCTGAGGTGAATCATTTCTTCGTAATCGTCGGTTTCGATCACCATCGGCAGCACCATTGGCGGCGGCACCTCTCGACGGTCCGGCAAGGTTTGGCGATTTGCCCAGACCTTGCCGACATCAATGACCGGCCCAGTCTGTTTTCGCGCCTCCAGGCGCAAACGCTTGGCCAGATCCTGGCAGCGCGCATCCGCGCCTTCCTCATCAATCCGGCTCTGGCACGTCACCATGTCGATGATGTCATTTGGCACGCGAAGATTGATGCCCTCATGAACGAGAGCGCTACTGAGCAGATCACGAAGCTGGCCAAAATCCAGGCGGGTTTGATCCACCCAAGGTGCTGGCAACTCGCCGCTCTCGATGCGACTGAAATCAGGGTCTATCCATAGGTGCCAAACGGTACGAAACGGGGAACGGGGCATGATGTCTCCAGAGGGTTGAGCGCTCCAGGGGTTGATATCACGCATTGCGTTACGCCACCACGGACTATAGTCCTCTTCACCCCGGCGCCCACACTGCCCGGGACTGTCTGGAGCGCAGCATGGAGATGACCCGCTCACACTGCCCGCGCCGGATTAAATCCTTTGCGCCGTTTCCCACGCCATCGCCTCATACAGCGCCTTTTCGGCATCGCCAAAGCCCAGCGCCTCGATCATCGCCTCGGGAGATTCAGCCACGAACCCTTCGTGTACCGAAAAGCAATTGAGGTGACCGGATGCGAGGCGCTTGCGGTTCCCCGTCTCCGTTTGCCTGTGCGCGACATACCCCGATTTACGCGTATGATACAGCGCCAGGGTAACAATCGTTTTCTCGTTAGTTTGCTCACTCACTTCCTGGAGATGCGTGCCGTCGAACAAAAGGTCAGGCTGATCGGTCCTCGGCACACGGCATGTAACATAGAATCCGAACAACCCAATGTCGCCCTGCTCCAAATAGATCTCCGCGTCCTCGGTGGTTTCCGGCAGTCGCGACAAGGCCAAATTCACCATAAAGCCCGCCAACTCATCGTCGGAAACATCGGGCAGCGGAGGAACCGTTCCATAGTCTGACTGATCGTCGTCCCGCATGTACAACGGATCACTGGTTGGCTGGCTGAACGTGCATTGAGGCGCCACATCCAACGGAAAATGATAAGCCAGAGGCTCCGCCGGATCTCCGGCATTCAGGTCGGCCGTCAGGGTAAAACCCACTGTCAGCTGGCCGCTAACGGACGTGGTGTATTGATACAAATCCACGCGGCATTTAAAGCTTGCCACCACCTGGGCGCAATCGTTCTCGTCAGCCGGCGGCGAAACCGAAAATGAGCTCATGCAAAAGTACAGGTTCGGGTGTTCCTTGAGTTTTTTTAGCAACAACGGCCGGGCTTGCGCCGGCATGTCCGTCTGATGCAAGGCATCCAGCAGTGGTCCAGCGTTTATTTTCATGGGAAAACTCATCAACGATTAATCGAAAGAAAATATAGTAACCCATGGGCCGCTAAATGAACCAAAAGCGCCATTCATGGCGGAAAAGCCTGTGCGCGGCCACCCCCACCGGTTATCCATCCCGCTATCCGTCTCCCTGCTGATAGACGGCGCACCCCGGCGTGATGGCCTCGCTCATCTTCTATTTCCCCCATGCCCCATGCCCCCATAGATCCAGACCGGCCTAATTTGAAAATTCAGATAGGGTGATAAATGCATGTGATTCTTCTAAAAAATTAATTTTAATGCCGGTGCTTAATTAGAGTTTGTGCTATAAAAGCACCTGCTTTTTCGTCATCTCGGGAAGCAAGTTAATGCGCATCACGTGGGATGCGTTTCACCGTTAGTAAAGGATTAAAAGCATGTCGGCACAAAACCTGAAAGTCATAGGCTATGCATTGATGGGTATCGGTGCGCTGCTGGCGCTATTTGGCTTGATCGCCACCTTTAACGTCTACCAGGGAAACTCCGAAATCGCCGCAGGGGCAGCCTCGGCCTCGGCAATGCTTGGCGGCTTTGGCTCGCAGGCTGTCAATGCCATGGGCATGGCCAAGGCGTCCTACATGCCGGGCATTGTTGCCTTGCTGCTGGGTGCCGGCAGTGTTGTCGGCGGCGTGGTAATGCTGCAGAAGTCCAATAGCACGGCGAACACCACAGCGAGCTGATTCTCTTTGCTCACACCCTGTTCTGACGAAAACAGCTCCTGAGGAGCTGTTTTTGTATTTGGAGAGACGACAAGGCTGCTATGCAAGCGTAACGACCCCCTCCCCGCTAATCCCCGCCATGAGATCTGCCAGAGCGTCCCGCCGCGGTGTTCTTCACACTTAGCTCTCCGCTTTTCAACTGGCTTAAAAGGCTGAACAGATCGTTAACCAGGGAGGTGTCCTGCCCGGCTTGTGCACGCTCACGGCGCCCGCCCATAAGCAGCTTGATACCGAAGGCAATGAACGCCACATTGATCGTGAACGCCACCACTGCAAAGGCGATCGCAACCCAGCCAAGCACCTTCAAAATCACATCAAAATGCCCGAAGGCACGCAGCGCCAGCCCTTCGATGCCATCAGCGCGCACGGCTTGTTCAAGGTTGTTGCGCTCATACTTGATCACGACTTCCTTGCCGATCGCCAGCGGGTGGGTGCTACGGCTTCGGGAGCTAACCACTTGCGTCTGACCATAATGGTCAATGAACTCAAAGTATTCGCGATACATGATTTTATCGCTGGATTTGGTCCGCTCGTGCTTAACCACCACGCCCTGGGTTTCCACGGGGTCCTTCATGCCCAGCTGCCCCTCCACCAGGCCGCCGCCGAAGATCAACGCCACCCCAATGCCGAAGGCGATGACGTTGCTGAAGATCCCGCCGGTCTTCTTGTTCGGGCCATCGGCAATGTCTCGAAGCGAGCCGAACAGCCCCTCGAAGGTAAGAATCGCGCCTACCGCCATTTTGGCTGCTCCGCGTGCAGCCGGGTCATCTTGCCAAGAGGTCTGCAGCACATTCCAGAAATGAACGAGTTTCGTGAACATAAACATCCTTTAGGTTCCCGGGTAAGTCGCACCCAATAAGCGGTGACGGCCAAGCATCAGTGAAGTGCTCCAGGGTTAATGGTTATCGCTGCGTAAAATCACAAAGGCAGGATCGTTAAACCGGGACAATACCGGCCATGGGCAAGGTCTTCCTGTCCGGGTCTACCGCCAATTATCCCCGCGAGTAGGCGCCGGCCATGCCTAATAATATAATGCACTAACCATGACACTTTTTTATTTACACACATCGCTAGGCGTGTGTATTATCAAGGGGTCAGACGGCAACCGCCGCAGACCAACGCAACCGCCCAACCTGAAGGAAAAACCCATGAAAAACATCAGCCTCGCACAGCAATATCCTGACGCCAGCAACGAACTCATTGAGCTGCATTGCTTCGGCATCAAGATCCAGAACAACGCAATCACCTCCGACCTGCACGAAGCTCATTTGCCAGACGCCTCAGAGGCATACGAGGCCGCGATGGACGCCATCGAAAGCCTTGTTTTGGCGCACCACTGCGCCGGTATCGACGTAACAGACCCGGCTTACCTAGAAGGCATTGAGACCGCCGTTGAATCTCTTGCGAACAACATCGACTGAGGCTACTACCTGCCCAGCCTCCTCAAGCCCATCTGAGGAGGCTTTTCCCTTGGCAAGATGCACTGAAACCGAGTTGCGGCAACCGCCGCTAACCAGAAGCAACCGCTTAACCTCAAGGAACATTCATGGAAAACTTTCTTCCCGTCCTCCCAGTCCAGGACCTGCTCCCCACCTGCCCATCATGTGGCTATGAGGCTCTTCATATAGATGAAGACTCGGTAACGGATAAATCCCACGAAGAAATCACCTGCCGTGACTGCAACGCCACCTATACGGTCACTGTGCACGTAGCCGTGACGTACAGCACACACGAACCGGCAGAAAGCATGAACACCTGACTTGCCTTGCCCAGGCGCCAGCCTGGGCATGGCCTCTCCCAGCTTTTGACTGTGCAACACGGAGCAATGAAATGACCCCAGGGCAATTCGCCACCATCGCCAAGCTGATCCGCGGGGATACCGCCTCGCCCTCTGCCCAAGCAGCCCGCCTGGTGCTGGTCGATGGCCTTGCCCAAGCCGAGGCCATGCGCGCAACCGGGGCGTCGCGCAACGCCGTCTACAACGCCGTGCATCGCTACCAGAATGCCTACGCCCTGATCTGCGAACACTTCACCACAGGCCGCCATAAACCGCCCACCAACCCATAATCACCGCGCCAGCGCCAGCCATCCTGCAGACCCTCACCACAACGCCGGGAAAAGCAGTCAGCACAGCATGAGAAAGTTGTATGCAGGTACAATGGGGGAGCGATATGTCCCTTTGCCTGCACAGGGCCTTGGCTAACCAAGACATGCCGACAACCCGGCCTGATAAGGAGTCACCATGACCCCCTCGAGCGCACTGAATGCCCTGCTTGCCTCCACCGCCTACCTGCCAGAGCTTGCCCCGGTGCATCGCGTGAGCCGTGCCCTTACCCAGGAGATTCACGCCTGCTTGAAAGGCGCCATGCACATTGATGTGGTGGCCAAGGATTCTCGGGAACGCCTGATGCAGCTTTCAAAGCTTCCCATGAACACCTTGGAAGAGATGCACTCGGCCAGGTACAGGCTTTCCATGCTGATGGGCGAATTCCAGGAAGCCTTGACCCAGGCACGCCATACCCAGGGCACCATCAACCAGATACTGAACCTTCACCTTGAGGAAGCACGACAGATCATCAATGAACTGACTGTGCGCATGGATGCCGAGACGCCCTACGGGGCCATGGTGATCCGCTACGCTCGGCGCCTGACGAAAGCCATGGCGCTGCTACGCAACAAAACGATCGTTCACGTCAACCTCAAGGTATTCAAGGCGGAAGGGGCTTGCGGGATTGACGGGCTCAAGCTCGGCATCCGCCAGCTGGACAATCGCATCGCCACGGCCACCCTCATCGCCGACCTCGAGCAAGACGCTCTTGATATGCATGACAATGCGGCCGGCGATCTCTTGCCGTCCGGCATCATGTCTCCTGCGGGAAAATCACCCTGATGACAGTCACCATCCCCGGCGCCCAGCCCCAACCAGGAGCTACACCCCATGAGCCTTCCCTTCGATGGCGGTAAGACCAGAACACCGGCAGGAGAGCAGCCCCATGCTGGCCTTGAGACCGCGCCAGCCGGAGAGCGTCCACCCCTTGAGCGACTATCTCCCCAGGGGTTATCCGCCAGCCTGCGGGAGCAGTACCCCGGCCTGAAGCTTGATCTGGGCGGCAGTAAGGAGGTCATCACCCTGGGGCGAATCGTGATACCCGAGGATCAGCGCAACCAGGGGCTGGGTACCGCGGTCATGGCAACGGTCATGGCCTGGGCCGATCAGCAAGGCAAGACGCTGGCGCTGAGCCCCACCACCGATTTCGGGGGCAGCAAAGCCAGGCTCAAGGCGTTCTATCAAGGGCTCGGGTTCATTGAGAACAAGGGGCGGCACAAGGACTACGCCATCTCGGAAACCCTTTACCGACGACCGGGAACAGGGGTGCTGGGTCACTGAGCCGCTGACGCCATCAAAATCTGCCTCAACAAGTTGTATCGCGTAACGTTACGCGATACGATGAATGCATGATTACAGGATTTCGGCACAAAGGGCTTGAAGCTTTTTATAGTACCGGGACAACCCGAGGCATTCAGGCAGCGCACGCTGCAAAGCTTCGGCGTATCCTGGCATTACTGGATGTTGCTGCAAGCCCAGATGACCTCAATATTCCCTCTTTCAAACTGCACCCGCTCAAAGGTGATTTGAAGGGATACTGGTCAATCTGTGTGAATGGCAACTGGCGCATCACTTTCCGGTTTGTTGGGGTTGATGTTGAACTGGTCAACTATATTGATTACCACTAGAGGAGAGCACACCATGATGATGAATCCTCCGCACCCCGGCGAACTGCTACGCGAGGACGTGATTACCGAGCTTGGCTTATCAGTTAAAGAAACTGCCGACCGGCTGGGAATGTCACGCGTGGCCTTGTCTCGCGTATTGAACGGTCGGGCGGCAATCAGCCCCGACCTGGCTTTGCGCTTGGAAATGGCAGGGGTTAGTACCGCTCGCGCCTGGCTTGCCATGCAGTCCAACTATGATTTGGCTCAAGCTAAGCAGCACCCTCAGCCGCCGATCCGAGCATTGCAATCCATAGCCTCACCCTGACCAAGGCGCGAGCAGAGCAACGGCCATTGATCAAAGGCCGTCGCCTCGGTTCGTTTGTATTCTGGCAGCTCATTAGGCCTTCACGCCACCCCACCCCACTCCATGGCATGAAGCACGCGGCGCACTTCCCTAGAGCCTTCATGCGTTTCACAGAGCATGACCGGCACCTGCCCTCCCAGCGACTCGTTCGGGCGTGACAGCCAGTCGGTGGCCGCACGCTCATCCTCGAACACCGCCAGGGCGAAATGGCTAAGAGCCGCAATTCTCCCGAGCCGTTCGGCTACCCGTCGCTCCCGCTTCTCACGGTCACCGCTGCGACGCCCAAATCTGGGGGTCGATGCGTTAATCAAGATTGCGACCTGGTTGTCATTCAGCTGGAACGTTGCCGCCACCGCCAGAAACAGACTTGCGGAAAGCCCTTCCTGGAGGCGCTTCTGGCGCGCAGCGCCACTGAGCTCCATCAGGCTGTGCGTAAACAGCCAGAAACTGGCCTCCATGGCACCACGTTCGTCCTGCTGGCGTGCAATTCCCTTTTGCGCCACAACTCCCCCTATCCATTGCTGAGTCCTTTCGCCTTTCACAGCCAGACATGTCTAGCGGCTGTGAGCCTCCTTAAACTGCCATCCCGCTGGCGCCTCTCGCACAAGCCAGAAGGGCTGCCCTCCCGGGAAGCCCTTCTTCTACTGGTGTCAGCCCCATTCGATCGAAGCCATCACTCTACCAAGGCCGCCTCACGCAACTCAATTACCAGCCTTTCCAGGCGATCCTCCACTGCCGGCAAGAGCTCATCCAGGTTGGCCGAGAACGCTTCGGCCACCTTGTCCTCGATGCTGCGCGCCAGGGTGTCGATCGCCATGTAGGCCCTCACCCCCTTGGGGTCATCAATAAACAGTAGCGCCAGCATGATGCCCAGAGCTCGCTCCGACTCAGCCTCAAGACCCTGACGCCCTTCCGCGAAGACCCGCAATTGACGGAGCAAAACTGAGTCTGGAAGCGCCTCCAAGAAAGGTCTTGCGGGGCCGGACTCAAGAAGTGCCACTCGCTTGTCCCAGAGCTCCTCACCGGTGGTGATTTTCTGGGATAACATGAAGGCCTGGATAGCCTTGGCGTACATCGCTGTGGTCAGCTGGCCCATGGCAAGGGCCAGATCCTGCTCCTGGAGGTAGGCCATCACATAGCGGTACTGCACGAAGTGGGCAATGAATTCGGCACTAGCAGGCCTTGCCAGCGCCATGGCCGCGTCGCCTGTGCGACGGCGCACCATCGTATGGGCGGCATGCGCCAGCTCGTGACACAAAAGTTCGACCGGACAGGTAAACACTGTTGGCACGAAGACGACGGGGAGTTCATTGCCCGCCTCACGTAGAAATCCCTCTGCTGCACGATCACCCCATACCTCGGGCGCAACCCTGACGACCCGAATCGCCTGGACATCTTCTCCCAGCAACTCTCCCACAAAATCCTTGGCCTCCCTGATCATCGCATCTGTTACCGGGACATCCTTAACCTGCTGGCTATGGGCGCCGCCGACGCAATTAATCCATTCATAAGTTCGCCCAGAAAACTGCACCTGAGCAAAGCTCGCTGGAATAACCATGCCCGGCAATGGGACGTTCGGCAGTACCGGTGTTTCGTGCGTTTCCCTGACTTTTTGCTCGCGCTCACGCAGTGTACCCTCCCCATTGAGATAAGCGTCGAGCAACGCCTGCTCAATTTTGTAGCTCGCCTCTACATACGCCGCATCCATACCTGCTCCTTACTTGACTTGCTTTTGTGTGTTTTCCGCCACGCGGGGCGGTTCTTCCTGGCTGCTGGATCGCAACCCTTAGGCTGGCGCCGCTCAGGCATCGCCAACGCTTTCATCCATCACTGAGGGAAGCTTGAGGCAGAACAACTCCCAGAACGCTGGGTGCATCCCCCTGTCGCCGGCTTCCCACTGCTGCCAGGTCCGGCAGGTGGTGTGCACCAGCGCGCCCGCCTGGGTCTGGGTCAACCCAGCCTTCAGGCGGGTCTCCCGGATGTGCTCCGGTGTCGGCGATACGCGGGGGCTGGGTGCCGGGGTCACTTCACCGGCCTCACGGTTACCGGCAGCTCCGCCACATCATCGACATTGACCGGGATGGGTGGCAACCAGCGCACCGAGAAACGCCGCTCCTGGCTGCGCTTTGGATCTCGCGGCCCTGTCCAAAAGCCGTGCCAGTGAGAGCGACGTATGTGGGGTCGCTGGCGCGTATCACTCGGCTCTGGGGCGACATCCGCCAACTCACGCTGCTGATAGGCAGAACGCAGGGCGGCCCCCATCCGAACCCCCACCTCCCAGGTTTTGACCTTTTGAGCGGGAAACAGGCGCCAGCCTTGCTTGGTGCGGGTAGGACGGGGATTGACCGGGCGATTATCAGGCGTCCCGACCTCGGCGGCCTGCGTGCACAGATAAATCAGCAGCGATACCAAAGGCGCCAGCTGTTCGGCAAGGGCGCGAATCTCATCCTTAGCATCTACAAACTGGGCGGCCTGTCGGGTAAGCCCGATCCGCACGGCTTGGCGAACGGACTCCTTCACCCCGCTCTCCAGGGCATCAAGCAAGGTGCCGGCATGCAGATGCAGGATCACCGGTGCCAGGACGGCTTCGCTGTCGAGCAGTAAGCGCAGCTCATGGCGCTGGGTATTCACATCAAATTCAAGGTGCGCCCAGAACCCATGCAGGGGACTTTCCATCCAGGTGCGCCCCGGCGTTTCGACGTAGACGCACCACTCGGGGAGACGGTAGAGCAATTCCACCGGCAACTCGCGATCCAGGGGGGTATCCAAAACACAGGGGTATAGCGTCTCATCAAAGCGATACACCCCCTGGGTTACCCGCCAGCTTGCCAGCGCCGCCAGACGCGCCGCATCCGCGACCCGCTCAAGATTGGTCACGCCCAGCATGGCAGCGTCGACGCCCGTATCATCAGCCACGATGGCTAAGGTGGCGGCGATCGGGATGAAGCACCAATCCGGCCAATCGGGAAGGCCCTGCCCTCTGCTGGCGCGAAAGTCGTCCACCGCACGCCAAGCGCCCGGGTAAAGTTTGCCGGCGGCAATCAGGTGTTGCTTGGGACGGGGAGCGTGATTACCCATAGGCCCTCGAAGTCAAAAATGAAATGCAAAAGGCGGCTATGAGAGCCGCCTCAGGGGGTTACTTGGGCCAGCAGTCCATGCAGACATGCAGCGGCATATAGATCGGCTCCTTGCCGCAGTGCTCGCAGGGTTCCCAAAGTTGGCCATTGCGTTTGGGAATCTCCCAGACGGGTGGCGGAGGTATTGACGCCTCTGCCGCCTTGGCTTTCGCGTCCTGATTACGTTGCAGCCAGCGCTTGTCAGCCAGGCGCATGCTCAACACCGTGTCTGCGTCATAGAAGGGGTACGAGAAAACGCCCAATCCATTGCATTGCGCATCGTCCAAACATCGCACGCCCACTTCCTCACAGGCAGTCTCATACGCTTGGCGCGAAAGGTAGTCGGGGTATGCGTTCGCCTGATCGATGCGGGCATCCGCCTCGGCATAGCGCGCCGGAATGGCCCGCAGTAGCGCCACATCCAGGTGGGCCTTGGCTTGCTCGATATAGGGCGCAAGGTCCGTGACGTCCGACAGTCGCTTTTCCCAAAGGGTCAAAACCCTTCGGATGCCGCTGGGCTCCCACTCATGATTCCCGGTGACCTGGATATCGGTGTAAGTGGTGCGCGGCGCCAGATGAGTGGGATGTGTCGTCCTGCTGCAGTAGGTGATCGTGAAGTGCGGCACGTCGCGGGTCGACTCGCCATGCTCACTGACCGCATGAGGTGAGAGACCGGCGCTGTGCACCAGCACTGGAATACCCTCATGAACAAACACATCATCCAGTGCCTCGGCGTAAAAGCCCTGCTCGACTGTCCAATGGGTGGCTGTGGCCATGTTAACGCTCCTTGTTATTTGGCAATGGTGGAGGCAATGGCCGCCAGGGTTTCGCTTTGCGCTTCCTGGTTCTCGGCGTAAGCGATCGCCTCCTCGAGGGTGTTGACGCCCGGCGTTGCATAGGTATGCACGAAGCCATCTCCCGGAGCATCTTGAATCAGGTAGCGATCGGGCAGGCTCACCTGGGCAGGCTTGCGCCCCTCGAGCATTGAAAAGAACTCACCGGGGGCGCTCTGGGTGCGACCGGTTTCCAAGACGACGACAAAGCCGCCCTTTGGCGTGGTGTACTGGATGGTCTTCATGAGGGATATCTCCTTTTGAGATTTACCGGGTTCCGCCGGCGCGGTTAATGCCTTGCATGCTTTTCAATATACGCGCATTGCGCGTATCGTCAAGACGAAATCAGTCAATAAAGCGGAACTTATTTCCCATATATGGGTTGAATGCAGCATATATATCCTTTATTATGAGCACATGCACTCAAGGACACCAAAGGGGAAGTCACCATGAACATCCATCTCGAACAAGCTCAGATTCGCACCGATAAGGCCCTCGCTGCTCTGGATGCCGGCTTTAGAAGCAAAAGCGCCCAGAAAGATGCCAACGATAAATTGAACCGCGCTTTTGACCTGCTGCGTAATGCCTTTAGCACCGTGGTCTGGGCCTTGTTCGAGGGGGATCGGGAAACGGCCGATCACGAAACCTGGACCGCCTTCATTACCTCCACCGTCGACCCATACGATCTGCCCTTCGACCTTCACCATGTGCGCGACCGCCACATCGCCAAGACCCGTGAGCTGAGCGACGATATTGCCAACCGCATGGCCTTCCTGCTGGAGACTCGCGCCGCCGTCAAGGCCGCTCCCATCGAGAAGGTCACCCCGAAGAAACAGCCAAGCGAGTATCAGGTGAAGGCCGAAATGACCCTGAAAGAGCTGATCGAAAAGCGTAAGGCCCAGTACCTGGAGGCCATCGAGCTGGGGCGTATCTTCAACGGCCTGCCTGTGTACGCCAATACACATTCAGTAATCAACCAACACGGCACTTGGTTTCTGCGGACCTACTACTACCTGAACGGCAAGATGACGCCTTTGAACGTGATCATCGCCGCCGCCGAAGCCCTTGAACGTGAAAAGAAAGCCGCGTGACAGTCAATGCCCCGGCCGAGCCGGGGCATCCAACCCAGAGCCGGGACCGTCACAACTCCAGGATTAGACAGCCATGACCATCGACATAGAAGCACTACGGACGCGCATCGCAAACGCCGGTAACAACCCCGCTCCCACGCTTTCCATGGAAGCCCAGGAAGTGACTGCGCTACTGGATGAGCTGGAAGCCCTGTTGTTTACCGTCAAGGGTGGCTCTGAAGCCGACAGCCTTGACTACGCCACGGCACGCCAAAGGGTCAAAGCGAGGTGGCAGAGGGAGGTGCTGGAGGGCTTGCTTGAGGAGCATGATCGCAAGGGAATCCTAAGGTGGCCGCGTCGCTTAGAAATCGAAATTGGCCGACTGCATACCCGGGCCGAGGATAGCCAGGAATCCGATCAGATCGGGCGCGGGTAAACGCAAAAGCAGGCCGGCAATGGCGACGATGAGAAAGCTCACGTCGCCTTTTGTCTTCGGTCTGAACCATTGGTTCGAGCAATCCTTAGCCTTGTTCTTGGCGCGCATATTCCGCACGCAGCCACACCTGGCAGGCAAGATACAGATTGATGCATACCTGGTTTCGATCCTGCTCGATCGGGAATGGCGACACCTCTCCCGCCTGGGCCAAGGTGGCATGGATCACGTCTCGCAGACTCGCTACCTGGGCATCGTCCAGATTGACATGGCACTCTTCCAGCACTTGCTGAAAAGCGGCACCGGTCACCGCCTCCATGTCACTCCCCGCTCCCTCCTGACCCAAGGCATCTGCGCACAACGAGAGAAACCCATAGCGGTAATCCTCGAGCGAGAAGGGATCATCGTCCACACGCCCATGTTGCTGAACATTGAAGAAAAGGCTTTTAATTGCCGCATCCATGCGTTTGTTGAAATAGCTATCATCGCCTTCACTGCGCCGGAAGGCTTCCTCCTCCCAGGGCAGGTTCAGGTACACATAGACCGCCCCTGGGTCTCGTGCATGCAAGGCCGCACTCAGATTGAAAGCCTCCTCTTTGCTTTGGAAATCCTCTTTCCAGTGCATGCCTTCCTCAGTGATCCTACTGTCACCCCTCAACACCTGCTCGGCATGCACCAGCTCATGATGCAGCGTGCTTTCATCGATGCCGCCCAACTCTTTCACCAGGTCATGATGAATAAACATGATGGGCGTCGTATCCATGATCACCATCGCCGGATGATCGAAGAACACGCTCCGAATACCCTGGCTATCACTGGGGTTCAGGTCCCCATCCTCTAGCTTTTCAAGAGAAATCTCGGCGTACTGCAAGGTTTTGCCAGCCAGTAGCGGCATGCCCTCGGCAATCGCCTGAATACGCTCGACATACGCCGGGGACGGTTCTACAGCGCTAACCACCACGGCCGCAAGCGCACGTTCGGGATTGTCATATAACGCCGCGTCGATCGTGAAGGCCGGAATAGATTTGCAGCGAGTGATCGTCAGCATGGCATTACCTTGTTCTTGGCATGTTGTTTTTCGGTGAATCATGATCACATCTCGATGCAATCATAGGTTGTCGAAGAGAAGGATAAATCGATTCGCCGCTCCCCATCGACCGTAATAAAGCCGGCGCCTAAAACGCGATAATTGGAAGTAGCATCGGTACGGAAAGTGATAAACTCAGCGTGATCCATGCTGAATATGTCATGTTCGACAGGGATCAGTATGTTCAGCTTGTCGCCATAATCACTGTGTGGTCTGGAATGGACCACCTTGCCGGTATAAATACTATTGTCCGATAACTTGATGCGCGCCCCCCCAGTTTCTACATCCCAACTAATCCCTGATAGAAAAGCTGCTTCGGAAGATTTACAAATTATTTCAGCAGAAGCCGGCATAGCATTCAGTCCAATCCCGATAGACAGGAGTGGCAAAATCAGGTGTTTTTTCATTCTTAGCATTGCAATTCCTTCTAATTGAAAAACATCCTGCAGCATGCTGCGATTCGATTCTTTGAATGAATCGTCGGAGGGTTCAAAGCGACCCTATTGCTATCCATCATTTGCGCCAGCGTGAAAATAGGTGCTGTGACCCGGACCACCCCCAGCTAGAGAAAGGTATCGTCGCTTTCGATAAGGGTCCTGATGGTGTTGTGCGCGGAAGCCGCGCCATCGATCGACCGCTGAACCGCGCCCATGACCCGGCGACGCCACGCCAGCGGCACTGCGGTCAATTCAGCAATGACCGACAGATCGCTCTGACGAAGCTGCGGTGAACCCCCGGGCTCGAAGCTCGCCAACACTTCTAGTTCAAACGCTGCAAACACCACGGCTTGTTCCAGTGGGCCTTGTCCTGCCGCCCACTGCAGACGCTCATTCCAATGCACGCCGGAGATCATCTCACCGCTGCGATCCTTGAGCTTGAGCGAACCGATCCATGCTGAGAGTGGGCTCGTGAAGTGCTGGTTGAGTCGGATCGTATCAACGTCGCTATAACCCGCATCATCGAGAATCCAAAGCGACAGCGCCAACAGCCCAACCCCTTCATCCAGCGCCCCAAACTTCATCGCCGCAAAAAGCTCACGTGGACGTAGCAATTCGCGATCAAGCTCAGGGAAAAGGGCGCACAGCAGGCTCACTTCCCGATCGAACTCCGGGTGCAAGGAAGACAAGGCGCTCACCGCCTGGCGGCCCCGTTCGCCCGCATGATCGTTGGCAGGGTCAACTTCGGTAAAATGCTGGCGTAAAGTGTGCTCATTGTGGCCCGGGGCGGTATCCCCGAATACCGCAATGGTCTTCAGCTGATTAATCTTGCTGCGTTTCTTAATTTCGGCGCCAGTCACAGCCGCGACGGCTGCGAGCAGGTTCTGCTCAAAGCGCTTTTCGCTAATGCCGGAAATATTAATCGAGGTTGGATGCATCAAATAGCTCTCCGTTTACTCACATGAAGTGTGTGCGGTATTCAAGCCTTGGTCGTCTGCCCCTTTCCGTCCATCTACCGCATTCATGCTAGCAACCGCGAGCATTTAAAGGCGTGATCTGATTGCGCTCGCGAATAAATCGCGGGGGCAGCGCGCGCCGCTGGTTCAGCGACACATCAGACGACCGGTTGCACTCAACGACAGTACAGAGCCACCTGATCTTTCGATTATGCCCCGCCGGGAGCACCCGCGCAACGGTGCGCTTGCACAGACTGTTTCCCTCGACTGCGCCCTTGGCAGGTACAATACAGCCATACATAACGATCACCATCGGCTAATAAAAACCATGTACAAGTGCCTGCTCCCGTTTTTACTCCTGTCGTCGGTCTGCTCTGCGGCCCTCGCCGGGGAATCCCCCTACCGTGGGGAGCATGCCACCCGCCCCATCCTCAACCTCCATCCCGAGGTACGGCTCGCCCCGATCGAGCGCTACATGCAAGCCTCCCCTGCCCCGAAAACATCACGCTGGAAGCTCCCTGCTATCTTTGTCACCCGGGATGACGCCCCGGCGACCTGGTGGAACGCTCGCGCTTTCGGGCTGAGTGACGCGGCCATGCGTGACCGGGAACGAGACTGGCAGTCACCCCTGCTGGGTGCCTACCACGGTTATGTCGCCGGCGGCGGCCAGGAAGGCATTGCGGTGACGTTGCGGGTCAATGGCCATGCGGTTTGTCTGCTCGAAAGCGCGGTAATGGATACCCTGGACAGGTTGCTCGAGGCGCCAGCCTCCCAGGCGATCAACCATTCAGAGAAGCTAGTCGCCTGGCATGAGTACGGCCACTGCCTGTACGACGCCCTGGCTAATGCACAGGGGCAGCGCCCGCCCCAATCGCTCGGGGTGGCCACTGATGACCGCTATCCTGTGGAGTTGTTTGCCGACGCCTACGCCCTGACGTCACTTTGGCAGCATCACCGCCTGGACGCCCTGAACCTGCTGATCGATACCCGCAATCGGGGGCTGACACTACGCGGCGACACCACCCATTGGACGGTTCCCGCCCTGACCGCCTGGCGTGACCACCTGGCGCGGGGCGACGACCCCCGGCCGGAAGCTACCCTTTATCACTGGGTCACCACCCACGACTGGCTTGCCTTGCGTGATGCCCAGCTTCAGGAGAGGCGCCAGCCCCATTGAGTCAATCCATTTTGAACGACAGCCGTCCTCTCATACCGGTAGTAAAAATCTCCATGGAGATTTTCCCCTGGACCGAGAAATACCCGAACGCCAAAATCTCCATGGAGATTCGAGCCCGTGAAAACCTCGCGTGACTGGTCGGCGTCGACTCAACGCTTGCGTTCAACGTGGTTCCCTTCCACCGCACTGTTAAGCAAGTGGGCGAGCAACCACCCACACACCGCCCCAATACAAAACCCCACCCAGGGGCCAGGCCCGCTGAACAACAATACCGCCATGACGACGCCGCCCCAGATTGCCCATTTCACTCTACTAAGCCGGTTTGGATGCTCAGCCCTACCTTCCAGCCAGGCATCCATCTGCTCTTGATGCTGGCTCTCGGCTTCTCGCTTGGCCTCCTGGCGGCGCTGTTCGCGCTCTACCCCCCATTCTTGTTCCACTTCGCGCAGTATTTCCGCCTCTCTTTCCTGTTGCTGTTGCTGGCGGTAATTCTGCTCTTCCTGCCGCTGCCTTTCGGCTGCCCGCAAGGCATGCCGCTCTTCCAAGGCTCTTGCCATCTTGCGCACGTACATGGCCTGGGCGGGCTTTGTGTTGAACTCGCAATGCGCCAGACAGGCCGCCCAGAGGTTTTCATCACGATGGTCGCTTCTGAGATTATCCAGCGCCAGCTCAAAGAACTGACCATCGTCCATCTTGCCTTCGCGCCGCATGGAGTCGATCAACCCGTCCATGTATTCGCCCTGAAAGTCTTTGGTATCCATGCGTCCCTCGCCTTAGGTATTTGCCTAGCCGGCCCATTTATCGTTTTTGATGGCCAATTCACTCACGAATGAATCAGCCCGGTTTAATCACGCCATGATAACAGCCCGCTAACCCTTAATAATTAGCTATGCAGGTAAATCCGACTGATTACTTCTAGTCACCTCGAGCCCGCGCTGGCATCGCTAGGCGACATGAGCCGGCGCGTACTCCAGCACCATTTCAGTGGCGTAACACCCCTGGACGCTCACTCGACAAAGCGGAGATTCAGGTATATCGACCTTCATATCGGTATCCTGCTCATTGGCACGATGCACCAGCCGATCCAGGCACAAGTACAGCGGGCGGCCCTGGGCATCACGGGTAATATCCAGAATGCGGGCCATGATTGGGCGCGTGGAGCCCTTGATGCGCAGGATCAAGGTAGTGTCATCCACGGCAAGGCTTTTGATGGTGCGCGGGTTGCTCATGATTCACTCCTGTTAGGCCGACAGGCGCTGGCCGGCATAGGCATCGATGCGCGCCCGAAGCTCGGGCAGCGAGGCGATGAACCGATGGAAAAAGGTATCGAAGTGGACGAAATCACTGTCTGCCTTGTCCGACTCCCCGTAATCCAGCCCCGCCTCGCTGGCCAGCGCCTTCCATTCGATCATTTGCCCCATGTACTCATCGATGCTGCCGGCCATATGCAGGAAGTAGCCGTAAACATCCCGCGTCTGGGTCGAGCGAATGAGGCGATAAATCGCCTGAAACTCCTCTCGTGACTTGAAGCTACGGTTATAGAAAATGAAGGTATTCAGTTCCGGCAGGTTAAGCCCGTCCTGGGTAACCCCGATGCTGGCCAGCATCACCTGCTTGTTCCCTTCGCGGATATCCGCATTGAGGCGCCGGGTGCGCTCGGTGATCGTCTGTTCCCCGGTGAACACCATGTGGGTAATGCCGCGTTCGTCCAGCGCTGCGGCGAGCCGGCGCAACGTGGAAGGGTTGCGGGCAAACACAATCGGGCGACGGCCAAGGGCTATCTCGTCCTCGATCAGGTCGAGGCAGCGGCGCTGCTTGCTGGTCAACGGCAGGTACGGCTTGGCAAAGCCCGAGACGGTGTGCGGGGCGTTGGTCGCCTTAAAGCAAGCCTCCAGCCGGGCGAGAATCACCGTCAGGTTAAGCGCCTTCTGGTTCTCCGCACGGTCTTCCGCATAACGCCGGTACCAGTCGGCGAACTCCTCCACCGCCTGGACGTAGAGCACCAGGTGATCAAAGTCCCAATCCACGGTTATCGGCGGATGCAGGGTGGGTACCGGAAAACGCACATGCTTGGTCACCGCCGGTTCCTGCTGAACCCGACGCTTGATCAAGGGGCCAATCCAGCGGCGAAAGGCCGCCATGCCCCCGGCACGAATCCGGGGGATCTCGCGCTTGGCGCCCTTGCCCGTATCCAGGAACTCATTGGTTGCCCAATCGATGCATACGAAGTCATCCATGAACGCCTGGCGGCCGGTGCGTTGCTGGCTGGCGCTCTGCATCAAGGACGCCTGGATATGCCCGCCAGAAATCGAATAGGGCTGGTAGCTGCGCGCCTCGCCGATCGCCCAGCTGGCCAGCGGCAGCATTTCACGCGGGTAGTTGGCCATTGGCGTGCCATCGAAGGCGTAACAGCGCTTGCCGCCCAGCTGCCACAAGGCGCGGCTCTGCTGAGAATCCGGATTGGAAAGTACCCCGCCCTCATCGCAGATCACGGTGGCTATGCGACCTTTCAGACGCCGTGCGAGGGTGAGCCGGGGAAAGCGTGTGTCCAAGGGGCGCTTCAAGCGGTCATAACTGATGATGTTGATCTTGCGCAGGTCATGGGTATCGGAGGCACCGCTAATCAGCTGATACTGGCGCTCATCGACCCCGAGCGTTTGTAGCTCTCGGCAGAACTCATCGACCAGGCGCGACTTCACCACGATAAGTGAATGCCCCTGCTGGAGGATGGCCAGCGCCAGCGCCAGCCGGGTCTTGCCCAAGGCCATCTGCCAGCCGCAAACGCCCCCGCGAGGCCGAAAGGCAAGCTCGCACAGGTCTTCAAGCTGGAAATCCCAGCTAAGCCACTTGTCGAGGCCCAGCGCCAGCGCCTTGCGCTCAAGTTGAGCGATGGCCTGGGGGAACGTCTCGCGGATAGGGGGATGCACGGCTTCCCAGTAGTCGGCATTGGCCGCCTCGCCCTGCATGTCGAATACCGTGAAGAAATGATCGTGGTCACAGTCGAAGGTGCCGCGTGAAGTGCTGATCGCAAAGCCCGCACTGGTGCGCTCACCCTTGACCACCTCCCCCATGGCAACCACCGCCCCACGCTGGCGCCGGTTGAGCATGGCCATCTTGCGGGCGGTCGCGGTGAAACTCGGCGTTCCCTTGCGGTAGACCACCCGGCCATAGGGCACGCTCATCTTGTGATGCTCGCGCACCAGGGCGCGAAGCCCGTAGCGCAACTGATCGGTGATTACCGGCTGCCCGCCGGCTTCCTGCACTATCTGGGCCACCTGCTCAAGGGCGGCCTCGGGATCGGGTTGCAGCGCCAGCACATCAAGACTCAATTTCATCTGGCCTGCATAGCGGGTGGTCGCCGGGTAACGATGCAAATGGGTCGAATGCAGGCGGCTTTGGTAGAGGGCGTTATATACCCGCACCTGCGTTGCCCCATCCCGAAAGCGCAAGGCAATCTGGCGCCCTGCTCGAGTCAGGGTCACGCGGCGGTCACCGGTGGCCGGCAGGGTCACCACCGCCTCGGCGTCATTCACCCCGACCTCCCCGATCGGCTGGAGTTGATCCCCCAAGTCGGCTTCGCTGGCGCAGCATAGCCCCTCAAGGGGATGCGCCCGGCTGGCCTCGGTGATCGGCGCGTGGATGACCTCCCCCTGATGGGCGCTTCCCCCGAAGATCAGAAGATCCGTGCTCACCGAGGCCACGTTTTCCGCCTGGAAGGTGGTGACCGGTAGTGCGTACACCGCCCGCAAGCGATGGAGGCTATCCCCGAAGGCGCCAGCCTCCAGGCGTTGAGTGGTCGTGCGCGGGAGGACCGCGCAAACGATATCGGCGTGATCCAGCGCCTGGGCCAGGGCGTACTCATGGGACAATGCCGAACTGTCCGGCCCATGGCGTCCGTAATGGGTAATGCCCTTGCGGGGCGTCAGGTGTGGACTGGATAGGGTGATGGAGAACGGTGGGTTTATCAGCGCCGCGCTGTAGCGCCCCAGCTTGGCGGTCTCCATGCCCACCGCCTGGATATCCACGGTAAAGCCCGAGGCGTCGAGCACATCGGTTACCCGCGCCACCACCTCGCCATCGATATCCAGGCCATGCAGGCTGTGCCGGGCCGGGTCTGCAAAGCGGAACCATGAGCCCGCCCCGACGCTGTTATCCAGTAGCCGATAGCGCTGGCCTGCGGCAAAGGCTGGCGCGATGGCCTGCCAAGCGAAGCCCACCACCCACTCCGGCGTGAAATACTGGCTCAGGACTTCTTGGCGCTTGGCGTGGAGCCCCGCAAGGCTCCCGGCTTTCTGCGCTTGACTGCCGCGAGAGGCGATGCGGTCGAGTGCGGTCCAATGGCTCATGATTCCCTCTCTCAGGCGGCGGTGTCGAGTGCGGCGACGCTCATCATCACATCCGCCACCTCTGGCTCTCCGTGCAGGCAGATGAATGCCTGCAAGGCATCGAAGGCATCACGCGACCAGTGATACTCGAACTTGTCCTTGAAGCAGCGGATTTCCAGTGCGTCACGCTTGCCGAAGGTACTCCGCGAGGCGATGGCATCACCCCAAGACAGGTCTTCAATGGCGGAACTCAGGTCGCCAAGACCACTGCCCAACGCAATATCACCATCCTTGGCCACCCGTTCGATCCCGGCGCGTAGCGTCTCGAATTGCTCCCAGTTGTCCTGGCCCCCGGAAAAGGTGCCGCCCTTGGTAATCACCCGTCCCGCCTTGAACTGCACCAGCGGCGTTTGGTAGCTGCCCATTGCCATCGCTCTAAAACGGAAGCTTAGCGACAGTTCACGCGCAATCTGGGCCAAGCCTTTCCCTTCAAGGGCCGGCAACTGTGCGTTGATGCCTGCCGCGATGGCCTCAAAGTCGATGCGCTCGACATACGCCAGGATGGTATCGGCGTAAGCCTGTTGTTTGAGCGGATCAAACGGCTTTGACGGGTTCAGAAAGTCCGCCGCCCACGCGCCTTGATGCAGCGCTTCCCGCCCGCGCAGGGCGTTACCCAGCAACAGCGCAGTTTCGATGCGGGCCGGGGTGCCCTTGGCAAACTCGGCGTTCAGCATCTGACAAAGCTCATCCATGTAGCAGGCAACAATCTGGAAAACGTCTTCACCGGCAAAGAGGTTAAAGCGATCTCGACCGGATCTGTCCAGGCCAAGGCCGCACAAGGTTTTCACGCTTTGCGCGTACTGGTCGCGGGCGGCAATGTAATCCCGAATACGCTGGCGAATGCCGATTTTGAGGCTGTCAGCTGTGATCATGGCGGTTGCTCCTAAATGGCTGTGGTGTCTGCGGTAGCAGTAAGGCCAGCTTATTTTATATATGGGTTTATGTCAACTAGTATATAGCAGATAAAACAGCCCCCCACACACAAAAAAACCCGGAAGGATTTCTCCCCCGGGTCTGCGTATTGCGCTTGGCGCCTGGGTCAATTCAGGGTGAGGCTTGATTCCGGCAACTCATCGGAAAGGTCTTCCCAGATCAGCTGCAATGCCGCGTCGTTATCGGCAAGATGATTGTCGATGTTGGTGTCCTCGTCTGCCGCCTCATAGTGAAAGGCCTCCGAAAGCTCGGCCCGAAGCTCCTCCACCCCGGCGTAGTTCGCCATGGTTTCGTCCATGCCGTTGAGGTGGTCTTCGACTAGACCGCGAAGCCATTCATAGTCGGTGGTCAGGCGAAGCTCGGCCTTTTGTTGATCGGTCAGTGTCATGCTGGTCTCCTTGGCTGATGTGTCGTTGCGGGCTGGGTGCTGCTGCGGCTGCTGTGGTAATGATCATAGTGTATTTCATATATGGGTATGACGCAACCAATATATGAGCAGTTGGGCCGATAGATGCTGTTTCTCGCGCTATCCAACGGCCCGGGTCACTAGGCGGCCGCCTTGTCCAGTTCCGCCACCTGCATGACGGCATCCACTTCTCTCTCCCCGCCGTGGAGCGTCACAAAGGCCTGCACCGCTTCGAATGCCTCCCGTGACCAGCGAAGCTCGATCTTGCTCTTGAAGCAACAGATTTCAAGGGGCTGCCCCTTGCCGAAGACCGTCCGCGTAGCAATGGATTCCCCATAGCGTCGTTCGAAAAGTGCTCGCGCAAGGGTGTCGATAGCTTGCCCGAAGCGCATACCGCTCGCCTCGGCGACCTTGCCCAAGGCTTCATCGGCCCCTGTCAGCGACCGTACAGACCCGTGATCGAAGTAGTCGGGATGGGAAATCGAGGTCACGAAGCGCCCGGACTTGTAACCCTTGTCGCCATACCCCCAGAAACCCAATTCGCTGCTGATCCGGTTTGCCATCTTGCCAAGGCCCACATCCACAAGTTGCGCCAGCTGCTTTTCGATATCCGCCTGGATCGTCGCGTAGCTCAGGCCGTCCAACTCATTTAGAAAGGCGGTCACCTGTGCCGGTGGCACGGCCGTTGCCAAGGATTCAAAACGTGCGGCCAACGCATCACGATCCGGCAGGTAATCATCGCTGCAAAGACTCACCTCAGCCGGGGTGCCCGCTGCGTGCTCGGCGGTGAGCTTGGCGCAAAGATCCGCGAAATAGGCATTCACCACGGCCTCGAAGTCGTTGGCAAAGCCGTAGCAGAACAGGCTGGGCGCATCTCCCTGGCGACGTAGGCCAAGGGATTCATAGACAGCGCACGCCTGGCGATGGCTTTCCCGCGCAAGCAGGAATTGGTACATGCGATCTTTGAGGTCGGTTTTGATCGTGTCGGCACTAAAATCAATACTCATGGCGGTTGCCTCCTGGGTGCTGCAGCGGCTGCTGCGGTAATGATCATAGTGTATTTAATATATAGGTACAACGCAACCAATATATTAGCAATTGGGCCGATACCCGCTGTTTTTCTCGCGCTATCCACCGGCCCGGGTCACTAGGCGGCCGCCCTGACTGCTTCCGGAAACTCCACGCGATCCCAACGGAATCGGAGTACCCCCTTCTCACCCTGGCCGACAAAGTAGGTCTTGCTATAGTCGCGCAGGAACGTAATACGTCGCATCTTGGACACATACTTGCCATCGACAATCTCCAAACCGGCGGGATACAGCACGGTATCACCCGCCTTGAGCCCCTTGGCCCACTCGCGGCGCACCTTGGCCAACCGCCGAACCTCGCGGCAGCCCTTGCGCCAGTCGTAACGGTCATCCATCTGGGATTGCTTGAGCAAGCGCTCGGGGCAGTCATTCACCCCCGGCCCTGCCGACTCGTCCATCGACTTGTAGCCCCAGCCACCTTCCTCGCCTCGCTTGGGGCCGCTGAGCAGATAGACCGCGATGAAGCGGTAGTTGCCGCAAAGATCGAAGGACAGCGCAGAGAGGTCTATCGCTTGATCCCTACGGTCTATCTCGACGCCATTGGCAGGCCGACGCGTAGGGTTGTGCAGCACCATGTAGAGGGTATTGCCCCGCTGGCTGTGATCCACCAGCGTCGAGTAGGGATACCGGTTGTGCTTGTAGCTGTTGAGAATCTCGGCCACCTGCTCCTTGCGGCCAAAGTTCGGATCATTGGAAATTAGCCAGCCCATGGCTCAGTCCTCCGCAATAGTCATGTGAAACCGCAAGGCCCGCTGGTGCAACTCACTGCCGGCCGTGGCCATCTTGATGACGTGCATCATGGCCTGCTGGTCAGTGGCGAACACCTCGCGCTCGTCCACACGGTTGATCAACAGAAGGTCATTTTTCCATGGCTCGGCCACGGCGCCATCGGTGGTGAACATCCCCCAGCCCTCTTGCAACGCCGCTTGCTGGTGGCAGGAGGTCCACGCATTAAAGACTTCCGCATCATTCATGCCTGCGTCATAGGCCTCATTCCAGTCGTCGCTGGTTTCATGGGTGCGACCGGCGGCACTGCCCACGGTCATACGCTCGAAGAAGCCCTGGTAACGGGCAAACAGCAGGTCATCATGGGGTAGCATTGGGGGTGTCCTCCTACAACTTCATGAATGCAAAATAGGCGTTTCTGGCATGGGCGGCTGGCGCTCTCTTTGCCAGCCGGTCCGGTAATATTAATTTATATATAGGTAATACGCAACCCATATATAATGCCACCTGAAAAGCTTTCCACCCAGCGGCTCACTCAGCACAACCCAGCTTCTCGGCAACCTTGAATCCGGCGTGCTGCGCCTCGAACCAGTGCCAGATATCTTCGACCGGTGTGCCGGGATCGAACAACTGGAAGCCCGCATCAAGCACCAGCGCGCCCTCCTGGTCTTCACGCGTCGGCACATCGCCAAGCTCACGCCAAAGTGCATCGAGACGCGCTAGCGCCCCTGCGTTGGGTGCGTGGGTCGGGGTTGTATCGGGGCCGCCGGTGATACGCGTTTGGGGCATTGCCATGTTGGTTATCTCCATCTGAGGGAGGCTCAGGAAAGGAGCCTCCCTTTGGGTGAGGGTGAGTTAGTCGGCTTGCGCGAGGTCCAGGGCCGCCTTACGCAGGGCGCACCATTCGGGATGGCCACTGCCGCTTGTCACGACTATCTCCGGCTCGTTGAGCGCGTGGCCATGGGTTTCGAGGTAGGCGTTGGCCGCGTCCCGAGTGAAGAAGTTCTGGACTGTCCGCCAGTAGTGGAAGACGTTGATCGGGACGGCGCGAAACACGGCACCTTCACTATCAAACTCTGTCGGCTCGGTGGAAGTGGCGAAATCATCGTCCTCCTGAAAATAGTACAGCACGTCTGAGTCCTCGGGCTCTGGGTCTTGGGGCAACAGCGCCACCTCCTCAGCAAAGGCGTCATCGCCGCTTCCCTGATTGACCCACACTATCTTGTCGTATCCCCCGTAGTTCGTGCTGCTGGCAGATTCCTGAACCATCGTTTCACGCAGCTGATAAACCGGCTCAGCCCTTCTTATTTCTGCCTCTGCGAGCATCTTCTGGCCCAAGGCACGCAGGGTGGCGATGGCGTTCTGTTCGGCATTGATCATGATCTTTTCCTTCTGTCTTCTGATTGTGCCGGCCGGTACGTCCCGGCCAGCCAACCTTTCGATATTCGGGGGATGAAACTCAAACCACTAACTAAATAGGCAGCTGGCGCTATTCAAGGCGCTGGACGCCGCAGCGGGGGCCAAGCTGGTAGGTGCGGTCGTGGGGGAAGTTGGCACCGTCGCAGGGGAACGGCGCTTCGGGGTCGGGCTTGCCCAACCAGAGCAGAAGTGTCACGCCCTGCCCTTCTGCGGGATCAACGTCCATGTCGTTCCAGGTGCCCGCGAGGCTATTGGTGGCGTCGGTGACCGACTCCCATTCCTGGAAGTCATCGGGCAGGGGGGCGGCGTAGCTGCCGGATTCGTAAATCAGTTGGCCGAAGCAGTGCATAGAAAGGATCTCCTGTGGCGGTTGCCAGTACGAAGCAGCGGTTGCCGCTTCAATGAGTACACTTTAACCCATATATGGGATTAATGCAACCCATATAAGGAAAATAGCTGTGACTGCCTGGTGCCCTGCTCGCTATCCCCCGCCACGCTCATTCGTCCGGTGCCAGCCTGATCCGGCGCTTCACCGCTTCCCGCTCGCGCCTGTCCATCAGGGACCAGTCCTGGATTTCGTCTTGGGTGCGCTTGCACCCCTGGCAGACGCCCTCTTGCAACTCGCACCGGCCCACACAAGGCGAGCCCTCCAAGTGCCAGACGTTATTAAGGTTGATCGGGGGCAGCGAGGGGTCGGGCCAGTTCACCATGGGAAATACCTACCGTTGCTTGGGGGTTGATTGACGTGGCCCAGCCCTTTTGCAGGTTCTGGTATCCACCCTATAACATCTTTTTCAGGGTATCATGGTCATAAGAAATTGAAGGTGAAAAGTCACCCGTCAGCCCAGGAGCGCCCCATGTTTTTCAAGAACGCACTTCTCTATCGTCTGCGTAACAAGCCCGCCATTGCGCTGGATGCCCTCGAAAATGCCCTTGGTGAGCACCGCGCAGTGCCGCTGGGGGAGTCTCAGGCTCGCCGCCACGCCTGGACGGCGCCTGCCGGTCGCGCCAGCAACATGCTGGTGCATGAGGTTCAGGGCCAGCGTTTGTTGAGCGTCTTGAGCCAGGAACGCATGCTGCCCGCCTCCGTGGTGAAAGAAGAAGTCGAAGACGCCGTGGCCGAGATCGAGAGCAAAGAAGGCCGCAAAGTCACCCGCAAGGAAAAGACCGCGATCAAGGAGCAAATCACCGAAGCCCTGATGCCTCGCGCCTTCATCCGCTCCAAGCGCACCTTCCTGTGGTGGGATACCCGCAATGACCTTATCTGTGTTGACGCCTCGAGCCGCACGACCGCCGAGGACGCCCTCGACCTTTTGCGCGAAACACTGGGCAGCCTCAAGGTCGTTCCGCTGAGAACCCAGGAACTGCCGGTTGGCAAAATGACCGCCTGGCTCACCGATCCCGCTACTCGCCCCGCCTGGCTCGTCATGGGCGACAAGGCCACCCTCAAGGACAAGGCCGATACCGTGTTTACCGCTCGATGTGCGGACCTGGATGGTGAAGAGATCCAGACCATGCTGGCCAATGGCTGCCAGGCCTCCCAACTCGCCATCAGCATCGAGAAACAGGCCAGCTGCGTGCTTACCGACGACCTCGCGTTGAAGGGCATCCGCTTTGCCGAGGCCCTCATCGAAGAAGCCGATCACACCGAAGACGGCGATGATGCCCTGGTGCGCCTGGAAACCGACTTCCACCTGATGACCGGCGCCCTTACCCAGACCATCGACATGCTGATTGATTGCCTGGGCGGCGAGGTTGCGTTTGAGCCTGAGTCCGAGCCTGAACCCGCAAGCGACGCTGCCTGACGCGCATACACGACCACGGAAAAAAGAGAACCCTTATGGCCGTAGCCAAGATTTCGGGAATCACCATCTCCTACCCGGAAACCCCGGAGAGCCCAATCATTTCTGTCAAGCACGGCGCCGAATACGATGTGTTCCTGCGCCTGGACAAGCGCGGCAAAAGCCCGGTGGTAACGGCGCAGATCCTTCGCCATGCCGACCGCGCCAGCACCCTCTGGCCCTTGAAGCCGCGTGACGTATCTCGGCTACATCAACAGACCCGTGCCCGCCTGATCGTCGGTTTGATGCAACCCCACTACGCCGAGACCATCAAGCACTGGGTGGAAAACGCCGCCATCGATCCCTTTGGGGATATCGCCGCCGAAGACGACCACCGCAAGACGGCATGACCCCAGGCCGGCATCCAAGGATTGCCGGCCTTTGCTTTATTGCTGCCAGCCATCAGGGAGATTCCATGGACTTTTTGCAGCTCGCACAGACCGAACGAATGGAGCAGGCCCAGCGCTTGCTTGCCGATGAGACCTTTTCCCTGGCGGCAGCTAATCGCTATCGTGAAAACGGTATTGGTAACCCAGACGCCTGGGACTACCTCGATCAAATGGCTGGCGCCAACCTTGCCGACCTCCCCCCGGACAGCCTTGCGCGGTTGAAGGTTGCCCTGGCAGCGGCCTTCGATGCCCCGGGTCTTGCCGACGCGGACGCCCTGACCATCACCCAGAGCACCCTACAGAAGAAAAGCCCCGACCGGACGCCGCGCCAGGCCTTTCTGGATATCGAAGCCATCCGCCAGGGGCAGCCGAATCCCTGGCTCATGCAGCACCTGTCGCCACGCCTTGAGACGGCCACCCAGATGATTGCCAGCCGTATCCGGCAACCCGTTGCGATCACCCGCCTGATCATCGGCGAGATGGGGGAAGGCAAGTCCACCCTGCTGAGGCTGATCCATCACCTGGCGCGCAAGGAAGGCGCAATCCCGGTGACCTACACCGCCCCGCAAAGCAGAATCTTTCGCCCTGAGGATATGCTGGGCGCGCTGTTCTTCGCCCCTGTTCTGTTTCACGCCTGCGCCGAGTACATCAACTCCAAGCCTGGCAAGCCCTCTATCACCTCTTTACTCGAGACGACGAAGAAGAGCGAAGCCCACCCTGCCTTTCGTGCCTTCGTGCGGGCTTGCCAGAAATCAAAACGCACGAAGAGAGACGCCACTCAGGAAGCCCCAGACGACGACCTCGATGGCGTGGTGCGGGAATTTATCGAAGCCATGCAGCAGTGGGTCAAAAATAGCTCCAACTCGCGCTGCGGACCGATCAATCGCTTCATTGCCAAGCATGATCAGGGCATGGTGTCCTCGAAGTTCAACGTCATGGAAGGCACGACGTTCATCCTGTCCACCATCAACTTCATTCGGCGCTGCCAGGTCTTCCCTCTGTGGCTGGTCGATGAATTTGAGTCTTATGTCGCCCTCAACGAAGGCCGGCTGCAGGTCTGCTTGGGGCTTTACCGTGAGATCATCGACGCGATCAATCATCGCGACCCCGAGCATGATCAAAGCAGCGGTGGCCTGTTCCTGTTCAGCACCTATGACGGGCTCAAGGTGATCAAGCGCTATCCGGCCCTGGAGGATCGGCTCTACACGGCTAACAAGCAGTTCAGCGTCAATCATGGCTCCTGGCATATGCAAAGCTTTCGTGACGGCGATCCGAAACACACCGTTTTGCGCATGCTGGAGCTCTACCGGAACGCGGCAACCTCCGGCGACCCGACGTGTCTTGCCGCCGCCGATCACGCCGACCTCATCACAAGCCCCGGCGCCCAAGAGCTATTCGCATCGATTCTGCAGGCCAAGAACAGCGTGCCCCGCAACACCTTCAAGCAGGTCGCCGAGCTATTCGATACCTTCGAGCATGGTGATGCGGCATTTCTTGAACGCCTGTCGGCTTTCCACGGCCCAGCACCCGAGCAGCCCGCAAGTTCAGACGATAGGCCCCCGAGCGCTACGCCACTCGCCACCGTGACTCCCGATACCGGTGTGAATCAGGCGCCGGCCCAAAAACGCAGCGCAGTTGACCTTCTTCTGAGCTGTGTTAGAAGTCGCCGCGAATCAGCGCCAACGGATGCCGCCTCGGCGCCGGGCCCTGCCCCTTACACCTGCGAAGCGGATGCGATTGAGGACACCCCTGAGCCGCTACCCCCGCCGCCCGCCGAACTCGTAATTGATGGCAACGACATAGCCGAAATCGATATTGATGACGTGGAGGCTGCCCCCGGCTGGGAGAATCACGATTATGGCATCCTGCCCAGCGGGGACGGCGACTTGCCTGATGCCGACGTCGGCACGCCATTGGTCGCCGGCAGGCCCATGCTCACCGGAAGAGCGATGTTGGACGCAGTGGCCGGTATTCTTGTGCAGCGCGACACGGCCCTTCTCTCCCTGTCCGAGGCGGATATTAAGGCGCGCCTCCTCAAGGCCAGCCATGCAGGCTACCTGATGCAGCGTTTCTGCGTGCTGCGCGACCAGGGCGGAAACCTGCAGGATTTTTGTCACTTGATTGGGTACCGCCCCAGACAGATCTCAGCGCTGGAATTGGAAGCGCGATGCGGCCTGTGGATCGAGGAAAGCGGTTGCCTGTCTTTCCCCGGCAACAAGGCCTCCAGGATTTGGCATACCTACTTCGCTATGCTCGCGTGCTTGTCCGACGACTTCACGCTACGGGCTAATCAGGCCATTACCCGCTTGGTCTCGATGAGTGACGTAATAGCGCCGGATAACAGCGAAAGCGAGGCGGACACGCCCAAGGAAAAGCCCAAAGGCAAGAAAAAGCGCGAGCCGCGCCTGGCAATCACCGAGGTTCGCCAAGTGACCCTGCAGCCCTTTACCTCCATCGGTCAGCTTCGCCATAGCCTGTACATTATCGCCGCTGGTCAGGGGTACATCCCCTTGGATGAAGAGATCGATAGCCTGGTCATGAATGAGTACCAATCGATCATGGGTGACATGCCCTCCCCATCACGCAACGGTATCTCATTCACCTTGGCCGGTGACGCAAGCCCTATCAATACCAAACGCTACGATGACGCCCCGATCGACCCCACGGTACTGCGGCGCTATCTGGCATGCAGCGTCGGGTGAATACCCTCTAGCGGGAAGTCCCTGACAGATAAACGGCTGAGAGGGGAAAGCCCCTCTCAACCAGCGTCAGGGGCGGCCTACTCAGTGGGGTATGCCAGCGGGAAGGTTATACGCTCAGGGTTCACAAGGTGTGTCTTGGGGGTCTCGGCATCGCGCCACCCGCGAAACACTACAAGTACCTCATTGACCACATCATGGGCATTGCCATCGAAATCTTCCGGCGTCATCGCGCCAAGTTGCTCCGGATCGCTGGCGCTATCGATCGACTCGGCAGGCACCGGCGTCACCAGCAACTTTCCGGGGTGATGGGACGTTACCCAGCCAACAAGGCCGCACTCATCGAACACGGCGACCGTCCCTGCCGGAAGGCCCTCAAGACGCTTCGCCACCTGATGAGAAACCCTGACGGTTTCATCGTGCACCATGATCTCGAGTTCGAAGCCCTGCTCAAGAGAAAGCTCGCACCCGGCAACCTCCACGGCAATGTCATTAATTTCGTTGAGGTCCAGGGAAAAGGCAAGTTCACGAAGGATGTGGCCATTCTGGACAATCGCAAAGCCGGTTGTGTCGTCGCCCTGCTTAACCGGCTGGATAGTAATGTCGCTGCTCATATGTCGTCCCTCTTGAGAATAATGTGTCACGCCTTGGCGCTGGATAGGCGCCAGCCGTGGGGTTTTACTGAATTATGCAATCAAAGGTTGTGTGCCGTACCACTCATATATAAACTGTATGCAACCAGTATATTAGCAAGCACCCAACCGGGTCATCCAATAAGGAGCGCAATATGCCAACCTTCATCATTGCCAAGAGCCGCACCACTCGTCAATGGAGCACCCACGCCCCCGCTGAGGCACCCTCGGAACAGGGACACGCCCTCTATCCGATGGCTGCCTCAAGCGCCACTGACGCCCTGCGTCGCGCCAAACGCCTGGAACTCAAGCTGGCGGCGCTGAGCGAGCACGAACACCAGCTATTGCTAGGGCTCATTCTTGAGGCCCAGCACTGGGAAAGCATCAATCCTGCCCTTGCCGACACCCTTGATCAAATGCGCGACAAACCTCGTACTTTTAGTGCGAGGAAGGATAGCGCGTGGCGCGTAGCGCCTCTTGGTTGACTTGCTATTATTACCACGCTAGATTCTAACCATGACCACCGTACATCGCGCCTACCGTTATCGGTTTTACCCCACGCCCGAACAGGCCGACCAGCTTGCCCGGACATTTGGCTGTGTGCGGTACGTTTACAACCACTTCCTCCGCCAGCGCACCGATGCCTGGTTCGAGCATCAAGAGCGGATGGGCTACAACGCCACCGCCAAAGCGCTCACCATCCTCAAGAAACAGCCGGACACAGCATTTCTGGCTGAGGTGTCCAATGTTTGTTTGCAACAATCGCTCCGGCATCTGGATCGAGCGTTCAGTAACTTCTTCAAAGGCCAAGCGCGGTATCCCACCTTCAAGAAAAAACAGCGCAAGCAATCAGCCACTTACATGGCCAATGGTTTTCGCTGGCGCGATGGCAAGCTGTGGCTCGCCAAGCACAAAGACCCGCTGAATATCCGCTGGAGTCGGCATTTTTCCGGCACACCGAGCAGCATCACGGTGAGCTGCGATACCGCTGGCCGTTACCACGTCAGTTTTTTGGTGGAAGAAGCGGTGACGCCGCTCCCCGTGACACCTAAGATGGTCGGTATCGACCTGGGGCTAACCCACCGCGTTATCACCAGTCACGGCGACAAAATCCCCAACCCGCGTTTTCTACGTCGTACCGAGCGCAAGCTGGCGCGGTCACAGCGCCAGCTATCACGCAAACAGAAAGGCTCGAATAACCGCGCCAAGGCGCGGCTTCAGGTCGCCAAGGTGCATGCTAAGCTGGCCGACCAACGCCGCGACGCCACCCACAAACTCTCCACGCAGCTTATTCACGAGAACCAAGTCATTGCTGCCGAGAGCTTGCAGATCAAGAACCTGCTGAAAAACCGCTCACTGGCCAAAGCCATCAGCGACGTGGGCTGGCATCAGCTCACGCAACAACTGGCGTACAAGGCCGAGCGGTACGGGCGCGATTTCGTCCAGATCGACAAGTGGTATCCCAGTTCGAAGCGCTGCTTTCACTGTGGCCATATCACCGAGAAGATGCCGCTCAACGTCCGTACCTGGGACTGCCCAAGCTGTGGCACTCAAGGTATCGACCGGGATGTGAACGCTGCCCGCAATATTTTGCAATCGGGCAAAGCCATTCTGGCGGGTGCTGACAAGCTCCGCCAGCATGAGAAAACTACCGTAGGGCTTACGGGAGGTTAAGCCTGTGGAGCTTGTGTAAGACCCGAGGTGCCATCACCAAGGGCAACGGGCTGCGAAGCAGGAACCCGGAAGGCGACAACCGGGAATCACCGTCCTTCAGGCGGTGAGGAGGTCAAATCTCCATCCCTGCTGACTGGCACAGTGCCGCCCGATCGCTGGCGCGCAAAAGCCTGTGCCGCATCGTGGATACGGACGCCATGGCGGTGCGCCTGCATGGGGATGCCCGACATTACCACCCCGAGCTACGCCCTTCGGCGCAATCGCTCAAAGCCGCCTGACCGGGATTGCCTCGCCCCCTGAATCGGGGGCGATGTGAGAAAATAAGGGTTATTTCATCAGGAAAGCTGAGCCATGTTAAGCCGAGACCCAACCCGACGCATCCAGTTAACCATCACTCTTGAGCAGGCCGAGGCGAACGCTAAAGCCTTGGCCCTATATACCGCGCTTTGTCAGGGAAAGTTGGATGAAGTCTCGATGCTGGCACGTCTCGGCCACCTGCCCACCTCAAACATGCAACCGCAGTCGTTTCCGCCGAAAAAAGCGCCGGGAGCGCTTGTCGATCACAACCCACAGGCAACGCCCGATACCTGCACCACGCTCGATACCCTGATGGTCCAGGCCAAGGCCTTGCTGGGCTATGGGGAAAACAGCCATCACGGCATCAGCCACCCGCATATTCCGGAGCCGGTCAAACGCGCACATGAGGTTTTCCAGGTCCTGGACAAGGCGATTGCTGAGATTGAAAACCCCAACCCGCCTTTTCGCCATTATCGCTATCTGGGTGTGACCGTGCGCTATGCCGATGGCCCAGCGCCAGACGCCATGCCAGTCATCGAGTCCGCCGAGGACTCAGGAGAACCGTTACATGTACCTGAAATTTCTTGTCTCGACCGCTAGCCTTGCCGCCCTGCTCGCCACCTCACCCGCCGCCGCCAACAGTGGGCAGGCGGCCGACAGTCCCGCCAACGGCTTCAAGGCGCATTACCGGCTGGATGCGCCAGGCATGCCCGTGACTACCATCGAGCACCAGCTGGCGTTCAATGAGTACCGTGTGGAAAGCAGCATGGAAGGCAAGGCGGGCGGGATTGCCAGCGCCACGGAGAGAAGCCGGTTCCTGGACATGAGCGACACCCTCACGCCCCTGCTCTATGTCAGCGCCCAAAGCACCTTTGGATTTAAGAAAGAGCACCGCATGAGTCAGGCGGATCTCAGCGGCCTTCTGGATCGCCAGATGATGCTCTATCAGCTATCCCGCGATGCCCGTAATCAGTCCTGCCCCGAGGCGTCACCCTGCTCACTGGCGTATGCCGACCACCAAGGCAAGATAAAACAGATCACGTACCATCAATACGAGTTTCCCGCACAACTGATCCATGGCGAAAGCTTGGTACCCGCCGGGATCATCGCCCGCGAAGCGAACAATCGAGACCCCATGCGCCTGGCGTTCCACCCCACTGTTCCGGGGCTGATCCTCGAGGCGGAAGTCCCCCAAGACGACGATCGGCCCTATCGACTGACATTCCGCGACGTGGCTTTTCGATAGCCTGAGCACTACAACAAGGAAAAACAAGATGAAACGCACGACCAAAGCCTGCTGGAATTGCGATAGCAAGGTGTTGCGACATTTTTCGAGCCTCAATGAGAAAGTCTGTCACGCCTGCGGTACCGTCATGCCCTGGGTGCTGGAGGATGGCCAGAAGCCCATGCTTGGCACCTCCCGCGACGGTGAGCCCGTTAACCGAGTCATTAACGATTCACCACAACCACGCCGGAAGTGACCCAATAGAGTGATCTTCTAGCGTCCCAAAGGGTACCCAAACCAAACGTTACCGGTTTCCCGGCTGACATTTCCCAACTTCGAAGGGAATCAAGGCCTAACGCATGCAAGCCCGAGACAACGGACTATCTGGTATTCTTTGGCCCGGCCCAGTCGCCGGCTCCCTCTGCACTGCTGCTCTAGGGTTGCTAAGCCAGGGAAGGCGACGGTCCTCCCGCCTATCTCCTGTAGTCCATTGTGGCGCCAATAAACTAAGCACACCGTTTTCAAAGGGAATTACATGCGCCCATTTATGATATCTGCCGAAGAAAAGAGAAACTATCGGATATGGATCTGGTTTTTTCTAGCTTTTATTCTTCTCTATGTAGTCATTGAGTTTATGTTTAACGCGATGCTGCTGAATGTTTCTAGTGGTTTTACTGTCGATGACGAAAAGTTCCATCAAGTCGAATTATTTGGCCGAGTTTTAGCAAGTGTCGGCTGTACAATTACTCTATTTGGCGTATTTAGTGCCAAGATACGAGGGCTTGATGCATTTACCATTAAGGGCGCCATGCTTACCTTTTTCCTGGCGTTGGTTACCATAGGGCCTATTTTCTATTTCGCAACGGAGACGTTAATTGAGCAAGGGCTTGTCAAACAGTCAAATGCCGAAGATCGCTATATCGCTGTCACAATGGATTACGCAAAGCGCTTGCATGCGTCTGGCTTCACTCGAAAATTTCCATATCGTGAGGAGATGATGGTAGACCCTCATCATCCAGAAGCTATGACCTACCTGGCTTCTTTTCCATTGGTAGGGTCCATGCACGAGGGCCTTAGGAATCAAAACCTTAATTCCGGGCCTTTTGAGGCGAAGGGTGCAAAACAAGGCCTGATTTACTACACATCCATTCACGCCATGTCGGCGATGGATGAAACCTATGCGTCATATCTACAATACGAGCCTCAATTAAGAGCCACCTATGATGATTATCTAAAGGCCAGCCGAAAAGCGACATATAATTCGCGAGGCATATCTGATGCAGAGTTCAATAAGATATGGATTCCTGCGCGTAATGAGCTGCGCGACTCATGGATCAAACTTGGACCTTCCATCAAACGCGAACGTGATTCTGTTGTAAGCCATATACGTCGCAATGTTTCTGGCTCTCTCTACAATTATTACACTAACGCTCGTCAGCAAAAGTATAGCTTGACACTTCATAGGATAGAAAGTCCTGCGTTTCTAAAAAAGCTGAAGCGTAGCGAGATTTTTGGCCATAAACTTGTCGAGAGACCTAATGGTGAGGTGAATAGAATAGAAGTGTCTGGCAATCCGAATCCCTTTGCTATTTATTGCGGGGGGACCGGACGAATCGGGCGTAGCTGCAACCCTAGTCGTGAACAGCTATTTGACTTCATTTGGGACTGGAGAAACTACGACCTTTATTACACCAAAAAAACGGCAGGATATCCCGTCACTATAAGTACCTATGAGGACTTTTTGACTCATAAAAAGACTGGCCGGGCGATGCGCGAGAAGATCGAAAGCACTTCAGGCATCAGACTGGATAGATCGTTTGACACGACATTTGGCGGAAGTTCTATCATGGCCCGTCGCTATATCGACGACGCCATCAAGAAAAAGAGCCTGTATGCATGGCGTCAAGAGTTCTCTAAGGTAGCTGGAACCTCCGTTAGCGCGCTTGATACGTTAGTACCCAATATGAGTTTTAGTGACTTCATCCAGGTCAAAGGCATTGCGGACAATATTCGTGAGATTACAGGCGGATTTTACTCCAGCAAATTAGAGATTGATATGGATGTGAACACCTTTTACAGAAAGGTGATGGCGGATGTCGCACAGACTCAATTCGACATACTATATGCTCGCTACTCGCGGAAACCCCAAGATTATGTCAACACACCTCAGGGAATCGAGGATGGATTAAGTGCCTATCGCATGGCGATTATTCCACCGATTGCTTTGATGATGAGCATGTTCTTTTCCTTGGTCGCTTTGTTAAAACTTCCTCTACTGATTAACGAGCTAATCTATTGCTACTCAAAGGGGAAGCATGACTATCGATCTGTGGCTTCATGGATACTTGTCCTTGGTATTGCGACTGTAATATTGGTTCCTTTTATCCTATTTCCTTTGGACGACATGCCGGTCAACCTGCGCCTTGACATTATGGCACTAGATGAAAAGTCATCCGTACTGGCACTCATTCAGCATTGGCTGTATGTGGTTGAGCCCGTCCTATACGGTGTTGGGCAGGGGATGCTGGAGATGACTGGTCTCAACAATCTTGAGATTGTCCATCACGCCATGTATCCGGATATTGCTAAGTAAGCCGTCTTTCTTTAGTCAGCCAAGCACCGTTGGGAAGAATATGGATAAGAAAAGAGAAGAGCAAATGAAGTACGTGGCCATGTCATGTGGTGGTTCAGCGGAATTTGCCTCTGGGCGACCAGAAAAAAAGCCTTCGCGCCGACAACAAAAGAAACCTATCAACCTCTTTGTCGTAGGGGGCATTGCGCTGACCCTGGCGATCGCTGGTTTCTGGTCATACAAGCAGTGGTTTCGAACAGCGTCTCTTTTTACAGGGGATACTCCCGAAAGCGTCTATTTCCAAGAGCTTAGTTACAGTTTGTCGGCTGAGTATGGCAAAACCATGACCATACTACCCGCCTGGCATGGCGATGAGCAGGCAATGGGAGAGGTGTTTACATCTCAGGGACTTAATTATTATAAAAAAATTAAAAGTATCGAGTTTGGCACGGGAAAAAATGTCCGACTGACCAGTCGATTACTTTCATCTCATATATGCTTCATATGGGGGCAAGACATGAATTCATACAAGGACTTTATTGATTTGTACGAAGAAGGAGATATTGATCAAAAACCTTCTTATCGTGCGCAATTTTTTCTTAATCATGAAATCGGTCACTGCATTCAGGGAGCAATGCCAAGCTGGAAATGGAAGGTAAAAGATAGTGACATAATTGAAAGAATTTCCCTTGTTATCGATGTTTACGATCAAGAATCACTTGAGATGTTAATTAACAGACGTCAGGATCATAGTCTCTATAATCATTATATACTGGAATCCTTTGCCGATTTGTATGCACTACATAAGCTTAGTAGTCAGCAACCAGCGTTTTTTACTCCATTGATGAATCAGCATTTTTTTAATAGGAATGTGACTAGTCGTCGTGGTTACCTTCATTATCTGACTCAGATCCATATGCGAGAAGGAATTCAAAATCTGAAATACTATAAACACAGATCCTCAGGTGAATTTGCTGAAGCCACGCTCAATAGCGTCAAGCAGCGTTCAGATATTGGATTTTTAGATGACTTGATCATAGGCCACATCGCGGACACCATGGATGCTTCTGCATATCGTGTGCTTCAGCCTGAAAAGTTCCGGAAGGCGGTAGACATGTACCAAAAAGTCACCAAAAGAAGTCTCTGACACCCCCGCCAGACGGCGGGTTACTCGGCTTTTTGCTAAGGCGCAACAGGCTCGGGAACAGGCTCACTGCTTTGCCGTAGGTCCTCAACGCACGATCGGACGGTATCCCGGATACCTTGCAAGGCCAGCGCCGGACTCGCGTCCAACCAGCTGAGGCCTGGAAACTCTTCACATAGCCCAACATGCTCCTGGTCGTCCTGCGACCAGGTGACCCGATAGGTGTAGCGATCCGAAACTTTTGGCAACTTTCGCTCCTTAATCACGACCCGCGCGGCTGTCTTCCGCGCCTTGATCAATACCAAGCTCTTCGGTGATCAAAAGCGCTCTCTTGTGTGCTTTTCGGCACTGTCGAGACCTGGTGAAGAAGTTTGTGAACACGATCCCCATGGGGAGGATAGCCCCAATAACAATCGCAAGCCCCGCACTCACCGGTATAGCCTTCATACTTAAAAGTAGCGACGTACCCAAAAGAATCAAAGAAAACACACCCGCAATATAGGGTGTCTTTCGCATTTCTCTCAAGTTGGCACGACTCAGCGAAAAGCAGCGGTGAATCTCGGCTATTTGTTCGCTTCTTTGGTGATCATCCATGCTGGCTTAACTCTTTGTTCGTTGGATTTGGCACTCTAGCATCCCCTGCGGACCGCCTGCATTGGGTGCGGACACTATGGGGCAACCCTTATTCCAGTAACAGCAATTAACCTGGACTCTCACGGCAAACCACAGTGCCCGCCAGCAAGGATATAAGCACAGAAGATCAGTCGGTTTTGGTACAATGACACCACTACCAACTAGGACAATTTATGGACGATTTTCGAAAGACCCGGCTAGGCATCACCAACGCTGCTCGCCTCCTGAACGTTCGAGTGACAGAGCTCAAAGACGCTATTCACCAAGAGAAACTACTCAGGGGCGTCGCGCCACCGCTTCCCTTCCAGCGAACGGGTATTAGGCAAACGGAAATGTTGTTCAATGCTGGCGACGTGATGGATTGCGCGGAAGCGCTGAAGCGCCTAACAGCCAAACCGCAATAGCAGGCTCCGCTTGCTTCAAGTAAATTGCCATGGATGATCCTCTCCCTAAGCGCTGACGCATCACGGGCGAGGCTTTCCGTCTCTTTATATATGGGTTGCGCTGCACCCATATATGTGTAATGATTAACTCATGGCCACGCAAGTGCCAGCACATAACCTGCAACCGCAATCAGATAGAGGCAACCGCCATGATGACAATCACATTCACGAAAAACACCGCCTACCGTGCCATTAGCGACATCAAAGTGGGTAGCTCCGTACAGATCCACAAGGGCGAAGTGGTCATCTGTTCCAAGGGTGGCAAGAAGCCCACCCTCGAAGGATCACAGGGCGGCGTCACCGGCAGCCCAGTCGCCCTTGGCCGCTTTCTTGAGCCAGCAAGCCCCGCCGAAACTGAGGCATTGAAGCGCGAACTGGGCATCAGTGGGGCCACCCAGTACCGTAAGGGTGATTTCGCCATCATGACCAAGCCGTATACCTTCTCAGACGGTGAAACCCTGCCGGAGGGCAGCCGGTTGCGCTGCCTAAAGGGTGGCGCAAAACCCACCTTCCTGTTCTTTATCGAAGATACGGAAGCGGAGTCCAGCCTCCCCCTCAGTCATATCTCGCCATCAACGCGGGTCGAGGACTGCGAAGCGCTCGGCCAAGTGATTAGCAAACTCAAGACATTCAAGGAAATGTCCGAGGAAACCATTGCCTTTGTCTGCACCATCACCTTTGACGGCATGACACTACACGCCAAAAATGACGGCCATGGAGGCTGCCATCTCGTCACCGGCTCAAGGACCGCGGAACTCAAGCTGGACGAAATACTCACTCAGGCAATTGTCGAAGCGGGAATGGAGAGGCAGGCAGGCGAGGATTTGACTGATCACTATCTGGACTATCTGTGCGGGCCGGATGGTCTGATGACCTTCGCCGAGTATGTTCGCCGCTTCAGAACTGCGATGGAAGATCTGATGGCCAGCAAGCCGCTGAATTAAAATGGATACGGCGCCAGCGTGGCTGGCGCTTTTCCTTGGAACTCACACCCGACTTGAGCGGATAGCGAGTTGGCCGCAAGGCCACCAGCTAGGCGACCGGCGTTGTCACCTGCGAGGCGGCGGCTGTGATCCGCTGTGCAGCGAAGTAGTAGCTCAAGGCCGCCAGGGTGAAACCATCCTGCACATGGCCCTCCCCCAGCCAGATAGGCAATCTCTCCAGAGGAATCGATGCAAGCCCAGACGCCTCTCTGTCTCGCTGCCCGACCACTACATCACCGTGAAAGCGCGCCACGTACAGGTCGATGCAGGCGGTCATGATTGCGGTGTTGGGCCTCACCTTGCCCAGGTACTGCAGCGACCGGGGGTCTATCGAAAGCCCCATCTCCTCTTGAAGCTCTCTTGCCGCGCAGCGTCGTGAGGTCTCCCCCTCATGGGCATAGCCCCTGGGTACCTCAAGGGTCATCGCCATCTTCTGGGCGGGACGGTGCATCTGCAGCAACCAGAGGCTATTCCCCACCAGCGGCAAGACCGCCGCCCCCTGCTTTGATGTGGGCTCATCCACAAAGTGAAAGCCGTCTTCGCGCATCACCCGAAACCAAGGATTCTCGTACACGACCATAAGCACTACTTCCATCCAAAAAAGGCCGCTTAATACAGAAGCGGCCTAGCGGTGATTAAAACGTGTAGGAAACCCCGATCATCCAGACGGGGTAAACCGAGAAGGCATCCGCATCGTCTTTCAGGTTACGTTCTTCCTGGCGCAGATCCTCGTAGAACTCGGCATTCTGGCCTTCGTAATTATTGGAAGTCGACAGTGCCACGTCGATGCTGGTCGGGAACACGCCCACCTCGGAGAACAGCTCGAAGCCGTTGGTATGGGTGGAGCGCCAGCCCATCCCGAAGTATGGCTGAACGCCATCGGCGATCGTGATCTGGCCATTCAGGCTGCCGACATCCGCAGCAGAATACCGCTGGCCGTTGAAATCATACTCGGCGCCGGCCTTGGGAGTCCCCGTTGCGTTAGACTCGATATCCGGAAAAGCCGCCCCTGCCGCCAGGTAGAAGCCGCCGCCGAAGGGATGCAAGTTGAAATGCAGGCTGCCGACACTGATATCCAGATCCGCATCGTAAACGGCTTCATCGGTGTCGTAGTCGGTATCGAAGGAGAACCCACCCGTATAGCGAGCGGTCACCCCGAAATTCTTGTGAAAGCGCCAGCTAACGTCCGCACCCACCCCGGTAGTGCCGCCAACAGCGCCGACAGACACCTTGTCCTCGAACGCCTGAGCGCCAGTGGCGACCAGCATCAGTGCGGCAGCTACGCTCGCGGCAATCAACGTCTTCTTCATCTCAACGGTTCCTCTTGCACGACCAGCCCTGCCGATCGAATGGTTTTAGTATTAGGCACTCTTTCCGATACCTACACCATTGTACCTTTTTTAGAACGTGCGTAGGTATCCCTGAACAATCTGTTTATCGCTTGCCACCCCCGTCGTTTGCTTTTAGGCTGGCGTTGGTCGATCACAACCGGCAGCTCCCAGCGGCACTTCCCGCACGGCAAATGTGATCTCAGCAACCTCGCTACTAACTTCGTGGCCGAGCGCGTCAACGGGAGCAACGTGACTTCACAAGCCAAAACGAGGTTTTCATGACTGCTGAATACGCCACTCGCGTCGATCGCACCAACCCCCGCGCCCAGCACTTACGCTTCGCCTTAGCGGAGCGGCACCACCTGGCGCTCTCCTTCCCCCAATGCATAGAGCTTGTCACCCTTGAGGATGCCCCCAGTGGCGGGACTGACGCCAACGGCCCAGCCGGGGTCGGTCACCTCAAGGCGCGAGCCAAGCATTTGCGTCATGCTTTGGTGGATCTCCATAGCGCCGACTTGTCGCATACCCAATGCCTGGAGCTTGTCGCCCGGGAGGACGGACACAAGTGCTGGAACGTCGCCAAAGCCCAGGCGGACGTCGCGGCCCAGGGCAATGCACCCGCGCCAGCCCAGCCCGCACCCCCGGATAGCTCGAGGGACCCCCATGCCGAGGCCTTGACACAAGTGGCCTACCTTGCCGCGTCACGTGCAACTCTCGAGTCCCAGGCACAAGCCCTGGCACTCTCTCAGTGGGGAAGGAACGCGAGCGTGCTCAAGAGCGCGATCGAAGACGTTTGCACGGAAACCGGGGAGCCGTTACCCGACGACTGGGCCTGTGTGGATCTGGCATTTCTCGAGCGGTTCTGGCCGCAGCGCGAACAGTTTTCTTCCTCGCTGCAAGCCAAACTCAACGCCCTGATGGATACCGTTGCCGGATTGAAGGCGGTCATCGGCAAGCAAGAAGAGTCATTCGAGTCAGCCGAGGCCTTGCTGGCGCGTTACAGGGTCGATACCCAGCTTGGCTATCTCGCGATGACCTTGAAGCACACGCGGTAGAGAGCACTCGGCAGACTGAGGCCTGCTGCTGACGCAGGCCCTCTCGATTCCGATGGAGTCACACCCGCAAAGAAGGAGCAATCATATGGCTAGTTTCCAAGCACTACAGATTGGCCTTTAGCTTTGCTTACGAAACATCCTTTCTATATATTGTAGTATCATAGTAAAGATACTATTTTATATTCGCATGGAGGCCGGTCGTGAATAATTTTTTATGCCCTAACCGTGAAAAATGGGAAGCCTGGATTTTCAAAATATGGGTAGCGATAGTCTTCCTGTCTGGAGCTGTCATTATCTTTGCTTGGCAAGCCTCCGCAGCAATACCTTCCAGTTTCGGCATCACTCCCCACTTCCCGATATGGGGAAGTGCCTCCATGGCGATCGCAACCCTTCTCTTGATAGGTATATTCTTCGGTATCTTGAATTCTATCTACATCAATTCTTGCGACTTAATCTTCATTTCAAAGACAAACGGCAACGAAACCATCAACCTGCTCAAAGCCCAACAGCGTGCAGGTGCCCTTGACTTCCAAAAGGACTCTAATAGCAGTGATCTGTCAGAAACTTAACTCGTCCCAAAATAACGAGACACACATCCCAGCAGCCATCTTCAAGTCGTAATCTGTTTAGGGACGGCTGCTTCTGAAGGAGGTTATCTCGATTCCGATAGGGTCACCCCCCACCAGTACCGATAGCAATACGCCATGTCACAACATGTTTAGATTAACTCTCAGCTGCCTCAGCTTGCTGGCAGCTAGCATTAGTGACATCAGACTGTCCTATTTGAACGTCAGCCGAGCCCGAATAGGAGGCGGTATACGTGATCCAGCGCCGAAGGTAATCAATCCCTTTGCTGGAGCATATTTCCTTCCTCACCACGGCTTTTAAATCGAGCATGATCAGATCCCTATCCAACACGGTTTCGAGATAAGCCGTAATGGTGTAGTGGGTCAGGATGTGCCTATCTCCTGAATCCGTGAAGCCGGCGCCGACACTTTCCCTATCACCGCCAGCGAGCATTTTTTGACCTCCGATCCCGCCTCAATCGCCGAATGCATGTTGGCCATGGCCGACCCTTGCTGCGTCGGCCGGCGGCGATGCCCCATTTTGTCAGGCATTTCTATCCGCCGGGCTCGGTGATGCTGGCCGCTGGTGACCATCAGCCCTCTGCTGGGTGGCTTTATCCGACAGGCGATCAGCATGGCGTTCCTCGCGGATAGCGCAGGCGACGTCGCAGGGTTTTCAACACCGTCATGCGCCCAATGTCCTGCCCGAAGTCGAGGATGATCTGTCGCGCCTTGTGAATCACGAGAGCCGCACGATGCACCAACTCCTGCAACACCGTCCGTAGCCGGCGCCGCTTGGCGGGATGGCGGACCGGGCTTAGCTCGCCGGTCATGCCCAGCTGTCCCATCAATCGCAGGATGTTGTAGGCCAGCTGGGCAAGATGCAGGATCAGATCGTTGGTGGAGAACTTGCCCGACGGTAGCCGCTCCAGGTCAAGATCGGTCTTGATCTCGCTATGGAACTGCTCGTGGGTGGCATGCGCCTGATAGCGCTTGATCACCGCCTCCGGCGACTCATCCAGGCTGGTCCACCAGCCTTCCAGCTCATACGCCGGTTCGAGCAGCAGCTGGCCATCGCGATCGGCGGTACGCTCCACCAGGCGCATCATGCGCTTGACGATGTATTCGACCTTGTTGTCGTCACGGACTGAGACAGTCTGTGCCCACAGCGCCTGGCGTTTGCCAGGGCGCAGCTCTTCCCAATAGTCCGCCGCCACTGCCCGCCAGGTGTCCTGATCGGCCGTGGCCGAGCCGCGCGGGTTCCATTTGACGACATAGTCGAGCCTGCGCCCCTCGTCGGCAAAGGCCTGGCGCTGCTGTTCGAGAAGCGCCAGATGTGCCTGGCTGTCGAAGCCGCTGTCTTCACGCAGCAGGATGGGCTGATCGGTCAGGCCTTGGGCGCGGGGCAGCACCCGCTCCAGGAAAGCGTTGCTCTCCTTCATGGTGTGCTGCTTGCCGGGACGCAGCTCCAGGCCCAGACACCACCCTTCATTACCCAGATAGGCGGCGATCGGGGTGTAGCCGTCGACCTTCTTGTAGGTCCGCGAAACGCCTTCCTTCTTTGAGTTGCTGTTGTCCATGACGAAGGTGTCGATGTCCAGGCAGACATGCGTCGTCTCGGCGGTGATCGGTGCCTCCGCCAATGACAGCAGCGTCGTGGACCAGTTGGCGGTGTGCGTCTGCAGGTCGTTGGCGGCGAGTTTGTCCAGCCGCTGTCGCAGCGTCGCCGTGCTCGGCACCTTCTGCAGGGTCAGCAGTTGTTGGAAGGGCTTGTCGCGGCGGACGTTTTCGATGGCGTCATAGTCGCTCATGCCCAGACACAACAGGCCCAGGTAGCTCTTGACCACGTCGCTGGTGCGCATGCCCAGCGTGGTGGGGAAGCGGCTGTCGATACTGTCGACACCCGCGATCTCGACGCACTGCCCGATGATGGATAGCCCGGCGTGACTGGTGAGGGTGCGGCGACTGGTGCGGAACTTGATGTTGGGCATGGAACTGTCTGGGTGAATGGCGATGCCCGCTATCTTGCCATGAAGATCAGGGGGTTAGAAGTACTGCAGGGGGTCAGTCTCACGGATTCAGGTATCTGTCAACATTTCAACCCTGCCCAGGCGAATAGCATTGTTGACCATCTTTCATTGAATTTATCTACCCACTCCTTTAACCCTTCCCGGAGAGTGTCTTGATCGAGTTCGCCCTTGTCTGAGACCGGAAAAATAGGTAGCTATCGTGGTGGCTGCTACAGAAAAACTAACAAAGAGATTTTCATGGCGTGGCCGCCGTCCGAGTAGTTTGATCGGATAGAAACTCAAAGAACCTAAATACATTCGATCCCTCTATCATAATACCTTTTTTCAATTGCCCTTTGCTGGCCACATCGACAGTCATGGCTTAACCGGCAATGCGCCAGACAGGGTTAATCTTGACAGTTTCGACATTGATGGCGCCGGCCTCCACAACCCAGCCGGTGTGAAACCCCCTACAGACGCCCTCCTGGGGCTAAGCGGCATCAATCTGGGGGTTGGGTGGGAGCAGGGCAGCTTGGCCGCCCTGGGTACTTCTCTGGCTTCTGGGGTCACTCCCTGCCGTCTATCCCAGCCATTTCAGCGGCGTGCGCCTTGGCCACTTCCTTGGCATCCGCCAGGCCATCGGCCACGCCGATATACCCCTCGCATTCCTCTTCGGTGAAAATCTCGTAGACCTCGGCTTCCTGATCAAAGCGTGCAAAGAATTCGTAGCCGCCCTGCGCGTGGATTTTTTTTGCTGTCGTCATGGTCGTTGCCTCGCTGATTAAATCTTGCTGGTTTGGTTTCGCTCATCGGAGTTACCTGGGGTGACGGGGCTCGCGCCCCGCCCCTGGGCGGCCTACACCGCCCCGCAGCCCTCTTTGCCAAAGGCACCGGCCGGCATTACCCAGCGTTGCCCTTCTTCCAGTAGCACCGGCAAGCTGTACTCGCTGCGCCCCGCCTGCTCCAGCGCCTCAAGGTCGTCTATCTCCATGGGCTGCGCCTGGCTGGCCAGATCCACGACATTGATCCGGTTGCGGCTGATGGTGCTGTCGAACTCGCGCTCGTAATCGGCGATCATGCGCGTGCGCTCGGGGAAATACTGGTTGATGGTGGCCCATATACGCGGGCTGTTGAAGATGCACGTCATGCAACTTGAGCGTGACCAGCTCAGGCGGTATGGCACCGGTGCGATCACACCGTGGCGGCGCAGGGCGTCCCAAACACGCTCCTCATTCCAGTGGAGAACCGGCCGCCAAGTGTCGACGCGGCGAGCCAGCCGACCACCACGGCGATCACAGGCATGCGGCTCGAACTGCATGTATTTGGCGCGGCCAGAGCTTTCCTCGCGACGCTCACCGGTAATGAAAAGGGTATTGCCATTGTTGAAGCGGCTCTGGTTGGTCAGGGCACGGCGGCCCACGTCAATTTTCAGAGCGCTCGAACACCAGCGGGTGGCCAAGGATGCAGCCTGCTGGGGGAAGCGTCGGCGGGTGCTGGGCTTGGTGCGGCTGGTGTCGCGCTCCAGCGTGATCAGCCCCTCAGGGGTTTCGACCTTGTGCGGCTGGCTGTAGTCGTTCTGCTTGAGCATCTCACCCTCCAGGCCACCCTGGAGCCAGGAAAAATACAGCGGGATACCGAAGGCATCAGCGAGCTTGCGGTTGTAGTCGGCCATGAATGTCCAGTCCATCAACTGGCTACCTTCGCGACCGTCGACGTCGTGGTGCCACATTTCGATACGGCTAATGTCCACCCCGAGGTCTTTTAGATGCAGCAGGCAAGCTATCGAGTCTTTACCGCCACTAAATGCCAAAACGATGCGGTCATAGATGCTCAGGTCGATCTCAGGCGCGGAGAAATACACGCCATTCTGTTCGTCGTTGCTAGCCTCGAACCCACCCAGCATGTCGAGCTGCTGGCGCAAGGCGGGGATCACGAAAGCGTCATCGAAAGCGTGTGAGGAAACAGTCATGGCGAGAACCTGTGTGTCGTTGAGCGATAAACACAGGATACTTTATATATGGGTAACATTCAATCTATATATGGGGTATATTCCGCTATCGATGCAACGCTCTTTGGCGCCCCACCCGCGAAATCGCTATGCTTGGGGGTACATGATATGGACCAGGAGCGCACCATGACTGCCGCATCGCTTTACCCGCTCTACCTGGGGGGCGTCATGCTGGTAACAGCCCTGGGATACCGCCACCTGCCGGTCGCAGTCTACCGCCCGTTGCTGATTGCGGCGGTCATTGGCACCGCCTTCCATCTTGGCAATTCCCTGGGGCCTTCCGGCTGGTTGATGGCGCCCTTCTCGTTCATCGGGGCGCTGGTGTTGGTCGATGTGTGGCTTACCCGCCATAACCAGCGCCACCATCCCCCCTTGACCTTTATGCATCACAAGCTCTACCGGGCTGCTCGCATTGTCTGGCGCAAGCCAGTCTAAACGTCCTTTGCCAAACCAAGCACGCCCAGGGCTTCCAGCACGGCCCGCACATCGCTCTTCTCATTGATACTGTAGAAGATCGCCTGGGATTCACGGCGCACCTTGACCACCTCGGCATCCCTGAGAATGGCGAGATGCTGGGACAGCGCCGACTGACTCAGCGGCTCCCCGACCTTTGCCAAAAATGCCTGCAGCTGGCCAACATAGCGTTCACCCTGGCTGGCCAGGGCCATCATCACCAATAGGCGTTTTTCGTTGCCAATCGCCCGCATCGTGGCGCTTGCCATATCCGTCGCATAGCGTATTTCGTTGTTATTCATGATCACCCCTGTTGTTCTTGAATGGCTTGGTCATCAGCCAGTAAAGTTGCCAAAAGCTATAGGGTCACTATAGCATCAGAATATGCAGAAGCGCTTGTATTAACATCTTCAACATTGGGATATATCGCGCAGATGAAGTGACGAAAGCTTCGGTGATTCATCCCTTGTCGGTATCCTGCAGCTACCCACAGGAAAGAAAGCCAGGCATCGCATCCGCAGCCCGCTTTAAAAAGGTCGCCATGAAACTAAGCACGGAACAAAAAGCCATCATCGAGCACATCACCCGCCCACTTGGCGACGGTGAGCGCGCCGTGCAAGGGGGCCACCTGGTGAACGTCCCGGCGGTAGCCGGCAGCGGCAAGAGCCTGGTGATCGTGGAGTTCGGGCGTCGAGCCGGCCAGGCTGACATTCTGTTTCTGGCGCAATCGCGCAACGTGGTTGACCGCGCTCGCGGGACCCTGCCGTCCAACGTCACCGCCCGCACGGTTTACGAGATGGCCGTCCGACATGTGCGCCTGACGCATAAGGACAAGCTCAAGACGCCGGCGGTTCTCGGGGGGATTCCGCGCCAGCAGATCAAGGCGCGCTTCCCTCACGTCACCTCGGTTGAGATAGAACGCGCCCTGGGTATCCTGACGCGCTTCTACCAGACCAAGGGCAGCTTCCCGGAACCCATGCACCTTCCCGATCCCGACCCCCAGCATCCCGACTGGCGCAACCACGAGATGGACCGCAAGCAGGCCGTGAGCGTGGCTAGAGACATCTGGTTCTCACAGGCCAGCCGTGACCCGGAAAGCCTTCCGCTGACTTTCGACGCGATCATAAAGCTTTGGACACTCTCTACGGCGGAAACGGTGACCATCGACAAGATCGACCGACGCATAACCCTCTCGCCCCTGGGGAAGCATGACATCGTGATCCTGGAGGAAGCCCAGGATTCGAGCGAGGCCCTGCTGGACTTCATCGCCCGCCAGCGGGTGAGCATCATCACCTTCGGCGACCCCTTCCAGGCATTACGCCCCGGCAATCTGGCCATCCAGCAGTTGCGCCACCCGCTGCATCAACGCGCCGATACCATTTTCATGGGCGAGAGTTATCGTTTCGGCCCCGCGGTCGCCGGGGTGCTCAATGCCCTTACGCACAAGGCCGGCAGTCAGCATAAAAACCGGATCACAGGCCTTGGAACCTCTTCCTTGCACGGGGCCGAGCAACGCTTCACCTGGCTCGAAAAGGGCCTGCACTACACCCACATTGCCGATCAGCCCGCCTCGCTGTTCCTGGCCGCCCTGGAAGCCACCCGCTGGGACAAACGCATCGCCTGGGTGGATGGGATATCGAGCTACCCGGTGCAGCTATTGCTGGATTTGGCACGCCTGGGGGCGCCGCCTAAACAAAATGCCATGCACCAGCAGCCACCACCGATACAGACGCCCTGGGTGCGCCAGTGCGCCAGCCTGGACGCCGCTCATCAATATGCCTCGCAACGCAACGACGCCCTGGGGATGTCGCTGTGCAATCTGGTGGCCAACCACCTGACGCCCACCTTGCCCGACATTATCCAGGGCTGGATCAGCGACGATCACCAGCGCCAGCAAGCCATGCTCAAGCACTGGTCAGCGCCACCGGCGCGTGACATTACCCTGACCACCGTAATACGCGCCAAAGGCCATGAGTTTCCCCGGGTGATGATCGACCCGGACTTGGCCCCGCCGCACCTCTTTCAGCAATGGGCGATCAAGGGCAGCTGGCGCCGTGCAATCCACCGCCTTTACACGGCCCTCTCGCGCACCCAGTTTGCCGCTGCGGTGCCGGACGTTGTGCTGGCGCATCTCGACGCTCACCAGTGGCCGCGAGTCGCCAATCCCTCGGAAGATACCTTCGATGACCTCAAGGACAACCCTCACCCCCATTTCGGCATTCACCGGCACACCCTGCTGGAGATGACCCCCGCCCACCGCGATAAGCGTTGTCTGATGGCCCCGGCGAAAAAAACCGCCACGACTGCCTCCGGTCACACCAGCACCCGAGAGCGGCTAGAGGCAAACGCCAAGGCCCTTGAGGGAACCTCCGTTGAAGAGCTGCGCCAGCAGCTGCCCATGAGCCGCGCCAGGCGTAACCGGCTTCACCAGCAATAGCCGCCCAGCCTGCGTCACCCTCCCGAGGAATTCTCGTCCGGCGTCGGCCCGACTCGCCCTGGGCGTGCGACGACGAATTGGTCACTTCGCAAATTCTTGCAAACACACTACAGTACCGTTTTGTTGTATTATTATGGTCATGCCAGGCAATGTGCCTGAAGCCTGCAACCTCAAACAAGGGAGATTATCGGATGGCGGATGAAGGGGAAATCGCAAACATATTGGCCGATAGAACCGTGGCCGAGAGCATCGCACAGAATGCCAAGCTGCTCAGCAAGCAAGCGAACAAGCCTGAATGCGAGGACTGTGGTCTTGAGATTCCCCAGCAACGGCGGGAAATAGCCCCCTGGGCCGAGACCTGCACCGAATGCCAAAGCATTCGTGAACAACGGGGCAAGCACCGCAGAGTTGCCTACTAGGCTAATCCCTACGCCCACCAAGGCAGGAGAAGGCGTCTTATGCCAAAACACAACGATTCACATGGCAGCATTCATCTTCTGGACCGGCTGGCCTACGCCGCGCTTGTGGGCATCGGCATTGCCTTGTCCTGGCTCGCCCACCGCTCGCTGCCGCCCAGCACCTTGCGCTGGCTAGAGGAGTTATCCTGGGCGCCAACACGCCTGCTGGTGCTTTCAAACGGCATTGTTGATAGCCGACATTCTGTTGAGGACAAGAAATGGCCAAATTTCTAAACACTACGGCAACAAACTTCTACCTTGAAGAAATGGTGAAGAACTCAAGGGAGCGACTTGTTCTAATCTCACCGTATCTGAAGCTCAACGATAGACTCAAAGAGCTACTCGAGGACAAGAACCGCCTCAAACTTGATATTCGCCTTGTCTATGGGAAGAGCGTTCTCCGTCCAGCCGAGGCAGAGTGGCTTTCAGAGTTGAAATATGTCCGCACCAGTTTCTGCAAGAATCTCCATGCCAAGTGCTACTTGAGCGAATATGCCTGCATCATCACCAGCCTAAATCTCTATGAATTCTCGCAGGTCAACAATAATGAAATGGGTGTCGTTATGGAAAAGGACGCTGACCCAGAACTCTATCGCGATGCTTATGAGGAAGCCCAGCGCATTCTTCGCATCAGTGACGAAGACGCGCCTATATCATCCCCAGACTTCCATTCTGATAAAAAAGTATCTGCCAAGGCTGTACCAGCCAAAACCAACGACTCTACGCCTGACGCTGCTCCAAATGGCCAAGATGCTACAGCCAAGCCCCCCGAAAACAATTCCGTGAGTGATAATAACGAACAATCTTCTAGTGATGTGAGATACGAGAAGCTCACCGTAGGGCGTCTTGCCAAGCAGATGAATATATCCAAATCTAATCTCGAGAAGGCTTTAGTTAATAAGGGCTGGATTTCAATTCAAAATGGGAAACAAGAAATAACGGATGCTGGACTTGCCATTGGAGGCGAGCCCAAAAAGGGTCGTTATGGAAACTATATTATCTGGCCTGCGGATATCAGCCTCGCATGACCTCCGCCCGAAAGAAGCAAACCCAAGCAGCCATTAGAACCAAGGCAGGAGAAGGCGACTTATGCCAAAATCCAACGATTCACATGGCAGCATTCATCTTCTGGACCGACTGGCCTACGCCGCGCTTGTAGGCATCGGCATTGCCTTGTCCTGGCTCGCCCACCGCTCGCTGCCGCCCAGCACCTTGCGCCAGTTAGAGGAGTTATCCTGGGCGCCACTGGCACTGTTTTGCCTCGGCGTCATCACCGCTGCCTTGGGCATAGCGACATCGATGCACAAGCGGCTACCAGCCAGCCCCGCGACTTCCTCCCGCATCGAGCGTAGCGACTAGCAACCCAGCAGGGACTGGCAGCCAAGAGGCGTCGGCTTCACACGCTCGCCCGGACTTGACCAAGGCAATCCCCACCACTTCTATTACTAAAAGGATCTTCATGCCGGCCCATCCGAAGCCTCTTCAATATCGCCTTGTCACCCGTAGCGATTTCGACGGTCTTGTGTGCGGCGCCCTGCTCAAGCACCTCGATCTCATAGATGACATTCTGTTCGTTCACCCCAAGGACATGCAGGACGGCAAGATCGAGATCACCGGGCGCGACATCACCACCAACCTGCCCTATGTCGCTGGCTGCCATCTGGCCTTCGATCACCACCTGAGCGAAACCCTGCGCAACGAAGGCGACCTCGACAACCACATGATTAATTCCGATGCACCCTCTGCCGCCCGTGTGGTCTGGGAGTATTACGGGGGCCACGAGGCTTTCCCGGCACGCTGGGATGACATGATGGAGGCCGTGGACAAGGGCGATTCCGCCCAGTTCAGCAAGGACGAAATCCTCGATCCCCAGGACTGGGTACTGCTCAACTTCATCATGGATGCGCGCACCGGTCTGGGACGCTTCCGCGAGTTTCGCATTTCCAACTACCAGCTGATGATGAAACTGATCGACTACTGCCGGACCAACGGCATCGAGGATATCCTGGCGCTGCCCGACGTGCGCGAGCGGGTCGAGCTGTTCCGTCACCATGACGCCCAGGCCAAGGCACAGATCGAGCGCTGTGCCACGGTGCATGGCAACCTGGTGGTCTTGGATCTGCGCGACGAAGATATTATCTACGCCACCAACCGCTTTGTGATCTACGCCCTTTTTCCTCAGTGCAACATTTCCATCCATGTGCTCTGGGGCCTGAAGCAACAGAACACCGTCTTTGCCATCGGCAAGTCGATCCTGGATCGCTCATGCGCGACCAATGTCGGCGCGCTTTGCCTGGCTCACGGCGGCGGCGGTCACCTCAATGCCGGTACTTGCCAGGTGGCCAACGCCACTGCTCAAGAGACCTTGCGGGAAATCATCGGCGACATCACCGCCGAACAGGCAGCATCATCAGTACCCGCTGGCGCAACCACAGCGTAACGACAATCTCTGTCGCATGACGAAAAAAGCCCCCGTCTCGGTCTGCGAGCGGGGGCTTTGTCTGGTCTTCATCTAACACTCTGGAGCTTGCTAGCCGCCTACCATAGGATAATCTGTACTTATGACCACACTGGTATCGTCGGGAGCCATTTCCCTCAGGACTGCTGCTGTGGCTTCGTTTGTATAAATTGTTAAGTTGGGAAGTGTGAATACTTCGGCTGGGAAAGTAATCAGAGAATTATCATAGTTCTCCATGCTCAGCACTTCGAGACCGGTTAGATTTTCGATCTTCGGTGATATCGACTCAATGGAACCGATAAACTTAATAACCTTTAGGTTTGTAAGGTAATAAATACTGTCCGGGAGCGCGTTTATCTCTCCGGAATGCAAATCGATCGTCTCAAGATTTTCCAGATATCCAAGTTCGCTTGGGGGGTTGTTTATCCAAGCCCATACAGGATTAAAGGTTCTTAGATTCAGCCACCCCTCACGCGTCGTTGGCATTGGGGGAGCGCAATGAATGGTTCTATCGCTCAATGAGGCGGCAGCGTTCAGCCAGGACCATTTATTGAGTTTGACTACCCAATCGCCATTGTCAGAAATGAAGTCGGGGCGGTCATATTTGAGGGGTCCAGAAAAGAAATTTATCAGAGTCTTGTACACATAATCTTTTGATTCTTGGACGAAGCTCTCATGGTAGAAGCCGAAATCAAGCCCATGGCCAAATACAAGGTCGTGCGGCTTCGCTTTACCAAAGCCCAAGAAGCTTTTGATAGGCTTATATTCTGGATCTAACCCTAATACATCCTGCGTGTAGAGTTCTGATTGTCCATCTCTGAAGAATGGATGCTTGCTCATATCAGCAAACAGGTACCTGAGTCCGTCGCCCTTGTAGGATTTATGGGGTCTAAGGTGACTGTGGCACATCTGCTCAATCTCATAGGCAAACGGGGAGTATTTGAATAGAAGCACCTTGTCGATGAGTTTATAGTTCTGCGACCCCCGGTAGGAAAATCGCTTAATAACATCATTGGACTTGGTGAATCCTATTTTGTAGAAAATGCCTTTATGCGTGGTTAAGCGAATGTAGTAAACGTGACCCTCTGGCGTATCAGGTGCTAATGACATCAATTGCGTCCATGTGAAGGCCTATCCTGGTCAAGTTCAGGGAGGCGGGCTGACGCCCAGCGACAAATGCATTTTATTTGCGAGGTGAGCCAAAAAAGAGGCAATCCCAAGGCGCCATCAGGCCGCTTGGGATTGCCCCCTCCCTTTGCGAGAGTAGCTGCCTTTGCCCCGCTTCGGCTTTACCACGCGCTGACGAAACAGCGGGGTTCTCAGCTGCGCCTGTAGGGCGTTGTCGATACGGCCTGTCTTTCGCTTGTTCGCCATGAGGGTTCTCCTTGTGTCTTGTGAAGTTCGCGTGGTTTGACCGCCTGGGGCGGCGTTTGTTGCCTACAGCAAAGGACTTGGCCCAAACGAAGCCCTCGGTCGGTCGTGCTCTGGCGCCACTGCCTTTAGCTCGCCGGGAGAAGGCCGGCGAAGCCAATCCGGCACGTCTACAAAGCCGTGGCCCCGATACCACTTAGAAAGGATGTTCCTGCCGGGACCAACCAGTCCCCATCGTTCAGCAAAAAGGCATACTGGCAAATCGAGTGCGTCCGCGGCGGCGAGAAAGGCTTTCAAGCCAAGGTTGCCGTACCCCTGCCTGCGCTTGTCTTCATCTACCTTAATCACGTGAAGCTTCAAACTGGCCATGCCATCTTCGTCGGAATACGAAAAATTGAGCGTGACGGCTCCGAAAAGGCGAACGCCTTTTGCTTCAACTGAACGCCCCCCAGAATGCTCGTGCATCTCCATAGCCTCCAGACATGCACTCTCTCGCGCCACTAACGCCTGGAGCATGGCATCGACCTTGCCCAAAGGCGATGCGGGATCGATCCGCTCAGGCTTCGACTCCCACGTTTCCGGCATGATCTTCATGAAGAACCCTCACCGAACAGTACCGCCCTGACCTGAGCCACCCGCTTGGGTCCCATGCCCGGAATCAGCAAAAGCTCTTCTTCACTTGCCGCGACCAGCCCGGCCAGAGAGCCAAAGCGTACCGCAAGCTTGCGCGCCGTTCCCGCGCTCACCCCAGGAAGGCCCTCCAGGACAAAGATTAGCTGATCCTGCTGCTGGCGAGGCTTCTTGCCCCGCAGTGGTGGCTCGTAACCCAGTCCCGAGCGGTCGTGAGCGGCAAGCTTGAGCAAAAAGTAAACCGTGTGGCTCAAATTGTAGGTGGTAAGGACGTTCATCTTCTGAATTGTCAGCAGGTAAGAGAGCATCCCGTCAACGGCCTGCACCAGCATGCCGCAGGAGTTCTCGTGGGCATTCCCTTCGAGCAGGATGATCGGCACGATCCCCTCTTCCAGGCGCAGCTTCTCGCTCTGAAAGAACAGTCGCTTGCTCTCATCCACCACCGAGGCTTCGAAATCGGTACGTCCCGTGGTCTCTGTGCAGCATTTGCGCTCGATGATGTATTTGCCGTTGATCTCGATGTCACCCAACGGAAGCTCAACCCGCTCGACCGTGACATTTGTCAGGCCCTTGAAGGCAGCAAAGAGCGCCTCGGGTTCGCGATGGTCGATCCTCAGCACCACGGGATCGGGTACCGGAATGCTCGACAGATCAAGAGCGGAGGCTTCCCCGTCACGGGTGCCGGGCATGGAACGGGCCGCTGCTCGTGGCTTGGCGGTATTGCCCCCTGGCTTGCCTGGCACCTGGACCCTGGACTCGAAACGCGCAAACGGTACTTTTGCCAGGGTGTCGGTCGCCTTCATGATGCCCGCCTCGACCAGGGCGGCCTGCACTTCACCGGCGATGCTGGGGTCGGACACCGTAAGCACCACTCCCTTCCCCTTGGGCGCCACATAGGCCTTGGCACCGCTGGCCAGGCAGGCGATGTCGTTGATATAGACACGGGCCACACTCGGTTTGTTTGGCATGAGCCAGAGCGCAAGTCGCATATTATTTCCTACGTTAAAGCAGCGGGGTAATGGACCGTATCTCGTAGCAATAGCGATCCCTGCCATTGCTGGATACGTCTTCCCGCCACACCTCCTGATTGATCGCCAAGGGGCGCGAAAGTATCTCAATATGGGTGCAGGATTTCTCTCCCCAGCCCCAATCGACAAGGTAGCGAAGCACCGTATCACCTTCGCCATCCTCAGCAATGAGCACTGGGTACATCTCGCCTTCATCTATGAAGTGACCATAGAACTCATCTACGCAGATCCTTCCATCTTGATCAACAGGAACCATGATCTGAAAGGAATCCTTCTCATCCTCACGATATGTCATCTGAACACGCACAAGCTGGAATGGAGCTGGGTTATGGCTCATTATCGGTTTCCTTACCTTCAAGATGGAGCCTCCGCCCCACCATTAGCGATTCCCCCTGGGCAAAGTCCCGCGAAGGACGCCACAGATCTGTGTCGCCCAACTCCTGACACTCAGGCGGGATTGAGCCAATCCAGCCAAGCCGAGCGCGATAGCGCGTGGTCGGGTCGACACCTGGTTGCTCGGCGCTATAGGCCTCATATCGGGGCGAGCCATCCTCCGCACGTGAGCATAGGGATATACCCCCGGCAGCACGGGTCACCGCCATATCCAGCATGTCATCGCTTAAAAGTGTTGTCTCTATTTTCACTCTGCTCACCAATTCCCATTGTTAGTTGCTTTCGGCAGCCGGCCCAAACAGATCAACTGTCAAAAGGCCCCTGCTCGCCAAGGGCATCGACTCTTTTCGATCATGCCCTCTCGGCGTCAGACATTTCAGGGTTGGACTCCCGTTTTACGATCTCAAGAATCACCGCAGCCATGCCGCCCAGGTATTCGCTCCGACTAAAGATGATTTCATCAATCGCCTGCGGGCAATCGATACCTGGATCAATCTCGTATAGAGCGTCCTGGTGAGGCATCAGATCACGGGCTTTTTGGATATATCGCTCTGCCAGGGTCATAACGTTTCGAATCCTTCGTCAATGTCTCGCTTGATCGGCATCCCCAGCGCCAGCTGCAGCAGCCTCTCTCGGGGTGTATTTCTATCCCGCCGCCTGGCACTGCTCTGGAGCGCAACGTGAGGTGGCATTGTGACGGGTCACGTGACGTAACAGCGCGATATCCTCTTTTACCAGCTGCCCTGAGCTAAGGCCAAGGTGAATTTCTTCCATCAGAATATCGACCTCCCCTTTCAGCTTATCTTCCGCCTTATCGTTTTCCGCATCGGCGGCTTCGCAGGCAAACAGCTCCGCAATTGGCACCCCTAGCGCAGAAGCGATTCGCTCCAGGGTGTCCAGGCGGGGATTGGCACTTCTGCAGGCCATCACCCGGCTTAGCGTGGATGGCGGAATTCCCGATACTCTGGAAAGATCCTTTGGCGACATACCCCGAGCCGTCATAATCAAAACGATGCGCTTACCCAGCGGGGAACGTGATTTTATGGTCATGTGTAATCCTCCTGGCAGTTAGCCGACCTTGATCTGTTGACGCAATCTGTCTGGATTGCGTTGAAATGAAACGCTGCGCCGTAGGGCTTCGAACGTCAGTGTGGCGGGTGCCATAGCCCCGGAAATTGAATGCCGTCCGGTCAGCATGACCAGACCCAGCAGCGGCTGGTCCTCAAGCCCCTCAAGCTCGGTGAACGGCTGAGTCAATGATGTCGCCTCGTTCAGCCACGCCTGACTATCGATAAAGACACGGTGACCGTACCAGTCGACCGGCAGTGCCTCGACGGCGACCGGGGCCAAGTAGCGGCGGATTTCCGCCTCACGCTCCTTGTCGTTGCGACCCTGCAGCTGAACCGACCAAATGCGCCAGTTGCGTGAATTCAGGATGATTGCCCGCATTGGGATGTCCCTTTGTTGTTTGTGTGTGCCTTGAAATCGTCAAACCGCGGTGAGTGGCACCCCAGCAAGGCCGGGGTGCCGTTCCCTTGTCAGCCGGGGTTACCCACCTGGGTACCGTCCGCCATATCCAGAGCATCGACCATGCACGGAATGGTGGTGCCTTCGACGAACCTCACCTTGAACGTCAGGGTGGCTTTATCGGCATCGGTCACTGCGACGACGCGCATGCACCATTCGTTTTCAGTGTGGAACGCGGCACCCGAGGCCTCGATCTCCCAGCCAAAGTCATAGTTCTCGAAAAGCTCATCGAACACTTGGCGACGTTGCACCTCCAGGGAGGCGTTACCGTGCATGGGAAGAAGTCGCGCATTAGCATCTTCGTAGCTATAGCGATCTTTGGGAGCCGGCTCCAGGGCTTCATCCTTCGAATCCGGGGTAATCACGATGCCCCCATGAGCGAAGTGAAGGTGAGCGCCCATATCGTATCGGTCGCCCAGGTGGACTGTCGGAACGCCCTTATCTACCTCCACCGAGAGACACGCCACTTCAAGGCCGAAGCGCGTCATGGTAATGAAAAGCTGCTCGCCGAGTTTGTGAACCTGGATGTCGTAAGGCAGGGCGTCATCACCCGCCTCGATCTGCTCGCGCTCCTGAGCGTTGGAAGCCTCAAGCAGCTGGGCATCAACGTACCAGTCCTTGACGTTCCCTTTGTAGAGAAGGCCCTTTTCTGCAGCGGGATTGGCGTTTGCGTGGGTGATATTCATGGCGGGAATCATGTCGTTCTCCTGTGGCGGTTGCAGTCTCAATCAGCGGCGGTTGCCGCCTTCGTACAAGGCGGGCCTGTGATGGCCCGCCCATTGCTGGGATGGTTCAATAGCTGGCGTGTGTGATCGTGTTTCTATCAACACCGAAGGCATCAGCGGCTCTTTGGTAGATCTCACTGATATTCAGGGTCACGCACTCTCCCAGATGGTTGTAAGCCTCGGCAAAGCCCGTCACGTAACGCAGTTTTTCAGCCCCCGCCTTCTCGACAACCAGCACTTCCCCAGGCTGCATGTGTTTCGCCACCTCACTGAGATCAATGTCCACCTCTGCTTCATCGCCCTCCTGGAAATCGAGACCTTCAAGAGCGCCACAAAGAAGCGAATCCCGCGCCACAAAACCCTGGGACCCAAAACAGCCGTCCTCGCTTTGCTCGGAAGGGAGCAAGCAGTGACGACCATCGCTCTCCGCCAGCGCAATCTCGAACAGATCGCAATACGCCGCGACGACTTCCATCGCTTCGGGCTGGAAACGAACGTAATTGCTGCGCTCAACACCGTAGAAATTTGCCATGTGACTCTCCTTGCTAGGCGATTGCCTTGAATGAAGCAGCGGTTGCCGCTTCCATAACGACACTTTAGCCCATATACAGAACTGATGCAACCCATATATAAAGATATTTCTACCCGATCCGCTGACCGGTCACAGCAGGCGCACGTTGCGCGAGCCACGGGGGTTACGCGTCGTCAGGCGCGGCACGATACGGGCCGGCACCACCCTCGCGTCGCGGCTGCGAAAGGTGATATGCAGGTCGCCTTGCGAACTCATGGTCACGCGCTCGTTCACGGCAAAGTCGATCACCGCCAGCGCCACACCCTCGGGCAATCGCCCACTTTTGCGAATATTGTCAGGTGCCAGGTCATCCATTTCTATGATCGCCGCGATCACTGGATTGCCGTCTGCCCCCTGCGCCAGCCGCACCGGTGCCACCAGGTAGTGGCCGACCGTCTCGTTAAAGCCACTCACACCCCCCTTGCGCCGCGAATCAAGCGTCACATCCAGCCCCAGCGGGGTCGAGGCATAGGCCCACCACGCCGTCCAGAAATTGACCTCCTCCGCCGGGGTCATGCGCTCGATGTCGTCCTGGGCGACCCAACGCTTGCCGGCAAAGGGAAAGCCCCATGCCTGGCTGACCAGCCCTTGCAGCCGATTGATATCCAGCCCTTGAACGCGAACCCGGTAGGACGCATGCCGCTCGCCGGGATTCGTTGCCTTGTCAATTTCAAAGTCCAGCTGGCGCTTAAAGCTGCTGAGCAACTTATCCGCCATCTCACTGTTGACTCGCTGGCGCCGCCACCACTCGTTGAAGTCCTCCACTACCCCAAGTTGATAAAGCGGCTGCTGGCTTTCGGGCAGCAAACGCATCCCGGAATGTTCGGGGATGAATGCCTGGGAAGGAACCAGCGTCTTGCTAAAGCCCCCAGGCGGGCGTCCGGCAACCGGCAGCTCGGCCTGGCCCTGCCCTGAAGAAACCTTGGGCAAAACCGGGGATTCCACCACCGGCAAGTCGGCATTGAGTTTGCCGTTAGGTGTTTGCTTCAGATCGGCCAAGGTGCGGTGCTGCAGCTGGCGGCGCAAGCGGTCATTCTCCATACCCACTCGCACCAAGGCCTCCTGGGCGCGGCGGTCCTGATGGAGGGACGCCACCCGCGCTGCCAGGGCCTCGCCATCGGTGGATACGCGTACCCGGAGCGTGAGAACGGGGCGCCCGCCCACCGAGGTAGTGACCTCCTCATTCAAAGTTTCCCGCTCAAGGTTGGCAGCGGTCAGTACCGTCAGCGTCTCTTCAAGCATGCCGGTATGATCGAGGACCTCCTGGCGGCTGACGTAGGCCCCCGCCTGGCGTATCCCTTCCTGCAGGATCTCCTCCTGCAGATGGCGGCGGGCATCCGCCAGGGTGTCACGGTCCCCCAAGGTATATTGCCGGGAGATGACCCCTGAAAAGCCAAGTCCCGGCGCCTGGGCGAAACCGCCCTCGAAACGATCAATCTCGCTGCGATAAAGCGTCCCGGTCTGGCGCTCCCAGCCGCCTGTTTCATCCACCTTGCCACTGGCATCGGCCAACTGTGATACCGCCTGCCCGGCAAACTGCTCCTTGTCTGTGAGCGCCTTGAGGGGTGTCGCCGCGGTCAATCCGGGCTGACTGAGAGCCGCATCAGGACTGCCAGCACAGCCTGTCAGGCTGCCCAGCGCCAGCACCAGTGAGGCGACAACCGGCGGGCGGGAAAGGTATCGAAACATGGCATCCTCCGTGATGATAGAGAGCGGTGCAGGGCGATTAGCGCGCCTGGGCCTGCTGCAAGGCTTTGACCAGCGCCGCGTCCGGCGTGGCTTCGGGGTCACCGATCAGACTGACGGCATTACGGTCCACTTCGACCTCGGTAGGCTCGTAGGCCGGGCTGTCGTTCACTCGCGTCATCAACTGCTCGTAGGCACTGGCCATCTCGTTTTGGGCGGCGCGGGCAAAGCCGTCATCATTAAACGCCTGCATGGCCTTGTTGAACTCCGGAAACGGCAGCTTGACCAGGGTATAGACCCGGTAACCCGCGGGACTGGCCTGTACGCTGCGATCAACGTCCGCCACTCCCGAGAGGTTCACCGAGTCGACAAAGGTATTCACGATGCTCTTGTACTGCTCATCCCCGCCGCCGATGCTGGTCTCTTCGGCGGAAAGCACCTGATTGATCTCCTTGGCCACGTCGAAACGGGCTTCCAGATTGGCCTTACGCAGCGCCAGCATCAGGGTTTCACTCTCACCGATGCCCACCCCGTACATGCCGGTGCTGTCCGGGGCCGGTTTAACGATCATCCAGTCCGGAAGCCGCTCGATCTGCTGAGTAGCGGCAGCCAGGCGAGCCTTGGATGCCTGGGCGTCTCGTTTCATATCTCGCTCATGGAGGGCGGCTTCACGCGCCAGCGCCTTCTCCGTGGCCGAGGGGGTGCTGCACCCGGCGAGCAGGCCGCCTAGAGAGACAATCAGCAGGGCGTGTGGGAGCGTGCGACGAAAGGCATTGGATAGCATGGGAAAGTCCTTGTACGGGTATGTCGAGAGAGCGCCGACCTGTCGGCAGTCCCGAGGGTAAATCACCAGTGCCGAGCGGCGAACTGGTTTTGCTTGGCGGCGAGTGCCTGTGCGGCAATTTCATGACGCACCTCAAGCGAATTGCGAACCACCTGAAAAAGCGGCTTTTCTTTTGGGGGATTCTTGGACTTGCTAGGCGGAGCCAGAGCCTTGGCGCGATCAGCCTTCTCGGCAAGGGTCATGGGGCGCATCGTCACGCCCTCATGGCGTGGTCGTGCGCTCAACACGACCGCCGGTGGCGAGACAACCAAGTTCCAGGCGGAGATCGAAAGCGATGCCCTGCCGCTCGCCTCATCCAACGCCACCAACCCAAGCATCGCCAGTCGACGTAACGCGGTGTGTTTCTTGCTGGGCATCCCTTTGGCAGAGCCTGCGGGTATGGGGTAGGCGCACTGGTAGTCCGGTCGACGGCGAGCGTCGGCCAGCAAGCCCATGACCAAAGCGGTTTGCTCATCGGTCAAGCAGCGTTGCTGAATACGCAACTGCTGGGCTTTCGTGATCGCGGTCTTGGCGCAGCCCGAGGCCACTTCGTACACCTCCCATTCGCAAAGAGGGTAATCATCGCCGCGCCGACTGGCCTGCCACTGAGGTACATGCTTCCCTTGCCGACTTTTCGCCACTATCCAGGTAGTCACAACGCCGCCTCCTGCTAAACTTGTTTTATGAGTATTACTATAAGAATAATGTACTACTCAGTATATCCGAATTTGCAGATTTCGGGTGAATGGCTGGCGCTTGGAGGCCGTCGCCCGGTGCTTGCCCCCACCAGAGATAGGCAGGGGGGAAATGGGGGTAGCATGCCGCCAGTCGTGACGGCATGCGTCAATCCTTACTCCTCCTCGTCGCCCGGCTGACGAATGACATAGCCGTGGTCGGTCACGACATTGGCCACCTCGGAGAGGGTCTCGCTGTCCCACTCAACGGGTTCCTCGTCGGGGCTGCCGTCGAGGATGGCGTGAATCAGACCCAAGGCTGCCGTGGCGCGGACTTCGGGTGGCAGAGAACTGGTGTCTTCGGTATTCAGACGCTCACAAAGGGCGTCAATCTCGTCATCATCGAGCATGCTGGCGCCACTATCCTGAGCAATGGCAAGAATGGCATCCGGCATATTTTCGGTTGGCGTTGCCTGAAACAAACGCAGCGCAGCCAAAATGGTATCGAACTCGCGGTCAGTCATATCATTCAACATGGGTATCTCCATTGGCGGTTGCCGGTAGTGGGCGGCGGTTGCTAGCCCAAGTAAGTATTATAGCTTTGTATATGGGTATGGCGCAACCAATATGTTAGGACGCATGGCCGGTCGTGAAGTCGGTCACAGGCACCAAAGCCGCGCCTGCCCCATCAGCGATGATTTCGCCGTTTTTGAAAGCGGTGCCGGGGTCCAGGCCCCGGCACAATGCGATCAGGTCAGGTAGTGCCAGCGCCCTTCTCGTTCTCCGGCCTTGCCGAAACTGGCGGTCTCGTAGTTACCCCCGCCACCCAACCCGCAATCATCCTGATTGTATTCGTCGTTGCCGACAATCACCCCACCCATCGCCTTCTGCTTGCCGTAGTCGATACGGTTAAGCTCCTTGAATAGGGTATGACCCATCAGTGATTCCCGTGCCGCCTCCACTGCTCGGTTGTTCTCATGCACATCCCAATGCACAGTGCGAGCCGTATCGTCCAATGAGATATCCCACTCGCCGCCGCTGTAGTGGAGCGTCTTGTTGGTGGCCTTGGGGCCAACGCAGGTATCGAGCATGGCCTGGGTGATCTTGCGGGTCTGCCATGCACTGCCCTCCTTCAGCGACTCAAGTACCAGTTCCGCCGCAAGATCGGCTACGGACTCTTCTCGGCACAGCTTCTCGGCCAGGTCGAAGGTGAAGAAACGCACAGCGCTTTCATGGGTGTCACGCTTGCCCTTGAACTCAGCGGCCAGGCGCGGCTGAACCTGCTCGGCCAGTTTATGAACGCGCTCGCGCTGAGCGTTATGTGTCTCACGCAACACCTTTTTGAGCGGTACCCATGCGCGGGTCGGAATCTTGATCGTGCCAGCTTCCCAATCGTAACGAGACATTGCGACTCTCCTTTGGCGGTTGCCTGTCATGGGCGGCGGTTGCTACCCGGTAAAACCATCATAATTCATATATGAGTACATATCAACCCATATACAAGAAATAGACCATCTTTTGCCCGCGCAGGTCTGTGGCAGTCCACCTATCTTCACGCTGGCGCTTTAAAAACTGGTATCGTAGTCAGTACACAATATTTAAAGCCCTTGCCAGGGATACAACAATGCCTAATACCTCCACGTCCAGATCCTTACCCTTCCACCGGCGCCTCTCCACCCGGATTGCCGCCCTGGTGCTTGTCCCCCTGTCAGCCGTGACGATCATCGTCTCGACCGGCGGGGTGATTGAACAGGCCAAGGAAAACCGCGCCTCTCTCGAACAACAGCGGGCCATGATGGTTGAGATGCGCCAGCAAGGCGTCAGCGACGTGGTGCAAGCCGCCACCACTGCCCTTGCCCCCCTGCTGGACCGTCACGCCACGATTACCCCAGAGGTACGTGAGCAAGCCGCCGAGATCTTGCGCAGCATCCGCTTCGAGGGCAGCAACTATGTCTTCGTGGTCGATACCGGTGGCGTCATGCGGGTTCAGTCGGCGGTACCCGAGACCGAGGGCCGGGATATGCTCGACGCCAAAGACGCCGCAGGGCGCCCCTTCATCCGCGAGATGCTTGAGGTGGGACGCAACGGCGGTGGCGTCTACGAATACCTCTGGGCGCATCCCGACACCGGTGAAAATGCCACCAAGCACTCCTATGTGACGATCATTCCTGAACTCGACTGGCTGGTGGGCGCTGGCGCCTACACCACCGATATCGATCAGGCGATGACTGAGATCGAAGCGGCGTCCAAGGCCGGTCTGGTCGCGGTCTCCATCCGCTACGCGATTGCCGGTCTCTTGTTGCTGGTGATCTCTGCCCTGGGGGCTGGCTTTGTCACGCGGCGCATGAGCGGCCGAATCACCTCCACGGTCACCGCCCTGCAAGCCATTGCGGCCGACTTCGCTGAAGGCCAGGGGGACCTCTCCCGCCGTGTGCCGGTCAAGGGGAAAGATGAAATCGCGCTAATGGCCAGCCAGACCAATGATTTGCTGGCGCAGATCGAGCATATCCTTGGGCAAGTGCGAAACACCGCCTTTGCTGTGGAGCAGGCCTCCGAAACGGTCGCCCGGATTAACGACGATCTGGCCAGTCGCACCGATCAGTCCGCGGCGAGCCTGCAGCAAACCTCATCGGCCATGGAGCAAATCACCGCCACGGTTCACCACAGCAGCCAAAACGCCGATCAGGCGAGGCAACTAGCTCACGACGCTGCGAACGTCACCAAGCAAGGCGAGTCCTCCATGACGCGGGTGGAAGCCACCATGGGGGAAATACGCGAGTCGAGTCGCCAGATCAGTGACATCATTCAAATGATCGACAGCATCGCCTTCCAGACCAATATTCTGGCCTTGAACGCCTCGGTGGAAGCCGCACGTGCAGGCGAACACGGACGCGGCTTTGCCGTGGTGGCCCAGGAGGTCCGCAACCTGGCTCAACGCAGTGCCGACGCCTCCGGGCAGATTCGCACGCTGATCGAAGCATCCAATGTGCATATTCAGGGGGGCGAGCAGGTCGTTCAGGCGTCAGCCCAGACCATGCGCGATATCGTGGCACGTATCGAGCGTGTTAGTGGGGTAGTCAACGAGATCTCCGAAGGGGCCAGCGAGCAATCCATCGGCATCAGCCAGGTAAATACAGCGGTTGGTGAACTGGATGGTGTCACCCAACAGAACGCTTCCATGGTGCAGGAGACCACCCACGCCGCCGCCGATATGCGTCGCCAAGCCGAACACCTCACGGCCCTTCTCGCAGGCTTCACCTTATCGGCTGGCGCACCGGTGGGCATTGCGCCTCCAAACCACGGCGCCAACCGTGATCTCGCTTCGGTACGTCATCAGCCGGAACCTGAAGACTGGGAAACCTTCTGATCGAAACGCCTCTTCGGGAGGCTGGCGCGATCAGCCTCCCAACTCCCGATAGCAAAAGGCGCGCCCTGCCGGGTTCAATGGCAGCAAGCGCGCCTATGGCTTGGACTAATCGATCAGGAAATCTTTTTTACCCCTTCCTCGTTCAGGGGCATTAGGGCATAGCCGTTATCTGCATCCCCATAGGTGAAATAGGTACCGTCGATTTCGAAGATATCGGCAACCCATTCCTGTGAGAAAATAAGCAGAAGGTATTGGGCCTTGGAAATCGTCAGGTAGGGCCGGGTCAGCATGGCGACCTGTTCCTGGAAGGTGGCACCCTTCGGAAAGTTACCTGCCGGGGTTGCCCGCGCCATGATCCCCTCGAATACGGCATCGCTGGGAGCCTCATTCGCCTCCACGTCTGCATACTCATACTTCGCAGCCAAGACCATGAAGGGCGTATCGTCTTTCTCCTTGACGAAGGTTGTATCGTCTTTCTCCTTCGCCGCCTGCACTGCGGTCCAAGTGATCGGCAGGACAAGCGCAGTGTCGGACAAGCGGGCTACGTCCTCGGCCGCATCGGGCAGCAGCGGGCCAAAGGCCATCAGCGCCGGGTTGTCCCACTCCCCTTGCAAGCGTGCACGAATCGCCTCCAACTTGACCGCTTGAGCCTCGGCACTGCCTGGGGCATCCCCCCGCTTCATCGCATGCTCGCGAGCCTTCTGCTCTCTACGAACTTGACCGTAGTGCCGTCGAGCGGCCATGCCAGCCTGTTTCTGGGTACGGAAATCGTCGGAAGCCCAGTCGCCGAATGAGCAGAAGTAACCGCCAAACTCCGAATGCAGCATGGAATAGCCTGGGGGAAGTTTCTCGCGGGTGGTAACGCGCTCGGTACTGAATATGCCCTGTGCCATGATGATATCTCCTGTTGGTGATACTGACTGTCGCAGCGGTTGCCGCGTCACAACTGAATAATACGCCTATATACGGAATACTGCAACCCATATATACAATCTGCGGAAAAAATCCAAAGGGTACCCACAGAGAGTCCTGTGCAGGCACCCGACAATCGACTAGAAGTTGCCGAAGAAACTGACTGCTATTATCTCACTATCACCGCGGCAATCTATGGCCAACATTCCAACTGTTTGCTAATTCTATTGCAGCGCTAATTTCAGAAGCAGACATTTGTCGAGGCAGGTTGTTACTGGCTAGCTTATTTTTAGCTACAAGATCCCCCCTGTCTGCTGCTAGTTTGGCATACATATATGCCAGAACCAGATTTTCGGAAACCCCAAGAGTCGCGTCAGCATACACAACACTCAGATTGTTAAGCGCCCGAGCATGGCCATCCTCAGCGGCAGAAAATAGAAGATTCAACGCTTTTTCTTCATCCGCTATTCTATATAACGAGCCAGGACGGTATGCTTGGGAAAGCTTAAATTGCGCATAACCATTTCCTTGTTCGGCGGACTTCTCGTACCAGAAGTAAGCATCTTTTAAGTATTCCCTAACGCCGAGTCCATTCTCATACATATAACCAAGATAGGCCTGAGCTAGCGGGTTTCCCTGCTCACCAAGTGTACTGTACATTCTATATGCTTTTTCATAATCCTTGCTTTCAAAAGCCCGCTCTGCATCAAGCAAGGTATCACTGTATGTTAACGTTGAAAATATCATCATTACTATTGACAGCATTACTCGAATCGAAACAAACATCACAATCACCTTTTATTTGTTTTACGCTTAACTATTAAGTCTAAATGCGGTACGGCCTTGTTTCTCTACAATAGAGGTTACTCAGTGTGCCAAGCATGCCTCCCTTTGCCTAGTTTTTTATAGCTTCTTCCATTACCTTTAATTCGTCGCGGTTGCCGGCAGAAAATCTGGGTTAACAATTTCTATTTCGGGCTCTTCTAACCAACTTTCTATAGCGCTCCAAAAATCGTGCAAATCGTTTAAATCATTTTGTTGGAGTATAGACAAAGGGAAGCAATTTTCAGCTCCAACCTGCCCATTAATTGGACAATCAGGGTATTCGCACACTTCCAGCTTGCCTTTGTATTCCGCAAGAAATAACGTGGCACATACAGTATAAATAGGCGCTATTGCTCCTACACCAGCAGTGAGTAGTTTGTCAGCAACCTCAATAGAGGCTTTGTAAAGTCGCTTGTATACAACATTTTCGGCATGATTTTCGCTATAAATAGGAATTTCACGATTTAGGAGTAAACTGCGAAGAGACTCATTATTCATCTGTCACTACCTTGGTTGTTGTTGGCTTTTTTAGCCGGGCCTCAGCGGGCTAATGAATGGCCCCGGCCAGGCCATTTTCTTCCCTAATCAGTTTCTAGCACTGCTGGTTCGCGGCGCTCAGCAGCTACGCTCCCGAAAAAACGAGCATGGTTTTCGGCAAGCAGCCTAACGTCGCCCAAGGCGTTTTCGGCCTCATTGGTGTTTGTCGAGAAGAAGTAATCATCAAGTGGCTGGCGTTCACCACAAAAGGCGCGACCGATGCCCGCCGCCTGTTTGGGCGTAAGGACTGTCGGGATATCGAAGTCGATCCCGTCCTCCCAGACATCCATCAGCTTGCAACGCAGGGTCGGGTCGACAATGACACGCCCGAACCGCGTCGGCACTTCCAGCCATTCGTGTCCTTCCGCGCCCTCAAGATCAAGCTTGCCCCGCTCTGCAGACCATGCCTCGCCGCGGTACAGATGAAACGGTATGCCCACCACGGTAAACAGCGCCGCAATCTCGTAAACGAAATTGGTCTTGCGCGTGAAGGTGGCGCTATCGGGAAACACATTCAGCAGCGTGGCATCGATGTCGTTGGCGAGCGATTGCAACTGGCGCTCGGCGTCCAGGGATGCCTTGGCATTCGCGATAGTCTGGTCGTGACGTTGGTTCAGCATGGCATTACCTCTTGCGGTTTGATGGCATTGATCCACGTCTTAACGTATCACTGTTTTTTGGCCGGGCAAGTGGCAACAGCACAAAAGGTGCCTCAGATCTCAGCAATCGGCTTCACCTGGGCGAAGTGCTCGCGTCTTCCAGCTTGGTACCAACCGAACAAAGACTTTCAGCATTATGTTTTTCTCCATCACTGTGGTTTTTTGAGCAAGTAAGCCCGCTTATTTCAGGGTCAAAGCCCATTACCTACGATCGGGGTGTCAGGAGCTAACCCTTACCATGGCAGGACGGATCAAGCGACCGGCATGGGTATAGCCTTCCTGTAGTACGTCGGTAACAAGGTTCTTTGGCATGGTTGTTTCAGAATTAACCGCCACCGCTTCGTGTTGGTAGGGGTCAAATTTACGGCCTTTAGCTGGGATTTTATAAACGTCATACTTGGCTAGCGCCTTTTGCTGGAGGTCAAGAATAAGACTGATACCCTCTCGATGGGCTTGATCGCTAGGGGCGCGCATATTCTCAAGCGCTTTCTCCAAGCTATCGATAGACGGGAGCAGGTCTTCGATGAACGCTTTGACACCTCGCGCTCGTTCAGATGACATCTCCGCAGCTTCCTTCCCGAACGGGAACTTTCCATTTGGGTCAGCACTTTGGCATGACGTCTGTGATATTTTCTTTTGTGATATTTTCAACTGGTCTTCAAGAACGTCAATCCGTTTCATGACAGCTAGCTCAAATTCGCTAGGTCTATGTTGGCTTTCATCTTTTACTCTGATAACAAAATTTAGAGTGCCTCGCTCTCGGTCGTCTAGTTCATATCCTCCATAACCGAGGGCATAAAAACGACTGTAGTCTGAAAACTCCCCGGGCTTCTTATAAATGTAATGTTTTTCCCAAATCGAAAATTTCAATCCAACTCTTAATTGAAGAGGAGTTATCCATAGCTCTTTAATTATGTCTTTCCCGTCAAAATATATATTGCTTTCTTTTTTTATGTTATACGTGACAAAAAGACGACCATACTTATTCGTAGCGGGGCAATAATGGCCGTGTTCTTTGTATACAAGACTCATTCCTTGGTTGTCAATATTTCCTGGTGTTGTCTTAAATTTGGCGGTATGCCTTACACTTTCGACATGGGTGTTATGGCATGCTTTGCAGTTTTTTATACGGATCGGTGATTTCTCATACTCACTACAAACGCGGCATTTCATGTCACGATCATAGCTTATCTCAATGCCTTTTTTTGGACATTCATTAACAAGAGTTTCTAGCGTTACGTCTACTTTTAATTCAATATCGTAGCCGCTTGTCTTTTCCGTCATTTACTTCCTCCTTGAAGGCTTTATTAAATTATTTTAATTATGCCACAGTATTTTTGGCTTGCAAATAAAATACGATGCACTGCTTTGAAACTCTAGCTTTCTCCGAAAAGGCAATAACCGTCGCTTCTGCAACGATCTTAATTATCAATTAAAGGCCGAGTGGATCGAGTAACATCCTCACGCAATGTTTAAACCACTGCCACTTCCATCGCAGAACATCGCTCGATCCGTGATATTTTGCGCCCTCTTCGTCAGGACAAACCAATCAAATAAATAGTCATTCATTAATTGACTTTCAGGCTTACCGAATACTCCATTAATAGTATTGGCAGCCTTCTCTGAAGCTATGACATTTTTAATGTCATCCATGTTCATCAAGGATAACAAGGTCCTGTTGTAAAGAGTCATATAGGCAGTGCAAGAAGCTTTATAGGCTGGCTCCCCTACCCTAGAAATTTTAAGAACGTCATAAACAACATTCATAGCCATGGCATGCTCATGAAAGTTTTCAAGCGACGAAGTTAGCTCCATTATGCAAGCTACCTTACTTAGGCTTGCTGAGTCCTCAATGCCTTTGCATTCATATATATTTGGAACTTGCCCCCTCTTATCAATGCCTACGTTTTTTTCAAAATAATGGCCGGGCACTGACATTGCAAAGAAAGATATAGACGCTATGGCCGTTAAACAGACTACCCATAAAATGCTGGCTGCATTAAAAATACCTTCTGCCCGCCGTGAACGCTTGTTGTATTTTTTTAACAGTTCGTCAAGCTCTGCGTTATATTCATTATTTCTTTTGGACTTTTTCAACATTCTCTCCGGCGGCAAGTGAACCCCCCGCCGCCAGGGGGTTCCATGATTAGACAAAAAAGGCCTATATCCGATTTCCGGCCGTCGAGAGGGCTTCTCTCGGGAGTTTTAGGCTCCCGCCCGATCCTCACGGCTTTTTGCTGATCAGGTCAATATCCTCGGCCCAGCAACGTGAATCCCTACACGTCATGTTGGATATCGATATTGTTCTCACGGCACGCCTCACTGATGAAACGGTCCACCATGTCCAAGGTGAGCCAAGTTTTTTCCGTCAGGTGCCGTATCCAGCCAAGTAGCTTTGCCGGGGTGTCACAGCGACTCAGGGCAATGTTGTAGTCTGCCATCTCATTTTCCGGAGTGGCGTTAAGGACAATATGCCCCTCCTTCACCTGAACCTGCTTATCCAGTAGATCCCGCTGTGCGCGTGCTTCTTCGGCCACTTCCCAAAATTCCATAATTTTTCTCCAGTTTTAAATTTCTGAACTACTCAGATGATCCAGCTCACGACTGGGGCTCTGAAGCCGTAAGGATCATTTCTCGGCCAATGATTCGTCACGAACGTTAGGTTGCTCAAGCGAGAATTTGTCTAGCTCTGTATTGGCTTTATTCACCTGAGCCATTTTCAAAGAATATCCTCTTTTATGGTACTATGCGCACAGTACCTATTTATAGCTCCAAAAGGGAATTCATATGAGCGGGCTGCAAAATATTATCCTACATCACTCCTACTTCACAGGTTTGAGGGTGGCTTTTCCTGGCCTGTTGTGTTCGTCGCTATTCTATCGTCATTGCCGGATTTGACAGCTTGAACAGCATTAATTTAAGTGAGATATTGATTAAGAATTTGGTAAGTGATCTATTACTAATTCACAAATTCCGGCAACTATCTACCCGAGGTTAAAAATGGCTTTTACGTACAGTGTCACTTGCCCTAAATGTGTCAGCCCTGTTGTGGGTACCCTTGGTACCAGCCACGGCAGCGGCAGTATGCAGTGTCGTAAGTGCAACTACAGCATGCGCGTCTACGTGCAAAACGGTCAGGTTACCCGCGTCGATTAATCACGCAATGAGCCTCGCACGTGACCTTTCGGCGGTTAGTGCGAGGCGTCAGCCTTCATTGGTCAGGCTGTCTGTCTCGATTCGTCAACTACCTCGCCCTAAAGGGCAGGCTTGTAACAACAAGCCTGGTTGACCAGGGAAAGCGGTAGCCAACCCGCTACGTTTGCAACAGGTCGCAAAGACTCACCAGCGGATGCTTCGCTCAGTCCGTTGCTCTGAAAGGTCAGGATCATGCTGGCGAAAGGTAAAGCGCCGAAGGTTCTGATCGCTGCGGAAACGCAGGAGCCGGTTGCAGACATTCCCGAGGGGAGATGGGGCGCAAGCCCCGCGTTACTAGGCCTTTACGGGCAGAGCCTAACAGCCCAGCAGGTGGAAAGCCTGCACCCTAATCCAGCACGGTGATGGCGACGCCCATCACTTGACACGCACCCTTAACTAAAAAGAAGGCGCGGACAGGGAACACCGAGTCGTGCTGCGCACGACGCGCTATCCCTCCCGGTGCTAAAGCAGCCGGGTTTCCCGCGCAAAACGATGAAATCCATGAAGAACTCCGTCCACAGACCGGCATTGTCATCGTTTAGCTCAAGCGGGTAGTGCTCGGGATTCGCCGCGTGCTGGGCCTTATAGTCGGCGGCGAAGGCGTCAATATCTGTTTTCACCTCCGCGACGAATTGCTCCAGGTGCAGCGCCATAATGGTTCCCCTTTATTGGCTCTCGGCGTCGCTGGATGCGGACAACCGATTCTCCAGTTCCGCCACTTGATACTGGAACTCACGAATGGGGCGCGCTGCCAGCAGGTCAAGCCGCAGGTTAGGCACGGCGTTCAGAGCGCCGCTGGCGGCATCCCAGTCGTTATTCTCTTCCAGGTCGGTGGCCATACGGTCGAGCTTGGCCGCTGTCTCCCGCATGTTTTCCTTGTTTGGTTGCTTTGGCAGCCGACCGTCTCTGATCGGCTATCAAAAGCCCCTGGCACCAGCCATGGGCCTTTCCGCCCAGTTCAGGGCGGAATGCCGTTTCAAGCTAGCTAGCTGGAACATGGGATGGGGCATTGCAGGGCAGGGGCTTCTGCAATAATGATTTTCTTCTTTTGGTATAATTGCAGGATATCTCACCTTTCCCAAACTCAGCAGGTGCTACATGCGCAACAACACCGGACCCTCCCCTCGTTCCTCTAAGGAGCATTCGCAAAGTTGGGAAATCTTCAGCATCTTCAATGATAAGGATCAAGGGATGCTGCCCAGGCAGACGCTGCCTAATGGAGAGTTGCCAGGCGGAAGGAAGCTAGGAGAGATAGGCGGAATCCATTACCACCTCGCGGAAATTGAAGACATTCATATTGATGAGGACCAGCAAAGAGCGTCGGGGCTCAGCTTAAAAGGTCTTCTCTATCTCGCGTTCGATGAAGATAACAAGGTCGTTGCTGGCGCCTGGATGGTTGCTTACCGCTTTTCCAAGGCTCCGCCCTCACCCGCCGCCTTTCTTGATATGACCGACCAGCACAATTCCGAAATACACGAAATGTCCTGGAATCTGATCAAGCTGACCGAGGCCTCAGACCTTGCGTTTAAGCGCGGACGCATACTTTCGATTCGCGGAGTGGAGGTTAGGCCAGACCGGCGAGGCACTGGCATTGGGTCCACCATGGCCAAGCTCATTACGGAAGACCTCACGCACCAGCATCACCAAATTGGCCGCGTCTTTGGGAAAGACCTGTATGCGGTCGTCATTGATCCGGAGCTTGAGCACAACATCAGCAAGGAGCGCGTACTGTCCCTTATCCCGACAATCGCCGAGCAGGTGCCGCTGTATTTCACGGCCGATCTGCAGGACTCGGGGAGCGCACCAAACCCGGATCAGATGATCGAGGCCATGAGCGAGCTTTTTGATGTACCGCCCGGACTTGTCGAGAGGATTGTCGCGGAATTACCAGAGCTCCTGCATGGCCACGCCGAGGACGAGGACGAGGACGATGATGATGGCGACATAGAACATCTGCTAAAACACTTCATCGCCAACCTGGAAGACAGGCAACTGCTCAAGGACATGCCTGGTGCGGTGGTTGAGCCGCTATGGAAGCCCCAGGAGATCGAGTGGTTCGAGGAGAATGGGTATCCCGGCGAGGTTGACGTTAACGCGATCAGTGATGCGTTTGGCGTGTCGCGGGGAATGGCTACCCCTGATCAGAAACTGCCGTTATTGGAGGCATCGAGTAAGGAAGTGCGGGACCTTATCAAACGCACTGAGGGGTACGTGGAACCCGAGCTAATCCAAGCCCTCGATATGATGGTCATTGCTTTGAGAGAAAATGACGTCTTTGAAATTTGGGATGGCACGCAGCTGGTAGGCCTTATGTCGATGGACGGCACTATTGCCGAAGTGCCAGGGGCATGCGAAATAACGCTGAGAGCAGGGTGGCTTTACGTGATCCCCAGCCACCGAGGTCATGATGTCGCCTACGCGTTAATCAACACTGTCGGCCACGCTTTCTTTTGCGACAAGATGGGCATGCTCCAAGAGCAAGAAGAGCCAACAGAGTATACGATTCACCTCATGCCCCACCTCTACGCGGGAAAGATGTTAGGCCCAGCGTCAATGTATGATCACATCTACTACGGCGCGTTTTGCGTAGAGACACTAGAGGAATTGGCAGAGGACGAGACAGACCACACGGTTGAGGTTGACCAGCACTATCCTGATTCGTAGGCGGAGGATGTATCAACTGTCGCTTCACAGGCACTCCTTTTCTCTTCCTTTCACGGAAACTTGGCGGGGGCCTCGCTGGCGTACAGGTCAGCCCGGAACCGATGGGGTAATCGCACAAGAAGGCACCCAGGTCGGCGCAATCCGCGCAATGTGGTCCGAGATCACCCCCCCTGACATGAAAGGTGCCGGTTGTGTTTGTGATGTGGCAGCTCGGCATGTTGAGGCTCCCTATTGTCCGCCATGCTCGCCCTAGAGCATTCCTCGTGTCGGGGCTGCAGGCACTGACAAGGGCTGCGCAACCACCTTCTGCGCTGACGATAACCCCGTTTTTGGAAATGGTCCCATCAAAGCTTTCACGCGGTCATACTGCTGGGCCAGCAAGCGCTTCCCGGGCCTGTGTGACTCGATCGCGCAGACCGTTATCAGCATGAGCGGTCAGCCCCTCCAGGAGCAAGCCTAACTCGCCATGTGTCTCGCTCCCTGGTGACAAAAGCTTGATGCGATCCTCGAACCGTCGCACAGACGCCATCACTTCATCAGCGAGGTGCCCAAGCGTGGCATTCTCCCGTGTGTTGTCCACCACATGGAGCCAGTCACAGGCCAGGGGCCAGTCTCGGCATTCTCTGGCGGCCCGCTCGATGCGTCGGCGATCGGCGCTCGCGGGGTGACCATGGCAGCGGGACAGCAGGCGGCGCACGGCGGTATTCTCGTCCACATCAACATAGACATGCGCCAGCTGATGCCAGCTGCCGCGCCTGGTCAAGGTCTGGCGAATCGAGCGAAGGCCCTCCGGCTCAACGATCTTCAAGGCGTCGCACTCCCCGGCAAGGGCGGCCGTCACCGTATCGGTGACGGGGGTCCCGTAGCGGTGACCATCGTAATCAGCGATTTCGAGCATCGCGCTTTGCGCCATCTGCTCCGCAGTAACCTGAACCATATCCCCACGCTCGGCTTCACCCGGGCGAAGGGCTCGCGTCGTCCAGCTTGGTATCAACAGAACACCGGCATCGCACAATGCCTGGGCGAGAGTCGATTTTCCCGAGCCGGTAGGGCCGGTAAGCGTCATCAGCATGAAGAAGATCTCCCCTAACGTGCAGCTCTGGCCTGGCACGCTTTCACTTCTCTTTGGGCTGCAGCGACCTGGTTGACCATGCAGGTAGACAGCTGCGATAAATCCAGACAGGCAATGACCCCCTCGACAGAACGCCCGATATGCTCGGCATCGCCCTTGCTCAGCGCTTGCCTGGCGATGGCAACGCGTTGGTCAAGAATCTCCAGCCCGCTATCCGCGAGAAATACCGCGCATGCCAGTGAATCGAGCAAAAAGGTACTGTCGCGATAGTCGCCACCTCGATCACGAACAGAAAGCAGCCACCCCACTAGCGCTGCCCTTTGATCGGCAACGAGTGTTCGCACGCATCCAGACAGTCGTCCATCTGTTTGGAGGCGTCCTCGGCGCTTTGGCGAAGCTCGGCAACCTCAGCCGCCGAGAGTTCCCGTGGAACGCCCTGAGAGTCCTGATCTGCGCGACCCTGACCTTTGGCCACCGCTGAATTCTGATGTGTCATACAGCACCTCATTGTTTGAAAGAATCATAGCCCGGCTCGAGTGACTTCCCGGACTGCCTCGGCGAGCGTGACGGGTGACCTGCGGCAAATCCGATATTCCTCTCGACCGGCGGACTGGTACTCGACGGCTGTCCTACGCTGGCATCAGGCGTTGACGGCATGACCTCGCGCACAAGCTGTGCCTGAGCATGGGCCATCTGCTGTTTCAGCAAAGGGGGAATCCGCACTCCCTCAAGTGCCCGGGTGACAACATCCAAGTGTTCCACCAGAGCGGGGCCATCACGGCGGCCCAGCGCCCTGCGCCCAGCGGCCCCTTCACGACAGAGCGTCGAGAGGTGCGCCTCGTACCCGCGCAATGCCTCGAAAAAAAGCTCCACTTCCGCCAGAAAGGCACCGGTGGCTGGCGCAGCAAGTTGCGCCTCCAGCCGCTCGCGCATTGCTTCGACACTCTTCGCCGCCGCAAAGTGCCCTGCCTCGCCCTGGGTTAGCCTGTCCAGCCCATGCCCAAGGATGTCTTCGCAGAGCACATTCATTCCCGGACCATGTTTGGCGTCGATCTTGTGGAGCATCTTGTGCGTGATCGGAAGCTCCAGCGCGCCAGGATGAGCGGTCATCACGCTAGCCCCGATAACCTCGCCGCCACGGTTCTCAATGTAGCCGCGCAGACTTGCAAGGGTGCCGCCCATGCCTATCGTGTCATCCAGGATCAGGTACGTCCGGCCAGGGTCGACCGCGCCCGCAAAGCATGGGTTGTGCACCAGCCGATAATCCGCCCCCTTGTCTGTGCGGGCGACCTTGCTGGCCTGCACGATAGCGGTGGTTAGCGGAAAGCCCAAAGCACGCTCCACGTGCTTGGCCAGCGCCATCGGCAACCAGTTGCGCCCCGTGGCTTCCTCGGCAATCACCGGCACCAGGGTTGGCTGACTACCATGGGCGTCGGCCAGTGCCCTTACTTGCTCAAGCAGCTGCGGGGAGAGCAGCGAAGTCACCACGTCCAACGCGGCCTCAGGACTGCCACCTTTGGCCTCGGCATAACGCGGGTGAGCCTTGAGGGTGCCGTTTTCGCCGTTTCTCATCACGGAGGGAAATCCCCGGCCCCAGGGGGCGCGCTCTGCTTGTCCAGTCATTTTCCAGCCCTGCATGTGGATGCTATACCCCTTCTATAGGGGTCAAGCCGAGCATACGGGCGAAACACCGAAGCGTTCCGCCCGCCAGCCGATCAGTCCCCGGACTGTTCCGACTGCAAGGCGGCAAGACAGGCTTGCAGCTCCGTGCTTGCGATAAAGCTTACCCAACGTCCCGTGCTCATATCGAAGGTCAGCGTGGCATACCCCTCAACACCGTCATGAAGCTTGACCACCACTTCCGTTCCTCGGGCAAGATCAATGGTGGCCATGACCTGAGCCAGACTGCGCGCCTGGCGACGATCCTTGGCGGAGATCTGGACGGTATCGAGCATCAGATACGCCCGATTGCACGCGGCCTCAAGCACCCGTGCGATGCGCATCAGCACCTCGTGCGAATGGACGTCCGGCACGATCTCAAGCCCCATGCCCTCGATCACAAGCCGGCTATGGGCGGTCAGCAAGGTACGCTTGCCCATGTACTGGATACGGCGCTCTTCCCAATTGGGAATGTCCGTGCGCTCAGTCGTCCATTCACCGCGGTAATCCTGCGGCATCAGAGCGTATTGGGTTTCGGTCAGGGTAATGGTCTTGGCGGGGGCGGTAGTCATGGCGGAGCTCCGGGTGGGTCGTGGTTACGTCTTCATGGATGGCGGTTGCCAACGGTGCTAACAATATTATTTTATATATCGGTTGTCGTCAACCGAAGTATATATTATTATTTGAATGCACAACAGCCTGCCGCAACCGCGGCCAACCGATCGATTCAACCGAACCAAGGAACTTACATGACTGCTACTGACCTCCCTACTGGCGCCCAGAAAATCACTTTCCAGAAGCCGCTCAAGCTAGGCGAAACCGTCTTCTTCGTTGATCCGTGCCAGGGTCTGTCTAATGGCCTCTACACCGTGACCTGGGTGCCATCAATCTGCGCAGCTGAGCTTGACGAAGACACCTACTGTGACAGCGTGATTTCGCTTCTCAACGTGTCCGGCGGCAGCCTCGAAGCCTACCCACACGAGCTTTACCGCCTCCCAGGCTGACTAGGCGCCGGCAAATTCAGGTAATATATACCTAGCATCAGAATACCTGCGTTTCCCCAAGATTTCAGAACGGAAGTGTCCCACATGTTACCCAAAACACCGTCCAGCGAAGCGCCTGTAGAGATACAGGCGCCAGACAAAACTAATATCAAGCGCAACTGGCTATTGCTGGCAACCTACGTCCTCTACCTGGCCAGTCCCTTTATCTGGTTTGCACCCTTTGTGGCTCTGATCATTGGCTATGTGAACCGCAAGGGTAGCGGCAATTTGGCCTTTACCCATTATCACTTCCAGATTCGCACCTTCTGGCTGACCTTTCTGGTGGGTATCGCGGGCTCTGTTCTCTATTTGCTGACGCTGAGTCTTTTCATCAGTGGCAACGATGTTGGCCTTGCCTGGCCGGTGAGAAGCATCGTCCAGGGCCTTACCGTCTGGTACTACGCACGAATGCTCGTGGGGATCGTGCAAGCCGCCAGGAATTTACCCATCAAAAATCCCCGCACCTGGATGTTCTGAGCGGAGAACCTTGCATATTCTTGCGATGCACGGGGTGTTTCACCCCATGCCGGGACCCTGCGCTGTCCTGATTACCACAGCCGGCTGAGAAGCTTTGTTGTTGGCCTCTGGCGCCTGGGAGCTTGACGGAAAGACGGCTTCGCCGGCCTCCGCCGTTGAGAAGCTATGTGTTTCCATGAAATAGTTAAGCTGCCTTGCGTCTTGATAGTTTATGAAACGCGTCGCCTCATGATATTCGCCGTATGAAGATACGTTCAGGATGTCGAGAAAGTCCTGATGATCGACATACCGCTGGCTTCCCACGATTTTGTCCATGCGTTCCACTTGCTCGACCATGTTGGATTTTTCAAGGGCCGCCCTGAGCCACTCGGCATTGATCGTGTTGTAGGGAATCGCTCCCCGCATAGCCTCCGGCTCATTGCTCAAGGAAAAGTACCCGCTCCCTTCCGGGGTTAAGCCCCGCTTCCAAGAGGCTACCTTCTGCCTTTCATAGAACGCCCGCGCCTGCTCCTCGTATGCCTGGTCCGGCTCGGCATGAGCAACATCAGGACTCGCTACCCCCACCACGATACTCACCGCGGCGATAGCGGCATAGCTGGCAAATGTCTTAACTCGACTTCCCGTCATGCCACTTGCCCAGCTGTTGAGCTTTGAGGCTGCCTGGGATAGCTCGTTGCGGGTGAACTCGCCGGCGTCGGCCATCACCTCCCCCGCACGTTCGAGCCAGCGTTCGGCAGTTCTGGCAAGCGTCGGGAGCAACTTGTCGCGTACTCGCTGACTCAGCTGCTCTGGACGGGCGTTAGGCGCATAGGCCGCCTCTGTATCGGTGAGCGCTGCCGCCAAAAGGTTGGTATCGCCCGGCTGGGTGTCCTGCCTCAATCCCAGCGTCTTGAGTCGTTCAGCGATCGATGTCTTGCCGATCTGCCCGAAAACACTCTCGTACTGCCGGTTGAGCGCCAGGCAATCCATGATCTCATCCTGACCCAGGGCTTCGAGGGCGGCGGCATAGTGTTGAGTCATCAGCCGGGATTCATCGCTCATGTCATAGAGGGCGCGTTCCATCGCCAGGGAGTCGCGGGTAGCGGGATAGTGATCCTCGAGTCTTGGCAGCTGCTGCCCGGCCAGGGTGCGCAATTTGTACTCCGCCAGGCCGCTGCCTTCCCGGCCGTCTTTCTGAGGGAATGTCTCAGGCGAGGTAATGGCGTCAAGCAGGCACTGCTGCTCCAACGGTCGCCGCTCCAGCAGGCGATTCATGATCAAGGCTTTCTCTTGGAGGTTTGCGTAGAGCTCCAGAGGGGCTTCCGGTTGTGACGTGGGCATCGGCATCTCCTGTAAGTCAGCCGCTTCACCTGGGCATACCCTTCAATATTTCGGATGCCGAGGTAAAAGCACTTTTATGTTCAATAACTCAGTATAGGGGTCAGGTGACACCGACAGGCAAAAAACGCTCCGAGAATGCTGACACCCTGATCAATGCACGCATTTACTACGGTGCTTTAGAGGTCAATGGGGAGCGCGTTTACTGCGACGGCAAGCCGCTTAAAGCGGAAGACTTGCTGGATGTGTTATCCAGGCATTATGGGAAAGACCTAGCGGCAGCTATTAACGGCTAATGCATCACGGCTTACGCCTAGTCGCCGGACCCAAGCTCACGGCGCTAATATTGAACCCTCCGACGATTCATTCAAAACAGGCCGCTGGATAGCCAGGCCCTTATTCGTTTTGTCAGTTGCTATCGGCAGCCCACGGCCATCAAAAAACTTTCGCTATTCATAGCTCATCTTTAAAACCAACGACCAGGATTTTTCCCATTTTACGACGCCGCCTCCTTTTCCTCTTTTCAGCGGCCGGAATCTTCGCTGATATCTCTCACCTTCATAGGTTACAATTTCTCTTGAAGCCGCCTCGGGATAAAGTAGATCTAGGGTATCTTCCAACATCTCGTGGCGTGTTTTCGGCATCGTGCCATTGGCACGAAGGTAGGTGATGACTGACGATAATGCAGATTCGGCCTGTTCAACCTTCTCATAAGGCTCGATACCCGCTTCCCAGTTCTCAAGAGCCTGGTCCATGGCATTGTCTGCGTCGTAATAATCTTGTGCCGAATATGTCACGCAACGTACCTCGTTCTTTTAGTTCCTAAAGAATGGCGTGTGGGACAAAGCAGCTAGTATCTTTCGTGATACGCCCCACATCCTCTCGAATCCCGATGCCGCAGGCTTTGTCACCCACGACCCAGCTTCCAATCAGCGCGTGCCGATCACCGAACCGCGGCATCGGATGATAGGCCTGGATAATGTGCGGACTGTCCGTGTAGGGGCCACTGACAAATTCCCGCTCCCCGCCTGGTGTTACCAGCTCGATATTGCTGCCCTCCCGGGAGAAAAATGGCTTGCGTACCCAGCCCGCCGGCAGCGTCTTGTTAGGCTCTGGATCGTAGAACGCAGGCAACAAGTTGGGATGACCCTCGTTAAGCTCCCAAAGCAGCGGCAATATCGCCTTGTTGCTGAGAATCGCTTTCCAGGGGGGCTCGAACCAATGCGTGGCCAGCTTCGGCACCAATCTTCCGAAAGCCTCGGTATTCATCTCTTCCCAAGGGTAGAGCTTGAACAAGGCCCGAATCGGCTGGTTGTCCAAGTCCACAAAGCAGCCATGCTCGCTACCGGGACGGTGCCCGATATCCTCCATGTAAATGAATGGCGCGGCCAGGCCGGCTTGCACCGCGCAGTCCTGCAGGTATTCAACCGTGGCCCGATCCTCGATCTGATCCTTGATGCTTGAGAAATAAAGTTCTCCGCCTTCCAGTCGCTGGCCGATGTGGGCCAGGGCGGCAATCAGGCGCTCTTGAATAGAGTTGAATTGATCGGCGTGGCGCGGCAACCCATTCTGCTCAATGACCTGTTCCAGCCACACCCACTGAAAGAACCCCGCCTCGTAGATAGACGTGGGAGTGTCATAGTTCAATTCCAGCAGCTTCGCAGGACCTGTGCCGCTATAGGCAAAATCCATACGACCGTAGAGGTGCGGTTGCCCCGATCGCCAGGACTCACGAATGCTGCCCCACATGAATTCAGGTATCGCCAGGCGACTCAACAGCGCATCTGAGTCACAGATCCTATCCACCGCATCCAGACATAGCTCATGCAGGGCTTCCGTCGGGTCTTCGATGTCTTTTTCGACCTGCTCCATCGTGAACTGGTAGTAGGCATCTTCCGTCCAGTAGGGCTCACCCTCGATGGTGTGAAAGTGAAAGCCCAGATTCGCCGCCAGTTCTTTCCAGTTGGGACGTTGATTAACCGCGACTCGTAGCATGTTCTTCTTCCCCTCGTTTGTGCCAAGGCCAGCTCCTCTTCCCTGGTGCATCGTATTCCGCTGGCGCCCGCTCGATGGCAAGCACCAGCGGGGGTGAGTTAGGAGCCGAAGCCCCCGCGTGCTGAAGAACGTGAGCCAAACCCACTACGCTGGGTACCCATCGACTTGGCCGTTGCCGCACGCTGCTTGGTGATGCTGCGGCCTGTCGCGGCGACACTTTTGCTAACCTCATTATGGCGCTGGGCCAAGCGGGTCGTCGTCGCCGCCGTCGCCGCATTCCAGTTACCCCGATTCTCTCGGTTACGGTATACCGGCTCGTGGTAGGCACTGTGCAGCTTGGAGCCATTACTGCTGGCCGACATCATGTTGCCCACCATGTAACCCATCAGCGCCGGGGCGAACCAACCCCCACCGCTATTTTGCGACCCGCCCGATGCCTGAAGGTGCTCTTGGGTTGGCGGGGCGCAGGCCCCCTCGCCGTGAGCTTGCTCGCAGGCCTCCAGGCTATCAAAGCGTGGGGCGGCCTTGAGCGAGTCTGCATAGCTCGTTTCACAGGTTTGCCGGGTATAGACCTTCGCTTCGACGCACTCCTCAACATCGCGGTAGGGATTGGGGTCTGAAAACGCCACCCCCGTAACGTGTGGCGCCTCGTAACTCTCGTAACTATTGTCGTCTGCGCAACCCGCCAGCGTGACGGCAGCGCCGGCGCCCATCAGGGCCAGCGTTAAGCGAACGCTACGCTTGCGGCGTGACAAATTCGGTGAATGTTTCTTCGACATCGTGATCTCCCTTTACCAAACCATGGAGGCGGCGTTGAGCAGGCCGATAGCCACTGCGATGGCGCCGGACAAGATGCCGTAAGCGATGTGATTGTCAGCGATATGCGTGGACAGGCTTTCACCCTGCCGGCGTAGCACGCCCTTGATCGCAAAGAAGGTCACCAACTGCACGAAGAACGCCACGATGCCCCACAGGATGAAGTCGATAAATCCCACGCTGTTGGCCATGGCGCTGTAGAGCGGGATCGTGAAGCCGAGAATCGCCCCGGCAAAGGCGGTTGCCGCCGCCGCATTGCCTTCGCGGATCAGCGCCCATTCCTTGTGCGGGGTGATCTTGCTGTAGGCCATCATGAACAACACCAGCATGATCGCGGCAGTGGCCAGGTAGGCAAAGAATGCCGGCAGGCCGGAAAGGTACAGACCAAGGTTTCCCATTTACTAATTTCCTTCTCGTTGAAGCGGGCAAATGCCCGGTGATGCCCCAGGAAAGGGCTAAAAATTCGGCCGAGGGGTTACGTCCATCACGGTGAGCAGCGTTAGTTGGCGTCGATCACCAGGGCGCGGATATCCACCCCGAGATTGGTCACCAGCTGGTAGCTTCCATCCCCGGCGTCCTCTTCGGCACTGATAATCACGTACTCAAAGCGATCGGCTTCAGGCAGGTGCCGCTCGTAAAGCATGCAGTGGTGGCGTACTTGGGACGGAATGCCTCCCTCCGCGAGGGTCACGGTTTCTTCGAGAATCACGGGCGGTGACCAGGCGCTGTCTTCAGCGCCCCAAACTCGCTTGTACGTCGTGCCGTCGCCCTCTTGGCTGGGCAACACGTAGCAGCTGGCGCCGACACCGTTTTTATCAGCGGGATCGGTGTTGTTGATAATGGCGTCAAACTCAACGTCCGAAACATCCTGGGCCGCGTGGAAATCGAAGACCTTGTATTCAAAAACTCGATCACCCTCGATGGCCGCTTGAATCCAGGTGTCGTTTTCCAGGTAGAAGCGGGTCAGTTTCTCGCCTTTGCCAAGTTCGACCACGCCAATGGCCTTGATCTGATGGGCTTCACCGCTCCAGCTTGGATCGAAACGAAAGGCGTCATGAGCTTTCAACGCCAGCATGTCGAGCGAAACCATGCCATCGAGCCGCATCCCCTCGAAATCAGCCGGGGTCATGCCATCCGGCAAGCCATCGGCGATCTTGGCCACATGGCGGTCATGCTCGGCCTGTTCTTTTTTCGATCCGGCGCGCAACAGCGATTTGAGTGCTGACAACATACGGTTCCCTCTTGATGGTTAGATGGCGTTCGCCTTGCTTTTGGGTGCCGTGACGCTAGGCCGAAACAGCTGCAGGTGACTCGGTGTGTGCAACCAGGAGCGACCCAAACTGTTCGGGCGTCAGGCGCTGGGACGCCATGTAATACACAAGATCACCAGACTGGATGGGGCGATCCGCTGGAGGATTCAGCATGTCGCTGTCGTGGCTGCAGGAAGACACTCCCAGCACGGTCACGTTGTGCTGCGCCTTGGCGTTTGAAAACAGCGTCCCGAACACCGCCCCCTCCGGCACTTGCTCAAGACGGGTCTGGAATTGCGTCGCCCCGTGATCCACTGCAAGCAGTTCATTGACCACCCGGCTGATGCCAGCATCGGTTGCCGAACGCACCAGCATTTCCAGCGCCAGCGCTTCGGTACACTCAATCCCTGGGAGCGTGCGCCGCAGCATCGTCGCTGTGGCCGGGTTATCGCAGTGCGCTACTAGATGGCACCCTGCCCCCTTCAGGTGATAAGCCGACAAGGCAACCGTGGCCACGCGCTCATCGCACTGGTCGTAAATAATCACGCGGCTGGCGCCTTCGATACCGGCGCGCTTGAGGAAATCGGCGTCGGAGAAGCTGGCGCCCTTGACGAATTTCACATCGGCGGGACGCGGGTTGTTGATGTCCTTCACCACGCACAGCACGATTTCATCGGGTAACTGGCTGTCGGCTTTCAAGATGTCGATGATCTTTTCCGTCGCTTCGCCATGCCAGCCGATCACCACGGTATGCCCGCGCAGGGCGGTGTAATTGCCTTTGCCTTGCATTTGATTCCTCCAAAAGGTGCTGACCGACACCGTGGCCTTGCCGATTAGCGCGGCGAATAGCGAGATACCACCGGGTATCACGTAGAGCGCCACCCCCCATTGCCCCGCCGCACTGACCGGGCTCATATCGCCATAGCCGACCGTGCTGGCGCTGACGATGTAGTAGTAAACCCAAAGCGTGAACGACTCGGCCATGACCTCACCCGAGAGAGCCATGAGCGCCCAGGAAGTGGTCATGTGTGCGATGGCGAGCATGAAAAGAAATGACCAGCTCACGTTTATCGTGGAGGCTTTTAGTGCCTTGAGAAGTTGTTGGAATATTGGCATGTTGATCTCTTGCGCCAGACACAGCCGGTAGCGCTACCGGCTGTGTCGTGGAAAAGCCTAAGGGTTAGGCGTCGCTTGCCGTGCCCTGCCGTTTCGCCTTGAGTCGCGCCAGGACATCATTCGAGCTTGTCGAACCGTTACCGTTGATACCGGCTTGGGCCAAGCGCTTGTCCAGGTCGGCACCGGATTCCTGATCTTCCAGTTCTTGTGCCACTTTCATCTGCTCGGCGTTCTGAGCCTGCTTTTCCTTGATGCGATCCAGTGACGCCATGGCGCTGCTCATGCTGGCGTTCTGGCCGGCATGCTTTGACGCAACAGCGGCTTGGGCCTTCTGTGCCGCCGCCGTGGCCTTGACGTGGGATTTCTGCTGTTCAACGTGGCGGATGCTTTGCTTGGACTTTGCAATTGTCGACTTGAGTGATGCCACGGTCTGGTCGTACTGCTGAGCGTTGGCGTCGGCCACCGACTTGTCGCTTTCAAGCTGGGAAATACGCTCGGCAACTTCGCCGGCCAGCCCTTCATCACCCTTGTCGAGCGCCGCAAGGGCGCTGACTTCGTATTCAGTGATCTTGCTCTGAATTTCTTCAGCTTCACGCACTGCCCGGTTGCGCTGCGCCATGATCGACGTCAGTTCGGTGTTGGCCCCATCCAGCGCTTTCTGGGCATCGCGCAGTTCCTGTTCCATGATCCGAATGCTCTGGGAGTCAACGATGGCTTCACCCGTTTCCGTGGCCTTGCCACGCAGAGCGGTAAACATCTTGCGTAATAGCATTGAAAATTCCTTGTATTGAGTCGGACAAATGCGGGCGGCGGGTTAGGCGGCCTGCTGTTCTTGAAGCAATCCCGCTACGTCCAGCGCGGCATCGGCGCAGGCTTGCACTTCGGCGCTCAATGCTTCCAGCTTGCAGTCGGGGAACAACTGGCCGTAGATGACGTAATGCGATTCCCCGGCAATATCGGCAATCCCGATCGATACCAGTGGCAGCATCATGCCCAGGCGCAGAAGCGTTTCGTTAAGCTCTGCGGTGTTATGAACCGCTGAAACCGGCGCTACTTCGGTCATCACCAGCCAGCCGCTATCAGAGAGCGTGACGGTCACTGACAGATCACCGTAATCGTGCATCTGGAGTGCCACCGAGGCGTTCTCCAAGTCAAGCCAGATGCCACACTCTGGCCATTCGTGCTGGACATTCACTACCGAGTCGAAAACTGCAACGAGCCGGTTCTTCAGCTCGTCTGGGGTGAGTACCTGAGTGGTGCTATCGCTCATATTCAATATTTCCTCTTACGTTTGGCGTCTTCGCCGTGACGGGGCGCGTTGTTAGCCCCTAAAAGCCGACTACTTAGATCTACTGCAGGTTAAGAGAATCTATCGGCCCCAGCCTTTACCACCCACGCAAATGGCGCTTACCGCCCTGCTTACGAATACGCCATTTACAGCAGGCTTTAGGCCAAACATTCTAGCGAGCTAGAATCATTTGCTATGGTGTAGACACCAGATAATTGTCTCACGAATCGAATTTACTAGGCTTTAGATTAGAGAATACTTGATATAAGAATGCTGCTCTGCCTGAGGAGTCTGCCAATACTATCTATAATACTGGTTGGGGTCAATCCATATACAAGGCTGCATGGCGATTGCTCGACATGCTCCAGCGGGCATTAGCCGCCGAAGTAGGACAAAGACGCCCTCATCACATCATGTGAAGAATTCTTTGCCAATTACTGCCAGCTTGCCGTGAACGCTGTCTACAGAGGCGGATTAAGCCGCGTATCGAGGGCGAAGCGCTCCTCAACGACCAGATCAAAGAGCCCCTGGGCGCTCACGGGATTCAGCACGATGTTCCAGCTGTGCTGAGAAATAGTAGAAGGCACGACGATGAAGGGATGCACCGCAAGAAGCTTGTCTCCATGAGACTGCTGGCCCTGCCCTGGCGATCCAGGAACAAGCCAGTTTGGGTTGGGAAGTGAGTCTGGAGAAACTTCATGTACCCTGCTTGGGTCAAGAATCCTGACACCCAAGAGGTAGTGCTCATCCACATCCAGCACCTTGAACCCTTTGTGAGCGGCAACCTCGAGAATGGCCGTCGAAGGGTCAAGTGAGCCGTAGACGGCAGCGCGCCCCTTGGAGTTCCAGCGGCCTCCGCTTAATTCTGCACCGATACCGCTGGACCAGGTTTCGACATGGCGCTTACGCTCCAGGCGCCACAGAAAGACATCACGGCTGCCTCTCCAATCCCGCATCAAGTGTAAACCCCGTAATCGAGACGCGTGAGGAAATCATCGACCAGCTCATAGCCCACTTGCGTCGTGATCAAGTCAATCGGCTTGCGTCCCTCCAGCCCCATTGCCGGCGTGCGCATCCAGCGTTCGGCCTCCTCGGGATCGATAAATATGTCTTCAGCCTTCACCAAAATCTCTGCAAAGCGCCAGGCTCGACTTCCCTGCTCTGGGGTGAGAGGAGCTGGATTTTTCGCCCGGCGATACAGTGTTCGCTCAGACATGCCCATCATCTTGGATACGAGTTCCTTGTTGTAGTCGTCATGGAAGGAGCTTACAAACTTAGCGATACCTTGATAATCAAGACCCTTTTCGATCAGCTCGTGAATTTCAAAGGCAGACTTCGACGTGATTTCCATATCACCTGTCAGCCGTTTCAGCGTCCTGTCCTGAATGCTGCGCTCTTGCTCTACGGGTCGTTCGGCGACGGTCATGAACATTTCCTCCCATTTATGCCAACTGGCACCAGCATAGTGCCAAATGGCAACGCGGTCGAATAATCTGTCGTAGCGGTTAACGCGGCCGATGCAGGCAGAGTCGAATCTTTAAGGCGGCCAACTCAAATATGGGTTGCTTTAATCCCATATATTGAATAATATTAGTTTAGATTGCTCGCCGGCAACCGCTGGCCCATATTTTCAGGAGCTACCCATGAGCACCATCACCAACCATAACGTCAAGACTCGCTGCCCCATGCCTTCCGGCTATCGTCTTCGCTCGTTTTCCGACGATGCCGAGCGCACCACCTACGGCTGGATCAGCTTCGACGGAGTGGTCACGAACGGCTACCCAAGCCCCGAGAGTGCCGCTGCCGGGGCGCGTTGTGATTTTCAGGCGCACATGAACGTTCAGCGAATGTCCGCTTAACTTCATCTTGTTTACCACCCGCCTTTCTTGGGGAGAAACCATCATGCCAATCGAAATTCACGTAAGGGCCGGCGGGACGTTTGAGGTCGTCGCAACCGGCAATCTGGAGGTAGCAGACGACGACTTCGCTGACATCGAGGCCACAGTTGACGTTCTCGCGCCCAAGCTTTCCCCGGGCGTTCATCAGCTGCTCGAGGTGGCCGACGCGATTGATCGTGCCCGCCCCGACTCTATTCCGGCCCAGACCTTCAGCGACATGCTTCGTCAAATCGAGCGGCAGTACCGCGCACCCTGCCAGGGTGACATCCCCTTGTTCGTGAGTGACCCCGAACACACTACCGGGACCGTCTACGTCTGTGGTGACATCCACGGCCAGTACGATGCGCTGCAGGCGGAGCTGGCGCGGGTCGGCTTTGATCGCCAACGCGACCTGCTCTACTGTACCGGGGATCTTGTCGATCGGGGTGCGGATTCCTTCAAATGCTTGTCTCTCGCCTTTGAACCATGGAGCCGTTTTATACTCGGTAACCATGAAAGGCTCGCTTGGGACGCGCTGAAAGATGGCCCCGGTCCCGGCAATGCCTGGGATCACTGGCAGGCGAACGGAGGAAGCTGGGTGTACCTGGAAGGCGCTCTGGAAGTGAAGAGTATCCTTGGCGAGGCTTTGCGCCACCTGCCTCTGGCTCGGGAAATCACGATTGGGGATCGGCGCATTGGCTTCTGCCACGCAGAGCCGCCGGCGAACTGGCAGTGGGTGCGAGATAATCCCGAGGCGTACATCGACCGTCTCACCTGGGGGCGTACCCGCCACACGCGGGGCGATACCACCCCGGTCGAGGGCATCGACGCGGTTGTCGTTGGGCATACCATCGTTGACACCCCGACCTGGTACGGAAACGTGCATTTTCTGGACACTGGCGCATTTACACCCTATGGCCACCTGACCCTGATACCCCTCCAGGAAGTAGTCGATGCCCTGACCAAGCCTGCGGGGGGTAGCGCCTAGCCTGCAGGAATGACATAAGTTCCCGGTCATTTCGTATATGGGTTGCGCTGCACCTGTATATAATGTATATTGCTTAACAACGGCAACCGCCGATCAACGACGCAACCGCAGGAGCATCACCATGGACCATAGCCCCACTCTTTCGACACTGACCGCCGCCATAATCCCCTTCCTGTCCATCAGCCAGATCCGGCGCATGGGCAAGAACCTGCGCGATAATGATGTCCGCAGCGCCACGCTTCGCCAAATTCAGGAGCTGGCGAATACCGTGTCCAGCATGCCGGTCACCTACGAACAAGACGGCCTGGGCGATCAAGCTATTGCCTACCTGCACTACTTCATGGGTGGTGCCGACTTCTTCATCACCGAAAAAGACATGAAGGGCGACGGCACCCTAGGAGGCTGTCCGAGAATGGTGCGATATCGGCTATAATGGTGCCTCAACTTCAAAAAAGTCAAAAACGTCGCCATGAATGTCCCTCCGTTCAAAGAGAGCCCGATCGAAGCGAACCAACACCTCTTGTTTCCCAGCAATCTCTTTGATTTGTTGGCCGACGACCATGACTGCTTTCTTTATGAAGAACTCTTCAAGCAGATCGACACCACCGCGGTCGAGCAACAATACAGCCATCTTGGCCAGCGGGCCTATCACCCCCGCCTGATCGTCTCTCTGCTCATTTATGCGTATAGCCATGGCGTGTTCAGTTCCCGTGACATTCAAAGGCGCTGCC